>CAMCLK010000031.1 GCA_945875585.1 Candidatus Kuenenia stuttgartensis | reverse complement strand
GTTCATGGGAAACTGTCTCAATAGACCCGCACAGGGCAAAACATCAGGATAATGGTCTTCCACGTCACGTCAAGGCATGGTCCTGCATCTGGCGGGGCATTCCTATGGATCGTTCGGAACGGTTGATCCGAGTTGGCAAAAAGATCCGGTGTTAACGAATTACTGTAGCGCAACGCCTGTATGGCCGATGAGGACAATGTGGATTTGGCGGGTTGAACCGCAATCGGCTCAATCGTGGTATGGGGGTGAAGTCATGAGGCAGTGGCGCGCTTGGGCCGCAATGACGGTAATAGGCCTTTTGGGGCACGGCAGCTCTGTTGGGGCTCAATCTCTGCCAGCGGGTGCTCCCCCTGGCATGATTCCAGAACCCGTGCCTTCTGGGCCGGCATATCCGCCCCCAGGCTATGGAGGCGGAGGCGGACTGGTTCCCGGGCCAATTAGCCCCTACGCGGCGCCTCCAGGGCCCGATGGCGGTGTTAGTTTGCCGGCCAACAGCCCGGGTGCCTTCATCGAAAACCCTTATGAGCAGGAAAAGCGGATTTTCGTGCACATCGGTGCTCTCGGGCTCCAACTCGGGTCTGTTTCGCCTCTTCCGCTTTCTTACAACGTGCCTGGTAATGTTGATAACGGGACACCGATCCCTTTTGACGCCACACCTAACTACAGTTATAATGTGATAAGCCCCAATATGAATTGGGGAGTCATTGGAACACTCGGTTGCCTGATCGATAATCAGCAGTTCGAAGTGACTGGTTTTTATCTACCAGAAAAGACTTCCAGTGCCTCAATCACCTCGGCCGGGCAGCTGAACGTACCCTACATTGGCGTGCCGCTTGGCCTATCTGGCAACAACGGTGTGGGGCTTCAGGCCGATACCATTTCCATTAGCCAATCGGTAGCTATGGGAAATCTTGAAGGCAACTACCGCATGACCGGGTTGGCTCACCGTGAATTCGACCTGATTCTGGGAGTCCGGTACTTCGATTACCAACAGGGCACCACATTCTTCACAGACGACGGCAGCATTCTCAACAACCTTGGGCAGGCGAATCCACTCCTCCAGACCAACTATCTCACCAGCACCTATAACCGCATGGTTGGGCCTCAGATTGGTTTGGAATACGCCACGCGCATCCTCTACGGGTTTTCTTTCACAAGCGAAGCAAAGACAGCGTTCATGGCTAACTTCATGGAAAGGAACATGTCGCTAAACCGGGGCGATGGTTTCAACATTTTCACCCGCAATAAAACCAACACAGGTTATTCGCAACTCTTCCAGATGGGTTTCAACCTTGAATGGAACATGTTCGAAAAATTCAAGGTTCGGGGCGGGTACAACTTGCTCTGGCTCGTGGGAGTGGCTCAGAGCGCCGACTTGATTGACTTCAACATCACCAATCCGGTCGTTAACACGAATACCAGTTCGAACTTCTTCCAAGGGCCAAGCATCGAATTCCACTTCCTGTTCTAGGATGTGTCTTGAATGTAAAAGCGAATAGGCCGGGACAATTGTCCCGGCCTATTCGCTTTTATATCTGGCTTGTTTGAATTCAGGAAATGTTGAGCCTGAATTGATAAAGGGCCTGCCCCGCATTCCCTGCCGTAGTGCTTCGGCCATTGACCTTAATGTAAACAAGCTGGTTGGCAGTAACATTAATAGCCAGTTGGCGGGTTAGCAGTCCCGGTGCCACGCTACGGGCACGCTCCACCAGATTAACACGTGGCCCAAGTGTGAAGAGGCGCAATTCCAGTGAACCGCTGGGGCCGTTCAGGAAGTTGATATTGAATGTGCCGTTGGAGGATGCTCGTGCAATGAACCAATCAACATCCGGAACTCCATTAAGGCGTCCTATCGATTGATTTTGCACGATCAGATTGGATCTGCCCACGGTGCCAAGGTTGGTGGGATTCAGCTCATCCCCACTGGCATCGCCAGGCGTCACAGGATTGATGACTGCCAGCGTGGTCATACCGGTGCCGACCAAATTTGCAGAGCCTGGAGCGTAAATGTTTCTGGCAGTTGACAGCAAGTGGAAGAAGATCTGGTCATTGGTGGCGGTGGGCGCAGATGAGAGTAATAGCGCGGCTGCGGCTGCAACCTGAGGTGCTGCCGCGGATGTACCGAAAAACGGTGCAAACCCTGGAACGGTTGTTGTGACACCATCCGGAGCGGTGATATCTGGTTTTTGACGCAAGTCTGGAGTTGCCAAACGCGCGCCCGTGTAGGTGTCAAAATAGAAGGGCAGTAGTCCACCCAGTGAGGTGAAAGGCTCTGGAATACTCGGTGTCTGCCAATTGGCCGCAGCCACGCCAATCGCATTTCGGGCGGTCGGGGTGCCTTGGGTTGTGGTGGCTCCCTGACCTTGGGCGGTCACATTGTCGCCATAGTTGATCCATGCAAGGTGGCTTGGTGCCGCGCCTGAAAAAAGATTTACAGCCAAAGCATAACTTGTGTTGGTGGACGCGTTGGTGTAACCAAGCTGTTCATATGCTTGGTCCGTGTTTTGATTGATGGTGGTTGCGGCGGCGACTATGGCACCGGTACTCAAGTCAATCAGATAAAGATCGAGGTCATTGCGAACCTGGTAATTGGGTAATGTTGATCCGCCTTCGAGGTATGCGGAATCCCATTGGAAAGCAAGATTGACAGTATCGCCATTGGCGATTGTCATGTTTTGAAGGTAATCGGAAGCTGAGAATGTCAGGAATGTGCCAGTAACAATATTGGTACCTGTGCCGATCCTAGCCTGAGTTGATCTCCAATCGCCAACCCATCCCCAGTCTTGAGCATTTCCAAAGGCACTCGTGTACACAACACCTGCTGAATTGACAGTTTCCACAGCTTGGCTGACGCGCCCGTCATTGAACATTGGCTGTGAAAAGAAAACGATATCATCTGTGATTACTTCGCAACCGAAAGCAGCCAAATTTGTGACTGAGTTTGCGAAGGTTAAGGGAGTAGGTCCCCGTGAACTAAATGCCAGATTCGCTCCAGGAGCGGCATCGTAGATTATTTCCATCATCGCCCGGCCTTCATCCGTGCCTGTTGGATCGTCATAGAGCACTGTGGTATTGGCAGGTAGGTCACCAGAAGCAATTGATCCTGCCACACCTGTTCCAATCGCATTGGCTGAATCAGAAATAACTCCTACGGTAACTCCGGTTCCAATAGCACCCGTCAATTGTTGGAATTGTGGGATTCTCATTACCGGAATGCCTTGATTCTGGGCTGATCCTACTCTCGTCCTGGCTGCTGCCACATAGCTGGCTGTAGAAAAACCATTGATTGAAGGCAAACGCAAAACTTGAGATAGCGAAATTGAACCATCAACCATCAAATCGCGCTCCTGAACTGCGGCAATTGTCATTCCCATGCCAGTCAACTGCTTTTGGAAGTCGCCAAAGAGTTGTGGAGCTATACATCGAACACTGATCACTATTGGTTCCGTCAGCTTTGCATCTGTTGGCCTGTAGTTTGCAGGAATATTCACAGCCTTGCCATCCCATTTGGCTGTGTAACCTAACTCCCGCAGCACGGGCTGAACCATCGCCTTCAACTGGCTGTCACCCACAAAGCCCGCGTACGGGTCGACTACGCTCGACTCCGCTGCGGCGCCCATATTGCCGGCAACATCTGTCTGGCGTGCGCGGATTTTGTATGTGCCTTCAAGGGTTACCTGAGATAGGGTAATAGTAGAACCAGAAGAAAGTGATCTGTACGACAATTCGGAACCTGAGTAAGCACCATCTCGATTCAGATCCACATCGACTGCCAGTATCCCACCTTCAGAAGAAGATGCAGTTACCTGAAGTGATTTGCCTGCAGTCACAGCGGCGGTGGCCGAGATTGTGATTTGCGGTGCAACAGAGTCAACGGTCAACGATGCCGTGGCTGAGGCGACTTGCACTCCTGAACGCATGCCGCGCAATTGGAACTGGTGGGAGCCGTCAACCAGATTAAGCGTCAATGGTGCACTGAATTGGCTAGCAGCATTGGCTGTAGCATTGCCGATGATTTGGCCATTGCTGACAACCTGAACCTGCATGCCGGAGGGAGCCGTTCCAAGAATGATAGGTCGCTTCGATAGGGTAATCCGGTCGGTGTTGCTTGCACCAGTATCTGGCGAGATCCCTCTGAAGGTAATGGTAGACACAGGACTTGAGACTGGCGGAGCAACAGGAACTCCCGTGCCGGGATTGGTGCCAATAGGGGGCAGCGGTGTGGGCAATTTTGAAGGTGGTGTAACTGGCAGGATTCCAATAACAGGCGAGGCAACGATGCCTCCGCCAGTGGAAGGAGGCAGAGAGTAGCCTTGAATCCCGGAATTAGCACCAGTAGGGCTACCCGAACCAACCAACCCGGCTCCCACGGTTATGGCGCTTTGGGAACCTGAAGGTAAGGAACTGCTGCCACTTGTGGCTCCAGACCATGATGAACCATCAAAAGCATTCCAGAGGTCTGGATTGGTGGTTGATGGCGCGCTGGGTGCCTGGGGTGAAGGGGGGAGGCGTGAAGGTGCAGTGAGGCCAGCAGCAATAACACCGTACGGCAAGGATATGGTTGGGGATGAGTTGGCTGGGGCTGTTGTTGGCTTGGTAGTTGGTGCGGAGATCGAGGGAGTTGAGATTCCGGGGCGAGCAGCTGTGAACATGGCTGCCTGTGTCAGGCCAACTCCGAGCAGATCTCCAGGGGCGGCGCGCTCTTCCAAGCATTCTAGGATTAATTGGCGTGATAATGGTTGATTGAAGCCGCGCTTGGCGGTTTTCTTAGGGGAATTGAGCAGATTGAACCAAGGATGAGAAATAGTCATGACGACTCCGGGACAAAGGAGCGGAACAGATTTTGGACAGTTTATCATCGAACGATACGGGATCAAGCGAATTTAGGGGGATTGGCTAAAGTTTGGGTGGGAGTCTCAATACAACACTGCAGTTGCTGCCGCCAAATCCAAAGGCATTGGAAAGTATCCACCGCAGAGGTGTGCTGCGGGATTCGCCATGAACGTGATCGATGCCTTCACACGAGGTGTCAACGGTATCGAGGTTGAGCGTGGCAGGAATGGCCTGACGTTCTAGGCATCCGATGCCAATCGCCAGTTCGAGTGAAGCAGCTGCGGCCAGCAGGTGGCCAGTTGCGGCCTTGGTGGAGCTGACAGGTGCGGAAATTCCTGTGTCCGATGCTACTTGCCTGATGGCTTGGGCTTCCATGGCATCGCCAGCTGGCGTTCCTGGAGCATGAGCGTTGATGTACCCGGGCTCACTTGGAGTGACCTTGGCACGTTCAAGTGCCTGCCTCATGGCGGAGACCACATGCGTTTGGTCTGTAGAGGGCATGACAAGGTGATGGGCATCACTGGTCATCCCCCAGCCCGCCAAAATGGCAAGCGGCCTTGCTCCTCGGGCGCGTGCGCGCGTGGCGGTTTCCAGCACGAATAGAGCGCCGCCATCCCCCATGACAAACCCGTCGCGTTCTCGGTCGAAAGGCCTGCAAGCGCGGGTGGGATCGTCATTGCGTCGAGAAGTGGCCCGGAGGTTTCCAAAAACGGCAAGTGTGAGCGGCGTGGTGTTCACAGCTGCTGCTCCGGCAAGAACAGCATCTGCAGCACCCCCTTTGAGCATGGCTGCCGCCAAAGCCAAGGCGTGATTGCCACTGGCACACGCACTCGACAGTTGAATGGAGGGGGCCATGGTGCCTAGCCAATGACTGGCAAGCAGGTCGGTGTACGAAGGGAATGGCGAGCCCGGCTGATATAAGGTTCCCGTTGGAACGGGCCCCCATGTGGATTCCCACGACAGCATCCAATCGGGGCCCACACCCAGAACCACACCAAGTCGACCGCTTGCGGGGTGCCAGCCAGCGTTATCCAAAGCCAAGGCAGAACACGTTTCGATCAGCTTGCCCGTTGGGGGCAAGGCTGGATGCACTGGCCATGGGGAATCAGGAATAAGCCCGATATGGCTGGCTATTTTGCTCGCATGTGTTGAGGTGTCGAAATGCGTGATGGGACCAATCGACGTTTTGCCTGCCAGCACACTGGTGGAAATGGCCTCAATGCCACACCCAAGGGGAGAGACGGCACCTATTCCCGTGATCCAGATTTCGGTGTCGCCAATCATGTATTCTGTCCGGGCGGTACGAATCGCAAAGAAAGTGAAGAAGCCCCAACCGTGGCAGACCAAGGGGAGCATTGATCTTGCAGGAGGGAACCGGCTTTCCAAGGGCACCATGGCGAATCGGCTGGATTAGGGGCCCCAATAGCGAGCCGCCATTTGCCATCAAGATCTTGGCTATCGGGCGTGCGCGAAAGGGCTACGGCCAGAGCTCGAAGCCGGGTGGAAGACGTGCCGCCGGGATGCAGGTCAGTTTCGAGACCGGTCCAGATCAGCCATAAACCTTGAGGCTCAACAGCCAGATCGATGGCCCATGCAGCGGACCAGACCTGATCTTCTGTTCCTGGCCACCCGCCGATGCCAAGATTGGGCCCATGCGCTCCCAAAATGATGGAAACCTGACCGGGAAGCGAGTGAAGCGAGCACTGGGGAATTACTTGGGGCGAGATAGCCCAAGCGCCGTCTTCGGCATAGCGCTTGAGGTTGTCGCGGAATGTGGTGCGGCCGGGTAGCAGCGGGCAGGCTAATACTGCCCAGTCATCGAATGCGAGATTTGGGGCCATCAAGCGAGCCAGACGTACAGCCTCAAGGGCCACCGCCGTCTGGTCTTCCATGTGCCGCATGGATCCTTTGCCGGGCCCTGTCCATGAATCTGCGAACTGGCGACGCAACGGGGCAATAGCCTCGTGCTCTGCCTCGGCATATCCGTGGCAGGCAATGACCCACTCACGGGCCTGAATCTCTGGAACGACCGGTTTTCGAATGGTCGTACCCCTGGCTTGACGTGCCATCACTTCGCTTGCCCGCCAGACATGATACCACGGGTCGCCATGTTCGCGCGGCCGAGTGTGGTTAGAATGTGTTCGTGATCAACCATGCGTGCACAGGGTCCAGAACTTATGCCTCGTGATCCCTACGAGGTGCTCGGTGTCAACCGCACCGGCACTCAGGATGATATCAAGAAAGCGTATAGGAAACTGGCTCGGGAATTCCACCCCGACCGTAATCCGGGAGATAAATCCGCCGAATCTAGGTTCAAGGAAGTTCAGGATGCCTACGAAATCCTGAATGACGAGCAAAAAAAACAGCAGTACGACCAGTTTGGATTTGCTGGTCCCCAACAAGGAAATCCGTTTGGTCAGGGTGCGGGCGCCGGGTTCGACGGTTCGCAGATGGACCTGAACGACATTCTTGGTGGAATGTTTGGTGGCCGTGGCAGGTCCCGAACCCGTCGGGGCAGGGCTGCTCCTGAGCCAACGATGGTTACCATGACAATTCCGCTGGAATTGGCACATTCGGGCGGTAAACGGTCGTTTCGGTATGGGGAAAAAGACCTCGAACTAACCATTCCCGCTGGGATTGCTGAAGACCGAAAACTCAAACTGGCGGGGCAGGGAGACGGTGGCGGAGACCTGATTGTTGCCATCCAGTACGCCCCACACGCATTTTTTAGACGCGATGGACTGGACATTATCCTCGATGTGCCAATTTCTTTGCCTGAGGCGGCCCTTGGCGCCAAGATCGATGTCCCCACCCTTGAAGGCGCCAGACTAACAGTGAAAATTCCTCCCGGTGCTTCCAGCGGCCAGAAGTTGCGCTTGAAGGGAATGGGGTTGGGTGGTGGAGACATGCACATTGAAATCAAAATCATGGCACCACCGGTCCGCGACGATCGCGGCCGCGAATTGCTCGAAGAATTGTCGAGAATTCATCCGCAGCAACCGCGAGCGGCCCTGCCTTGGGGGGCTTGACTGTGCCCCTTGAAGGTGGCGGAGTTATTCCACCTGCGCGCCCCTTTCCCATACGGCGCGCGGGCATGCCGCAAGCACTGAAGCTTCGCTCGACGGCACAGTTTGATCATGTTTTTGGCACACGCTGCTCGCGTTCCAATGCTCATTTGTCGGTTCACGCGGTAGGCAATGGAATTGGGTACACGCGACTGGGGCTCAGTGTTTCCAAGCGTGTGGCGGGTGGGGGGGTGATGCGTAACCGGATAAGGCGGCGCTTGCGTGATGCTTTTCGGCGGGCGCGCCCCGATCTTCCAGCTGGATTCGATCTCATCGTGTCTGCGCGATCTGCAAAACTGCCCAAAGGGGCAGCGCTTGATGCCATGCTGGTGGATCTGATCGGTCAGGTAATTCGCAAGGCCATTCAACGAATTGAAACCGATCGGTCCGGGCCTTCGGTACCGTGATTCTGTCTTGGGTCGATCGTGCCGTAGGGTTGGCAGTAGGGGCGATGGTGGCCTGTTACAGGCTCATTCTCCATCCTGTTATTCCGTCGGGTTTGTGTCGCTATACGCCAACATGCAGCCAATACATGCTTGAGAGCATCCACAAATATGGTGGATTCCGTGGAACTTGGCGCGGCGTTTTGCGTGTATTGCGATGCCGCCCGGGCTGTCCGGGCGGTCACGATCCAGCCTAGATTAAATCGACCACGTACCGGGTGCTGACTTTGGCCCAGGTTTGCCGCGGCGCCTTGGTTTTTCGACAGGTGCTGCCGATTCTGGCTCTGCTACTGGAGCTGGTTTGCCAACCCGCCTTCGATTGGAAGGGTGCACACGGGTGGCTTCTGCCTCCTCGGCTACTTCCGCCTCGCGTTTGCCCGTTGCGCCCTTCTGGTTACGGCCCTGAATGACAAGTTTCATCGGAACATCACCAAAGCCAAGATGCTCGCGGATGTATTTTTCCAAATAGCGGAGGTAGGGTGGGTCGAAAAGCCCCTTGCCATTGCAAAACAGAACCAAGGTAGGCGGATTGGTACTTGCCTGGGTGGCAAAATAGACCCTAGGATTTTTCCTCTTCCGCATGGGCGGAGGCGTTGTTTCCAGCGCTTCCTGGATCACCCGGTTGAGTTCGGGAGTTCCAACCCGGTAGGAGGCCTGTTTGTTAAGGCTGCGTGTCAGATCCACAAGCATAGGCACATTTTTGCCAGTGATTGCAGTAATAAATGCGATAGGGACATGCGTCAGGCTGGGGAATACCTTCCTGACATAGTCGCCCATCTGCTCCATGGTCATTCGGCCTTTGACCAAGTCCCATTTGTTGATGACAAAAATAGCGGGTTTGGAAAGTTCCAGAACGTACTCGGCCAACTGCTTGTCGACACGCGAGATTCGAAGTCTTGGTTCCATGAACAGAAGAACAACGTCTGCTCGCCTAATCGACCTCTGGGCCCGAGTCAGACTATAAAAATCAATGTTTTCCTTCACACTGCGGCGCTTCCGGACACCTGCTGTATCAATCGCCAGTAAGGCCATTCCGTCTTTTTCAAATCGCACATCGATGCTGTCGCGTGTTGTTCCGGCTACCTCGCTGACAATCACGCGGTCTTGTCCAGCCAAGGAATTGATGAAAGTACTCTTGCCTGTATTGCGCCTGCCAACCACAGCCAATTTCAGAACAGGGTCCACAGGGGCTGGAGCAACAGGAACCATTTTCTGAATCGCATCCAGCAGCACATCCCGGTTGCGGCCGTGCATAGCACTGAAGCACAACGGATCACCAAGCCCCAACCCGTAAAGTTCCACGGCCTGCTGGTCGATTTCGGGGACATCGCATTTATTGGCAACAAGAATAATCGGTTTGTTCAGCGTGCGAAGGCGATCTGCCACGCGATGGTCCAGCGGTGTGATTCCCGCTCGCACATCCACCACAAACACCAGAACGTGCGCTTGTTCCATGCCAATTCGAATCTGGTTCTCGATTTCCTCACTCAGATCGTCGCAGTCTACGACTCCAATTCCGCCGGTGTCGGTTAGGTCAAACGTGGTGTCGATCCACGATATGGGCGCCATCACGCGGTCGCGCGTTACTCCTGCTGTCGGATCAACGATGGCGATGCGCCGGCGCGCCAGGCAGTTGAAAAGGGCCGACTTGCCTACGTTTGGCCGACCCACGATGGCGACCACGGGCAGTGTCATGGGAAATCCTCGCGAAAGTTGCTGGTCTACTCCGGTTTCATCCGGGGCGATTTGCTATTCTACCAGATAAGTTCATCGGGTCTGTCCGATTGTCCCGTTCCGGTGTGCTTTGAGGTGCCTGGTCATGCTGCGCGCCATAGTTGTTCTGACCCTGCCACTTGCTGCTGTTTTGTCGGTATTGGCTTGGTCTTCGGCGGGAACTGCTGAACCTCTTGCTCCATCCCCAATCGTGTCCGCCAGTTCCGGTTCCACCGAACTTTCTCAGGCACTCCATAGCATTTCCGGTTCGATGTCGTGCGCTTCACAAGGGTGTCACGGTCGGCTCGAACCCCTTTCCAGCAAACCTGTTTTTCAAAATGAATCGACTGCCTGGCTGAACCGCGACCCGCACGCCAATGCCTATGAAGTGTTGAAAAGCGACCGTAGCAAAAAAATAGCAGAAAACCTGAATGGCCCCGGTAAGCCTGCTCATCGCGATGCCCGTTGCCTTGCTTGCCATGCCCATCCTGAAGTAGCTCGCCTAGCTGCGGAGCAGCAGGCTGAAATCTGGAACAATGAGAAATTGGCGGATCAATTCGACCGTGCTGCTGTGAAGGGCACAGGAGTTGGTTGCGAGTCGTGTCATACGTCTGCCGGGCATGCGACTTCTGAGTACTTGAAGGAGCATGTGAACTGGGGGCCAACAGGTCGTACGGAAGGCACTTGGAAGTCGGACAGTAATCTCGAGATGTGGGCTCGGGCAGGCCTAGCACCACTCACCCGTCTCGAGGTGCAGGCAGATTTGTGCGCATCGTGTCACGTGGGTAGCCCAGGATCTGCCATTGAGCCTACGCGCGATTGCAATCACGACATCATGGCAGCAGGTCATCCGAGATTGCTTTACGAAGCCGCCACTTACCAACTGCGCCTGCCTCCGCATTGGAATCAGAAGCAATACCCAGAGTTGGATGGTCGCATGGCGAGCATGTTTGTGGTGGGACAGTCTGTTGCTGCTGAACATGCCGTAGGCCTTTCAGCCATGCATGCCCAGAACGCTTCGGTGGTGTGGCCGGAATTTTCGGATATGGATTGCTTCTCATGCCATTCCGGATTGAGGCCGTCAGCCGACAGCTGGAAGCAAAAACGGCTCTTCCCGACGATGCGTGCTGCTGGCTTGGCGCCGGGAACCCAAATCGCGTGCTCATGGACATTGTCCATGGCGCCGGAATTATCAGGTCGGCCAGCCATGCGCCAAAAGATCGATGCTTGGTCGAAAGCGGTGAGTGGTACCCGGCCAAATGCTGTGGCAGCCACAGCCAAATCTCTTCTTTCCGAGCTGTCGGAATGGCGTACCGTAACCGCAAAAAGTGCTGAACTAAATCAAGAGTCGCGTCGGGCATTGCTCCGCAAAATTGCGCCCGTGGCGGTAGCAGCCCTGAAAAATGGCAGGTGGGATGAATCTAGGCATGCTGTGATGGCACTGTTCTGGTTGTCCCGTGGGGATCCGTCGCTGGGCAGCGATGGTGGTGCGGCCTTGTTCGGCCCAGCACTCTCAGCGCTTGAGTTTTCAACCGGTTCCGACAGCCCCGCGCAATTTCGTCAGGGGATGGATGAAGAAGGCCTTGTCAGGCTGGCTGTTTGGGCTGAGTCGTTGGCGCGTCGTTAGTTTGTCTGCATATTCGGGAGAGTGCCCGAATAAAACGGATACATCTCAGATTAACTGGAATTTTTCAGTGTAATTGGTTTTTGAAGTTCGGTTCCACGGTATTGGCGGAGTTCTTGATGTTTGACTGGCCCGTGCGCGCATTTGCAACCTGTGGCAAGGGTATTGAGCCGTTTCTGGAACAGGAACTCAAGGATGCCGGTCTGCCTGAGGTTACTGCAACCTCGGGTGGTGTGGCATTCAAAGCGTCGCAGTCAGATCTTTACCGAGCCAATATGTGTCTGCGGACAGCCATTCGCATTTTGGTTCCAGTGCTTGAAGCTCCCGTTCACAATTCGGATGAACTTTACGAAGCCGTAGGCTCCGTCGACTGGAGCCGCTACATGACTCCAGACCAAACATTGGCCGTGGATGCCAATGTGCGTGATTCTGGCATCACTCACAGCCAGTATGCTTCCCGCCGTGTTAAAGATGCGGTTTGTGATCAGTTCGTCCAAAAGATTGGCCGCAGGCCTTACGTTAACCCCACGCAGCCCAGCGTAGCCTTCAACCTTCACTTGGCCAGAAACCATGCCATTCTTAGCCTTGATAGTTCCGGGGCATCGCTCCACAAACGTGGTTACCGCGTGGCGCAACCTCCGGCCCCTTTAAGCGAGTCGCTGGCTTCCGCCCTTGTGGCTGCATCGAAATGGCCAGGCAATGTTCCGTTAGTGGATCCGTTTTGCGGGTCTGGGACCATCGGGATCGAAGCCGCTTGGAGGGCTCATGGAGTTGCCCCGGGTTTGACCCGAACGTTCGCCTTTCAGGGCTGGCGCGATTACCGCGCTGAACTGTTTTCGGTACTGCGCGAGAGATTGCGGCGTACGGTGCCGCATGAAACATTATCTCTGATCCATTTGTCGGATATGGATGAAAGTGCAGTATCGCTTGCCGCGGCGTGTATCCGTGCCGCGGGGCTTGGCCGGCGTATGAAGCCAATTCACGCGGACGCGTGCCACGTGAGGCTTCCGGCTGGCCCCCCCGGATGGATCATAACCAACCCGCCTTTTGGTGAACGCCTCGGCGAAGCGCGTGAATTGCGTGGGCTTTATAAGCAGTTCGGAGAGCGTGTTGCCTCTGTTGGTGCAGGGTGGAACGTGGCGCTCTTCACTTCTGACGCGTCACTTGCCGCTGCTTTCGGGCAGGGAATTGGCGTGAGCTCGCACGACCGCGTGCCGTTGTTTCATGGAAGCCTGCCGTGCGTGTTGTGGCGTTACTCGCTGGCATGATCCTCGTTGGCTTCGGTTCTAAAAGCATGGCGATCTGCCATTTGCTCAATAGCTCTGTCAAGCATGGTTTCCCGGTCATCGAAGAGGTCGCCTTGAGGGCACTCAACACCACAGGCATTCATCAGGCGATCTTCAAAGTCCTTATGACTTTCAATTCTTCCGCCTTTGCGGATGTGTGCTGGCGTCAAGCCAATGGTTTTCAGGTGAGGCGCGATCAGAAGGCAACGATGACACGTGATGGGATCTTCCTCGCCGCACATGAGTCCGATATTGAAACGCTCCAGACCCGAACGGAGTCTTTCGATTCCTGAAAGAAATTCAGGCGAAACGCGCATTGCGCGGTAGTCGGCACGACCCGATGAGAGGAATAGGGAGGGGCGCCCCGGACGGCCTCCCAAAAGATGCCCCAAATACACATAGGCAATGCCCGATTGTTTTAGAAATGCCGACAGCGGTTCACGGTTATGATGAGGTGCGCGACGGCTGTAGGGAACCGAGCGAACGTCAGCAATGGCGTCGATTCCAGCCTGACGGCACAATTCGACGAATGCCGGAGCATCCAGGGTGCTGTGGCCAAGGGTGTAAAGCGATCCCCTCATGGGATCCACCATAACGAATCAGGCTGCCTGACGCATAGGAATAGTTGCGGTGAGCGGCTTGAATGCCTTGAGGACCAACACGTTGCCTGCAAGGCGCTCCATGACAGGCAGTGGGATGAATCTGAGCATACTTGGAACTTCACCGCGTCTGAGTTGGCGTTGTCTGACGCGTACTTCCTCAAAATCGGGTAATAATTTCGCCAGATTTGAACGCGTCCAGTATCCTTTGGGCCGCCACCACCTCAACCTGGTGACTTCGTGGATGTTCCATCGAGCCCGTACCAAAGCTAGAATCTTACCGCCCGGTTTCAGGATTCTGGCAACTTCGTTGGACCATTTCAGGGGGGCCTCGTCGTCGTCAAGCCAATTGGCGGCAACAACATCGACAGATTCATCCAGCAGGTGCAAGCTTGGACCCCGAACAGACATCGTGTCGGCTGCCAACCCGCGCCAGACAAAATTCTGGCGGATCAACTCCAGCCATTCCGACTCAGCAGCAACGGTTACGTGTGCCCCGTGCATGGCGTAATGAACCCAATCTGTTCCTAAGCAGTTTCCCAAACAAAGCACCCGTTCCCGCGCATGGCGTGAAAACTCGAGGTGACGTGGAATCCACAGGCCGTGCCTTCCATGTCGCCTTTCCTGTAGTGCTGTGAACCAGTCTGGACTTCCGGTATCTGCATTAATGGGTTGGTTCGAACGTGGAGCCATGGCCTCGCGGGCAGTCATGCGCGCAAGCGCATCTGCATTTATAACGCCGACCGGAATGATTCCGTCGTCTGGAGCCTGCATGATTCTGGGGAATCGGTCCAAAGTTGGCTCTGCTTTGCGTGGGGAATTCGCCCAATGCGATCTCCCAATGCGTCGTCTAACCACCGTGCCTGTTTCGAAACAAGAGCAATTTTCACGGTTGTCTTGATTCTGAAGCCTTGATGCGGGTAATCCGATGTTTCAGGTAGCCGACGGGAGTGGTGATGCTGTACCGCAATTTCTGGATTGGAGTGGTGCTGGTGGTCGTTTTGGCGGGATCCGCCATAGCGGCCTGCTCAACGATCCTTTGGCATGAACCTAAATTTTATGCACGTGCGGCTATTCCAGAAGGGCCTGCCCGCACCCGTCTGTCCCAAGAGTTCGTGACAGATTTCGGCGAATTCATGGCGTCAATGGCCGCCGATAGAGACTGGTTTGCTCACTTCTCGCAAGACGCAATCAATGGCGCTTTGCAGGAGGGATTGATCTCTACCGGTTTGCAGCCTGCGCTTCTCCCCGATTGCCTGCAAGATCCGCGTATTGAATTTCAGGGAGACGCCTTGCGGGTGGGCATCAAATACCTTTTCCCGGGTGGCAGCGTAGTGTTGTCGTCTCAGGTTCGTCTTTGGCTGGCGCGAGAGGAACCCAACACAGTCATTGTTGAGTTTCAGCGTTCACAAGTGGGCTCAATGCCTTTGCCTTTTCAAAGCCTACTAGATCAGGTTGCGGATAGCCTTCGGCAATCGGGAATTGAGGTGCACTGGTACCGACATCAGGGGCAAACTGTTGCCGTACTGAGATTTGGTGCCGAAAAAGCCCGTCCTGAATTCCAGATTGTGGACCTGCGTATCCAAGACGGAAAGCTCATTATCCGTGGCCGTTCTCCAGACCTCGATGCTGCACAACCGTCGCCTGTAGCTACCACGCCCTGATGGCAGCCTGCAACTATTTTACAAATGGTTCCCAAGCAACGATCCACCGAAGGCCTTCGGTTCGTTTAAGTTCAAGTACGCCTTGATGGTGCTTTCCCTGCAGGTTGACTCTGACAAGTTCGGGTGAGCAATCGATCCATGTGAGGTTCCCGCCATCGATCCGCACAACTTGTCCACGGTTTTCTGAAACAGGCCCTTCATAATCCAAGTACAACAACCTGTGGTCTGGCCTCTGGACAACGGCTGCTCCAGTCCGACAATGACATCCGGGTTCACCAGACCAGCTGAGCAATCTTCCGCCCTCCTGCAGCAAGATGTCGCAATGAGGGGTGGGGTGGTCGTGGATGAGAAATACAAACCGATCTGCCGCGGGGAGGTTCTTGCAGGGGTAAATCGTGGAGTCTGGTGTCATAAGTCAAAGATTGATTGGCAATCTTGAGGGGATTGGGTAGAATGGAGTGACAATTCTAGGGGCCATCGGGGCAGTGGCGGGGTGGGGTTCGTGTTGAATCCTGCTTTGCGCTGGGAGCCACTGCCCCGATTTTTTCCTTGCTCCCCCTGCGTGTGAGGTTTCCGGCCCGTATCAGGGCCTCTTCATAAGTGATTCCTGCCTTTGGTTTTCCAATACCCCTGTAGATGGGCATTCCTTTCTGAAGAGCATAGATTTCCCGCCTGCTTCGCCCTCGGGGGGCATCGGGCCAGCGTGCTGGATGGTGCTGGAAGTCAAAAAACTCCTCTGCCATGATCCGGATATCGTGCCAATAGCGGTCGTTGTCTGTCTGGACAACAAAAAGTCCCTCTGGTTCTAGAACACGAATGACTTCGGCCAGGAAAAAAGGCTGGATCATGCGTCCATGTCCTTCGCCAGGTCCCGGGTACGGTTGTGGATGGTAGCAGTGCAACTCCCGCACGCGCGCTGCCGGAAGCAGTTGTGTGACCAGACGCTCGCCATCAACCACGCAAAACTTGAGATTGGTGAGGCCACGTTGGTTGCCCCTGCGTGTGGCGTATCGAATCACGACGGGGAGCAGATCTGCGGCAAGATGATCGAATTCGCGGCGATCAAGCGCGCTGCCCAAGCTGTACCTACCATTGCCGCAGCCCACATCAACAATCAGTGGGGCCTGCCTGCCAAACAGGGCATCGATATCGATAAATCCGAGTGGGGGAAGTTTTTTAAGGGCGGTTTGGCACCATAGTTCGGGTGCCAAAACCTTTCCCGGAATGGGCACGCCGAATTCTTGCTCAATGGTACCTTCAGGCGGCGGCCCCTGATCGTGGGAGTGATTGGGGCGTTTGGCCATGAAGGAGCTCGCAATTTATCAAGTGTTGAGTGCAGAGACCAAGGATCTAGCCAAATTTTCGATAGCATCAAGGGCCACTTCTGTGCCTTCAAGCGCCACCCTGTCCAGTTGTCTCACTAATGCGCTTCCAACAATGATACCATCCACATGGGGCCGCAGCATGGCGGCTTGATCGGGCCTGCTGACGCCAAAGCCCACACACAGGGGTAATTTTGTCTGGCAGCGCAACCAACCGAGTTGATCGATCAGGCTTGCCGGCAATTCGGTGCGCTCCCCGGTAATACCCGCGATACTGACGCAGTAAACAAACCCGGAACAGGCATCGAGAATGCGTAAAGCACGATCTCTCGGGGTGGTTGGAGTGACAAGCAGAATTAGATCGAGTCCCGCAGCAGCACACAGAGATCTCAAAGCGGCGGATTCCTCAACTGGCAGATCTGGGACAATAAGGCCTGATAAACCAGATTTCGCAGCATCTGCCACGAAACGAGCGGGTTCACGCCGGTGAATAAGGCTGTAACTCAGCATGCCAACCCGTGGCGCAGAAGCTGTATCGGGATTGTGTTGCATCGCCGAGCACATCTCCAGCAGGGATGTCATGATTGGACGCAACGCCAGTGCGCGGGTGTAACTGGCCTGAATCACGGGGCCATCTGCAATGGGGTCGCTGTAGGGAAATCCGATTTCCACCAACGAAGCCCCAGCCTTGACCAACCTGGCCACAGCCCTTTGGGTGGTTGCCGAATCGGGGTCGCCGGCAGTCATGAAGGGAATGAAAGCCCGACGGTTTTCCCGACGGAGTTGGTCGAATAACTGGGAGATGACAGTCATGATGATCCTGATTTCAATGGGCTGTTGAGGCTTCGAGGTCTTCGCCTTCAAGGCGGGCAATTTCGTAGCAATCCTTGTCGCCACGGCCTGAAAAGCAGACAACAATATTGTCGGTCGATGGCCGATTTGCAGCAATCCGCATGGCTTCCTTGATCGCATGCGCCGTCTCAAGAGCCGGCAGGATTCCCTCCATGCGCGAGCACAAATGGAAACCTTCAAGGGCCTCGGTGTCGTCGCAGGAGGTGTAGCGCACGCGGCGGGTGTCGTGCCAGTAGCTATGTTCCGGCCCAATCCCCGGATAATCGAGGCCTGCCGAAACACTGTGAACGTCTGCTGTCTGGCCATCGTGGTCTTGCAGAACGTAACTGAGTGCACCGTGCAGCACACCGGGCTTCCCGAAACTCAGCGTTGCCGCGTTTTGCCCCGCAGTGGTGCCACGTCCACCCGCCTCAATGCCTACCAGTTCCACGGAATGGTCATCGACAAACGGATAAAACATGCCGGCGGCATTGCTACCACCTCCTACACAGGCGATAACCACATCGGGCAGGCGGCCTGTTTGTTCGAGGCACTGCGCCCGTGTTTCGCGGCCAATCACAGCCTGAAAATCGCGAACGATGCGCGGAAATGGATGCGGACCAACAACGCTTCCAAGAATGTAATGGGTTGTTTCCACACTGGCCATCCAGTCGCGCATGGCTTCATTAATGGCGTCCCGCAGGGTGCGCGAACCGGTTCGAACCGGTTCCACCACGGTTCCCATGGCGCGCATCTTGAACACGTTCAGTTTCTGCCGGCGGACGTCTTCCTCACCCATGTAAACCTTGCAAGGGAGGCCAAACAGCGCGCAAGCCGTGGCAGTGGCAACGCCGTGCTGTCCGGCACCTGTTTCAGCAATGATCCGCGGCTTGCCCATGCGCTTGGCCAGCAGTGCCTGACCCAGAGAGTTGTTGATTTTGTGAGCGCCGGTGTGGTTCAGGTCTTCGCGCTTGAAATAAATCCGCGCGCCACCCGCCATTGCTGTCAGGCGAGACGCGAAATAAAGCGGACACGGCCTGCCCACAAACGACTTCAGGTGGTAGTCCAATTCGGCCTGAAACGTCGGATCTGCATTCGCCTCGTCGTAGGCGACCGTGAGTTGATCGAGTGCTGCAATTAATGTTTCAGGCACATACCGACCGCCAAACGCTCCAAAGCGTCCCTCAGCGTTCGGAACGGTGGACACTGCCGAAGCCATAGCTCTCTCCTCATCGGCCTGCATGACCGATTTTTATTTAGGCTAGATGGGTTCACGGGATCGGTCAAGCAAACAGATCCGGAAGTCTTCCAGTAACCGTCATCACACGAAACAAGCCAACATTGAATTCACTGGTATCATAGTAGTCGAGGATAAACCGTAATGCCCGAATTGCCTGAAGTTGAAACAGTTGTAAGAGACTTGAGACCGGTCCTGATAGGCCGTGTTTTTCTTGGGGTTTCCCATGGCGAACTCAAGCTGCGCCACGCTTGGAACCCCGACTGGAATCGCTTTATTATAGGATCAAAGGTTCACTCGATCGAGCGCCGTGCCAAGTGGATTGTCATCGATTTGGGTGCCCCGGGCACCGTCCTAGTTCACTTGGGAATGACGGGCCAACTCACAACCCAGCCAGCAGATTTCCCCATGGCAGATCACGTTCACCTTCGCTTCCAATGCGATGCGGGCATGGATCTGCGCTACCGCGATATCCGGCGGTTTGGCGGGGCGGAGTTTCATGCCGGCCCCAACGGGTGGAAGGAAAGACTTAAGCAGGCGGGCCTAGGCCCGGAACCTTGGGACATGAAGAAAAGCGATTGGCTTGCCGCGCTGGCGGGTAGCCGAAGGCCTATCAAGTCGATCCTCTTGGACCAACGCGTACTTGTTGGTCTTGGTAACATCTACGCGGACGAATCGTTGTTTCAGGCACGCATTCACCCGCTGAGGTTGGGTTCATCCCTTCAACCCAAGGAGTGCGGCAGGTTGCTCGTAAGTGCCTGTTCGGTGCTGGACCGCGCCATAGCCAGCAGGGGGTCCACCATCCGCGATTACGTGGGAGGTAGTGGCCTGCGAGGTGGCTATCAGGAATCATTGGCAGTGTATGGCAGGGAAGGGATGGACTGTGGTGCTTGTGCGGGTACTGTTGTTCGTCAAGTCATAAGCGGCAGGTCGGCGCATTTTTGTCCTTCATGCCAGCCGATTGAGCCCGGTGGGAGTGGGAGCGGGCATGTCGTACCGTAGTTTCAAGAAACTGCTGGGTGAAACCAGCCTCGAGCGGAAATGCCGTTTCCTGCTGGGCGCGTTTTCACTGATTCTTATCACAACAAGTTTCTGGATTTACGCCGTTCAAACCGAGCACCTGGCCTACGAACAGATTCCCAGCGTGTGCCGCCTATTGGTTCAGCAGGTGGTGGATGAGAAAATCCTGACCGTGTGCCGGGGGACAATTCCCGCTGTAGCCAATCTGGAAGAATTCCACAAGGAACAGGAGAAAACCTGGCCAGCCGGTTTGAAAGACTATGCTTATCGCGTGATTGTTCCGGGGTCGATGCGTGAGGAAAACAGCCCGGGCGACCTTTACAGTGCCGATCGCTTGCGCGATTTTCTGGCAGATCCCGATTTGGCAGAATACAATAAATTGTTGATGGCGATGTCGCGAAACTGGTTTTACGGAGCCGTGCGCGCCACGGAATCGTGCGTCAAATGTCATGAAACACGCAGACAAGACTTAAAGGCTGGCGATCTACTCGCCTTGGTTAAAATCGACCTTCGAGTTCCCCCCGAATCGCTGGAAAGCAAGGTGCATTTCAACCGCGCTATCCTTATCAGTTCAGCCCTCATTACCGCACTTTTAACCATGGGCGGGACGTATATGATTGTGCGTTATGTGATTGTTAAACCCGTAAAGCACTTAAAAGATGTCAGCGATGCCATTACTGAAGGCCGGCTTAATGTTCGCAGTGAAATTCATTCGGGAGATGAATTTGAGGATTTGAGCCTTGCCTTCAATACAATGCTTCGCAACCTCACCGCGGCACGCGAAAATCTAGAGCGCAGTAACGGTGACCTCGATTCCAAGGTGGAAGAACTGGCACTTGCCAACCTGTCTCTTTATGAATCGAACAAATTGAAAGACGACTTCCTGGCAACCATGAGCCATGAACTTCGCACGCCCCTTAACTCTATCCTTGGTTTTTCAGATGTGCTGATGCAATCGGAGGGATTAACGGAAAAACAGTTGCGATGGGCCGGGAACATTCGTACCAGCGGCCAGAAACTACTGGATCAGGTCCGCGATATATTGGATCTGGCCAAGATGGAATCCGGCAAAATGGAAGTCAGGCCAACAGAGTTCGGGCTGGATGAAGCCTGTGATTCCGCCCTGTCCATGTTCAGGCCGTTGGCGGAGCGCCAACAGGTGGATCTGCGCGGCGCATGGTCGGAAAACCCAACTAAATTACGCCAAGACATGCCCAAGTTTCAAAGAATCCTCCAAAACTTGCTTAGCAATGCCATCAAGTTCACTCCCGCGGGCGGGGTAGTCTGCCTTTTGGCGGAAATCCACGGCGACAACCTTGAAGTGGTGGTGGAAGACACAGGTATCGGTGTGGCTGAATCTGAAAAAGAATTGGTATTCGAAAAGTTCAGGCAGGCTGGTAACCCCCTTACCCGTGAAGCCTCCGGTACAGGACTGGGGCTTTCCATTGTGCGCGAACTGTGTTTGCTTTTGGGTGGCGAAATTTTCTTAGAAAGCGAGTTGGGCAAGGGAAGCCGCTTTACGGTGGTGTTGCCCGCCCGGCTGAATCCCACTGCAAAGCCCGAGCCTGCTAATGACGATCAAAAGCAGGGTTCTATTATCCACCGGCCACGATTTTCTCCACCCGGAATGCGTCCAGCTTAAACATGGTTTTGACCGTATGCTGAACCGAGAATCGAGTTACTCCTTTGAGGTTGGTGTTTTCATGCGCGCACATGCACCATGGAGGTTTCTTGCCTTTGCCTTGGTTGGCGTGCTGGCGGGTTGCAGTTCCAACCCCGCGCCAACTGTAGGTCCGGTGCCGAGCAGGCAGTCTAACGATGCTGTGGTTGCGGTGGGACCTGCGCCTTTTGCCGACGCCACTGCCAGTTCAGGTATCGATTTCACCTACCGCAACGGGGAAGAATCCGCCCATTTTGCTATCATTGAATCCCTTGGCGGCGGGTTGGCCCTGATCGATTTTGATCGCGATGGTCTTCTGGATATCTTCATTCCGGGTGGTGGTTACTACGAAGGCAAAAAGGTCCTTGGTTACCCATGTAGTCTTTACCGCAACATGGGAGGATTCAGCTTTCAAGATGCCTCTTCTGCAACCGGTTTGAACAAAGTAGCTTTTCAGTACAGCCACGGGGCAGCCGTGCTCGACTACGACTGCGACGGCTGGCCCGACCTTTTGGTGACCGGATACAACCGGCTGATATTGCTTCATAACGAAAAAAATGACCAAGGGGGCCGAGTCTGGGTGGATGTCACTGCTAAAGCCAAGCTGAACGATACGCAATGGTCCACATCGGCGGCATCCGCCGATCTCGATGGCGACGGTTTTCCGGAAATCTACGTTTGTCACTACGGTGACTGGGACTTTGAAACCAACCAGCCAACCGACTGCACATATGACGGCAAAACACGTGATGTCTGCCAACCGAAACGATTCAAGCCGCTAAGGCACTCACTTTACAAGAACAAACGCGATGGCACATTTGAAGATGTGACAGAACAACAAAAACTGCGCAAAGACGGCCGTGGTATTGGTGTGGTTCTGGTCGATGTGAATGGCGATGCGCGCCCAGAACTTTACACCGCCAACGATACCGATGACAATTTTCTTTATCTGAATCGCTCCCATCAGGGAGTCTTGGCGCTTGAGGAGCTTGGATTGCTGGGCGGAGTTGCACGAGACGACCGAGGCATGCAAAACGGAAGTATGGGTATCGGGGTTGCCGACTACGACCGTTCCGGCCGCGCCTCATTGTTGGTCACCAATTATGAAAACGAGTTGCCCGCGCTGTACCAAAACCGCACAGACAACGGACAGGTGCGGTTCACCTATGCGACACTTCAGGCTGGAATCGCCGCCATTGGCAGTACGTACGTTAGTTGGGGAACCGGTTTTTTAGATTACGACCTCGACGGATGGGAAGATCTGCTGATTGTGAGCGGGCATGCCATCCGGTTCCCCACCAAAACCGACCGCAGGCAAAAGCCGCAGCTTCTCCATAACGATGCAGGGAAATTCAAACCTCAGGCAACTCTGAATTGGCCCTACATCGGTAGCCCGCACAATGCGCGCGGCGCTGCCTTTGGCGACCTCGACAACGATGGCAAAACCGATGCAGTGGTGAGTCACCTGAATGAACCCGTGGCGGTGCTGCGGAATGTCATGCCCACAGAAGGCCGACACTGGATTGGTTTACGCTTGATCGGTCTTAATGGCGCCGACGTTGTCGGGGCGCGCGCGGTATTGGAACTAGCCGATGGCAAGCAGACGCGGTTCACCAAGGCAGGTGGCAGCTATGCGTCAAGCAGCGATCAGCGATTGCTGTTCGGATTAGGAAGTCATTCAAATCTTGTCAATATCACGGTGTATTGGCCCTCGGGCAAGACTCAGGAAGTGCATAACCTGAATCCCGACTCCTACTGGACGATTCCAGAAGGGCAACCAGCGAAAAAGGACTGATACTGGCTTAGTCGTGCTGTGCAACTCGTCACGGCAAAGTGTCGCGCCCCAACTGGCAAAACCGAAGAGCCCCGCACGAAGTAAGGGGCCACGAGCCAAGTATCAAAATATGAAATCACATTCACGCACATTCGCCATATGCTGTGCATGGTTGAGGAATTCAAGCGGCAACGCAAATGAGGAATCGTTTCAGCCGCAGTTATAAAGTGTTCCAAAAGATGTTCAATGGGCTTCCATGCAACACATGGGAGTCCATTTGCCCCGCGTGCAAACCTGCATTTTCAGGTGACCAAAAGCGGACTGATGCAGGTTTGCCACAGTGTCTGAAATCCAGAATCAGGGAGTCCTCAACGGTGATGAGACAGAATGGCGAGGACAGGGAAAAACCTACTGGCTGTGGTGTCTGGCTACCAAGAACGCAGCCTACTACCTGATCGACCCAAAGCGCGGTGGAAGTGTGCTAAAGCAGCTGTGCCGTTAATTTTTCAACGGTGTGTTGGTGACCGATTTCTGGGGTGCCTACAACTCAGTTTCCTGTTTTGCGAAGCAGAAGTGTCTGCCACACCTGTTGAGGGATCTGAACCGAATCCGGCATTACCACAACCCCGGGGGCGACTGGTCGGAATTCCATCGAAGATTGAGCCAACTGATCATGGACGGAATGCGGTTGAAAAAAAAGCAGAAAAGGACATAACGTCGCCATCGAGACGAACCGCTCACATTACTTGATCACAAAGAAGTGCCGTCTGATAACAATGGCGGGGAGAAGGCTATCCGTCCTGCTGTTTTGATCCGCACGAACATTTTCGCGAGTGGTAGCGATGCGGGGGCGCAAACTCAGGCGCTTTTCATGACCATCATGCGCACTCTCAAAATGAGGGGGCACAATCCTGTGTAGGTTCTTGTCGATGCTTTGAAAACCCATGTCCGCTCGGCGCAACTGCCGTCTTTGCCGCAAAAATCACGGCGTGAGGTGAAGTGGCATAAATGTGGCTTCATATTTTGAAACTTGGCACGTGGTCCCTTACTTCGTGCGGGGCTCTTCGGTTTTGATTGGTTGGGCCGCAGGCTTGTTGACACAAACTGCACGGGCCTTGCCAATAGATTAAACAAATCAGCATGCCATATCGCCTGTGACACCTTGGAATTTCGAACCAAGCCCCCTGATTTTCGACTCAAAGTTGCTCAAGGTAAAACCCCAAGGCAACGCCGTAGGTTTGTCTGTTCGGCGATTGTTCAGTAGTGATGCTGGAGTGGATGGGACTTTTTTTCATTAAAACCGTTGAAAACCACTTTAACTTGACCAGCTTCATGGTGTGCAGTATGTAAAGGTTGGTCATTCTTATTGTAGTTTTACCTGATCTTCACGGTGACTTCATGACTCCTCTCCTTTCGCTGTTCTCATTGGGCAGGGTGAAACAGCGCTTGGCGCGTGGTTTCACCTTGATCGAACTGCTGGTGGTCATCGCGATCATCGCGGTACTAATTGGCCTTTTGGTTCCCGCAGTGCAGAAAGTGCGCGAAGCGGCGAACCGAATGACCTGCACCAACAACCTCAAGCAGTTGTCGCTTGCCACCATCAGTTGTGCCGATACGAACGCGTCGAAACTGCCGCCTAGCATTGGCCTCTACTCGGGCCCTGGTTCTGCAGCCGCAGGCCAGTCCAACGGTGGACTGTTGCTGCACATTTTGCCGTTCATCGAGCAGGATTCGTTGTTCAAGGCGACTTCAATTCCGGCCGACGACCGCAATGGCAACCTTCAGACCTACAGCGTTTGGAGTTCGCCGGCTCAAAATGCGGTTGTGAAGACCTTCAAGTGCCCATCGGATACGACGTTCGACAACAATAATGGCGGTAAGGGGCGAGCCAGTTACGGCATCAACGGCCAGTTGTTCCGCCACAACTACCAGTGGGGTGGCGTTGGCCTATCGCGTTTTCCAACCAGCATCAAGGATGGCACGTCGAACACAATTTTCTTCACCGAAAAACTGTCTCTTTGCAATTCTGGGAATTACCCCGACAACTTCTGGCCAGACTGGGGCCCGCTGATTTCGTCTTCAGATCAAGGGATGCCAACCGGTACCGCAGCTATTTTTCAGTCGAGTCCTAAAGGTAGCCCCGCGCAGTGCGATGGTGGCCGCGCAAGCAGTCCACACTCGGGTGGCATTGTTGTTGGCTTGTCCGATGGCAGCGTGAAGTTTGTGGCCAGTGCTGTATCTCCAACCACATGGTGGTCAGCTATGACGCCTTCGGGTGAGGAAACACCTGGAAGCGATTGGTGAGGCGCACCCGAAATTTCGTGGTCATACCGGTTTTAAGGCTTATCCAGTTTCACAGGATTTGACTATGCTGCGGTCGATTGTTGGTGTTATGCGCGCATTGGCACTTCTTGTTGCTACTGGGGTGTTGCTCTCTGGCTGTTCAAGGCCGACCGGTTCTATCACGGGCACTGTTAGCCACAACGGTAAAGCTCTGAAGGGCGGAAGCGTAACGTTCATTAGCACCGAGGGGCTTGTGAGCGATTCGGGCGCCATTGGTGATGATGGTCGTTATTCTGTTCCGCAGATCACCTCGGGTAAGTTCAAGGTTTGTGTGGACACCTCTTTTTTGGCACCTCCTACAACAGGGGGACCCCGAGGTGCGAGTGGGCCAATCACCGGTGCTGCGCCACCTCCCGGCGCGTTGATTCCTGAGGGCTACAAGCCCAGTAACCCGGCAGACGCGGCCATTGCATCTAATGCCAAGAAATTCGTGAAGATCCCTACCAAATACAAATTTGAAGACCAGACGGATCTCTCCTACGAAGTGAAGGCCGGTCCGCAGACGTACGATATTGACCTGAAGTGAACGTTTCTGAAGGAACAGTGAGCCCTCCGGCTGGTCAATCACAATCCCGTTTGATCAGATTCATAAAATTAGTTTTGTATCCCTTGTTTTGGCTGATTCGTCATCCCTCACGCGCCGCTGCCCTTGGTGTGACCATGGTTCTTGTGGTGCTATTCATCGCGGTTGCTGGGCTATGGTTGTGGACTGGCTATCACCTCGCTCAGGCGCGCAATGATGTGGCTCGTGGCCACAATGCCGCAGCTTACAGCCATCTGCAAAAATGCGCGATCATTCGGCCCGATAATCCTGAAGTGTTGATTCTTTCGGCTCGAATTGCGCGGCGATCGGGTGCAACCGATGAAGCCGAAGCGCTGCTGTACCGTTACGAGGGGCAGCACGGCATGAGCGAAGCCCTTGTTCTAGAGCGCCTTTTGTTGCGGGCAGCGACGGGCGAGGTTGAGGCTGTTGAAGCCCAACTCACGGCCCGAAGCGCTTCCGATGGCCCAGATTCGGAACTGGCATTTGAGGGGCTTGTTTCCGGACTTATTACTAGGTTTCGGTGGGCCGAGGCTTACCGGCATTTGGCGGAATGGAGAGCGCGGTACCCCCAATCGACCGCCGCGTTGCTGTTGGCAGGTAAGCTTGAAGAGCAGCGTCAGGGATATGAGTTGGCCATTGGCTACTACCGCCAGATTTTGGAAATTGATACCGATCAAGACGAGGCTCGCCTGCGATTGGCCACACAGCTTGTGGAAAACCGCCGAGGGGACGAAGCGTTGGCCCATGTGGAGGCGTTAAGAGCCCGGTTGCCCAATCATCCTGAGGTAGAGGTGCTATGGGTGCGTGCCTTGGCGTTGAATGGGCGCGCCACCGAAAGCCGCGCCGCGTTGGCTGAATGCCTGCGTAGGAACCCAGAATACCCCCCGGCACTGCTTGAAAGCGGTGGATTCGCGCTGCTGGATGGCGACGAGGTTGCCGCAGAGCAAATTTTCAGGCATGCGCTGAATCTGAATCCAGATAATTTGGTGGCCCACAATCAGTATGCTTTTGCTTTGGCGCGGACCGGGAAAGCAGAAGAGGCGGCCAAGGCGCGCGCTGTGGCTGAGAGTCGCAAAGCGGATTTAGAGAGAATAACATTTTTGATCGGAGGTCCGTTGCAATCTAGCCCAAACGATCCGGCGCTGCATCGCGAGATAGCCCAGATTGCCTTGCGTGCGGGACAAGTGCGAGAAGCGTTGCGATGGTTTTCCACCGCCCTGCAGGTGGACCCAAACGATATCGCCACGCACAAGGCGCTGGCACTACTTTACCGAGAGTTGGACAAGCCAGTATTGTCGGCCAAGCACCGCGCGCTGGCCCAGCGGCCCGGAGATCAACCGATTATAAACGTTGCGCCTTAGAGAGGTGTTTTGTGGCTTTTTGGGGTTTTCCTTGGGTTTCATCGCGCTTGGCCATATGGTGCGGCCTAATTGCCTTGGGGGCTGGTCTAGCAATTCCGCCAGCATGGGCATGGTTGCAACTTCGTAGCGCACAGGCCGCCATGGCTCGCTTTCGGCCTGAGCAATCGAGGCAGGCCTTCGCATCGTGCGCATGGATCTGGGGTGGCTTGCCTTCGATACGGTTGCAGGCCTCCCGCGCTGCTTGGCAGGATGGCGATCCGGAAGCTGCCATTACAGAATTACGTCTGGCGCAGCGAGGTATGGGTGGGGCAACAGATGAAACCGCGTTTGAATGGGCTTTGATTCGGTCGGCTGCCGGCGATATGGGCGAGTTTGAAGAATATCTTCAGAAGCGGGCGGACAGTTCTCGGACCGATGCGCCGGTGGTATGGGAAGCGCTGGCGTTGGGTTATTTGCGAGTTTACCGCACGCTCGATGCCATGACATGCCTCAATTTTTGGCTTAAACGCGATCCGGATAATGTGCGTGCTCTCGATTTGCGCGGCCAGACCTATGTGGCCGGGAAGGGGGTTGTACGTGGTAGCGAAGATTATCGCCGCGTGCTTGAAATTGACCCAACACGGGAAGCAACTCGATGGCG
Organism: Candidatus Kuenenia stuttgartensis; assembly: GCA_945875585.1. Taxonomy (GTDB): domain Bacteria; phylum Planctomycetota; class Planctomycetia; order Gemmatales; family Gemmataceae; genus REEB421. The sequence goes on along the minus strand of CAMCLK010000031.1, from coordinate 30,562 downwards.
GCTGGTAGATTGCCTGATCGGACTAGGAGGTTACGACGAGGCAGCCGCAAGTCTTGAGTATTTGGCCAACGGTCGGGCTGATTCCGGGGCTGTGGCATCGAGGCTGGCCCGTTGCTACAACATGCTCGGTCGCACGGCTGACGCCCGGGCTCTGCTGGATGCAGCGTTGGCTAAAAATCCCAATGATGGTTCCGGATTGCGCGCATTAGGCCAGGTGGAGCTTGTTGCTCGCCGTCCCGATGCTGCCGAACCATTATTGCGACGAGCAGCGGCATTGCTACCCAACGACTACCAGGCGCAACAGCTCCTTTTTCAGGCATTGCAGCAGCAGGGGAAAACGGAAGAAGCCAAGGCACAGATCAAAATTACCGAAGAAGTGCGCGAGCGTGCCGAGCGTGTTGGCGAACTTACAAGCCGCAAACTGGCAGAATCTCCCTTGGACCCGGCATTGAATTATGAGATGGGAAAACTGCTATTGGAATCTGGTTCAGTTGAGGTTGGCGAGCAGTGGCTATTGACTGCTGTGCGTCTTGATCCGATGCACAGATTGGCTCATACCGCCCTGGCCAATCTGTATGAAGCGCAAGGCGATTCTGCCCGAGCTGGCTTTCACCGCGCTCAGTCAGCCAAGCAGGACTGATTACAATAAGGATGCTGCAGGCTTATTTTTTGGCGCGCTGTTTCCAAATGGTGACAGGGTGATCGGTTAACATGGAACTGAAGTTGCCAACCATTAAATCAAGGCGTCCTGTGCCGTAAAGGTCCGCCGCGGTGCATGCAACCGCATCACAGGTAACACTGGCTACTGTGTGCCTTTCAAACTTTCCGGGAGCGATCTGTTCAAACAGCACGACAGCATCGGCTTTACGTGATTCACGGTCTGGGAATTTGTCAGCGGGCAGGAAGCTTACGGCGACAATATCCGGCAGCGGCCCGCCTGTGATGCGCGCTGCAAACGCGTTGTGAACGCCGTACATGTTGGCAATGCGTCGATGCTCGAATTTCAGTTCGCCCATATTTTCAAGCCATTGGATACCGTGGTACGGCTTCCAAAGATAAGGCTCGTCGAGTATGTCTCCATTGGTGTAGAGCACGTCGAGTTTGCCATCGCCGTTCATGTCCACGAGTTGGATTCCACTGCTGCCCCAGCCCGGATGTGGGGCGCGGTAGAGGGATTTCTTGCTGAATTTTCCACCGCCTTCATTCAGGAAGGCGACCACGATTTCGTGTTCTTGGGCGATTAGAGCCACAAAGTCTGGTTTTCCATCGTTATTGAGGTCGGCGACTGGAACATGAATGGCCCCGTGCCTGTCATCCAGCACCTTTTTGACAAACTCAGGTTTGCTCCAGTTGGTGGTGTGGTTTTCCAATAGCAAGACCTCGCCCACGGCATGCAGGCCAAAACTACCAACGATCAGGTCTTTTTTACCGGTTCCACGGAAGTCAGCAGCGCGGACATCGGCCACGCGGCCGACATCTTTGAGGAGTGTCTGAGGTCGGTAAGAACCATCGGTTTGTCCACGAAGCCACACGACACTGCCGCATTTGCGGTCGGTTGGCCCGTAGCTGCCTAGATCCGCCACAATAATATCGGAAATACCATCGCCATCGAGGTCGAGCACTTCGGCGTGCGCCGGGTGTGGGACTTTCGCCAATTCTTTCCATGCGGGAGCAGGGTCGTTCGGGCGTAAAGCCATTACTCGGCCACCAAACATATCGCAGGCGATAATGGTAACCGGTTCTGTGGAAACGGATTTGGGATCGGTGATTCCTGGGCGTGGAATCTTTACCGGGTTGATATGAGAAATCATTGGGCGCGCGCCACCAGCGGGGGGGGCATGACTGATAGGGTCGAAAACCGCACCGGGTGGTTGCAACGATTCAATAATGCTCGCTGGCGGGTACTCTTCTGGCGCGTGTTCTTCGTAGTACTTGACCACGTGGGCCAATTTGGGAGGTGTCAGCGCTAATCCGGATTGATCAAAGAATTTGAATCCGCGTTCCACTTCCGCGCGCCAGTGGCGACGAGGAAATGTATCGGCAGGCGGGTAGGCATGGCAGGCCCCGCCACAGAAGGAATTAACTTGCTGGGCGATATCATCTGGTAGTTGTGTTGTTTCTGAAGTTGATGGAGTGGTTGGTTGTGGTGCTGGTCCACGACCGCAGCCCGTAAACAAGGCGCCCATGAACGCCAAATGAATCAGTGTGTGCCGTGGCGGAATAGTTGGCATGCGTAGCCTCCCGGAAATTTGGCTGCTTCAGGGCCCGCCACCCAGAGTTTTATCATAGCGCGCCGCGAGTGGTTCGCCCGGGCGTGGCAATTCATGGGAACGCGCAATTGAATAAATGCCCAGAGCGGTGCGGAACCGTTCCTTAGCGCTGTTAGGGTTGCCTCGTTCAAGTTCCAGAACACCAGCAAGTGTTATCAAGTCTGCGCGCGTTGCCGAAAGCTCCATGACACGGGCTAGGAATTCGTTTATTGCCAGCAAACTTGGGATTCCAGCAAGCCGGGCAAGGGTTGGGTGTGTGGATGCGGCCAACCCGACTTCTCCCGCAGCAAATGAAGTGGCACCTTTGGTTAAAGGCCCCATCAGGCGCTGTTCTTCTTCAAACAACTGCTGGCCAATTAGGTCCAGGCTCGGCAAGGCGTTGCGATAACAGCCTGCAGCGGCACACTGGCAGAAATCGAGCCAGACGTAGGCGGGCAATCGGTAAACGCCTTGGTTGGCTTTGCTTCCCGAACGCCTAGGGAGGTTGTAAATGCCAAGAATTTCCGGATGGTGCCGAAGCTCATTGCGGTCGAGGAGGACGCGGCATTCAGCAAACTGGCCTGTTTGTAGAAGCCATTCCGCCAGCATTCCCACACCAACAGCACCATAAAGATCTGGGTGGGCTGCGAGCAAAACATCGATGGCCTTTTGGACCAATCCTAATTCTGCTGCTGTGCGTGCCCGTGAAAGTGGATCTCCCGTTTGGCCAACGGTGCGGATGATGTATCTGTTTTCTGCATCCTGCATTCTCCCTTCAAGGGAATCGGCAAGAGATTGCGATTGATCTTTACGGTTATCGTAAGCTTCGGCAGTTTCGCCAGAAAATCGACCATGTCGCCTTACCAAGTAAGCTGTTTGCCGCGCATGCCGATTGGCTAAATCGAGGATATTGCGTTGGGCAAAAAGTCGAGCGAGGGTGTCGTGTGTGGTGGCGGAATCTGGATTAAGGAGCGATGCTTGGGACAAGGCACCCGTTGCCTGAATGAAACGCACATATTCGAGAGGCGCAAGGTCTGCTCCTGCCTCCTTCTCCCAGGTTCTGACACCCAGGGTGATGTAGGCCCGTCCAAGTGACAACCATGCTGCTGAATCTGTCGGATCGATTTCAGTGCCGCATCGCGCAGCCCGAACGGCCATCAGTGGCAATGATGGCGAATCGGTGTTTTTTGTTTCAGCGAGGCGCATGCAGATGGTTGCGGTTTCGGCAGGCCATGAACCATTTCTGGCGTGCGTGTTGATCCACTGACCCCAACCGCCTTGTTCAACAACCTTGCCTGGGCCAGATTCGGCAACAGGCAGGTTTGTGTTATCTGCAAATGCGGGACGTTCGAGTGAAAAAGGTGATTCTGATGGGGCAAGGAAAATAGTTCCGCCTTCGATGCGCGTGATATTCCAATGAATGCCGGTATTAGTTGCGGCGATCGCTCGCGTCATGCGTGTTGGATCCGGATCATACAAAGCAACTGAGCCAATTGAGTGAGTCAGCAGGCTGTTTTTATCGTTGATTGTCTCGTCCGGTATCATGCCAGTGCAGCTTGTGATGGCAGCATAATCGTTGGCGACATGAGTGAAGAGTTGCAGGCGTGAATCGAGAAAATAGCGCTCTCCCGGGGTGAACCATGCCATGTAGTGCCCAAGATCGGGGTGCGTGACAAAGGTGCGGGTGGAGCGAACAGGTTCCAATTCGCGCCAGGCCTTAAGTCTGATGGCGGCATGCTTGAGTCCTTGGTCCGTGTGGACATCCCAAGCCACACCACGGTCGCGGTTGGACAACCCTAAAGTCCATCCGAAGCTGGCGACAGCAACCATCATGAGCGATGCGGCAAGTGTAAGAGCGCGTCCCCTCCGTGCTATCGATATTGCTAAAGGGATTTCAGAAAAATTGATAGCAGTAATGGGAGCGGCCACGATTGCAAAAAATGGGATGAGGCGTGATTGCCAGGCGCCCAAGCAGGCGAACAATAACCATACCGTACCCCGCCAGCTTATTAGGGCCTTGCGGTTGATTGCAAACGAGATGGTTCCAAGCGTGAGCAGCATCAGATAGGCCCATGCCGATGGGTTGTAATTGCCAGAGGTTACAAAGTTGTTCCATCGCCATGGAGACGCGAAAATGCCCGCAAACCTTGGGTCGGAAACGAATCCACTTGCGAGGACAGTGGGTGAAAGTTCCATGGGCCATTGGATGGCGAATATGTGGTGCGGACTCAGCAGGCATGCGGCAAAGGTGGCTGGCACAAGCCACCATGGCCACGGTTTTTGTGGTGTGTCAATTGAACCGAATCGACGCCCAAGCCAAAATAGGGCGACCAGTATTGGGCCAAATATGAAGAATGCGTCGAGATTCACCCATAGGGCGCCAAGTACAGGTATGAGGAAAAGGAATCTGTTGGTAGCAAGACAGTAAAAACATCCTGATAAAAGAAAAAAGGAGCATACGGTTGGTTGGACTAGCAGGCGTGGGCCCATGGCGGAAATGGCAAGTAGTACGCACGCAGCGGTAATCCATGGGGAACTGCCTAGCCGGGAAGCGCCCAACAGCATCAATGCCGTGGTTGCCACAACGAGAAATGATTTCCACCCAACCAAGGAGGTGGGGCCTACATATTCGTGGGCCAAGTATAAACCCCAATCGAACAACCATGAATGGTTGGCCCAGTAATGGTGTTCCATCGTATGCGTGAACGGGTCGGTTCCGAACTGGTAGGTGCCATTTGCCAACATCCTGCCCGTGGCAAGGTGTAACCAGAGGTCTGAATTGCGTGCGATAAAAGAAGAGGACAGCAGTGCTACCAAGAGGATTGCTAGTGTGGTAATGATGTCGGCTCGGATGCTCGGCTTTCCCACGGTTTGAGTGGGAATATTGGCCGATTCTGTCATAATGATCCGCTCCAGTTCATGGTGCGTATTGCTGCGAAACTGTTGTCATGAGTGACATTTCAATCGGCGTACAAGAATCCATTGGAGTTGTACATGGCTAGCGCAAGGTCGGTCAACCCGTTGCTGGATTTGGCGGCATTGAGGGCCAGACTTCTTTCAGCCGGGGTGGACGGCCGATTGTAAATGTAAAGGAATAGCGCCTCGACCTGTTGATCGGATGTTGGGCCTGCAAGGCTGGCTCTTTTTCCTGTCAGGCGCGCCTGATCGCGCATCCATGGGCTGTTCCACATGATCAGGGCTTGAGGAGCGTGGGTGCTGTCAGGTCGTTTGCTGCAGGGGTTGAGCAGATCGGGTTGATCGAACGCTTCCAGTAGCGGAACTTTGACATTGCGTTTGGCTAACAGATAAACCGATCGCCTTGCCTCTTCGGATTTTTTGGCGGGTGTCAGCCATAATCCATCTGGTTCGGCTTCGGTAAAAATAAGGTCTAATACCTCTGGTTCCAAGGTGATGCGTACCCCTGGACCGCCCATGCGCGTATTCAGGGTTCCGGATATAAATTGCACGGAATCGCGGATTTCTTCGCTTGTCAGGCGGCGGCGGCGTGGCGCGTTTCCCGGGAATTCGGTACCACGGTAGGCAGCCGATGTGGCGATCAATCGATGGATGGCTTTGGTGGACCAGTTGTTGCGTACTAGTTCTTGGGCGAGAAAGTCGAGAAGTTTCTGTTGCGCAGGGTTGGCCCGGGAGCCAAAGTCGTCTTCCGCAGGCTGAACCAAACCTGAGCCGAAATATTGGCGCCAGATGCGATTGACCGCGACGCGTGCTGTGAGTGGGTTGGCGGGGGAGGTTAGCCAGCGGGCCAATGCCATGCGGTCGTTTCCTTGCACGGGAGGAACGCTTCCCTTGAGTGCTTCTGGAAAACCGGGTGCCGCGACGGGGCCTTGGGCATTCACCTGTCCCCTTTTGAGCAGGTGGTGGACTACGGCGGGGCCTTCCTTGACTCCCCATGCGTGAGCAGAAGGGGGTGGCATGGAACGCAGTAATTCAACAAGCCGAGATTTTAATTCGCTCCGGGTTTTCAATTGGCTTGGGCTCAACTGGGCGATCACATCATCCCACTCAACCTTGATCGCGGGTTGAAAGCGTTGAAGCAGCGCGGTTTCGTCTGCTGTGCGCTTGGCGGTAGGGATATCCATGACTTTGCGAACGTCTGTGGGCAAGCGCGCTATTTTTGCTCGCAAGGCAGCTTTGCGGGCCGGTTCGTCGATCTGGCCAATCGTTTTTCGAATCGGAGCCATGCGCATTTCAATTGATACGCGGATAGCGGCGAGGGCGGCGGTATCGGCGGCGGTTGCCAAAGCTGTATCAGTGGGTTCGATCCGTGCCAAAAATGCCTGGAGGCGGTAATAATCGTCTTGTGTGATGGGATCAAATTTGTGGTCATGGCATCGGGCGCACTGGATAGTCAGTCCCAAAATGGCACTTCCTAGTGTGGTGGTGGCTTCCGTTAGGAATTCGTTGCGTAGTTGTGCTTTGTCAACATTTCCAGAAACCATGTGGGCGGGGCCGCACCGATGAAAGCCCGTCGCGATAAGGCCTTGTTTTCTGGCCTCTTCGGGTGAAAGGCCCGGGAAATCTGCCGGGCCCATCAGGTCTCCAGCAATTTGCGCCATAATGAATCTGTCGTAAGGCATGTCCAGATTCATGGCTTCGATCACCCAATCGCGGTATCGCCAAGCGTGTGGGCGATCGCCGTCGGCTTCAAAGCCATTGGTTTCGGCAAACCGCACGGCATCGAGCCATGACTGTGCTTGTTTTTCACCAAATGCGGGCGAGTCGAGAAACCGGTTGACCCAACGGACAACCCGATCTTTTTCTGGAGTACCCAGAAATTCCTGAATTTCTTCAGGCGATGGTGGCATGCCACGCATGTCGAAACTGAGGCGACGGAAAAACGCAGATGTACTAATTTCGGTTAGGCTTGGTTTTGTAGGTGCCAAACTATCGATGCTTTGGGAACTTACGGCCATCGCGATTTGAATGCGAGGTTTGAAAGTCCAAGGGATAGGCTGTTCATCAGTGGTTGGCTGAAGAGAAATAAGAAGGATCGAATAGATAAGGGTCATGATTGAAAAAGCAACCCCGTTTCAGGAATTCTGTGGATTCTTTCAGATCTTAGCATACAATTGTTTGTTCAAGAACCGTATCTGAAGATTGTGCCGTTTCTTCGGCTTTTGCAGCTTTTGTTCAAGAGTTGCTGAGCATTTAGACGAATAATCATCTTCGTGTCCCTCTCAGTATTGAGGGAATGACGCAGATTCTTGAATATGGCTTTCCTTCAAGTCAGCAGGGTGCCCCCCTCGAGCTGCTTGAAGCGTATTTGCCCGGGATTTTACCCGTGAATCGTTGTTCGAACCGGTTGGTCTCCAGTCGCACGAGCGGTTGAGGTGGGGAGGCGTTGGAACAAGAATGGACCATATGTTGACGGACGCAGGCATGCAACGTGACGGTTGGGATATCGGTAGCGGAGATCCCTCTTCCTTTGGTGTGAAGAGCAGTGAAAGCGCGTCGTGGGATGATCTTGCTCCACGTGACGTTGATCTTCCAGATGATCTTGCAGGTGGAGTGGACGCCGGCGAAGCTGCCGCCGTTCCTTTGGAAAACCAAGAAGGTGAAGCGACCGGTGCGGACGATGCACTGGGACTCTACCTGCGCCAGATGGGTGCTATTCCTCTGCTGACACGCGATCAGGAACTGGCCATGGCGAGCCGGTTGGAGGTGAAGCGAGGCCGTTACCGCCGGGCTATTTTGATGTGCCCACGCACGATCCTTCGTGTTGTCGAGCATTTTGAAAAGGTGGTTGCGGGCCAGACGCCTCTGGATCCCAGCATTGACGTTGTCACAACCATGAATCTGAGCCGCGAAAAGATTGTGGCTCGCATGCCAGCAAACTTGCGCACTCTGCGCAGTCTGCTTGCTGCAATCGACCTCGATTTTCAAACACTGCTGCGCGCCACTACGGCAGGACAGCGCCGTCGTATCAACTGCGTGATACGGCGCAAGCTGATCAAAGCTGTGATTTTGGTGGAAGAGCTTTCTCCTCGCATCGACATGCTCGATCGTTGGACAGATGAATTCATCATTCGCTCGGCACAGATCCGTGACCTTGAAGTAGCCAGTGATATGACAGGGCGCTCAGTGGTTGATCGTGATCGACGAACCAAGGCAGTGAAGGAACTGCGCGATCTGCTTCTGGATATGAGAGTTCCCGCAGAACGTGCCGCTTCACTCGCTGCAGTAACTTTGAAGCGTCGTCGCGATTATCAGCGGGCCCGAAAGGACCTTGCGGAAGGCAATTTGCGCTTGGTGGTGTCCATTGCCAAACGCTACCGAAGCCGCGGCCTGCCTTTTTCCGACCTGATTCAGGAAGGAAACCGCGGTCTGATGCGCGCAGTGGATAAGTACGAACACCGCTTGGGTTACAAGTTTGGTACCTATGCAACCTGGTGGATTCGTCAGGGAATTACCCGGGCATTGGCAGATCATGCCCGTACCATCCGCGTTCCTTGCCATCAGGTGGGAACTCTCGCCGCGGTGGAGCGAATTCGCGGTGAACTGTCAGCCAAAGAGGGCCGTGAACCGACAGTCGAGGAAATTGCCGCTGTTTTGGGTGTCAGTGCTGAGGAAACCCATTCGCTGCGTGTTGTTGCCCGGCATCCTGTGAGCCTGCATGAACCCATGGGTGGTGATGGCGAACGGGCACTCGAAGATTTCTTGGACGATCCATCGGCCACAAACCCAGGCATGGCAGTTGACCAGCACCTGTTGCGGGACCGTATTGCCGAGGTTTTGCGTTCACTTACTCCGCGTGAGCGCGAAGTGATTGAGTTGCGCTTTGGCCTGAGGGACGGGCAACCCCGAACGCTGGAAGAAGTGGCTCGGACCTACGGCATCACCCGTGAGCGTATCAGGCAGATTGAAGCCCGTGGTTTGTTGAAACTGCGTCAACCTGTACGCAGCCAGCGTCTTGTTGAATTTGCTGAAATGAATGACGAGGAATAAGTGGGACGGCCTCCTTGGCCTTACCCCTAGATCCTTGTGATTGAGTGATCGACCGATATGGAACTTCAACTGATCCTGTCGGTCGTCTCGCTGGCGCGATGGTTCCTTCGTTATTTGGACAGACTGCTTTTTGGATCACCTGTTACGCTGCTCCGTTTCGAATCGTTGCTCCCATACCCCATTCAGGCCCTCAGTGCCAATCCAATCTTTTTGAATTCACACCGCCGTGTGTTTGGCGTTCTTGCGGCATTTGTTTTGTGGATGTTGTTTTTTTTCGCTTTGGCGCTCATCGCGTGTATTGGCATTGTAGCTGTTATTGAAGAGATGGGGGGCGGTGTTCAAATCGACATCGCCATAGTTGTTTGTTTGGTGTTGTCTGGTATTGGTGCTGGTATTGTCGCTGTTCGAATGTTGCGCGGCATTAAGGTGGAACTGGATGGTGTCGGAGTTTTGTTTTATCAAGGCAGACGCGCAGTTCGCGTGCCATGGGCCGTTTGGCTGGCATCCGGAATTCCGAGGCGTAAATCCTGGAGTTCGAGTCTGGTTGTTGTTTCGATAGATGATCCCGATTTGATAGTACTTCTCGAGACCAACAAGTCTGGAATTGAAGTGACCGGATCTCCTTGCTCGGTGGAGATCCTAGACAGTGCATTCCATTTGGTGTTACGCGATGGCTGTGAGGTTCCCGCACTCGATCTGATTTTGGCCTTTCAGGCCATTGCCCAGATGAGTGGCGCAAAAACTGAATAAGGCGAATTGTTACTGCGCTGCCGCGTCGAGCTCTTCCTGAAGCGCCTGAATGGTTTCCCGGGTTTGTCCGGGTGTTACATCCGCTGCCCGTACCGCCTTGAATTGTTTTCTAACAGGCTCTGCTGGGGCTGCTACGGTTTGTTTTTCCGCGGTGTCGACCTTGGCTGATTTTGAGGTGGTGATGAGCCCGGACAGATTGGGAGCGGTCATACAACCCGTGCCCATCGAAGCCAAGCACCCCATTACAAACAAGACTTTGGTATTCATGGTTTCTCCTTGCGGCTTGCAGCCTGAGTTGCCTTTTTGCGGTTGTCATCTTTCAGCAATTGGGCGGTGGTTGTTTTGTTGATGGATGTCTTGTCTTTGAGGATGGCCAGATCAAGAGCGGCGGGATCAGCGATTCCCAAAGAGGCGGTGTTGCTGTCGTACACCTGTTGGATGCGCTCCTGCAGTTGTTCCAGCTTGCGCACCAGATCCTGATCCCCATCACGGATGGCTTGGTCCATCAGCCGATCGCACACTTCCAAACGACGAAAATAGTCCTGTTCTTCCCGGTCGATCTGTCCGGCGATTTTTTTTCGGCGCGCGGTGCGTTCCGCATTGGCAACTTCAATTTCATCCAAGGCTTCCTTGTCCTTGGCGTCTTTGGCTTTATTTTTTTGGCTATCGTCTGCTTTGGCAGCCGATTTAAATGTTGGAAACCATGTGCCTTTTTTGGCAGGGGCAGTGTCTTCAGCCTGCAGTAATGATCCGGCAATCAAGCCGCTCGCAATGGTTAATACGACAAGTCGTCGCATGGATGATCCCCCCGTCATATTCGATCCTTCAACAGCCGCGTTGGCCCCCCCGGGCACGGCAGTTGATTCATGGGTTGGCTCATTGCCTTGGGATGGCTTGCATGTCCATACCATTTTCAAGAAAGTCGGCAGACTTGGTTATGGCACGCATTTCAGCGGGGTGATAAAATGTTTAGGCCACTAGCCCAGTGGTGTGTCCAGTGCCGTGTTTTACCGGATTGATGATCTCCGGGGCGGTTGCAGGCGCTCTTGTTGTATGTCGGATGGCATGATTAAAGGCGTCGCGCTTGCTCCCGGCGTGGCCGTTGGACAAGCATATATCATTGATGCCGGGTCCCGTCGTTCAGGATCGGCAAGCAAGGCTTCGGCAGGTGTCGAGGCTGAACTTACCCGTTTGGATCAGGCGCACAGCAAGAGCCTGACAGATCTGGAAACCCTGGAACGCAAAATCCGGCAGGAATTAGGTGCGTCACGCGCAGCTATTTTTCGTGCCCATCGGTTGCTTCTGGAAGATCCTCTGCTCATCAGCAAGGTCAAGTCTTTGGTTATTGACGGGTCTTTCGGCGCGATGGAGGCAGTGGAGCGTACCCGGGAAGAATTTATCGAAATATTTCAGCGTGTGCGTGATCCCCGGATGGCGGAGCGCATATCTGACATTAGGGATGTTTTTCAGAGAATTATCGGCCATCTGGATGACCCTCCGCCAGCCCTCCCTATTGGGGGGGAGCCCCTTGTCTTAGTCGCCGAGGAAATCCTGCCATCCATGGCGGGCTTTCTACTCGAACGCGGTCGTTTTGCCGCAATCGTGACAGAAACGGGAGGGGTGACCGGCCATGGAGCCATATTGGCTCGATCTCTTGGTATACCGGCGGTGAGTGGTGCCCGCGGGGTCATGCGTTCAGTCGTCTCCGGTAATCTCATGGCGGTTGACGGGCGGGAAGGTGTGGTTCACCTGCTGCCCGAGCCTGAAACGTTGGCTGCATATCGCAAATTGGCGCGAGAATATGCGTCTGTCGTCGGGCGGTTGGTGGAGAACCGGGACCAACCAGCCATAACCTCATGCGGCGAGAAAATAGCGTTATTGGCGAATGTCAATTATCCGCTCGATGCCAGAGTGGCTCATGCCACCGGTGCCAGCGGCATTGGCTTGTACCGAACGGAGTACCTGTTCCTGACTCATCCGTCAGTACCGGAGGAAGATGAGCAGGCGGCTGCCTATCGTGCCACAATGGAGCCATTTGGATCCGCCAATGTCATTATTCGAACCATAGACCTTGGTGCGGACAAAATGGTTCCTTGGCTGGCCGGACAGCACGAAGCCAATCCGTTTATGGGTTTTCGATCGATCCGTTTGGTACGCAAGCATCCGGGTCTTTTCATCCGCCAACTTCGGGCCATCCTGCGGGCCGCTGCCGGTGGGCCTGTCAACATCCTCTTTCCGATGGTCAGTTGTGTTGAGGAAATAGTGACACTGAAGCGGATGCTTTCCAATTGTCTAACAGAACTGACACAAGATGGCGTGCCACATGCCGATGAAGTGCGAATTGGTGTTTTGGTTGAGGTTCCCGCGGCAGCATTCGCCATTAGGCAAATAGTTCGGCACGTCGATTTTTTGAGCATAGGCAGCAACGACTTGACCCAGTACTTGATGGCGGCCGACAGAGACAATCCGAATGTTGCTCATTTATGCCAGCCTTATAATCCGGTTTTGTTCCGACTTATTCGCAAGATACTTAGGGCTGCAGTTCGTGCCGGTGTTCCGGTAACCTTGTGTGGAGAGATGGCAGGTGAACCAAGATGCCTTTTGCCTCTACTTGGGCTGGGGCTCAGGCGATTCAGCATGGCTTCAGCTTTATTACCTTCTATCAAGGAGTTACTGCGGCGTGTCACATTAGTAGATGCGCGCGAAGCTGCAGATAGGGTTTGTCGGCTCGCCACATTCCGTGGAGTCCGGCGGTATCTCACCACACGAACTCATGAAATAATGCCGGAGCTTGACCTGATTGAAGGCGATTGAGTCGATCAGTCGGCTTAGGTTGATCCGCCTTTTTCCGCTGCCTCCTTCACGTATTTGCGGAAAGCTTCCATCTGGTAGCTGATGAACAAAAATGAGTGGTGGAGCGCCAGATAGTGCGGGTCTTCGCGGTCGTCATCGTATTCCTTGCGAAGTTCGTAAAGCTTGGCAAGAATCTGCTCGGGCGTGGGCATGGGGCTATCCTCTGAAAGTTCAACAACTATGGGTAAATATAACTGGCTTGGTGGGAGCGTGTTGATCCGCCACATGGAGATGTTTTGGGTCGACCAGCCCTTTAAGGGCTTTAATCGATGCATCCTTGGCCAGCTGGGCTGTGTTGCATTCACGGCTTAGATGCAGCAGCACCATTGACTTTAATCGTCCAGATGATTGCCTTACCAGCCGGGCTGCTGCTTCCCCACATTGCTGGTTGGACAGGTGCCCGTTGTTACCACGGATGCGTCGAATGAGGTGGTGTGGTCTATTGCTCGATTCCAACATGTCTGGGTCGTGGTTGGACTCGAGGGCTAGGCCATCCAGATCGTGAAGCATTTCCCAGGGAAGTGAATCTGTTGCGGTTCCAAGGTCAGCCAAGTACGCCATGGCTCCCTTTTTCCTGCCCGAACTGGCTTCGCGCTCGAAACGAAAGCCAAATGTTGGTTCTGCATCGTGGCTTACCCTGATGGGGGTAAAAGTCCATGACGGGATAGGGCGAAAGGGAGTGCCATCTTGGAAAAAACTCACCAACCCCTGATTCAATAAAGACTCCAAGCCTTTTGTGGTGGGAGAAATCTGGTCCACATGGGCGGCATGGCACCACAATCGGGCACCATTCTTGGCCAGCCAGTTTAAGCTGGCTGGCTTCCAGTGATCGGTATGGGTGTGGGTAAGCACTGCGGCCTTGATGGAACTGGACTCGAATCCGGTAGCAGCCAGCCGGTTTTGCATTTCGCGTACCCCCAGTCCGATGTCTATCAGCAGTGAAGAGTTAACGTCACCCACAACCGAACAGTTGGCCGCGCTTCCGCTTGCAAGAATTTGTAATCCGATCATGAAAGAATCCAATCTCAGCCGGTCGTGTACGCTTAGTGCTTGCTTGCTCCCGGCAATCAGTGATGATATGGTAGCGAAACCTACCCCGTGCATGATATCGAGCCTTTGGGGCCTGATTCATTGCCATCCATGGACGGAACTCACCCATGACCCTGCAACGCACCATTCTGGTCGTTGATGACGACGCCGAACTCAGCGATGGCCTGCGCCTGATCCTTGAACGCCAAGGCCACAAAGTGCTTCAGGCACGTGACGGTCGCCAGGCGCGTGAAATGGTCGATAGGGTGCGGCCTGATCTGGTCATCCTCGACATGATGATGCCGCGCATGGGTGGCTATCCAGTTTTGGAACATTACAAGGACCGGCCAGACGCTCCACCATTTATCATGATCACGGCTAATGAAGGTAGCCGCCATAAGGCTTATGCGGAGCTGCTGGGTGTGGTTGATTATCTTCGCAAGCCGTTTCCCATGGAGCGGCTACTGGAAGCGGTTGACAAGGCTTTTGGGACGGCCCAACCGCCTCCTTCCGCTGAACAGGGGACATGATCTGTCCGCTTGATTTCAATCCTTTCCTATGAACTAATCATCGATTATCCTATACCAGCCTGATTCAGGTGAAGAGGATAGTCGAATGCTTGCCCGTTTGCGTACGTTTGGTTTGCAAGGCATTGACGCTTTTGGCGTGGATGTCGAAGTGGATGCGACGGGTGGCATTCCCAAAACAGTTCTCGTTGGGTTGCCCGAACAAGCGGTAAAAGAAAGCATTCACCGCATTGAACGTGCGATGGCTAACCTTGGTTTTAACCGACCCCGTGGCCGCACCATCATCAATCTCGCGCCGGCCGATCAAAAAAAAGAAGCAGGGGCCTTTGACCTTCCCATTGCCTTGGGATTGCTTGTGGCGACTGGGCAATTACCCGTTTCCGCTGTGGAGGGATTCGCGTTTGCCGGCGAACTGGCGCTTGATGGTAGTGTCAGGCCCATCAAGGGGGCCCTATCAATTGCCATGGCTGCTGCAGCCCAAGGAGTAAAGGGTCTGCTGGTTCCTCGCGACAATGCGCGTGAGGCTGCAGTGGTGGAAGGAATTGAGGTGTTGGGAGTTTCAGGGCTTGGTGAAGCTGTTGGCCATCTGACTGGAATGCTGCGCCTAGAAGCCGTAGCACGCACGGCCATCGTCCCTCCTGCCCAGATGAATAGTTACGCCATCGATTTTGCCGATGTCAGGGGGCAGGAATATGCCAAGCGGGCTTTGGTGGTTGCCGCTGCCGGCGGCCATAACCTCCTGATGATCGGATCTCCCGGCACGGGAAAAACGATGCTGGCGCAACGTTTGGCTACAATTCTCCCTAATTTGACGACAGTTGAAAGCCTAGAAACGACCAGAATCTACAGTGCCACGGGGCGATTACCTCCGGATCAATCGTTGTTGACGGTTCGCCCATTCCGTTCACCTCACCATACGATTTCCGATGCCGGGATGGTGGGTGGAGGCAGTCCTCCCGCACCCGGTGAAATCAGTTTGGCCCATAATGGAATTTTGTTTTTAGATGAGCTGCCCGAGTTTAATCGCCGAAGCCTTGAAGTATTGCGGCAACCGCTTGAGGAAGGGAGGGTTACTATCGCGCGGGCGCTGAGGTCGACAACGTTTCCTGCCCAGTTTGTTTTGGTTGCATCGATGAATCCGTGCCCGTGCGGTTATCTGGGTGATATGAGGCACGCTTGCAAATGTTCCCCTTTGCAGATTGAAAAATATATGGGGAAAATATCTGGTCCATTGCTAGACCGGATTGACCTCCATCTGGAAGTGGTTGCCGTGCCTTTTCAAGAACTTTCCGGAAAGGCGGAAGGGTCTTCCAGTGCTGTCATGCGTGAGCAGGTGCTGGGAGCCAGAACGGTGCAAACGGAACGTTTTCGCGGTGAAACCATTGGAGTGAACGGACGCATGAACGGCCGATTACTGCGGAAACATTCGGCACTTAACCCCGAAGGGCGCAAATTGATGGAAATGGCCATGACGGAGCTGGGCCTTTCCGCGCGCGCTCACGACCGCATCTTGCGCGTAGCCCGAACCATTGCCGATCTCGATGGGGTAGGAACGGTTCTGGCGGCGCACCTTGCCGAGGCCATCAGCTACCGAACACTTGACCGCAAACTTTGGAAAAGAATGTGAGCCAATGAGTTATGGTCAGGCATATCCTTCCACTTCGGCGTAGAGTTCGCCCCAGCGTTCCTCCGCCTCGTTGAGCTTGACGGCCAAATCCTCGAGTTCCATTTGCAGATTGATGTGGATGTCCGCGTCTTTGGTTTTGTCGAGAAGGATGTTGATTTCTTTTTTGCGTCCATCCAACTGCGCGATCGTGCGTTCCAGTGTTTTCATGATTTTCCGCGGATCTGTTTCGACGCGCTCTGCAATTACAGGGCTTGCAGCAGCCGCAGTTGCCCTAGGTGGAGCCTTGGCCTTGTCTGTGGCCCGCTCACGCTCGCCAGCTTCGATTTCAGAATTGACCTTGTCCAGGTAGGAGTCGTAGCTACCGCTGTGGTTCACCACTCTGCCATCGCGAACTTCAACGATGCATGTCGCCACACGCTTGGTGAAATGCCTATCGTGGCTGGTGAATATCAACGTTCCTTCGTACTCGAGCAATGCCTCCGCAAGAGCCTCGACTGTATCGACATCCAAGTGGTTTCCCGGTTCGTCCAGAATGAGGATATTGCACTCGCTCAGCAACAATCCTGCCATACATAAGCGTGCGCGCTCTCCACCGGAGAGAACCGAAACGGGTTTGCGAACATTGGGGCCACGGAACAGGAACGAACCGGCAATATCTAGAATTTCCTGATCTTTTTTGCCTCGCGATGCCTGAAGTTGAAGATAGCCCAATACGGTCTGTCCATCTGGCAGACTGGTGTACACATGCTGCGCATAGACGCCGATTTTGCAACCAAATCCCCAACGCACTTCACCTGCCACCGGTTTGAGCGAATCCACCAGTGTTCGCAAAAACGTTGTTTTTCCTTGCCCGTTATCACCAACAATGGCCGCGCGGGAGCCATGGTCGAGTTCCATGCCAATTCCCGAAGCGATTTCGCGTTCTGGATAACCAATAGCCAAATCCTTGCAACGCAGGGCAGGGCCTTTGCGCGGTTCCACACGTGGAGCGCGAATTCTGGCAGTAGGCAGATCACTCGCTATGTCATTCAGTTCCAGTTTTTCAAGTTGCTTGCTTTTGGATTGCGCCAGTTTGGCGGTACTGGCGCGTGCCTTGTTGCGAGCAATAAAGTCCTCGAGGTGGCGACGTTTGGCCATGATGGCGGCATTGGAACGCTCATCGTGCTCGGACTTTTCTTCCAGATATTGAAGGTAGGCGTCGACCTTGCCGGGAAATGACGAGAGCTTGCCTCTTGCCAGATCGAGGGTGTGACTGCATGTTGCGCCGAGGAAGGCGCGATCGTGGGAAACAATCAGGCAAGCGGCGCGATATTCCTGCAGGAAATGCTCGAGCAGAATCTGGGTGCGCAGATCCAGAAAGTTGGTCGGTTCATCGAGCAGCAGCAGGTTTGGATCGTGCAGGAGTAGTGCGGCCAGCTTCACACGCGTCTGCCAACCGCCCGAGAGCTTTGAAATGGGGCCGTCTAAATACATGCCCTTCAGTTCGAACTGACCTGCGACCTCACCGCACTTCCAATCGGGTTGGCCACTGTCGCGCATGAGGTATTCGAGCGAGGTTTCTCCCGGAAGAAACGGATCGTGCTGCCGCAGGTATCCCAAGCGCAAGCTTGAACTCCGGATCACCTCGCCGCTGTCCAGTTCTTCCTCTCCAAGCAGAATGCGCAAGAGGGTACTTTTCCCGGCACCATTGCGGCCGATGAAACCCACTTTGACGTTGTCGCTGATGATCGCATTGGCGCCGTCGAGCAGGACTTGTTCGCCATAACGTTTGCTGGCATTGGCAATTTGCAGAAGTACGGCCATTTCCCAAGTCACTCCACGGTGCATCGATCCACCCGCTTTGGCGGATTTCGACTATCACCATAGCTTGATAACGCGAACTTGACGAGGTGAAACGGCTTCGCGAGCGGACGAATTACCCGTGAATCTGCTTGACGCAATTATTGGCCCGCAGGATCGAAAATACACCAGAGTTGATCGCGGGACCGTTGCAGCAAACGACCCTGACTTATGGCTGGCGAGGCATAAATCTCTTCCTTCAGTTCATTCTTCGCCAAAACTTCAAAAACCGGACCCGCTTTCAAAACCCAAGTGGTTCCTGAGTCATCGGGAACATAAATACGATCGTTCACTAGTACTGGAGACGCGTGGTGATGTTTCCCGAGCTTCTCCAACCATAAACGCTTGCCGGTTGCTCCTTCAATGCAGCCAATGTAACCCACATCTGAAACAACGTAAAACCAGTCTTTATATGCAATCGGTGAAGGGACATAGGCAGCTCCCTTGGGGCCATTATCTCGGTGGTGGATATGCCAGGCGACATGCTCCTTGCCAATAGTTCCACGACCGTTTGAGCGGAATCCCATCAGATGGAATTCTGGGAATCCAGTTGAGAGGAACAGAACCCCGTCTTTGCCTCGTACAGGGCTGGCAACATATTGCTCGGTGGGGCCGGGATAGAGCCAGAGTTGCTCGCCCGTAGCGGCATCGTAGGAGGCCACACACTTGCTGCCAGATAGCACCATCTGGGTTTTGCCGGGGCGATCAGGATCTTCAAAGAAAAAGGGTGTGCAGTACGATCTGGTTTTATTGGGTCTTGCAATGCGCCACTGCTGTTTTCCCGTGGTTTTATCCAATGCAACAATGTAGCCATCACCATCTTGATCGCAATTCAGGATGACAGTATTCCCAAAAAGCACGGGTGATGAACAAAAACCGTGGCGGGAAAGAAGCGGGCCTGGATTAGCCCGCCAAAGCAGTTCTCCAGAAACTGAATAACAGAAAAGGTGCACCTGAGGGTAAGCCAGAAAGCTGACATAGACTTTCTCGCCATCAGTTGCAGGAGTAGCACTTGAAAAACTATTT
The DNA here is from genome assembly GCA_945875585.1 of Candidatus Kuenenia stuttgartensis. Classification (GTDB taxonomy): domain Bacteria; phylum Planctomycetota; class Planctomycetia; order Gemmatales; family Gemmataceae; genus REEB421. Next base: position 11,696 of record CAMCLK010000031.1, on the reverse strand, counting down.
TCGGGGTGTTTTTTTTCGAGATCAGCAACCAGACAAACCTGCTTCCACAGTTGTTTTCCCGTGGTGAGGTCAAAGGCCATAACTGCCCGTTCGTGCGTTTGTTCGTCGCACCCCGTCAGGAAAACGTTATTCCCCCAAACGATAGGTGATGAATGACCTTTTACAGCCAGTGGCGCTTTCCAAGCGATGTTTTGGGTGGCAGACCAAGTTACCGGAATCCCCTTTTCTATCGAACTTCCATCACCACGAGGGCCACGCCACGAAGGCCAATTTTCGGCATGGAGGGTTGGTAAAAATGCGCAAAAACAGGCAAAAACTATGTTCATGGGTAACCTCGTATGGATTGCCATGATCCATTACTACCCCAGACATTGCAACAAGGGAAACGGAAAATATCACTTCAATAACCGAGCATTCATTCTGTTCCAGCGATGAACTGAAAAGAAACTGTTTACCGACACGATGGAGGGAGAGCCGCAACTATATCGATGACTTTTCCGGGCATTTAGCTTTATTAAGTATTGGTTTCGAATCCATGTTCCCATCCGCTTGGCTGCAATGGAACGGTAGTTGTTCCCTCACGCAAGAATAGCCCTTGCTCAGCAACACATTCGCCAACATGAATTGGCTTGGCAATTGTTTCGGGCCAATGGTTGAGCAATTGCGCGCCATCTTCAGGTGAGATTGCGAACAACAACTCGAAATCCTCGCCATCACTTAGCGCGTGTTGCAGAGGAGTTCCTGCCCTTACCCCTGCATGTTGTAGCTCGGTTTCTCTGTATGCTGCAGGAGTAATAGGGATGGCGCTGGCATTGAGTATTGCGCCGCAATGTGAAGCGCGGCAAACGCGCCACAGATCTAGAGATAGGCCGTCGCTTATATCGATAAGCGCATGGATTGGGTAATCGCTTAACACTTTTGCAGCGTCTAGTCGGGGTTCAAAATCAAGGTGATGACCTAGAATGCTGCCTCCCAGTGGGCCAGTCACCATGATCCAGTCGCCAGCTCGGGCGCCACTGCGGCGCTTAGAGTTGCCAGCCTTGGCTTGGCCAATGGCTGTAATTCCAACAGCAAGTGGGCCACGCCATGTATTGGTATCGCCACCTACAACCGGGCAGTGATACTGCCGGGCCAATTCGAGAATTCCAGCCATGATTTCGACTGCCATTGTTTGAGTTGCCGACTTTGGCAAAGCCAGACTGACGAGGCAGCCAACTGGTTCAGCTCCCATGGCGGCTAGGTCGCTCAGGTTGACTGCAAGAGCCTTTCGGCCAACAACCCGTGGTCCAGCTTCAATCAATCGAAAGCAGGCGTCTTCCAGAACCATGTCTGTGGTAAACACCAATTCATGGTCTGGCTTGGTTTGCAGGATTGCAGCGTCGTCGCCAACCCCCAGTGACCAAGGGCCAGTTCCAGCGGGGCACGCATGTTCCAGCCATTCCACAATCCCCAATTCCCCGGATTTGAAAGGTTCGATTGCCTGTGAAACTGACATACCTGTGAACTCCCTGTGAAATACCGTAAGATTAGGCAACTTCGGGGTGATATCCTGCGTCTACATCAGGTAAGAATACCTATTATTTCCGAGGCGATCTCCCCTGTCGTCCGGTCGATCGAGGAGGGAGTCATGCGCGCCCACGCCTTTGGTCTTGAATCTGGCGATTTGGCCCCCATTGCCAAACGATTGTATCCGGATGTTCCTTTTCCAATCCGTGGTGAAGTTCACGCATTGGTGCATCCTGCTGCTGGCCACTTCATGGCGATTGAAGATGGTGGCCTGCTCAATAACTGGAAACGTGATGCTAGCGGAAACTGGTCGCTGACATCGCGCCTCGAACTGGAAGAGTTTGCATCGTATTGGTCCCTTTCTTCCCATGGAAAGTTTGCCATTGGCGCTTCGGGGGAAGATCTCTCGTGCTGGAATGCCACAACCGGAGAACTGGTGTGGACCGCCGTCGCGCCGGACTGGATCACGGCACTTGCAATTGATCAGCAAGGCAGGTCGATTGCAACCGGTCATGATAACGGCACTGTGATGGTGTGGGATATCAATCAGGGAGTTTGCCGGGGAGTCATTGGCACATCGGAGCATTCCATTAGTTCTGTGTCGTTTCATCCTGACGGAACCACGTTGGCGGCAGCGGACGAATCTTGTGTTATCAGCATATGGGCCATTGAGCATTTCGAAATTGAACCGCGAAGGCTGATCGGTCACAAGGGACGTGTTGTTTCATTGTTATGGGATCCGGCTACTGGATATCTCTTAAGCGCTGCTTGGGACACCACGGTTCGTGTTTGGGATGTCGTGGGCGCAAGGCCGGTGATACTGTTGAACGACCATTCTGGCCATGTTACAGCTCTTGCGATTTCGCCCGACGGCAAAACATTGACATCGACGGATTCTTCTCCCAGTTGGCGGACATGGAGTATGGAATCGTGGCGGTGCCAAGGTGGGGCGCGATACCTGCCTGGCGAGGCGCGCCATCTGGCCTATTCACCAGATGGATTAAGCATGGTTATCGGCCTCGAAAAAAGTCAAATCATGAGGATTCCTGCCGGACAGAGCGGTCCGGTTTTTGTTCCGGATCCGTCCAACCCATGGACACCCCGTCCCGGCCTCTTTTATGGTTCTGATGACCAGATGGTGGCGCTTGATTCCATAGGCCAATTGACATGTTGGCCTATGGATGCTTGGTCCATGGAAACTGCGCCAATTGAACGCGAAGATCCGAGGGCAGGTTTTCATGCCATGGCCATGGATGGGAGCACTATTCTGGCGTTGGATCGATTTGATAGGCGCAGAAACGGTAATACTTCCGGAGTCTTAGCGCTGTCTCGGCTAGAGGGGCCAGGAGGGCGCGTAACCCGCTTGGTCAACTTGGAAGGTCCTGCCCAACCGTCCTCGTGTTTGGCTTTGCACGTCACGGCGGGTTTGGCCGCAGCTTGCAGTCCCATGCACCCCGATATCTGGCTTTGGTCCGTGCCGGATGGCAATCCGCGACTTTTGATATCTGATCCGCTCAAAGCGGCATCCATTCAGGATTTGGCTTTTTCTCCGGACGGGCGATTACTGGCCGTGGTGGGAATTCACGCCGTTGGCAGCGGCGGGCAGACTGTTCTTATCGATGCAGTGACTGGATCTGAAGTGGCAGGGGGTAATCATGCGGCATGGCGCGTGGCTTGGCACCCGGATGGAAAAGCCCTCGCAGTGATTGAGCAACGCGGCCAAGTCGCCATTCTGGACGAACAATGTCGTTTGATCGGCAGGTTGAGAGGCCTTACCGATGTCGTTCAGGTACTGGCTTTCAGCACGGATGGGAATTGGCTAGTTGCTGCTGGTGAAGATAGAATTTTGCGCGTTTGGCCAGCAGAGGGCGGAAAGCCTGTTGCCGCGCTTGAGCTTTCAAGCCATGCGGGAGCACTGCGTGCTTTGCCGGATCCAGACCGGATGGCAGTGCTACTCTCCGATGGCGGTGTTTGGGTTGTTGATTTGCCCACACTGATGGAAGGTCACCCAGCCTGAGAATGTTCCATCTGGAGTTCGCACCATGTCTGCCGGATCGATATTTGAGGCTGACTGGACGGGCAGGCTGCTTGGTGACTTTCAAGTCATGCGGTTATTGGGTCAAGGTGGTATGGGGCGGGTATACCTCGCCCGGCAGATATCACTTGACAGACTCGTCGCTCTCAAAGTGGTTCGATCAGACAGCCGGTCCCGCGACGATTTGCGACAGCGTTTGAGATCTGAAGCATTGGCGGTTGCCCGACTTAATCACCCCGGCATTGTTCAGGTATATTCAATTTGTGATATCGATGATTCTCCCACTCTTGTAATGGAATACGTTGAAGGCCGAACCCTCAAAGATCTGGTTGATAGGCGCGGCCCTCTGGACTCCAAAGACTGCATTCATTTCCTGAGGCAGGTCGGTGCCGCCCTCAAACATGCCGGTGATGCTGGAATCATCCATCGGGATATCAAGCCAGAGAATATATTGGTCACAAGGCAAGGCACAGCCAAGGTTGCCGACTTCGGTTTGGCCCGCGTATTGGACAGGAATGATTCCACGCTGCACATGACGCAAGACGGATCCGCCATGGGAACGCCCTTGTACATGAGCCCGGAGCAGGTGGAAGGAAAACGGCTCGATGCCAGGAGTGATCTTTATTCGTTGGGTGTGACCGCCTTTTTCATGCTAACGGGACGTCCGCCATTCAAGGGCGCCACTGCCATGGAAGTGGCGGTCAAGCAGGTCAGGGAGGAGCCCGAATCACTCGCGATCATGCGGCCTGACGTTTCGGTTATGTTGTGTGATCTGGTTCACCGACTGCTTCGCAAGGACCCGGCAGCGCGACCATCGGGGCCTGCCGCATTTTTGGAGCAGCTCGATTCGACCACAGGCGCGGCTGCCTCTACCGGGTTGCTGCGTTGGATTGATATTGGCAGAGCACGGTGGTCTGCTGCTTGTTTGAGCATGGCTTTGGCTCTTGGCGCGGGGATATCGCTAGGGGCTGTTCGGGGCTGGCAGGAACGGGTATTGGCACATGAAATGTACACAGGCTCGCTTTCAGAAACCGGTATTGATAACGGTGACTCCGGAGCTGAAAAACTTTCAGGCGAGGCTGCTTTGCGTCAAGCCGTAGAAATTTATTTATCGGGCAGGGTTGAGGGCGCTACGGTTGATGCCGGATTGGTGGTATGTCTTGATCTGGGATTGATGTATTTACAGCAGGAGCGTTGGGACGAGGCCTTGCGGTTTTTCGGGCGATTGGACCAACCCAAGCAGGCTTTGCATTTTCAAGCACTTGGGAAACTGGGTTCTGGAATCGCGCTGTCCCTTGAAAATAAACCCGCGGAATCAGTGAAGGAATTCAGGGAGTTGGGGCCTCTGTGGCGTGATGAAATCTTACGCGAGCGCGCATGGCGAAGCGCGCTTGATTTGCAGATTCCACGCAGGCCTGCCCGATTTCCAGGTGGTCCGCCAGATCAGACGCCCTTGAGGTACTGGTTGGGCAAGGCTATAGAAGTGAATCGCAAAAATGGACTTCCCGATGCTGATATTCCACCCATTCTTAAGCGTCTGACGGCCGAGGTGCCGGGGCCCAAAATAGGCACCCCGGCACGCCCTTGATGCCAATCAGTTCGACATGAGTTTCTTCAAAAGGTCTTCATCGACTTTTGCCTTGATGCCAAAGCTCGAACCCTTGGTTTCGAGCTTGATCACATCGAGCAAACTTTCCACTTTCTTCCCGTTGGGCCCGTTCTTGTTGGTGTTCTTGACGAAGGGAAAAAACTTGTCTTCGATGGTCTTCCGAAGCGTGGTTGCGGAAGCACCGTCGGGGGTATGCATGTTCATGGCCACGGCGATGGCGTCGGTCATATCGAGTGTAAGAGACCATGAGTCCACGTTTTCAGCAAACTCACGAATAGCATCCGGACCGCGCATTTCTTTGCGCGATTCGGCTGTAACGAGTCCCACCATCCACGCTGCCTCTCTTCCCGTCATGCGTTCTAGTGCTGTTTTCAATTCGCGTGAAGGCTCTTTGCGAATTCCACCCGTCAAACACTCGATGATGTCTTCTTTGACATTGCTCACAACGACCGCTTCCTTGCCAATGAAGCCTGCATAAATCGAGAATGCCGGTGTGGGTAATTCCCACAATGTGGCTCCTTCCTCTTGGTTTTTTTTCACGGGAGCGCCGTTTTCCTTGCCCTGTTTTTCAATGGCCTTGGCAATCTTGGATGGTTGGAACTTCCCGCGCGCCACGACCATGAATCGTCCCTTTTCACGCTGGCCGCGTGCTGCTACCAGAACTGATTCCACATCGCGGAATGGATCCACTCCTGTGCTTTCAAGGATTTCCTGAACCATTTCGTTGGTGGAGAGCAGAGTTTTCAGGGCCAAATCCCAACCCTGTGATTTCAGCAAAGCGGAGTCGAGCACCTGCTTTGGGCGCATGGACCATACAAATTCAGCATCAGAAGGTATCATGCGGTCAGGTTCAACCCCGCGTACAGCGGGCAGAACAAGTAACAATCCCACGATTGGGGCAATCCAGCGGGCAAGCATGTTGGTTTCCTTTTCTGTCGTATACCGACGTACTGGTCTTGGTTCAGGGATTGTTACCCGCTGAGAGACCGGACAGATTCAATATTCCCCTGAAATCATCTAGGGACATGGCAGCACGCAGGGTGACAGTGGAACCACGCGTGCTGCTCCGCATGTTCTTCACCGTTGATAGTACAGGCCGATATTCGCGTTTCTGGTTGGCCAGAATTCCCAGAAACCCCAGAGATTGGTTGGACAAATCTTCAATCGATTCGCGCATGGCTGTTGCTGATGGCGCTTCGCCGGCATCAAGCGTAATCTCGAGGCGAAGATCATTTCCTACGAACGCGAGTCCGCCTGATAGGGAACGAACGTTGGCCAGCAATTCTCTAGCCGGACCTTCCGGAATTGCCGCGCGTTCAATGGCTTGTCCAGACACGGCAAACCGGATAACTGATTGCTCATCCAAACCTGTCACGGCTTGCTGGAAATATTTGTTGGAAAGGGAAATGGATGGTTTGGGCATTGTTGAATCAATAATGTATTCTTTGGCCGGAGAAACAGCCAAGGCGCCATCTGGGGTTACAGCCAAGAACACGCTTTTAGCTTTGTTTTCTACTAGAGTTGCCCGAAATATTGTTGTTGTGCCGATGGATATCTTTTCTATTCCATTTTTGGAACTGGCCGAAGAGAGTTTCTGAAGGCGTTCGAGCATGGATATGGCATTCCACGATCCGCGTGCCACAATCATGAGCCGCTCGGTGTCCTTGGCGCCTGCTGCTGTGAGTGTGATTTTTCCCAAATCACGCAATGGATCGATTGCCAATTTATTGAGCGCCTGATTCAGTACCGTTATTTCATGAATGCGCGACTTGATGAGTGGAACAACTGTTTCCTGACCAATGCCAGATTGAATGATCTTGCGAACGTCTATCTCCAAAACGAAGGCAGTGTCCGAGGGAATCAACCTGTCCTGACTACGGCCTTGAGCGCATGCCATAACCAACAATCCCGTCAGGATTATCGTTCTTGTCATGGACTGCGGCCCCCTTTACCAATTGTACACATAGAATAGCCGGGGTGGTAACTGCGTCGCAAGATACCAAACTCAAACTCATACTTTTTCAGGCTGGTCGAAATTCAGGTCAATCAGGAAACAGCTAACAGGAAAAATTTGAGATATCCCGACTCGGGGCAGGACATGGCAATCGGGTGATCTGGAGCTGCTCCAGCCGCATGGAGAATTCGTGCGTCCCTGCGTTCCTCCGCGGCAACTTGGCCTATCAGATTTTCCAGCATTTCCCTGGAAACTGAACCCGTGCAGGAGCAGATAGCAACTCTTCCTTCTGGTTCTGTCAATCGTAAGGCAAGTGCGATGAGGCGTCGGTAACCACGCATGGCTTCCTCGACTCGGTTCTTGGCTCTGGCAAACTTCGGGGGATCAACAATGACCAGACCGTATCGCTCACCCCGGCTTACGCGGGCTGACAAGTCATCGAAAACCTCGGCCTTGTGGAATGTGATTTTGTTGGAAAAACCATTGGCCTCAGCATTTAATGCTGCAATGTCCAGTGCAGACTGGGACTGATCGATGGCTACCACCGATTGCGCACCTGCTGCTGCGGCGCGCAAGGCGAATCCGCCGGCATAAGTGAAGGCATCAAGAATAGTTCGGCCCTTTGCAAGAGATGCGGCGAGGATGCGATTGTCGCGTTGGTCCAAATAGTAGCCTGTTTTTTGGCCTTCCAGCAGGTTCACACCAAAGGTGAGTCCATGTTCTTGGAAAAGCAACCGTTCCGGTGGTGCCTTCCCGCGGGCAAGCGCATCGATTGGGTCGAACCCTTCAAGGCGCGCCATTTCATTGTCTTGCCGACGGATGATTCCTTCCGGTTTGGTTTCTTCTTCCAGAATGTCGAGAATGGTGTCGATGTTTTGACTGATTCCCAATGACGAAATCTGTGCAACCAACCATCCGCCGAAACGATCTACCACGAGACCGGAAAAAAGATCACCCTCGCTGTTGATCAGGCGGCATGCGCCATCCGGGTTCATTAATCCCAGATCACGGCGGAGATTGGCGGCTGTTTGGATGCGATGCCGCCAAAGGGCAGGACCGGGGGGATTTTCGCGATCCCACGAGTGGATGCGAATGCGGATGCGACTTTGCGCGTTGTAAAGTCCCCAGCCAACGAAGTGGCCGGTGTGCGAGACGAGTTGAACTATCGCGCCATTGGAAATGGGGGCAGAAATAGGAGCAACGGCATTTGGGAAAACCCAAGGATGCCTTGCGTAAAACAGCTTGCTCTTACCCGGAAGAAGTGCCACCAGGGGGGCTGATGGCATAGCGGTTGTCGAAGGGATCACCGGGTGCCCCGTTCGAGGGCGCTGATGTAGTTCAGGAAACGATCTGCTGAGCTGTCACTGCTGTTTCTAGCCGCCAGTAAACCGTGAATCCGCGTAATCAGATCGTGGCGGTTAACGGGCTTGGTAATCAGGTCGTCAGTTCCTGAAGCCACTGCACGGTCGATATCTGCGGGCTGGTCCAAGGCGGTAACCATAATCACGCCAATAGAGCGGGTGGCTGGGTCTTTTCTCAGTTTCTGGCAGGCGTCAAAGCCACTGATGCGCGGCATCATCACATCCAGAAGAACAATATCTGGCAACCATTGCGCGGCTTCTGCCAAGACTTGTTCCCCATTATGAACCAGACGCGTTTCGAACGGAAGATCCGCGAGAAACGCCTCGAGAAGTTCAGCTCCCTGAGGATTATCATCCGCGATCAGTATGCGGGGTCGATGTTCTTGTGCTGGCATATGGTACTGAGTCTCCATAAGACAATCGTCAGAGTACAGGATCTCCGTTTTCAGGGAAGGTCTGCAGGTTACTGCAGGCATTGTACTGGAGGCACTTGGTTTGCCGTCGGAGGGCTGGCTCCTCTTGTCACTGGGCTAAAATACAGTGGCGTGACCATCCCGTTGTTTGCGTGCAGCGCATGTTCAGAAAATTGTGGTGTATTCCATGAGGATTGTCATTACCGGCGGCGCCGGGTTTATCGGGTCCCACTTGTGCGAGCGCTATCTTGCGGCTGGGCACCACGTTACCTGCGTGGATAATTTATTGACGGGTGTTGCCGCAAATGTTGGGCACCTGCTCAGTCATCAAGATTTCGTTTTCATCGAACACGATGTGTCTAAACCGCTTTTTCTGGATGCTGCGGTTGATCGGATCCTTCATTTTGCATCGCCCGCAAGCCCCATAGATTACCTTCAGCTCCCCATCCAGACCTTGAAGGTGGGCTCGCTGGGCACCCACAACATGCTGGGCGTGGCCAGAGCCAAGAAGGCCCGTTTTCTTCTGGCAAGCACCAGCGAGGTATACGGCGACCCAGAAATACATCCTCAGAAGGAAGACTATTGGGGCAATGTCAACCCAATTGGTATTCGCGGGGTTTACGACGAGGCCAAACGATTTGCCGAAGCCATGACAATGGCTTATCACCGTACCCACGGCGTGGAAACACGGATCGTGCGTATTTTCAATACTTATGGCAACCGCATGCGTCTCGACGATGGTCGCGTTCTACCTAACTTTATGGGACAGGCTTTGCGTGGAGAGCCGTTAACTGTTTACGGTGCTGGTGACCAGACGCGTAGTTTTTGTCATGTGACGGATCTGGTGGAAGGCATTGTTCGGCTGATGGAATCGGATTCGCCCGAGCCGGTAAATATTGGCAATCCCGAAGAAGTAACAATTCTCCAGTTCGCCAAGGAAATATTGGAGCTTTCGGGAAGTTCGAGCCCGATTGTTTACAAGCCACTTCCGCAAGATGATCCGCGCGTTCGGAAACCCGACATAACAAGGGCCCGCCAACGTTTGGGATGGGAGCCTCTGGTGAATCGGCGCGAGGGGTTGCTGATCACGCTCGAGCATTTCAAAAAGCGGATTGCTGCAATATAATCTGGATGCAAGTCTTGACTACTGACTCGCAATGAATTTAAGTCAGTAGATCGGTGGTGAAATGCGGGAACCTTACCCGGTGTTTTCATCTCTACATTTTGAACGGATCGTATGCAGGGCAGTTTTTTATTCATTCACGAGGCGACCATGAATCATTGCGGATGCCGGGCAGTGCACCATATCGGCACGAAAACCATCATGTTGGCATTGGCGCTGGTAATGCTTGCGCTGATGCCTGTGCGCTCCTACGCGCAGGAAGCTGAGGGCGGTGACGCCGCCGCTGCTGCGGATAGCCACAAAGGGGGCGAAGATTCGTTCATCGTCCACTCGATGAAATCGGCTGGTGTGGGTTGGAGCTTGCTGATGAGCTTCATTTCGATTGGCATGGTTGCGCTCTCGGTCTTTTTGCTGATGGAGCTTCGCCTTGGAGTTGTAATTCCTCCGGATTTTGTTGAGGAGTTCAACAATGCGATAGAAGCTAGGCAGTTTCAGCAGGCTCAGCAGCTGGCGAAAGATAATCCTTCGTGGTTGGCGAAGTCCCTCGATGCGGCCCTTCCCAAATTGCAATTTGGCATGGACGAAGCATCTGATGCCGCCACACGCAAACTCGACGAAGTACGCGCTTCCAAAGAACTGATTATTTCCTTCATGGCTGTTATTGGCCAGTTGGGGCCATTGCTTGGTCTGGTTGGAACTGTATACGGCATGATCAATAGCTTCAAGAAGCTTGGCTCTGCCTCGGGTAATGTGAACACCAATGCCTTGGCTGGTGACATTTCGCATGCACTCGTGGTTACGCTAATGGGCGTGGGTGTGGCTGTTCCGGCCATTTTCTTCTTCACGTTTTTCAGCAAGCGATTGGTTCAGATCTCCACAGAAACGAACAATACAGCAGCAGACATGATTTCCCGGGTTTACAACGCCATGCGCAAGCCTGCTCCTGCGCAGTCTGCAGCAGCACCTGCACGTTAATCGTGACTTGGCACAGAAGTAATAGGCAGCGTGTGGAGGTATCAGAATGAGTCATGGTGGTGGTGGCGGGGAAGTCGTCGAGCCCAACCTGACCCCGTTGCTTGACTTGGTCATGCAACTCCTGATGTTTTTCATTATTTGCGTGCGGTTCGTTACCGACCAGGTGAAGGCCGAAATTCAAGTGCCGGATAATCAGGAGGCTAGGCGCCCGGGAAAGACCACAGATTCCCCAATCATTTTGAACATGATTGCATGGGATCCGACGGTGACCCGATTTATCGGACCCGAAAAAGCCAGCCTGAAGGCTCAATTGGGCGATGCGCGATATCTTGAGGTGGAAAGGCTTTATAACCTTTTCAAGGGCAGCGCCAAGGAAATTGCCATTGCGAATGAATCGTTCAAGCCCGGTGAAGCGATGGTTGTGACGCAGGGTAAAACAGATCCATTGTATTTGCGTAAGGGTGGTCGCCGCAAGAACTCAGATCGCATCAACGATGTTGCCGGTTGGCTTCGTGACGCCTTTCAGGAACTTCCCAAAGATGCTGAAGGCAACAAGGTTGTGAAAAAAGTCCGAATCCGGGCTGATAGAAATGTTGAATATCAGGACGTTCATGCATTGGCCGAAGTGTGCCGCCAAAATCAGTTCAAGGAACTGACCTATGGCGTGATGATTCCCACTCCGGGTGGTAAATAAGTTTTCCCCATGCGTGGGGAATTGTG
>CAMCLK010000030.1 GCA_945875585.1 Candidatus Kuenenia stuttgartensis | reverse complement strand
ACAAGCGCCTGCTCACCCCCCAACTCACGTTGGGGGCTCATAAATAACACGGGAAACACGACTGCCGTAGTTGCCAACCACCGTTTTGCTTGCACAATTCCAAACTCGTTTTTGTGAGCCCACAACCAATACGTTTTGTGAGCCCACACCGAACACGTTTTCATGAGCCCCCAACGTCGTCTCCCATGAGCCCCCAACGTGAGTTGGGGGGTGCCCTAGCGACTGCTCACCCCCCAACTCACGTTGGGGGCTCATGTCACATTAATGGATCTCAACATCATTAGAAAATGACACAGACAACATTCCCAAATTAATTTCGATCGCCTCAACACCCCCCCAAAAAACTTCAAGATCCCCCAACTGGCGTTGGGGGATCTTGAAAGACAAAACCAAACCATCAAGCATCAGATAATGGTCGTCTTCGCCAGATTTGACGGAATCACCGCCATTTGGTTGCCACGCAGGTCGAGCGGGCTAGCGGAGCCAGACTTCATGGCCACCACCAAGGCGCCCTTCAAGGCTGTTGTGGTTTTCAGTGTGACCGTGTAACTGGATCCAGATCCGCGCACACTGATCTGACTGGAATTGACCGTGACACCACCAATGGTGACCGTCAGGTTGCCCTTCGAAAACGCTACCGCTTCCGAGAACTTCACCGTCCACTCAATCTGCTGCCCAGCCCTTACACGCGCCGCGGCTGAACTGCCGAACACCGCCGTGGCACCCTGCCCATCGTAGGTCCACTGGAGCGGTGTGCCGCCCTTCACCTTGTTGCCGTATTCGTCTTGAATCGCCTTGTCGATCACACTGAACCGAACCGAGCCATTGAAGGCTGTACCACCATTGTTGATATTCAGGTCAAAGGTCGCGCTCAAATTGTCGGCCGCGACCACAATGTTGCTGATAGCACCCGTGGCGAATGTATTGAACGCGGAAGCCACAACCGTGGCTGGATCGACAGGACCAGAGAACACCACCGATAACCCGCTCAGGGTAGTAACCCGACCAATAACCTTGGCCGAATTAGCACCAGCAGACAGCGTTGATGTCATCTTCATGTCGCGAAGCACATCAACGGTTACCACATTCGACGCCAAGTTGCTATTCATGAATACGTCTGTAAACGTGGAAGCCACAACCTGGATGCTTGTGGAACCAAGGGTGCCCAAAGCGTTGGTTGGCTTGGCGTCAATCTTCCAATGCAAACCCGTTTTATCGGCTATGCGGTGGACACTTGTCAGAAGCAGGCCGGATGTCTGAAATGCCTGACGCGGGAAATTATCCACAACTTCATCAAAAGTTGCCAGATAAGACAACGACGCCAGATTGGTTTTTCCAGAACCGGGCGTGACGGTATCATCAATAAACGATCCAGCATATGGCACCAGTGTCACACCAACACTGCTATCAACGACCAACTGATTATTGGCATCCAAATTACCGTTGGTTACCGTATTCAGCAAAAGAGCCGGTATGTTTCCAGCAGCATCCGTGATGGAGCCATTAGTCAGATCAAAGCCAAGAACGCTTAAATAGTCTCCCACTGGCGTACTTTCACCACGCTGAATGGTGTAGGTGAAAACAAGCGTATTGGTACCGCTGCCGGAGACATACTCGGCCAATCCACCCGAATTGAGGTCAAGACACGGAATGCCGTTCACATAAACCACCTCATCCAGTGTCAACTCAATGGTAAGTGTTTGGTTCTTCTTATAAGTGCCATCGCTGTCTGTGCTGTCTGCAACCATGTCGACCACGGGAGCAACCGTATCAATCGTCCATGGGGTGATGGTGGCGGCGCCACTGGCGTTACCGGCAAGATCGGTCGCCGTAACCGTTAAGGCAGAATGCACGCCATCCGCTAAAACACTGGTTGTAACAGAATAAGCACCCGTTCCCGATGCCGTGGTGGTACCCACAAGTACACCGCCGTCGAACACATTTACGATACTGTTGGCTGCTGCTGTCCCCGTAACAGTCAACGTGTTGTTGTTGGTAATCTGATCGGTCGTGCTGATTCCGGTATCCACCGTCACCGAGGCCACCAAAGGCGTTGCTGGAGCAGTGGTATCAATGGTCCACGGCGTGACGGTTGCCGCGCCACTTTGGTTGCCGGCAGCATCGCTAGCTGTGACCCTAAAATTGGGGTACGTGCCATCCGGCAAAACGCTGGCGGTAACCGCGTAAGCACCCGTAGCTGACGCCGTGGTGGTGCCAATCAGGGTTGTACCGTTGAATACTTGCACCACGCTGTTTGCTTCGGCTGTGCCTGTGAATGTGAGTGTGTTGTCGCTGGTAATCTGGTCGGTCGTGCTGGATCCGGTATCCACCGTCACCGAAACCACCACAGGCGTTGCTGGAGCAATGGTATCGACAATCCATGTGCCAAGCGGCGTTGCTGGACTCACGTTGCCGGCAATATCGGTTGCCGTGATGGTCAACACATGGCTGGCATTTGAAAGCGCGCTGGTGGTAACGGAATAAGCACCTGTTCCAGACGCGGTTGCGGTGCCCACCTGCACACCGTTGTCGAATACGGCTACCAAGCTGTTGGGCTCAGCCATACCAGTAATAGTCAATGTGTTATCGTTGGTGATTTTGTCGGTAGAACTGCTTCCGGTATCGCTGGTTACACCGGTAACTGTAATGTTAGACACGGTATCAATGGTCCACAGCGTGACAGTTGCCGCGCCACTTTGGTTGCCGGCAACATCGCTAGCGGTGACCTTAAGATTAGGATAAGTTCCATCCGGTAAAAGGCTGGCGGTAACCGCGTAAGCACCCGTACCTGACGCCGTGGTGGTGCCAATCAGGGTTGTACCGTCGAATACTTGCACCACGCTGTTGGCTTCGGCTGTGCCTGTGAATGTGAGTGTGCTGTCGCTGGTAATCTGGTCGGTCGTGCTGGATCCGGTATCCACCGTCACCGAAACCACCACAGGCGTTGAAGAAGGAGCAATGGTATCGACAATCCATGTGCCAAGCGGCGTTGATGAACTTACGTTACCGGCAATATCGGCTGCCGTGATGGTCAACACATGGCTGGCATCTGAAAGAGCGCTGGTGGTAACGGAATAAGCTCCTGTTCCAGACGCGGTTGCAGTGCCCACCTGCACACCGTTGTCGAATACGGCTACCAAGCTGTTGGGCTCAGCCATACCAGTAATAGTTAATGTGTTATCGTTGGTGATTTTGTCGGTAGGGCTGATTCCGGTATCGCTGGCTACCCCGGTAACCGTAATCAAAGACACGGTGTCAATTGTCCAAGGCGTGACAGTTGCCGCACCACTTTGGTTACCGGCAGCATCGGTAGCGGTGACCCTAAAATTGGGGTAAGTGCCATCTGGTAAAACGCTGGCGGTTACCGCGTAAGCACCGGTACCTGACGCCTTGGCAGTGCCAAGCAGTGTTGAACCGTTGAATACTTTCACCGCGCTGTTGGCTTCGGCTGTGCCTGTGAATGTGAGTGTGTTGTCGTTGGTAATCTGGTCGGTTGTGCTTGATCCGGTATCCACCGTCACCGATGTAATCACCGGCGTGGCTGGGGGTGTCGTATCAGGTGGAGCTGGCGTATTAAATGCAAAGTTGTAGGCGACAGGTGCTTGTACGCCAGGAGTAGAACCAAAATTCCAATTGATTCCAATGCCGTTATCGGTATCGGAACGGCTATCTATTCCATTCGTAAATGGTGTGCCGAATCCAGGCCCATAGCCACTAAATGATCTAACAATACTTGGGTAACCCATTGATGCATAACTTTCCCATGCTATTCCGGAAACATACTGGATTGATTCCGTGACGGTTGAACCATAAACACCGACCTCTACTACACCATTATTGACTGTAGGATCTCCTGTAGAATCCACATAACCCGGCCCAGCATCACTACCACCAAGATACGTATCGTATGCCATGTAAAGCCTCACATCCTTGGTGTTTCCAGAAGGAATAGTGACCGTATATGTCTGCTTGTGAAACACGTCAGGTGCCGTGTAATCAACCCGCAGATCCACAACATATGTTCCCGTGGCATTGGTGTAAGACATGCTACTTGTAAAAAACGAATTGGCTCCACTTGCTAAAACGGTCGATGTGTTGACATTGGTCCAATTAGACCTAGTCATATTCGATCCAGCTTTTGACCAGGTTCCGGGAGCTAGATAACCGACAAAAGTTCCACCGACAGTATCGTTTCCGACACTTAAATATATGGAGTTAAAATTATTACTATTTGGGACAGTAATTCCATTATAAAGTTGCTTTACATTGTTTTTATAAACCATGAACTGGCCGTCTGCAAATTCGGTGCGTATCCCATCTGTTGAAGTAAGGCCCCCCGTTGGGTTCAGGATGGCCGTTGCGGGAACTGTTCGGCCTTCCAGCGATTCTAATGAGGGAAAAGCACGCAACGGGCGCTTGATTGACTTTTGCGTTGTTTTCGTGCCTGCAATAGAGCGAACCAGGCGTGACCAAAGGCTTGCAGATGACATGAAGAGTACTCGCAATGGTGCTAAAAATATGCCCCGAATGGTCCGTTGTTTGGACCTTACTGCA
The DNA here is from genome assembly GCA_945875585.1 of Candidatus Kuenenia stuttgartensis. Classification (GTDB taxonomy): domain Bacteria; phylum Planctomycetota; class Planctomycetia; order Gemmatales; family Gemmataceae; genus REEB421. The sequence goes on along the minus strand of CAMCLK010000030.1, from coordinate 58,456 downwards.
GGTAACCTCACGCGGAGGCATCATCTTTCAGAGAAATGATTGCTTTTGTTAAAGAAATAAAAAAAACATCACGTCAGACATTCCAATTAACTGCACACATCAGCACTTAAAGTATTTCCGAAACATTTGTCGGGCATAGACTTAATGCTGATAACCCCGCAAGCAAAAAGGCCACCATATTCCCATTTACCCCGTTCGCCGCAAAACACCAAGGCGCTAGGCTTTTGATCGATCCCAAACACGTTTTGTGAGCCCCCTAAGAACACGTTTTCATGAGCCCCCAACGTGAGTTGGGGGGTGCCCTAGCGCCTGCTCACCCCCCAACTCACGTTGGGGGCTCATAAATAACACGGGAAACACGACTGCCGTAGTTGCCAACCACCGTTTTGCTTGCACAACGCCCAACAAGTTTTTGTGAACCCACACCCAACACGTTTTGTGAACCCCCTACGAACACGTTTTCATGAGCCCCCAACGTGAGTTGGGGGGTGCCCTAGCGCCTGCTCACCCCCCAACTCACGTTGGGGGCTCACGGAACATGACGCTTGGGGGCTCACGGAACACAACGCTCGAGGCCCCTCGATATGCGCACAACACAGTCCCCAAACGACCACCCTCAATAGATTCCCCTTCCCGGCAACCGGCCAACCAGTAAACCAGCGGGGAATCAATCACATTCGGGAAGACATGCCATGAAAGCCGCCTTTATTACCGCCACCGGATCACCTGATCAGTTCCAGGTGGCCTCCCTGCCAGATCCTGTCGCAGCTTCCGGGGAGGTGATCGTGCGGGTTGCCTGCTCGGCACTCAACCCGATCGACCTCTACATTCGCGCCGGCACCATCCCCATGCCGATTCCCCTTCCGTTCATTCCCGGGTGCGACTTCGCCGGGAAGGTGGAATCCGTCGGTGAAGGCGTGACCGACCTGAAACCGGGAGACCGGGTGTGGGGATCCAACCAAGGACTGCTGGGCCGCCAAGGAACACTGGCGGAAAAGATCGCGGTGAAACGGGAGTGGATTTACCGCTCGCCCGATGGCGTATCAGATACCGCTTTGGCAGCCTCGGCGCTCACTGGCATCACGGCGCATCTGGCACTTTTCAGTAACGCCGGCCTGAAAAACGGTGAGACCGTTTACATTCCGGGCGGCACCGGCGGGGTAGGGTCGATGCTGGTACCGATGGCCTTGGCAGCAGGGGCACGGGTTCTTTGTTCGGTGGGCAGCGACGAAAAAGCAGCATTAGCGCAGTCGTGGGGCGCGCAGACTGTGGTGCACAAACGCGACGATATCCCGGCGCGCATTGCGGAATTCACAGGCGGCAAGGGGCTGGACGTGTGGATCGAGACCCAGCGCGAACCCAACTTTATGGTGATGGTTCCAGCTATTGCAGCGCGCGGACGGATGGTGCTGATTGCCGGGCGAACAGCACAGCCACTGTTTCCCGTCGGGCCTTTTTATGTGAAAGGCCTAACGCTTAAGGGTTTTGCCATGTTCAACGCCACACCCGAAGAGCAGGCAGTTTGTGCCGCAGATATTGGACGATGGCTGGCGGCAGGCAAACTGAAACCAACCATTGCCGGCACATTCACACTGGATCAGGCTGCCCAGGCACACCGCCTTCTCGAGGGCAGCACACTGGGCATGTCAGGTCAGGTGGTGGGCAAAGTGGTAGTAGAAATTGGGTAAAATGGTTGTGATCTTCGGAAAAGATGCGACAATATGCCCCAGGCATCCCAAAGCTCCAAAACTAGCTTCCTTTCACCCGGAGTCCACGAAATGTCCCAATCAGTCGCTCGCCTGGCCCTTGAGTCCCTTGAAACCAGGTACTGCCCAGCCTTGGCAGCCGTTCCCGTTGCTATCTCTGGTTTGGGCAATGCGGGCGAATCGAGTCAGGTGCAGATCGTGGACAACCAGACACGCGCCAGCCTTGCGGTGATTACGCCGTTTCCCGGGTTCGCTGGAGAATTGTCGGTTTCGGTCGCCGATCTGACCGGCGATAATATTCCAGATCTCGTGGTGGGTGCCGGTGCTGGGGCGCAACCTCGGGTCATGGCGTATGACGGCACTTCGCTCAGCAGTGGCACCCCTGTGGTTCTGGCGAATTTCTTTGCCTTTAGCGAAGGGTTTGCGGGTGGGGTTTCGGTAGCCATTCTCCCATCTGGTAGTTCGGGCGTTCCCGGCACAATTGCCGTTGGCGCCGGTCCGGGTGCTGGACCTCACGTTCGCACGTTTACGCCAAATGGCGTTCCTGACAGCGGCCCATTGAGCAGTTTTTATGCCTTTGCGCCTGAATTCGATGGTGGCGTGCATGTGGCGGCAGGCCAATTGAATTCTGACACCATTGCCGACCTCATTGTTGGTTCAGGCACAGGAGCCAACGGGCATGTGATTGCTTTCAGTGGCAGTGACGCCTCCATTCTTACCAGTTATTTTGCCTTTTCAGGCGGATTCAATGGTGGAATTTACGTGGCGGCAGGCGATTTGGATGGCGACGGTATCGATGAAATCGCGGCAAGCGCGGCATCGGTAACAGGTGCTGTTGTCATCCGCTCGGTATTGAACAACGAGGTTATTACAACGTTCTTCGCGGGGTCTGAAACATCTGCCATGGGAGCCAGCCTGACCTTCCGGCAGACTCCCGGTTTTCCGATGGCGGATATCCTGTTCGCTGCCACATCTGTGGGCACGCTTCAGTACAGCGGTTCGAATTTTGGTGATGAAACGTTTGTGATCACGCCGTTCGAAACCGATTTCGCGGTTGGATAAGTAAAGGGACACGGCATTTTTGCTTGACGTGGCAAGCCCCGGCATGCACAAAAGAGTGAGTAGAAATCTTGCGCCGCCTGAATTCTCCCTCCTTTGCGCGCGCCGTCCGGGGACTTGGCCATGCCCAAACCAAACTGCCTTGCCGCATTGGCGCTGATTTCGTTATGTGGAGTCGGCACGGGCGCGGATTCCACTTCCACGTTTGAATCTCAAGCTCGGCCGTTGTTGCGTGCTTACTGCGTGGAATGCCACGGTGAAGGCGAAAAGCTCAAGGGTGGGCTCGATCTTCGCCTGCGCCGAACCACGCTGAAAGGCGGGGAATCGGGCCCTGCTATTGTTCCTGGCCATGCGGAAACCAGCCTGCTGATCCAGCGTGTTCGCGATGGCACCATGCCTCCGGGCAAAAAGAAGCTTTCCGCTGCCGAGACGGAAATTCTGGCGCGTTGGATCTCGCAAGGTGCCCGGGTGGATAAGCCGGAACCGGAAGTAACTTCGGCAGGGATGCTGATCACTCAGGAAGACCGTTCCTGGTGGGCTTTTCAGCCTGTTCGCCGCGCCCCTGCCCCCGCGGTATCGGGTCTTGTGCGCACCCCCATCGATTCCTTCATTCTAGATCGTCTTACGCGTGAAAAACTGACCTTCAACCCCGAGGCGGACCGGGTTGCGTTTATTCGGCGGGCCACATTCGACCTGACGGGACTGCCCCCTACCCCGGCGGAAGTCGAGGCGTTTGTGGCCGATGGTTCCGCCCGTTCGCAGGAAGCGTTGATCGACAGGTTGCTGGCACGCCCAGAATACGGTGAACGGTGGGCCAGGCACTGGCTCGACGTGGCAGGTTATGCCGATTCCGAAGGCGCCACGGTAGACGACCCGGTACGCGCCAGCGCTTGGCGTTACCGCGATTATGTGATCCGGTCGCTGAATGCCGATAAGCCGTTCGACCAGTTCATCCGTGAACAGTTGGCGGGCGACGAACTGGTGCGTGGCCCTGTCGCCGAACTTTCTCCAGCCGATCTGGACAAGGTGATTGCCACCGGTTTTCTGCGGATGGCACCCGATGCCACGGCGTCTCCGGGCGGCAACACAAAGGAAGGGCAGAATCAGGTAGTAGCCGACACTCTGAAAATCGTTTCGTCGGCATTCATGGGGCTAACAGTCGGTTGCGCCCAGTGCCACAATCACCGGTACGACCCGATTCCTCAGGCCGATTATTACCGTCTGCGAGCGGTATTCGAGCCAGCGCTGAACATGACAGCGTGGAAGGCACCAGCGGCCCGGGAGGTCTCGCTTTACACCCAGGCAGACCGCGATAAGGCAGCGGCTATCGAAAAAGAAGCCGCGAAAATCGATCAGGATCGAACAACCCGGCTGAAAGCGGCCATCGAAGCCACCTTCCGCAAGGAGTTGGCCAAACTGCCGGAAGCGGTTCGCCCCATGGCGGAAAAAGCGCGTGAAACCCCCGAGGCGAAACGCACGCCTGAGCAGAAAAAACTGCTGATGGACAATCCGAGCCTCAACGTTTCAGACGGATCGCTTTACCTGTACGACCCTAAAGCGATCGAAGAACTCAACAAATTTTCAGAAAAAGCCACGGCGCTGCGTGGCACCAAGCCTGCCGAAGGTTTTGTGCGCCCGCTGACCGAACCGGCCGGCGCCAAGCTACCGGTTACCAGACTTTTTCACCGGGGCGACCCCGACCAGCCAAAACAGGAACTCGCACCCGGAGCACTGGCCATTCTCGACGACCGTCATGCGTTGGCGGTGCCCGCGCCCGACCCGAACGCACCCGGCTCAGGCCGCCGATTGGCTCTTGCCAACTGGCTGGTGGACCCGCGCAATCCACTCACGGCGCGCGTGCTGGTCAACCGCGTGTGGATGCACCACTTCGGCAAAGGGCTCGTCGCCACCCCCGGCGATTTTGGCAGGCTAGGCCTGCCTCCCAGCCACCCGGAACTTCTCGACTGGCTTGCCGACGAATTCATGCGCTCGGGCTGGAACCTGAAGCACCTGCACCGGCTTATGCTCTGCAGCACGACCTACCGCCAATCGAGCCAACGCGATGCCCGCCGCGATGCGGTGGATGCCGACAACAGGCTTCTGTCGCGCATGCCGGCCCGGCGCCTTGAAGCCGAGCAGGTACGCGACAGCCTGCTATCGATATCAGGCACCTTGGTTCCCCGGCAGTTCGGGCCACCCGTTTCGGTGCGTGAAAACGAAAATGGGCAGATAGTTCCGGGACACCCGAACCGCGATGCGGCCGGATATTTCTCCGTACTCAAACCGCTGGCCGTTGGCGAGGAGTTCCGCCGCACCATTTATCTGCAGGTAAGGCGCACACAACCGCTCAGCGTGGCCGAACCGTTCGACAACCCGGTCACCGAACCGAACTGCGAATGCCGTGGTACCAGCACTGCCACGCCGCAAACGCTGGTCCTTCTCAACGACGAATTCACATTGAAAAGTTCCGAGGCCTTTGCCAAACGCGTGCGCGCCGAGGCGGGTCCCGATGCCACCGCGCAGGTATCGCGCGCATGGAAACTGGTGATGGGGCGTGAACCCACACCGGTAGAGCGCGGCGCGGCCTTGGCTTTTCTCGCGGAGCAGGCACAACTTCTGCCTCCCATGGTTGACGCAGCCAAAGCGGCACCCAAAACACCACCACGTAAAGTACCTGGAATGCCAACCACGCCTGCTCCCGCCGACTTGCCGGTTGATACCCGCGCGCTCGCCGTGCTGGGTCAGGCACTGTTTTGCTCGAACGGATTTTTGTATCTGGACTAAAACACTGGCAGATGGAGCCAAACCAATGAACCTGCCCTTCTCTGGCCTCAGCCGGCGGGAATTGCTGAATTCAGGCACCATGGGCGTTGGCAGCTTGGCCTTGGCTTGCCTGCTGCGCGATCAGGGTTTGCTGGCATCTCCCGGCAAGCCCGAACTGGAACGCAAGGCATACGATCTGCTACCCAAACCGGCGCCGCTCAGGCCCCGGGCCCGCGCCATGATCTCATTATTCATGCAGGGCGGCCCCAGCCACATGGACCTGTGCGACCCGAAGCCCATCCTTGAAAAGTACGACGGCAAACCTTTTCCCGGCACCATCAAGTACGACAACGCCGCGCAGGCATCCTCGAAAGTCATGGCTTCTCCGTGGAAGTTCTCCAAGCGCGGCCAATGCGGGATGGAACTGAGCGATTTGCTGCCTTACACCAGCCGCATTGTTGACGATATTACCCTGATACGCTCCATGCACACCGATGTGAACAACCATGTGCAATCGATTCATGCCCTGAATACCGGGCGAACCACCGCTGGCCATCCGGTGCTGGGTAGCTGGCTCACCTATGGATTGGGCGCAGAAACCAGAGACCTGCCAGCGTTTGTTGCCCTCACAGACCCCGTCAGCATGGCGGTGAACGGCACCGAGCACTGGTTCAATGGCTGGTTGCCATCGGTTTATCAGGGAACCATGATCCGCCCACGGGAACCACGGATCCTCAATCTCGATCCGCCACCGCATCTGGCAGGCAAACCGCAGGAATCACTTCTGAAATTTGTCAACGGTCTCAATAGGCAGCACCGCGAGCGCCATCCGGGCGAGCTAGACCTCGAAGCCCGCATGGCCAGTTTTGAATTGGCGGCGCGCATGCAGTCGGCTGCGCGGGAGGCGCTCGATCTTTCCCGCGAAACAGTTGAAACCAAAAGGCTCTACGGCATCGATGACCCCGCCACGTCCGATTACGGCACGCGGTGCCTTATTGCCAGGAGACTGATCGAGCGGGGAGTTCGAGTTGTGCAGGTATTCACCAGCAACCAGTTCTGGGATCACCATGGCAGCATTCGCTCCTCGCTGCCTGCCGCCTGTCGCAAAACAGACCAACCTGCAGCGGCTTTGGTAACCGACCTGAAGCGCCTAGGCCTGCTCGATGAAACCGTTGTGATGTGGGGCGGAGAAATGGGCCGCCTGCCAGTTATCCAAAACGATGCCGGGGCCGACAAAAATGGCCGCGATCACAATACCTACGGCTTCAGCATGTGGTTTGCCGGCGGTGGTTTCCGTCGCGGCCACGTTCACGGCGCCACCGATGAATTCGGCCACCATGCCGTCAAAGACACCGTATCGCACCACGATCTGCACGCGACATTGCTCAACCTGTTCGGGCTCGATCCAGCGACCCTGACTTATAAACGCAACAATGTAGAAATGTCGCTGCTCGACGGAAAACCCGGGCGCATTGTGAAAGAAGTTTTATCCGCCTGATCCACCGGGCCGTTAACCGCCCACCGAACGGACAAATTTCAAAGTCCAAATATATCCTTCCAGCCGGCAGTGGTCGCGCTCCACCACGGCGTCTCCATGTGCTTCCGCCTGCAACGGCCCACCGGCAAGGGCCAATGCTGGCAATGCCGCCACAACCGCTTGTAGGTCATCGTGGCCAATGCTGTCGGCAATCTGCAGGCCAAGTCGTCCGGAAAGATCTTTAGACCAACACGCCACCTGAGCTGAAGACGCCGACGCTTTACCGGGTAATGGAGAGAGCCCAAGCGCTTTCCAAGTAGCGGTGGGATAGGTTTCCAGCACGGCATACGAGTAGCCAGTAGGCATTCCCTCCGGCTGAGCCAGACAAACGTCTGGTTTGGCCAGCAGGGCATCAAATACCTCGATGCAGAATTGCGTCCACCGCAATTGTGTACGCGGCAGCGCATGGCCGGGTTGGCCCGTCTTGCCCTGAGCACGGACCAGATATTCAGACCACCGCCCTGCACCGGGCCTATTGGATAACGGATTTTTCCACGCGTGGGGCCCATCCAGACCAACCATGTGAACGCCATGATCGCGGCAATAAGTGTCGATAAGGCGTGCTAGTTCCTTGGCCTCGGGCTGACCAGAGGGCCAAGCCATGGCAGGCACAGTCGAAACCAGTCGTCCATTGGGTTGAAGAACAACCATGGCAGAACCGATGTCAGCCCACCGTCGGGAGGCCAAGTCGATTCCCAAGGCAGAATGGTTCACCTTAGAAGCTCCCGGAGCGCCTTTTCCTGAATCTCCTGTTTTTATCAGCTTCCACCAATTGCCATACCGAAGAATAGAGTGTACCTTGGTATCCCGAGGTCAGGATCCGACCCGTTTGCCCGCTAGGAGGGTGTGTCATGTCCAAACCAAAGGGACGATCGATAGCCATAAGCCCATACCGGCAATTGGTTTGCGATCTGATGCACTTCAGCGCTCAGGTGCCGGCAGTCTGCGCCGAAAGGCGCATGAATCTTTCTGAATTGGTACAGGCCCGCTCGAAAGCCACCGTTCGACCTTCGTACACCACGATCTTTGCCAAAGCGTACGGGTTGCTCAGCCAGCAGTACCCGGAACTGAGGCGATCGTACCTAAAATTCCCTTGGCCACATTTTTATGAGCATCCCCACAGCATTGTTGCTCTTAATGTGGAAAGAAGGCTCCCTGAAGAAGATGTTGTGCTGTTTTGTTTAGTGCGCGGGCCTGAAAACAGGACCTTTGAAGAGATCGAAGCCATTGTCAGGCATCACCGCGAAGCCCCGATTGAAAAGTTGCGTTCTTACCAGCGCGCTATCGGGGTAAGCCGCATCCCATGGCCCATTCGGCCACTCTTCTGGTACCTGTCACTCAATATGTCCGGCCGGCGTCGCTGCCACAATTTTGGCACATTCAGCCTTTCGTCAGTTGGTTCGCAAGGGGCGGGGCTTCTGAATATCCAACCAATTCTGACGTCTGCCATCCATTACGGCATGCTTGAAAAAGATAACAGTTTGTCCGTGCGGCTGACATGGGACCACCGGGTGTTCGATGGTGCCACGGCGGCTCGGGCCTTGACAGACTTCGAGCAGATTCTCACCCGGGAAATGGTGCGGGAGATCGAGGGCCCCATCCGTCTGGTCGCATAATCGTTGCAATAGTAGCGACTGCAATAATCAACATCAAAATTTGTTGGAATTACTCAAGTTTGAAACCCTGCCAACCGACACGCCTGCCATTCGCGGGTTAGGTTTGCCCATGCAGGTGGGCAACTAGCCCGCTCGCGCCCAATCATATCGGGATGGCAATGCAAGGCCTTGTATGGATGGTCTCGCTGTGGGTCGATGGTATCGGCCTGGGGCAGGCGCCGCCGTGGATGCTTGGCTGGAACCAAGTGGAGCGCATGAACAGGCGCCTTCACGGGTCTCTAGTTTCCTATACGCGCCACGGCCTGCAAGACAGGCGGATTTATTCCCCTGCTCTTGGCCGAAAACGCGACATGCTGGTCTATTTGCCACCGGGATACGACCCTAATAAGCAATATCCTTTGGCGCTTTTCCTGCATGGGGCAGCCCAAGACGAACAATTCTTCATGCAAGCCTTGGTTCAGCCGTTCGACCGGGAGATTGCCGCTGGCCGGTTGCAACCGGTCATTGTGGCGGCACCCGATGGCAGCATTCACGGCAGGGCCACGCTGCACGATCTTGCCAGTTTCTGGGCTGACACACGCGCCGGTAATTTTGAAACGTATCTGATGCGCGATGTCTGGAATTTTATGCACCAGCACTATTCCATCCGCCCCGAACGCGAAGCCCATGCTGTTATGGGTGTGAGCATGGGCGGATCCGCTGCTGTTCGCATCGGCATCGAATACCGCAACAGTGTTGGTATGGCGGTTGGCATTATGCCACTTGTGAATCTCAGGCATGTCGATGCCCGCGGAAAATACCGCACGCCTTTCAATCCGCTCAACGAGGGGGTGCGCGAGAAACCCAAGCTGCTAGAACCATTGGGCACTCGCAAAATGTTCACACTCCGTTTCCGTGACCTGTTCCAGCCCATTTTCGGCAAGGGCGACGAGGTGATACCGGGTATGAGCCGGATCAATCCGATCGAGGTGTTGGAACGATCCGGTATGAAAGAAGGCGAACTCGACCTTTACATCGCTTACGGGGGTAAAGACGAATTTAATGTGGCGGCACAGGTGGAGAGTTTCGTGTACCGAGCTCGCCAACTGGGAATTCCTGTCACAACCGTTTGCGATCCCAAGGGGCATCATGACCGCATTACGGGCATGCGCCTGTTCCCTGGTATTGCCGAATGGGCCAGCAAAAGGGTGCAGCAAATCGATCCTAAACGGGAGCCGATTCCAGTTGTCACACCATGATCGTGACAATTCGCTAACATACCAATGGTCCGCCGCTGGTGAGCGGACCTCTTGCTGGTACAGCCGATCATGGACAATGCGTCATTGGCAGGTGCGTTCGAGGAAATAGCCACCCTCAAGGAACTGCAGGGGGAAGATGGCTTCCGCAGTCAGGCCTACCGGAACACCGCCCGCCGACTGGAAACGCTCACTCAAGACGCGGCAGAACTGGTGCGCACAGGCACCATCAAAGACCAGATATCCAGCCTAGGCAAATCGCAACTGGAAGTTCTGGGACAGCTTGTTTCTCAAGGAAGCTCCGACCTGCTGAACGATCTGCGCGCGCGCACGCCCCCCGGCCATTTGCAGATGCTCAAAATTGCAGGCATAGGCCCCAAGAAAGTACGCGCCCTATTTCAAGAGCTGGGCGTGACAACGCTGCCAGAGCTGGCATCTGCCTGCGAAACGGGAAAAGTTGCCGCCCTGAAAGGCTTTGGCGCCAAAACACAGGCCAAAATCCTTGAGGGGATTGCGTTCGTCACCACCTCGGGCCAGCGCGTTCGCCTCGACCAAGCGTTGTTTTTGGCAACCGCATTGCTCACACGGGTGAGGGAATTCCCCGGCGTCAGCAGGGCAGAACTGGCGGGAAGCGTCAGGCGTCGCCGCGAGACGGTTAAAGATATCGATATTGTCGCCACAGCGGAGAGCCCCACCGAATTGATTGCGGCTTTTGTTTCTTGGCCGGGCGTCCGCTCCATTGCGGGCCAAGGCGAAACCAAGGCCAGCGTTGTATTGGAGGCTGAATCCAGCACCGGCAGGCTGTCGCTTGGGGGCAGGCTTACCATCAATGCCGACCTTCGGGTGGTTTCACCTTCCCAGTTCCCGTTTGCGCTCAACTACTTCACCGGCAGTAAGGAACACAATGTTCTGCTAAGGCAACGGGCCCAGGCGCGGGGCTGGCGCCTCAACGAGTACGAACTCGAAGGCCACACGGAAATCTGCACCGACGAAGCCGATATCTACAAGGCGCTTGGACTGGCTTACGTTGAACCGGAAATGCGCGAAGGAACCGGCGAGGATTCTGCCGCCGAGGCGGGTAAACTACCTTCGCTGGTGAAATCTTCGGATATCCGTGGTGTATTCCACAACCACACCACGGCATCAGACGGTGCCGACACCCTCGAAGCCATGGCGCTTGCCGCGCGGGAACTGGGTCTTGAATATCTTGGGATTGGCGACCACTCGCAATCGCTCACCGTGGCCAACGGGCTGACGCCCGATCGGGTCAGGCAGCAATGGAATGAAATCGACGCGCTGAATGCAAGGCTGAAAGGCATCACGCTTCTCAAGGGCACCGAGTGCGACATCCTTCCCGATGGATCACTCGATTTCGATGACGCGCTTCTGGCGGGTTTCGATTATGTGGTCGCCAGCGTTCACACTCATTTCGGACAAACACGAGAAGAAATGACAGAGCGCATCTGCCGGGCCCTTGAACACCCCATGGTCACCATGCTGGGGCACGCCACGGGCAGGTTGCTGCTGCGGCGAGATGCCTATGCGGTCGATCTGGAAGCCGTGATGAAAACAGCGGCCCGCACCGGAACCATGATTGAGATCAACGCCAATCCGATGAGGTTAGACCTCGATTGGGTCCATTGCCGGAGGGCGCGCGAACTGGGTGTGCTGCTGGTGATCAACCCGGACGCTCACTCGCGAGAGGAATTAGCCTACTTCACGCACGGGGTGGATGTGGCCAGACGCGCGTGGTTAACGGCCGCCGAGGTTTACAACACGAAGTCTGTTCAAGAAGTACTGGCAGACCTCGCGTTAAGGCGCAAGCAACAGCCCGTATAAGAGCCGGCGCTTAATACTGTGATAATCCAAAAAAAGATCCCGAACACACGTTGGGGATCTTCAACGGCCAAACATCATTATAACAATGACAAACCTAAGGGCTGATTGCAGATAACCTTAGTTCCCGCCAGTTCGCCGGTCGATTTTGCCGGCGCCGCGTTCGGGGCGGTCTGGACGATCACCCTTGGGTGGGCGATCACCACCACCACCGCCCCGGTCGGGACGATCACCACGGACCGGGCGATCACCACCTTGATCTGATCCACCGCGCATGCGGCCGCCACGATCGTCACCGCCACCAAATCCCTGAGTGGAAGTGGACACGGTTGCATTATTACCCAGTGCTGCATCTTTTTTGCGAGCAGCAATACGGCTAGGCAAAAGGCCTTCATCGACGGTGATCAACCCATCTCCATTGATGTCGAAATCACGGAATTCAGCTAGATCCCTGCTAGCCCTACGCCATTCGTAAAGGCCTACTTGAGAGTCTTTGTCGGTATCGAGTTTGACAAACCAAGCCGGCAAGTCCTTGGGCAATGCCCCAAAGCGGTAAACGGCTGTCTTTTTTTCTTCGGGGATGGGCATGAACCCGGGTTGGCCCCACGGGTTGAAACCCGGATCTCCTCCCGGCATGCCGCCATTGGAGGCAGCGGCTACGCCCCGAATGAATTGGGTGTATTCGGCAAGGCTGATGGTGCCGTTGCGGTCGGTGTCTGTTTCAGCGAATGAGGCCCGGAGGCGGTCTGAAGCTTCCGACTGGTCGAGCTGTCCATCTTTGTTGAGGTCAGACTGTTCAAAACGCTGTTTGGCGAACGCTTCGGCGTCGAATGCCGGTGGTGCTCCCTGAACAACAGCCATAGGCTGGCCATTGCCCGAATTGACAGTCATGGTCATGGTGCCGGGAGGCCCACCGCCTCCGCCGGGAGGACCGCCAAACCTGAAACCGCCTTGAGCCTGGCGTTCTGCCATACGCTCACTGAAAAACTTCGAGAACTGATCTTTGGTCACTTGGCCCGTGTTGTTGCCATTCCTGCGTGCCCACTCCGCCAGCTTGCTACTGGCCTCTGGGTCCATGCGCGAGGTGTATTCAGAAATGGTGATGGTGGGTTTTCCGTTGGCAGCGCGGTCGAAAGCCATGCCCGCAAACTGGCTGGGATCGAAGCTTCCGCCCCCCGGCCCGCCAAATCCGCCGCGACTACGTCCAAAACCTGCGGAATCTCCACCCTGAGGTGGGAACTGGGCGCGAAGTGTACTGGCCGACACGAGTAAGAAAGCCACAAGGCTCAGCCGGGTAGTCATGGCACCAACTCCTAGTACATCACTTCGAATCTTACCTTGAAAATATTAAAATTTGGGGAGAAAACCTGCGCGATCAGCATGCATTTGCCAACCAACTACCGAACCACCTGTGTCGGGTGAGTAACCCGCATAAACTGATCATGGCACAGGAGTCCGTCATGACGCGATCGCGGTTTTTCATTCTGGCAGGATCAGTTCTCGCTTTGGCACTGGGTGTATTTGCCTGGCAACAGGCGCGCAATCGCGAGGTGTTTTCCGCTGAATTGGTTGATGAAGCTCAGGAAAGCCGCGAGGTTTCTACCACCAGAAATCAGGAACTGGCTGGCGATTGGCCGCAATGGCGCGGACCTGCACGCGATGGTCAGGTGGCCAGCAGCGTAGCCAAAGCCCTCATTGCCGATTGGCCCAATGGGGTGGCTTGGGAATTTGCCATCGGCGAGGGGTACTCTTCCCCGATTGTTTCCGATGACAGGATCTGGGCGATGGGGCGTCGCGATGACCTTGAAATACTTTCCTGCCTGAACCGTGCCAGCGGCGCGGTGGTATGGGAACAGTCGTGGCCCTGCACTTTCAAGAACGACTTTGGCAACGGCCCGCGCGCCACTCCGGTATTGGCCAATGGCCACGTGACAACCCTTGGCGCCCAAGGAGACCTCCGCGTGGTCAATGCCGCTACCGGGGCACCTGTGTGGAACATTGCCTTCAAGGAAGGGCTGGGCCACAAAACACCCCAGTGGGGTGTATCTGGCTCGCCACTGGTGATCGATGGACTGGTTGTGGCGCAACCGGGGGCACCTGCCGGTCTGGTGGCTTGGGAATTGGCCTCGGGAAAAGAAATATGGCGCACCGCTGAACTGGCCAATGATCCATCCGGCTACAGCTCACCCATTGTGGCGCACTTTCCGGGAGGAACGCAGATTGTGGCCCTTTCCGCCAAGCGGCTGGCCGGAATCAACCCCGCAACGGGTGCCATGCTTTGGGATATCCCTTGGGAGACCGATTTTGAAGTCAATGCGGCCACCCCTTTGGTCTGGTCCGCCAGCAGCGACAACGGCGAGTTTCGGTATGTTTTTGTTAGTTCTGGTTATGGCAAAGGCTGCGCGCTTTTCCGGGTGAACTGCGCGAACGGTTCTTGGAATGTCCAGCAGGTGTACCATGCCCGCGCCATGCGCAGTCATTTTGGAACACCCGTGCGGCTGGGCGACCACATTTATGGATTCGACGAACAGATGCTGGTCTGCCTCGATTGGCGGACAGGAAAAGCGGTATGGAAACAACGAGGTTACGGCAAAGGCACGCTCATTGCTTTGGAAGGGCATTTGGCCGTTTTGGGAGATCACGGATTGCTGGCTCTGATAAAAGCCAATCCGGAAAAATGCGAAGAAGTGCAACGGCTGGAACTTTTCACACCAAACGGACCCGCAAATGGCAGGTGCTGGACAGCACCCGTCGCATCACGTGACGGATTACTGGTTCGTGACGAAGCCAGAATGTTCATGGTGAAAAAGAACATGCCCGCGAACACGCCGGGTGCAGGGCAGTGACCGCTTGCATGGTTGGTTCCGGGTTCCCACGCCCAAAACCTCCGGAAAGACAGGCGACAGACACTAGGCATGTGCTCCCGCGCAAGAACGCTGGAATGACCCTGTGTCGCCCAACCCACCGGATAAGAGAAACCTTCTTCCCCGAGCAGGGGGTCGATCCAGCGGGCCGTATTTCGCACCCCCCGGCTGGATCCGGTTTCTGGCAGCGGGCTTTCGTCCGCGCCATGAGTTTGATTATGCCTCACCCGGTACATCGTGCCATCCATTCTGGGAGGGAAAACCCGACAACGGCTGGTTTGGTAGGCCACTCGTTACGGTTTGTCAGGTCGGGAAACCCGTTATGACTATGGCGTTTCCACAGATGCTCGATGCCTGGGCGATTGATGCCCCGAAATCGCCCCTGTGGATGGTTTCAAGGCGCGTCTGGCGCACCGATACCGTTGCCAAAGCTTCCCAGCTGCTGGCACAGGCTTTGGTGGCACGCGGCATGCTGCCCGGCGACCGGGTAGGAATGCAGCTTGCCGCTACCGCTTGCTGGCCGGTGGCTGTTACCGGAGTTTGGCGCGCCGGTGGCGTGGTGGTGCCTCTCGACCCCGCAGGGACAGACTCCAAACGGCGCTTTGAACTCTCAGCAGCCCGTTTTGTGCTGACATCTGACCCGCGAATAAAAAGCACGGGATTACGAATCCACGGCGGGCAGATTCGAGAAAACCGCCGCGTGTTTTCTGGTATCCGTATGCCGATGGAATCTCCAGCTGCCCTGCTGGCAACCTCGGGAACTTATGGTGAGCCACGACTCGTGACGCTTACCCATGCCAACCTGACATACAGCTGCGGTACCCGCGCCTCATTGGCACAACATCGGCCAGGAGACTTGGTTCTTAGTTGGTTACCCATCCACCACAGCTATGCCTTCAATGCCGACCTGCTCAAGTCGATGATCGCTCGCGTTCCTGTCCGAAGAATCCCGTCTCCTCGGAAAATCATTGCCTCCATCAGGCGCTTCCGTCCCACGCACCTTCACGCCGTGCCTCGCCTGTACGAAAAACTTCACAGGCTTGCCTTGGCTGGTCACTCCCTGAAGGCGCTCACCGGCGGGCGCCTGCGCTGGGCGGGGTGTGGTGGCGCTCCCCTTCCCGGCTGGTTGTCTGACTTTTTCCAAACCCATGGCATGCCGTTGCTCGAAGGATACGGCCTGACTGAAGCCTCGCCGCTTGTCAGCTTGAACACACCCGCACACCACCGGGCTGGCACAGCCGGCCGCATCATTCCCGGTACCACCGTTCGGTTTGCGGATAATAACGAAATTTTGGTCAAGGGACCGGGAGTCATGGCTGGGTACTGGAACGACACCGCGGCCACCCAATCTGCCATTCATGATGGCTGGTTGCATACGGGCGATTTGGGTCGCCTCGACGCGGAAGGCTACCTCACCATAGACGGCCGCACCCGTGAACTGGTGGTTCTCTCAACAGGCCGCAAGGTTCCGCCGTTGCCCGCCGAGGCTGCCGCCATGGCCTTGCCGTACATCGACAGGGCGATCCTGTGCGGGCACAACCAGCCTCGCCCGGCCATGCTGGTATGGTTGGCCAAGGGAGAAGGCCGAACCAATATCGAAAATAGTGTGATGGCAGCGATGTCCACCATCGAGTCGCATCTACGCCCTGCCAGAGTGATTGTTGCCGATCGCCCCTTGAGTGCGGAACAGGGCGAGCTCACGTCCTTGGGCAAATTGCGCCGCGACACGATCGAAGCCAACTGGTGGAAATTCGTGTCGAATTCAATGCAGCCGTGCTGATGAAGCAAGGTTTATCGCTAGCGCGCCGCACCTTCTAAGGCAGACATGCTTTCAACATTGACCTCTGTTTCGGAAACGACCGGATGCCCTTGCCGCCGGGTTGTCGCGCGAAAGCCAACCTTGCAACTACCGGTGAATCGATTCGATACCGCCACGGGAAATTCGACCAACTCCACTCCGGTTGGCACCACAATCGAAGGGCCGTTCAAATCGGGAGTGCCCAGCATTTCAACAATAGTGGGTTCCAGCAATGAAGAGGCGCGTGTTAGCCGCAAGCGAACGATTGTTTTTTGCCCGGGCACCACAACCAACTCTTCCTCGTGGGGCGTCAACTTCATCAGTGCCCCCTCAATCGACATCGTTACCTGCCCTTCAACCGGGGCACACACCCAGCACGATTTTCCAGCGCCATCATTCATGCGCGCCAGCATGACCAGGGCCATGCGCGAGGTCCGGGTGGTCTCCAGCCCTTCCGGCATGAAAATGGGATAATCCACCTTGGTGGCCCCGGGTTGCACCACAAGGGCTGGTCCGCGAATCCCTTGCCTATGCCGCGACTGTGTCGCCGCCATGTCGAGCACAATTTCGCCCTGAAAACCAGGCAATCGCTCCAGTGTGATCTCCGCCAAATGCGTGGCTCCCCTATGCACACGGCGGCCGCCATCGGCTTCCACAACCTTGCCCTTGAACAATGGCTTGATGGTGGAACAAAAAAGCATGACATCAGGATCAGAAAGCGGAGTCGTTCCCGGCACCGCAAGATCACCACTAGGTGCCACAGCTCGGCGAGTCACCATGGCTCCCGCGATTGAAGCCTTACCCTCAACTCGAACCAAGGCATGGTCAACCGGGGCTTCTTGACCCGCGGTAATTTTAACAACAACAGAATCTGCACCAGCCGGAACAATGATTTTGTCTGGCACCTTAGCCCATGCTGGCTTACCAGTAATGACAATATCGATGGCCTCTTTGAACCCGCCCAGACGCGTTGCCTTGATTGTCAGATTGCCCTCACCGCCAATCAACAACGGAAACACAGCGGGTATTTCAAGGCGAAAATCGGCTGCCATTGGTTGCACTGCCAAGTGATAGGGGACCGAAGCCCCGCGGTTCGCGCCCGATTGGTCCCATATTCGGATTTTATAAGAGCTATCCGCTGGAAATGTTACCGCCATTACCGGATCGGTGGATCCGGGGGAGTCGTCTCCTTTGCCAACCACCACATTGTTGGCATCGAGCAAACGCAATACCAAATCCGTGGACGGTAAGCCTGTTGACACAGCCCTCACTTCTACAGATTTCCCTTTCATGCCTTCGATGCGATATTCATCGACGTCGTTATTAGGAGCCAAGATCCCAGAAACACCCACCGGAGCCACAAGCAATCGACCGGCCACATCCGCCATGGCAGACTCAAGCACCTCACTTTGCGCGACGGCGTTCAATGTGGCGGAAACACGCATTCCACCAGCACAGTCAAAAGTGTGAATAAATGGCCCTGGCTGGGCCGGGAAGGTAATGTTCTGGTTAACACTTTCCAAACGTGCGGCGCCAGTAACCAAACCATGCCCCGAAAATTCGATATTACCAGACTGACCACAGCGTCCGGCTGAGGGAAAACAGACGCGCACCCGCGGCCCTTCGGAAAAATGCAACCGGTAGGTGAACGAATGATACCCCCTATAATCCACATCACGCAGTGATATCGCGTATTTCTCTCCGGCCTTGGCATCAAATGCCAAAACAGCATCACGACCCGACGTATCAGCGCATTCAGCTAATATCCGCCCGGTTGAGTCACGCGCTTCCAGAACTCCATTGAAATCCGAACCAAGGCGACGGGCGAAAAGCTCGACCACTACCGGACCGGTACGCGAGGCTGTAAAGGCATAAACATCGGTCTCTTCAATCCGGCCCAGACGGCCGGAAACGGTTACCGGCAACCGATCAAGTTTCCGTGGCCCCGTGGTGCTTTCGTTTTCAATCATTTCATGGCCGCGCCCCACCATGAACAGGCCACTACCCTTCGAACCACAGGCATTGACCGCGCGCCAACGAACGGGACACTCAGGCAGGTCGGCGGAAAGTGTGATACGGGCTTCTACCTCGCGGGGAAGTCCTGGATCGTTCAGAGAGCTTTTAGGCGCTAACCAATACGGAGGCAGTGGCACCAGAACAGGTCCGGGTGGGCCCAATGGTTCGATACGAACGCGTGAATCATGCGAAACAAAGCGCACATCGGGGGTCCAGTCTGTTCCAGACAATCGCACAGTGAAAGTGCTTCCAGCAGCACCCCCGGCGGGAAACGCGTGCCCAGAGGTGGGAACGCTCTGAGCTACCGCTGAACCAGCAACGCAAGCCGAAAGTGCCAGTATCAATATGCGCATCGGCAATACCCTCAGGGCCATCAGGCGCCCAGCAACGAATCGATGATCCGTCCGCCACTAACGACCGGAACCGGGCGCCCTAGAGGCGTGTAGTAGGTTTTGTCCGAATCGATGCCCATCAGGTGAAAGATTGTGCGCAATATGTCCTGAATGCTCACCGGGTCGGCTGTGGGTTGCGTACCGTTTTTGTCGGTGGCGCCGATCACTTTGCCGGGCACAATACCACCTCCGGCAAACAGAACCGTCTGCGCCATCGACCAATGGTCTCGACCTGCCTGAGCATTCACACGCGGCGTGCGGCCCATTTCACCCATCATTACCACCAGCGTTTCGTCCAGCATGCCACGGTCGGCAAGGTCGGAAACAAGGGCGCTAAACGCCATGTCGGCATGTGGGATCAGCTCTTTTTCAAGGCTCGGAAAACAAGTGAAGTGCGTATCCCAACTCCCATGATCCACACCGACAAACCGGCACCCCGATGCCACCAGACGCCGCGCCAACAGCGAGCATTGGCCCAAAGACGTTCGACCGTAGGCATCGCGGGTCTTATCGTTCTCCTTAGAAAGGTCAAAGGCGAGGCGGGCAGTGGGAGAAGATATCAACCCTCTAGCCTTTTCGTAATAGGTGGACATGGTGCCGGCCGCACCCACCCGATTGCCTTCTGGCTGAATGGCGCGCAGCAACTCTTGGCGGCGGCGATTCCTGATGTCTCCGAGTTTCGCGTCCGGAAGCAAATCCTTGACTTCAAAATCTGGCTGAACAGGGTCAGACTCGATAACAAACGGCGCGTGCTCAGCCCCGTAAAAACCAGGACCACCTGCCGTAAGCGGATGTGGAACATTGATATAGGGCGGCACACCGCCACGTGGCCCCAATTCACGGGAAACCACCGAGCCGACCGATGGATACAGGTCGTTCACCGGCACCCTGCTGTTGGCGCCATCGGCAAATGCCGCGCGTTGGCCCGTGAACAAATAGTGGCACCCGGTGGTGTGACCATTATCGTTATGGCTGTGGGTGCGGAGCATGGTCATTTTGTCGGCAATCTTTGCCGTGCGATGGCAATGCTCGCCTACAAATGTGCCGGGAACCTTGGTGCTGATAGGCTTGTACGGCCCACGCACTTCCACAGGCGCATCCGGTTTCAGATCCCACATATCGATGGTGGAAGGCCCACCTTGAAGGAATAGGAAGATACACGACTTGGCGCGTGGCGTGGAACCCGTTCCCGCTGTTGCCTGCAACTGAAGAAAACGCGGCAGAGTCAGGCCTGGCAGAAGGCCGGAAGCACCAATCTTCAGCATCCGCCTACGCGAAAACGCTGTGGGGCCCGGGCAGTGTGTCGCATTCGCATCTCTACTGTCCATCATCGACCCCTTACCCTAGTGGTTGTAGACAAATTCACGGGTATTGATGATCGCCCAAAGCGCATCTTCGGCCGCCGACCGGCGGGCTTCTTGTCCATCGCCAAAGATACGAACCATGGCAGCGCGTTCCATCGGTGTGGGAAACCGCGCAAGGCACGAAAGATATAGTTCATCTACAATTGCGTCGGGCGGCAGGCTCGACGCCGCCAAACGCGCCGCAACACCTTTACGCGATCGAATTCTCGCTTGAATTTCCGGTGAATTCATCAAGTGCAGTGCCTGTGAAATGCTGGGATCAGCGCCACGCTCGCAGGCGCAAACCGTTGCGCGTACCGGCCTGCCAAATACCTGAAGGAAATATGAAGGCATGCGGTTATCCCACAATTGGATCGCGCGCGCGCCCACCGGCCAGCCTGAAAATTTCTCGGGCACCCCGGTTACCTGACACACAGCATCGAGCAGCACTTCTGCCGGCAGGGTGCGCGGCATGGAACGCGAAAAATTCCGCTCATCCCCCGCATCGGCCGCGGCAGCCAACTGATACAGTCTTGAGGCGACAATCGACTTTGTGAAGGCGATCAGGTCATACTTCACATCACGTAAATGCCCCGCCAGTGCATCGAGCAATTCCTCATTCACCGCCGGGTTAGTGGCTCGCAAATCATCGATCGGTTCAACAAGGCCATGGCCAAAATAATGGGCCCAGATGCGATTGGCTGCCGCACGAGCAAAGTACGGATTGGACGGATGAAGCATCCAGTCGGCAAGCGCCTCGCGGCGGTCGGGCAAATCGGCGGCAACGGGAGCACCGCCCAAGGGCCTTGCCGGTACCAGCACCTTGGTCCGCGGGTGTTTCAAGTCTACCGCAGGCCCTGCAACAATCGCCTCGGATCCGTCTGGCAAAACCTTCTTACCGACACCGGTAAAGAATCCCGCAAGCGCGACATAGTCGTCCTGTCCCCACTTTTCAGAGGGATGATGATGGCATTGCGCGCATTCAATCCGCACCCCCAGAAACAACTGGCTCACAGACCGCGTCATGGATTCCGAGTTATCGAGCACCTTGTAAAATGAAGCGGGGCTATCGCCGGAAATTCCACCCCGCGCCGTGATGATCGCGCGGGCAAATTTGTCGTAGGGCATGTTGGTGGCGAATGCGTGGCGTAACCAGCGAGCCATCGCAACCGACCCCTGCGCCTTGAGGGCATCGCGGTCAACACGCAGCAAATCCGACCATAAAAGAGCACGGTAATCGGCATATTCAGGTCGGCGAAACAAGGCATCTGCCAGCAGGGCGCGTTTCTCTGGTGTTTTGTCCAAAAGAAAGGCGCGTGCTTCAGCAGCGGTCGGCAAAGTACCGATCGTGTCGAGGTAAACCCGGCGCATGTAGGTGCTGTCATCGGCCAGACCTGCCGGAGCAAGGCCCAAACCTGACAATTTGTTCCATGCCAGAGTATCAATAAAGTTCACTTCTGGCGGACGCGGAAAACCGCTGTTGGAACCGGGCAAGGTTACCCGGCACACAGCAACCTGATTCATGTAGCGGACCAGAACAGCCGCCTCGCCGGGAACATCACCGGCACGCAAAAGCCCTTTCCGATCGGCCCCCGCCACGTTAGGAGCATTGGTATCGAATTCAGCTTCGGTCGTGACGCAGCGCCTTCGGCCATCGGCACCCACAGATACAACACGCAACTGCCTGCTTTCCCCGGGTGCCATGCGCGATGTTGCTGGTTCCACTTCCAAACGCACTGTTTCCCCGGCAACGGCATCATCGAACCGGGCGCCTTCTGCGAGCCAGCGCGCAACAAGCTTATACTGGTGCGACCCTTCGACGATTTTGCGGCCACCTCCATGCGGAACCGCTGCCGTTCCCTTCAGCAGCAACAGACTCGACATCGGTGCGCCTGTGCTGACGCGCCGCCCCCGCCCTTCAACGACTATGGCCTGATGGTCCGCGGCGGCATCGTATCCAAAAACCGTTAGTTTGAATCCGTTTTGCCCTTCGGCTTTGCCATGACAACCGCCCGAGTTGCACCCTGATTTGGTCAGAATGGGAACCACCTGGGTGGCAAATGACACAGGTTGCGGATGCTTTACTCCCTTGACAACAACCGGAACACGTCTGGTTTCACCCGCATGGCTTATTTCCAAGGTGGCGTTGCCATCTGCCTTCGGTTGAACAAGGCCATTAGCGTCGATGCCTGCCGCATTCCCATCGATGATCTGATAGCGGGCCATTCGGGTGAGTTCGAGAACACGCCCCCCCGGCAATGGCTTCCATACAGCCAACTGCACCGTTGATTCTGGCCCATCAAGTTCAATCGAAGCAGGCGAAACAGAGATCTGGCAGAACGCCGACGGGCTACATGCAAGCAGCAATACCATGACCATGGCGCAATGCTGTCGGCGAAAGAATGCCAGTTGAATCATGATTGTTACCGCAAGTACGTGCCAATAACCGAGGCATTCATTCGTTGGAGGGCAAGGATAGCATGATCCATGAACCCGCCCGAGGCAAGACTCAAACGCACCTAATCACCAGCGGAACTGGTATTGAACGAACGTAAGACTGGAATTAGCTGCAGGCCCTGTTTGACGCAAAAAATCACCGCCAAACAGGTAGCAGTACCCAGTGAGGATGTCGCTGCGAGGACCTATGTGGAAGTTAACGATAAGGTCTACTTCTTGACCAACGTCGTAGCCTGCCGATCCATTGCGCGAAACGCGTGAAACCTGTCCA
Source organism: Candidatus Kuenenia stuttgartensis (assembly GCA_945875585.1). GTDB lineage: Bacteria > Planctomycetota > Planctomycetia > Gemmatales > Gemmataceae > REEB421. The sequence continues at coordinate 35,563 of CAMCLK010000030.1, read as the reverse complement.
GCAGCGTTGTAGAGTGCATCCCGTGCCGAGAAGAGCCAGAATCGGTGGTACTGAAGTCAGCAAGTCATCCAAGGGGCGGGATAAAAATACAGATGCTGGTTAAAGTCGCGGATGTTCTCCCTACCGACCTGATCTGTCCACCCCAGATAACAATGACTGAACGGAAACAGTTGCTGATACGTGGAATTAGGAGCCTCCCCCGGGTTCTGCGTGCCGGTTGCCATGTCGTAATAGATCCAGTAACTGGGAGTTAATGGCAGGTTCGACCAGTAGCGGCCGGCACCTACTGTAGTGGCTCCAGCAACAAGCCCATTACCTTGCAGGGCGCCAAGTTGAAGCATCACCTCGGCGTCCCACTGCCAGCCTTCGTGCCGGCCCGCATGACGCGATCCAAGCGTAACCAGACTGCCAGGAGCCACAGGAATACCTTGCGGAGTACGGACATTGCCATTGTTGGCAAACAGCGCGTAAACGTCAGCCCAGACATCTTTTTCCGGCCTGAACGACCACCATGCTCCCGCGACATTGACATTTCCATCGGGCGAATTCAGGCCGTTGCCATTGGGTATGACTGGTTGCAACCAAAACAAATCAAAATCGTAATCATCTCCGCGCCAATAACCGCGCACACCATCGAATGTCCGCCTTGTATTAGCCCATTCAAGTGTTCCAATAACCCTTTGAGACCCCAGAAGGATTTCCTGCCTGCCTAAGCGGACAGCGGCGGCATGCCCATCGAATTCGCCCAGCTTAAACTCAAGGAATGCATTGAGAAAATCGGCGGGATCGCGGTCGGGAAGAACGGGTGGCAGATCGTTGTGAACGATATCAGCGGAAATGAATTCAAGATACATCCGGAATTTGTCTTCGTACCAAAGATCCGTGTAGGTACGTAGGCGTGTCAAATAGTAGTTATTGTCAATCGTTGTCAGGCGGGCGTTCCTTTCGTTATTGAAGCGAAACCGATATTCACCACCCGTGGCCAACAGCCAGTGCTCTCCCAACGGAATACGCTTGATCTCGTCAAGCCAGGGGAATGTACGGTCATCACCGGGCGGATCGACCAAGCGAAAATCAAGTTCAAAAAATGGCAGTGGCTGGGGGGAAATGTTCGAAAAGGGGTTTTTGGGAACCCCATCACGGATGGTTCCGGTTAGCGCATCACGAATCGAGTAATACCCCGGCGACCGGGATGGGGTGAAAAAATTTCCCGACGGCGGGAACGGCTGCGGGCGTGGTACTCTGCGCCACCATTCCGGTTCACCCACTGCAGACATTGGGGTGGGTACGGAATTGACAGATAATTCGGCAACTGGAACCCCAGTCTCAGGCGCATCATCAGGCCAGACGGCGGCAACGATCAGCAAGCCAATTATTCCAGGGCACACAAACATCTGCCGAACACCCCGTGAATTTGCCAACCTCTGACTGAGATCGACCAAATTCGAATGGGTGGATCACATTGGCTGGATGGGTTACACCGATTGTTCTGAATTATGGTGCCAGCTAGTGCGCAGTCAGCGCAAACCTCCCAAACGCACAAAGCTAATGTTGAATAATTCTGGAAGTATCCAGAAAGAAACATGGTGATGTTCGGCTTTTCGCAGAAAGCTGATACCCCGCATTCATGCTGTTTGGTATAAATTGTCTATACCTAAAAAATGACTTCATTGTGCTGGATGTTCACCATGCCTGCAGGCACAACAACTCTGCAACAATTGTTGGATGAAGCTGCGTTTAGGGATGGGTCCATTTACGACAAACTGCTTGAGCACGCCTCGGAAAGACTGCGCGCGCTTTCGCGTAAAAGCCTGAGGGGTTTTCCCCGTCTGGCCAGTCTCGTTCAGACAGATGATGTGCTTCAGGAAGCACTGCTTCGGTTGCACTCGAGCCTAAATAAGGTGCGCCCGAGTTCACTGCGTGGTTTTTTTGGCTTGGCTGCCATCCAGATCCGCCGCAACCTCATCGACCTCACGCGCCACCTGCTTGGACCGGAAGGGTACGGCACTCACGTTCGCACTGGGCCGATTTCTCAAGAAAACGAACCCGTAGTCATCGAAGCCGTGGATCGCTGGATCTGCTTCAACGACCTGATCGACACGTTGCCAGCGGAGGAACGGGAAGTTGTGGATTTGCAATTCGTGCACAGCATGACACAGGAAGAGGTTTCTGAACTTCTGGGCATTTCCCTGAGCACCGTCAAACGCAGGTGGATTTCAGCGCGCCTCAAATTGGGCACGCTGATTCAGCAACTCGGAACGAACGAAAACAACACGCAAGACTCCTAAATCCGCCTCAATTCCTCAATATAATCAGCCTGCTGCCTTGCGGTCTTTATCACCGTATCCTTTTAACTTGTTGTACATCGTTTTCAGGCTGATATCGAGTTCCGCGGCCGCGGCGCTCTTGCTGCCACCGTTGCGGTTCAGGGCACGCAGAATGTGGTTCATTTCCAATTCTTCAAGAGTTCGCGGAGTATCTGCTACTGGTTGGGCCCGCAAACTGATTGCGCCAGATGGGTTGCGAACGGCCTGCGGGAAATGCTCGGGCAAAATGACTCCGCCACCTGAGAGAATATGGGCATATTCCATGGCGTTTGCCAACTCACGCACATTGCCCGGCCAAGCATGGTTCAACAGAAGGTCGATACTCCCCGGTGAAAGCGGTTCGAAAGCCGCGCCCGGACTCCGCCCGGCGGCACGGTTCAACAGGTGCCCGGCGAGCGGCACAATATCTTCATGCCTTTCGCGTAACGCGGGCATGCGGATCTCAAATGTATTGACTCGGAAATAAAGGTCTTCACGAAAATGTTCTTCCTGAACCATTTGTCGCAGGTCTCGGTTAGTAGCGCACAAAACGCGGACATCGGTTCTGAACGGTGAATTCTCACCCACGCGCCTGATTTCACCAGACTCTAGGAATCGGAGCAATTTGACCTGAATCGATTTGTTGAGCTCCCCAAGTTCGTCAAGGAACAAGGTACCAGTGCTTGCCACTTCAAAAAGGCCTTTGTGATCGCGCTCGGCATTGGTGAAGGAGCCTTTTTTGTGCCCGAAAAGCTCGCTCTCCACAAGATTTTCCGAAAGCGCCCCGCAATTGACCGGAACAAACGGGCGCGCCGCGCGCTTGCTTTGCAGCCAGAGGGTACGCGCTGCCAGTTCTTTACCTGTGCCAGTTTCTCCGGTTATCAAAACGGTGGTATCGGTGGGAGCAACGGTCGCGATGAGGCGATGGACCGCGGCCATGGCTGGCGATTGGCCAACAAGAATGTTAGGGCCCTCAACAGCTTGAAGGCGGGTCTGCAACGCTAGGTTCGCGTTTTTAAGATCGCGCTTTTCTGCGATTTTGCGCAAAATCGCTTCAATCTCCGCCATCTTGGCTGGTTTCGTGATGTAGTCGAAGGCGCCGAGTCGCACGGCTTCGATCGCCGTCTCCATGCTGGCATGCCCAGTCATGACCACCGCCTCGGTTTCAGGAGCAATTTTCTTCAGATGCTCCAGAACTTCGATACCCGACATGCCCGGCATGCGCAGATCTAAAATAGCGGCGTCGAAACGTTCGCGTTCCAAGGCCTTCAGCGCCGTGCGACCGTCGCCAAAAACCGTGGCTTCATGCCCCAATCGGGACAATTCCACTCGCATGATTTCCTGCAACGCGCGCTCATCGTCGCAGAACAGCACCCGCAATCCACTCATGTCGCTTCCCCGCCTGATCGTCGTTCCATGTCTGGCATTACGCTGCCAACCGTGGCATGGGACGAGAATCTGTTGTTCTGGATGTCTCGATGGCACGCGCTGGCAGGCGCACGGTAAACGTGCTCCCCGAGCCCTGACCACTGCTGTAAGCTTCGATCTCGCCACCATGCTGCTGAATAATCCGGTGCGAGATGGTCAACCCAAGACCTGTGCCTGAGCCGGTACGATTCTTCGTGAAGAACGGCTCAAATATGTTTTCGAGCGTTGCGCGATCCATACCCACGCCCGTGTCTTCCACCTCGATCATGGCCTGATCGCCCTCTTGCTTCACTTTTACGGTGAGCGTTCCGCCGGCATCCATGCTCTCAAGGGCGTTAACGACAAGATTCAACACAACCTGCTTGATTTCTTCAGGATTGGCCCAAGCAGTAACGGGAGATGGAGCTTCAAGCACCATGCGCTTATCGCGGCAAACAGGCAAATGCTGGGCGCCATCGAGGACCGACTGGGCCAGCCGACTGATGTCTGTATTTTCGCGCGTCTTTTCACCACCCCGGCTGAACGCCAGAAGCTTCTCGGTGATGCCTTTGCAGCGGAACGATTCTTCCTGAATGAGATGCAGATAACGCTCAAAAACCTCGCGCTGCTCCGGAACATCGATGCGCCCGGCAGCCTGACGCAGTCTGGCCTCCAGAGCCTCGGCACAGAAGGCGATGCTGGCCAACGGATTATTGATTTCATGGGCGACACCGGCGGCAAGGTAACCAACACTGGCCAGCCTTTCGCTGCGCACCAGTTGCCTGCTGCGGTCGGCAACCTGCCGGTTGAGGTCACTGTAAAGGGATTGCAGCCGCTCCATCATGGAATTGAAAGCCACGGCGAGGTCTTGCATTTCGTCGCCGCTTTCAATTTTGAGCCGGTGGTCGAGATCTCCTCCCGCAATGCGCCTGACCCCTTCTTGCAAGTCGCGAATTGGATTGAAAACCCATGAATAAAAAGCGCGCAGTAAACCGGCCAGCGCAAAGAGCCCGACTGTACATGCCGGAATGGCCAACCAAAGGCTGAGCTGGTAATTGCGCCGGGACGCATTGATCCGTTCATCGAGATCTTCATGGATGCTGTCGCGGAGATCTCGACTGTCGCGTTCCAGCTTTTCGCACGCTGCCTGGGCCAGACGAAGTGGATCGTTTGTTGACATATCGGCCTGCCCGCCCAAGCGCGGTGCCATCAGAAGGGTGAGCGCGTGTGCCAGATCGTTAATATCAGATTCGATTACACCAGCGAGTTCCCGTTCAAGTCGCTTGTCAATTTCATGGTGCGCATCGCCTTCAACGGGCGTATCGAGGTCGTTGCGATAATCACGGGCCGCTTCACGGGCCCGGGCCAGTGGCTGCAGCATACGATCAGGGGCATCCGCCATGCGCAGCAGCAACGAGGGAGAAACCAACCGAGATACGGCGGATTTGAGGTGCTCGGCAGATTTCAGCTCAGCAAGCCTGCCACGTACGCCAGAAACCGTGTGGTAATACGACCACAACCCCATGAGCGTGCCAGAAAGGCCAAGCCCCAGCAGCAGCGCAAACAACGCCACGCCCAGCAATAGCTTCTGCCGAATCCGCCAGCCACGCGCCACGTGTTGCATCCTCCAGAATGAAAGCCCGATCGGGCCCGCCCGGCCAAGGTACCCGAGGTGTGCTGAAGGAATGGAGATCAGTTTTCCCCCGCCATGGCATGGCCGGGGGCACGTGCCCCGGGCCCCACCGGGGCTGTTTTTCCCGAGGAATATTGACCTTTTTTTGCTCAGTAGGCTTGTTCTAGACTTTGCCCCATCGCAATCGGCATCGCGAGCCAAGGAAGGCTCCGGACGACTGCGGGCAGGCATGCGGAACCTTGGATCCAAATGCTGTTTACTGTGCTTCAGGAGACCCAACGAATGAACTTCGATTCGCGAAGATTCTTTCGTGCAGTCGCCAGCATAGTGGTTCTTCCAAGGTTCTTACCGAATCCACACCCTGAGTTGACGCCAGAAGATCCCGAGCCAGTACCCAGGATGGGGATTGGCAGTTGAAACGCCGGAGGCATGTTATTTGCCGGCATCAATCGGGAGTCGGTTCCGGCATGGGCTGGGAACGAAGTAGTTGATTTACAGGATCCACGCACTCAGGAAATTTTCGCATGAGCCGCTCTCCTGTCTTGTTTCGTGTTGACGCTGACCCGATCTTGGGCCACGAATCCATGGCGCGTTGCCAGGTTTTTGCCTCAGCATTGCAGCGTCGCAGACGCCAAGCCTACTTCCTCTCAAGGGTCGAGCCTGCGTCGCATATTTTGCCACTCAAGCGTGGTGGCAATGAGTACCTACCGGCGGAACAGCCGATAGGTACCCCTGCCGATTTGCAAGATACCTTGCGGGAAATCCGACGATTAGCCCCAGCCGCAATCGTGGTAGACTCACCCTTGGTTACCCGGCAATATCTTGAAACACTTAATAAAGCTGGCGTTCTGGTTGTAACTTTCGACCATCTCGCCCGTTTCCGCTTTCCCAGCGGGCTTGTCATCAATCCGCTGCTCGGGCCAGGCAAGGAAGATTACGACCACGGCAATGGAACGCAACTGCTGTTGGGCGAACGCTATGCCATGATTCGCCCCGAAGTCCGCCGCCAGCGGCCACAGCGCGCACAGGAACCTTCTGGAGCCCAGCGCATTCTGATTGCATTGGGAGACCACGACCCAGCCAGGCAGTCGTTGATGCTGGCCAAAACCATGCTGAATGCTTTCAAAGGTGTGAAAATTGATGTGGCAGTACGCTCACATCACCCGGACCTTGAGGCCTTGCAAGCCTTAGTAGAGCAATCGGCGGGACGCCTTGAACTGGCGACGGAACCTCAGGAAATTGTCCAGAAGCTTACCCGCTGCCATATAGCTATTGCCGCCGGTAACGGTTGGTCGATGGACTTGGCGTGCTTGGGCGTTCCACAGATTTTAATTGTTCAGCAGGAATGCTACTGGCCATCCGCGCGCAGACTCGAAGAGGAAGGCGCAGCAACGTGCTTAGGATCGGGCGAGAACCTGTCGGTTTCGAACCTGAAACAAGTCGTGCAAGATTTGCTGGACTGCCCGCTAGAGCGTCAGGCCATGTCGCGGTGCGCGCGCCAATTGATTGACGGGCGAGGCCCCGACCGCCTGATTTTGGCTCTGGAAGTCATGCTGCATCCCTACCGCACCGTGCAGGAAACGGCTCGGGCTGCCTAAAAGGTAAGATCAATTAATCAAAGGCCCTCGACTTGAACGGAACAGGTCGAGGGTCTTTCGCATCAAGGTCATCGCCAGCCAAATACTTCACCGAAAAGCACGAATTCACAAAATCTTCACACGCCAGCGTGTCATTTAATCAGATCTGACTGATATCATTCACTTCGTCGATGGTCCCTTAAGTTTTCTTTCATGAAGGACAAAGTTTATGGTCAAGAGTATGCGTCAGGGATTCACCCTGATTGAACTTCTCGTAGTTATTGCCATCATCGCTGTATTGATTGGCCTTTTGGTTCCCGCCGTTCAAAAGGTTCGCGAAGCCGCAAACCGTATGAGCTGCACTAACAATCTCAAGAATGTCGGATTGGGTTTTCATAACCATGAATCTGCTTATGGCAAACTTCCGCATCCCGGACAGATTGATTCAACAGGGACCAATACAACCCTTTACATGATTCACTCGTGGTGCACGCAAATCCTTCCTTATATCGAGCAGGAAGCCACATACAAAATGTTTGATGTGACCAGCAACACCCCTGCTGGATACAACACAACATTAATTCACCCCCTTTCCAAAGGTCGTGATTACGATGATACAGCGTTTCCATCAGGTTGGGTTGCTGCACAAACTCAGGTAAAAACCTTTGTCTGTCCTAGCACTCCAATAGCTCCACAAGCAAGAAGCAACGGTGAAAATCTCGGCCCAATCGATTACATGGTTGCGGCCGTTTCCGACGTCGATGAAGGAACTGGTTCCCGTGTTGTTGGAACAGGCTCTGCTAATTATAAGGGCCGATATTTTGGTCCGCTAACTGCAGAAGGCAGCACCCTTGCGACTATTCTTGATGGCACTTCAAACACCATTTTAGTAATCGAAGACGCGGGCCGAGCACATCCTGCTATTGGCCTTTTTGGCTCTGGTTCATCACGCAGCTCACCCCTTGCAGCACCTGGTCACCCAGTTGTCGGCGACGGAATCGCTTCGAACGCTCGCCGTGTTTATGCATGGGCTGATCCGGATGCTGCTGCTAATGGCTTCTCCGGTCCTAGCAAGGCAATTGCTCCTAGACCCACCATTGCAAAGGTTAACAACTACAACACTCCGACAGGCGGGCCTGCTGAATGCCGTTGGAGTGTTAACAACTGTGGTCCCAACGACGAACCGTTCGCATTCCACTCTGGCGGCGTCAACTCTGTTATGTGCGACGGTTCCGTTCGATTTGTTCGTGACAGCATCAATGGTCTTATTATCAAGGCTGCCGTTGGTGCAAGCGACGGTATCACTGTTAGCTTGGATTGATCAATCGTTTTAAATCAACTTTGAAAGCGCGTCGACTTCTGTCGGCGCGCTTTTTTTTTACTAGCAAGACACGCTTAACTTAAATGCATGGGAACGACAACATGACTGCGCCAATCAATTTATTCATACTTCTAGCAATATGCCTGCCACACACCAACCAGACTCTTACAGAATTGTCCTACAACAATATAAATCAAAGCGTTTACCTAGGCGTTGGCCTCTGGGCTTGGCCCATTCCATGCGATGCTGATGGCGATGGAGATTTCGACCTGATCGTTTCTTGCCCCGACAAACCGTCCAACGGCGTTTGGTTGTTTGAAAATGCCACAGGCAACACAAAACTCAATCCGATGCCTGTTTTTAAACCCGCCAGACGCCTCAGTAGTACCAGCCACTATGTTATGCCCAGCTACACCGATACCGGCATGCGCGTGCTGACTCCCGGATTCGAACATCCAGACTTCCAGCGAACGGGTCTTACCAAACGCCTTCCTCTCGGAATATCCGCTCGGTTTTATGTTCCCGAAGGAACACAACCCAAAGGACCAAAGGTACGGCATAACCAATGGCGGTTAGTCGACTACGATGGCGACGGTTCGCTCGACATGATTGTGGGAATTGAAGACTGGAGCCACTACGGCTGGGACGATGCTTGGAACAGCAAGGGAGAATGGAGAAACGGACCGCTCCACGGTTTTGTTTTCGTGTTTCGCAACAAAGGGACCACCGAAGCGCCGCTCTACGATGCCCCATTCAAGGTTTTGGCTGAGGGCGCACCTGTCGACACCTTTGGCTGCCCTTCGCCTCATTTCGCCGATTTCGATAACGATGGCGATCTGGATCTGTTGTGTGGCGAGTTCCTCGACGGATTCACCTATTTTGAAAACATCGGTACCCGTCGTAATCCTCGGTACGCCAGTGGCAAGCGTCTCAAGACCGCAACGGGAACCGCTCTTGCCATGGATTTGCAAATGATTGTCCCAATTGTGTTCGATTGGGATCGCGATGGTGACCTCGACCTGATTGTAGGAGACGAGGATGGCCGGGTTGCCTGGGTGGAAAACACCGGAAAAATGGCCGCTGACCACACACCGGTGTTTTCGGCCCCCAGATATTTCCAACAGCAGGCAGACACGCTGAAATGCGGGGCACTTGCCACGCCTTTTGGGTTTGATTGGGATGGCGATGGCGATACCGATATCATTTCTGGAAACACTGCGGGAACCATCGAATTTTTTGAAAACCTGAGCGGCCCAAAGGTTGCCAATCCCAAATGGGCTGCCCCGCAACAGATCAAAGCCGGTGGCAAGCCGTTCCGAATAATGGCAGGAGCCAATGGCAGCATCCAAGGCCCAGCCGAAGCAAAATGGGGATACACGACCCTGAATGTTGCCGATTGGAACGGCGACGGACTGCCTGATATTGTTTTCAATTCCATTCTTGGAAAAGTGATGTGGCTTAAAAACGTAGGCACCCGTTCAAAACCCGTTCTTGAGAGTGCTGTGCCACTGTTGGTAGATTGGCCTGGGGCCCCACCAAAACCGGCCTGGACATGGTGGGAGCCCCAACCGGGAACATTGGCAACACAATGGCGCACAACACCCGTGGTGATCGACCTCAATCAGGATGGCTTGCCCGATCTGGTGATGCTGGATGCCGAGGGGTATCTGGCCTTTTTCGAACGATTCCGCAAGAACAGCACGCTGCACCTGAAACCGCCACAACGCATTTTGGGCGATGCCAAAGGCAATCCCTTGCGTCTTAACAGCAAAACCGCCGGAGCGAGTGGTCGACGCAAGTTGTGCATGGTTGACTGGAACGGCGATGGTATTCTCGACATTCTGCTCAATGGCACCAACGCTGATCTTTATAAAGGTCTGGGTAAAATTGATGGATCGTGGCGTTTCGAAAAGGTAGGCCCCCTTGCAACCCAGAACATTGAGGGGCACGATGTCAGTCCGGCAGTGGTCGATTTCGACGGCAACAGTATTCCGGATTTCCTTGGCGGTGCCGAGGATGGTCGGTTCTACTTCATGAAGAATCCACGCCCATGACCGGCACACCCAACTGAGGTCAATATCCATGTCATTCGTGTTGAACCTGATGATTGCTTCCAGTCTGATCAATGCTCCACCCGGGCTAGTGAAAACGGAATTCATTTACGAAACAGCGCCATTTCCTAGCTGCCATGCAACCACCATTGTGGAAACACGTGACGGGCTTGTGGCGGCATGGTTTGGTGGCACAGAGGAACGTAACCCTGATGTAGGAATTTGGACATCGCGGCTGACAAATGGAGTCTGGTCGGTTCCTGTTGAAGTGGCAACTGGGGTGCAACCCGATGGCAAGCGCCTGCCTTGCTGGAATCCGGTGCTGTTTCAACCTGCAAATGGCCCGTTGATGCTCTTTTACAAGGTTGGGCCATCGCCAAGCACATGGTGGGGCATGCGACGCGATAGCACCGACCATGGCAAGACTTGGACCCACGCCACCCGCCTGCCCGATGGCATTGTCGGCCCTGTGAAAAACAAGCCCGTTCAATTGCGTGATGGCACCATTGTGAGCGGCAGCAGTCTGGAGGGCCTAAAGCCCGCTCCATCGTGGCAGGTCCACATGGAACGCAGCACGGATGGAGGGCTGACATGGAAGAAAATCGTTGTGCCTGTGGCCAATAATGGCCCGGGATCCATTCAGCCCAGCATTCTGACATTGGGTGGCAACCGGTTGATGGCGGTGGGACGAACACGCGCCGGCGCACTGTTCAGCACGGAATCGGGCGACAATGGACAAACTTGGGGATCACTGGGACTAACAGATTTGCCCAATCCTAATTCCGGTACCGACGCCGTAACGTTGAAGGATGGCACCCATATTCTGGTGTACAACCACTCGCGCCTGAGCCGCAGTCCTCTGAATATCGCTATTTCCAGAGACGGCAAGCAGTGGGGTGCCGCCTTGGTTCTGGAAAGCGAACCGGGAGAATACAGTTATCCAGCCATCATTCAAACAAGCGACGGATTGGTTCACGTGACCTACACATGGAAGCGCCTCCGGGTCAAACATGCCGTGATCGACCCTAGAAAACTCGATTTCAAGCCCATAATTGACGGCAAATGGCCTATTGGCAAGAATGACTGATAACGTGTTTCTTCAAAATGGGGAGGGTGGGCCATGATCTTAGTAACGATTGAAGAAGCCCAGGCGAACCTGCCTGAATTGATCCGTCGGCAAGCGCCGGGTGAGGAACTGCAGATCACTTCGAACGGCGCAACCGTAGCCAAATTGGTGACGGTCCCAGCATCAATCGCTGAAAAAGCACGTCGGGTGCTTGGTGCCCAGCGCGGGTCGGTGTTGTCGATGGAGCACTTCGACGATCCAATTGAAGGGCTTTCGGAGTTCGTGTGATGCGGTTTTTCGTAGATGCTCACGCTTTGATCTGGAGCCAGGATTCACCTGAACTGCTCGGGCCATCGGCAGCAGATGCGCTGACCGACCTAAGCCATGAATTGCTGATCGGTAAAGGCACCATCTGGGAAATGGGCATCAAGGCGAGCATGGGTAAACTTCCACTCTCGAAACCGTTTGAGGATTGGATCACTATCGCCATGCGCGACTTGAAATTGAGTGTCGTTCAAATCGATTTAGATCACATTGTCCGAGTCTCAGTGCTTCCATTTCAGGGAAAGCACCGAGACCCATTTGACCGGATTCTTGCAGTTCAGTCTCTAGCAACAAACATCCCGATCATCAGTGTTGATCATCAACTTGATGCCTACGGAGTGGTCCGCGTTTGGAATTAACAGGTTGCTTGGCGGATTTCAGCCTTGCGCGTAGGCAAGTTACAGAATCATTCTTCTATGGAAGCGCCTCCGGGTCAAACATGCCGTGATCGACCCTAGAAAACTCGATTTCAAGCCCATAATTGACGGCAAATGGCCTATTGGCAAGAATGACTGATAATGTGTTACTTCAAAATGAGAGGGGATCAGGTCGTGTTAAAATGATGTTGAGGAGGAGAGGAGTTGCCATGCATGAGCGAATTAGCATTGATCCGACGGTGTTGTGCGGAAAGCCGGTGATCCGCGGAACACGCTTAGCAGTGGAATTCATTGTGGATCTTTTGGGCAATGGGTGGACCGAAGAGCAAATTCTCGGGGAATACCCAGGAATCATCCAAGATGATATTCGCGCATGTCTGCGGTTTGCCAGCGCGACACTACGTGAAGAGAATGTTTATCCAACTACGATGGGTGTTGCATGAGGCTTTTGGCGAATGAAAACTTTCCTCGCCAAGCAGTAGATGCACTGCGTTCTTTCGGTCACAATGTGCTATGGGCCCGCACCGACATGCCCGGTGCTAGCGACTTGGAAGTATTGGCACGGTCGCAAGCAGAATCGCGAATACTGTTGACTTTTGACAAGGATTTCGGGGAATTGGCTTTCCGAATAGGACTGCCATCAGAGTGCGGAATTATTCTGTTGCGCATCGTAATGGCTGATCCGCGATCAGTCGGGGCATTGGTGGTATCGCTTTTGAATAGCCGGGAAGATTGGGCTGGAAACTTTTCTGTCATCGACGAAACCCGAACTCGGATGCGGCCTCTGAAAAAACTGTAGGCTACAACTTGCATAGCTTTAGATCAAATTCTAGCAAGGTGTTTATGAAGAAGAAAGTGAATCTACTCTAGAAACCATACAGATTCATAAAAGGAACATTTACACACAGACCAAAGATAGCCATCTATATAAAGGCAAAGTTTTAAGTGAAACTAAAAACCGTACGAAAATAAGAAAGTGCCCCGGATAGGACTTGAACCTATAACCCGCTGATTAAGAGTCAGCTGCTCTGCCAATTGAGCTACCAGGGCCGAACAACCAAATCATAACACCACTGCCGCTGTTGGCAAGGCAATCTGAGCACGTTTGGTACGGGGCTATAACTGCCGGGAACGGTCCAATGCGACTAATCCGCACCCCCGCTTGTTCGACCCATCGCCACATCGAATTCGCTTAGCAGTGGCACCAGCATGGCCGTGATGGCAAAACCAAACGACGCAGCCACGACCAAGAATGGAATCAGCGGGTCGCCCGTTTCACCCGTACCCGGTTTACCCACCACAACAGTCGCCGCCGTGTAAAAAACTGCCAGCGGGCATACCCACGATGCCAACGTTAGGGCACTCGATGGCCTGTCTCCATTCAACACCCACCACAACCCGCCAATTCCCGCGCCAAGAAAGGCCAGAAAACTGGCCCACTGGTACTCGAAGCGGCCATTGACAAGGATCAGCGCAATGGTGACGAGCGTTCCCACCGTGAGGAAGAACACACTGCCCAGCGCAGTAAGAATGGCGGCACGGCTTGTTGGGCTGCGCAACGCAATGTGAATTCCAAGGACCATGCAGAAAGCAAACACGACCAGAAGCCCGCCCAAAAGGCACAGCAGTGCCATGGCATTCATCGATGAACCCAGTTCCGGATAACGCACCGGTGGCGTGGCAAGGTACCCACCAGCAGCGTAAACCGCCCCAAGAACTAACGGGGGAACAATGAACAGCAGTGTGTTGCGGACGATTCCCAGCAGCTTGCCAAATATAAATTCGCCCGCAGTCAGGTCGGTCACCAGCAACAGGTCGAGCGCACCAAGGTCTTTTTCCGTGGTGATCGCTGTCACGGCTTGTGCCGCCACCAGCAAGAGGCTGAGCACCAGAACCGGTACCAAGCCATACGCTGCGGCAAACGGGAATCGCTCCCCCGCCAATACCGGAACTAGGGTGCCGTAAAGGATTAGTCCCAGCACGAGAAGATATCCGAGCTGAATAAGAAACGGTCGTCTGCCGTAAGCACGCGTGTGGGTTTCTCGCCACAGAATAGGATTCCCCACAACGTGACGAATCTGGCCGGGGGCAGCATGGGCCCGCATGCGATCGACTTCCTCCGCAGGTGCTTCATCAGGCACTTCCCGCTGCATAATCGGCTCGCCGCTAGGGTTCCAAACGCGGAGCATGACCATTCCTGCACCAAGCAGGCCACAGCCCAGCGCTGCCATCCAGCCCAGATGGGCCAGCAACCAACCGCCCCGGTCAAGAATGAGGGTGGCAGGATCCAGAGCCAGTCCCAAAGCTAAAAACGGGTCGAGAACCGTACTGACGGCCTGACCCCATGGCTGGGGAAGAAAGCCTGTGAGCCTAACAATGAGCAGGTATAGCACCACCCCCAAGGCTGTTAAAGCCAATGCTGGAAAGGTGCGTTCGCGCCACAAGGCCATCAGGCCGCCAAGCGCCCCACTGGCCACCATGGCGGTCCAAGTTAATAGTGTTACAGCAAGAACTTGCCAGATGCCCACTCCGCCCGTCAGCACCAGCAGGGCCATCAGGGGAAGGCTTGCCAGTGGCAAGGTAAGCAGAGGTAGAATGCTGCCAATGATCTTGCCCAAAACGATTTCGCGATCCGCCAAATCGGTAATGAGCAGCAGCAGAAACGTTCGCCTGTCTTTTTCCAGTGCCACAGCGCTCGCGGAAGCAAGCGCCGCGTAAAACACTAGCAGAACCACCTGAACCAGGGAAAACATCTGAAAAATGAGCGGCCCAAGGCGGGACAGATCGAGATATTGACCGGGACGACTCCACTCGGCCGTGCTCAGCCATGTGGTCAACGCGATGACCCAGAAAAGCCCCATCCAAGCGACACGCTGGACCTGTAACCTCCCATTGCGGGGAAGGATCAGCCATTCACGGACAAAAATGGGGCCTAGCACAGCAACTGTCTCCGACGTTGGGTCAGGCCCCGGCAGGGCGACGCTTCTTGTAGGCGTTGATCAAACCATTGGTGGAACTGTCGTGGCTGGAAACGGGGTCGCTTCCCGACAGTTCCGGCAGAATGGCCTTGGCCAGTTGCTTGCCCAATTCAACGCCCCACTGATCGAAGGAATTGATATTCCAGATCACGCCCTGAGTGAAGATCTTGTGCTCGTACATGGCGACCAGCAACCCGAGCGCGCGCGGCGTGAGTTTCTGCAACATGATGGAATTGGTAGGCTTGTTGCCTGCGAACATCTTTTGCGGCACCAGCTTTTCAAGCTCCGCGGCAGAAAGCGCGCTCCCCGCCAATTCGTGGCGAACCTCCGCCGAAGTCTTGCCCTTCAGCAAAGCCTCCGTCTGAGCAAAGTAGTTCGACAGCAGGATCCGGTGATGCTCGCCCAACGGATTTTGAGATTCCACAGGCGCGATAAAGTCGCAAGGGATCACTTTTGTCCCTTGATGAATCAGTTGGTAAAACGCGTGCTGACCGTTGGTACCCGGTTCGCCCCAAAGAATCGGGCCGGTAGACCAAAGGCAAGGCTCACCATCCCGGGTGACACTTTTACCGTTGCTTTCCATGTCGCCTTGCTGAAAATAGGCGGAAAAGCGGTGCATGTACTGATCGTACGGCAGAATGGCGTGGGTCTGCGCCCCAAAGAAATTATTGTACCAAACACCAAGAATGCCAAGCGTGGCGGGCAGGTTCTGCTCCAAGGGAGTATTCAGGAAGTGCTGGTCCATGGCGTGGCCGCCTTCCAGCAGCTCCTCGAACCGATCAAACCCGATGTACAGGGCAATCGACAGGCCAATGGCGCTCCAGAACGAATAACGCCCACCGACCCAATCCCAGAATCCAAACATGTTGCGCGTATCGATTCCAAATTTAGTGACTTCAGCGGCGTTTGTTGAGAGCGCCGCAAAATGCTTGGCCACATGCGCTTTGTCGATCGCCTTGGCGAGGAACCAGTCGCGTGCGCTCTGAGCGTTGGTCATGGTCTCTTGGGTGGTGAACGTTTTCGACGCCACCAAGAAAAGTACCGTTTCCGGATTTACTTTCTTAAGTGTTTCCACCAGATGGGTGCCATCGATATTGGAAACGAAATGAACGCGGATCCGTTCGTGGCCGTAAGGCTTCAGAGCCTCGGTCACCATGACTGGGCCCAGATCAGAACCCCCGATGCCAATGTTCACAACATCGGTGATAGGCTTGCCTGTGTAGCCTTTCCAACTACCCGATCGGACTTCTTCGCAAAACTGCTTCATGTGGGCCAAAACAGCGTTGACCTCAGACATCACGTCCTGGCCATCGACCATGATCGGCGTGTTGGAACGATTGCGCAGCGCGATATGCAGCACGGCGCGCTGCTCGGTGGTGTTGATCTTGTCGCCGCTAAACATGCGCCGGGCCATTTCTGGAACACCCGCTTGGTGGGCCAGATCGCGCAGCAGGCCGACGGTTTTTTCAGTGATGATGTTCTTGGAATAATCGAGGAGGATTTCATCGAATTGAAGATGGAATCCATCGAATCGTCCGGGATTCGCTGCAAAGAGGTCACGCATGTGCGTGGCACCCAATTCGGCGCGATGAGCCTCCAGTGCACTCCAGGCGGGCAAGCGATTGGGTGTGGGCATGACCAGATTCTCCTTACAGCGGCAAAAGGATGCTCTGGTGTTCTAGGAATCCAGACGCTCCGGGTAAGGCTTCATGATTTTGCAGAACCATTTAGAGAACAAGCCGGGGATAGCCCCGGCTTGTTCTAGGTCCTGAAAATCTGAGCGGGCCTCGCAATCAAATCTCTGGCGCTGTGCTCGGCCTGCCCGGTTCGCTACCCTCTGGTTTGACGGCGTCTTCAGCAAAACGCACATAGCCGCACGGAACGGCCAGCGCCTCGGCGGGGGCGCTGTTTGGACCGCAATGGTCGATATGCAGGTCTGTCACTTCCAAACCACCGCGGTGGTAAGTACGCACTCGGGCCTCGAAAAACGCACCGCGTGCGAATACATGACGGAATCCGTCACCATTCACAGCGAATGACCGGCGGACTTCCAGCCGGTAGGTGCGATCGACTCCTCTAGACATGACACACCTCCTTTTGACCCTGTACTGACAACCCTTATTCGAAGAACGAATAACTACCTTCAGTTGTTCTTCAAATAACCGTAGCGATTCCTGATTTCCCAACTCGATTTCCGCCGCATCAATGACAACTGGATCAGGTCCCAACGTCCTTAGTTCCACACGCACTCGGTATCGGGTGGATCGCCCCAATGGGAAACCAACAGGAACCTCTTTCGTTTGCCTGACGGACAAAAAATCCACTCCACGAGACTCAACCAGTTCACCCGTTGCATGGTGTTTGGTGGTGACCAAAACGAAGAAACCCACTGGGCGGCCCATGGCGTTTGTCATTCGCAGCAACACTTCAGGGGAACCATCTGGCAAGACACTTGAAGACAGAGCAACCACAACCATCGGAGTAGGCTCATGATGAGCCCAACAGGCAAGTAGTACCATCACCAGCAACGAGAACAATTCTAACCATCCAGATAACCATGGAAGCTACCCATCGCCATGATAGGAAAGCACTGACAACAGGCGACGCGGAAGCTGTAACCAGAGCGATTCAGAGAATTGGCAAGAACATCTAAAATATTTGGTACTCAGCGGCGAATAACATGTGTAAGGCACGCCGCTGTCTTCCAGAGACTGAAGAAAGAAGAAGGAGGGACCAATCATGAGACGCTATCGAACCTTGGTTGGCCATCCCAACGAACCGACGCCAATCCCACCGGGCATTTTTAGCCCGCACGGGATGA
This sequence comes from Candidatus Kuenenia stuttgartensis, assembly GCA_945875585.1. Lineage (GTDB taxonomy): Bacteria > Planctomycetota > Planctomycetia > Gemmatales > Gemmataceae > REEB421. The sequence goes on along the minus strand of CAMCLK010000030.1, from coordinate 17,702 downwards.
AGCAGCGCCCACCATGGGCTCTTGCTTAAGGCTCCCGCTTGAGGTCAGGCAGTTTTCTCTGCGCTGATCCTTGCAAGGGCTGCCGACAGCTTTACCGGCTGTTGTGCAGGGTTCGTGTTTCTTTCTTTGGCAACCTGGAGGTTCATTCTCATGAAAAAGAAGACGGTCCGTTCGTGCCCACGTCAGCAGGCTCTCGATACCATCGCTTCTCTTAATATCGCCCTTGAAAATGCCTCGAAACTGCTCCGTGAAATCGATCGAAGAGAACTTTGGGACAAACTTGGGTACGCTACAAAAGACCAATTTTTGAGGATGGAAGGAGTTGACGCCCGGTTCAATCATCTCCGTCAAGCACTGTAACGCGTTTTAAGAGGCCCCCATTTCAGAAACACCCTTCGGGGTTCTGGAATGGGGGCCTCGATTGTTTGCCGCATGACATTCCAATCGGTTCAGGTAAAAACTCACGATCGTTCACCGCGCATCCGGAATCGAACATCCACATCGCGGCTGACCGGTTCGCCCAATACCAAATGCCTGGCAAGCTGATCCGACATCATAGGAGCCAAAAGCGAACCTTTAGATCCTAGACCGTTGAAAAACGCCAATCCGTCTACCGTGGGATGCGAGCCTATTACCGGAGTGAACCCGTGAATATTGGGCCTTATTCCGGCGCTTTGCTTGGTCACCTGAAATGGCATCTTGAGAAATCGCTCCAATCGCTCGACGATTTCAGCACAACCTGATTCTGTGGGAAAAGCCGACGTGTCATGCCATGTGTAGGTTGAGCCCGCGCGCCATGCGCCATTGGTGGCGGGCACAAGCCAAACCCCACGGTGGATCGTGTGGGATGCAACCAAGCCAGGAACTTCGATATCGAGTATCTCGCCCTTTGATGGATTGAAAGACAAGCCATCAAACCATGGATTGCCTCGCGCCTCGAATCCTTGGCAGAAAACGACCCGGGTTACCTGGACACCCAACGGTTTGACATGCCACATTCCTCCAGAATAGCGCAGGTCTTCCGGCAGGCGAATCCGACCCGTCAGGAAGCGGCATCCACCCGATGCTGCAAGTAATTGGCGCGTGGCATCCAGATAACCCGCCACATCAAGGCGTGCTGCTGCGGGAAGCACCACGCCACCCAAGGGGGCATGAATAGTGTCAGGCAGTTCTCCCGGTTCCAGTTCACGCCACAAATGCCTAGGCAGAGACTCTCGTTTGATGGCCCAGAAACCAGCTTCACGCTCGTTTTCAATCAAGCGAGTCATCGGCCTATCCACCAGAAGCATTGAGCCAGACAGGCTTTCAACTTCACGGTAATGCGCCTCCGCGATAGGCCATGCCTCGTCATACCGCCACGAAACCACGAATCTTTGTCCAGCCACAGGAGTAATCAGCCCGGCTGCTACCCGCGAACTGGAGTTTGGTTCCACCGGGTCAATGACCGTAACGGATTCGCCCAAGCGGTGTAGCCGCCAAGCAAGACTTGTTCCTGCCAATCCGCCGCCAATGATTGCTGTCGAACGCTGCAACGTGCCACCCCCAGCCCAACTGGCAATCCAGAACATCAGGCATAGTTTAGTCGATGTTCGAACCGATACCCGAATTGGAGTTATCGCCCATGGGAATACGGACGTGGATCATTTTGCTGGCATTGGTGCTTCCTGGTATGGCAAGCGCCTCCGGAACGCTTGAAGCAGTTGTTGCCGATGTGCCTGAACTGGCCATGCCGTTCGGGCTCGATTTTCTACCCAACGGATCGCTTGTTGTTGCCGACTATAAAAAACACAATATTGTTGTGGTTACCCGCAACGGGTCGGCCAGCATTTTGGCGGGAGCCAGCAAGTCTGGTTACCGCGACGGCAAAGGCGCAGAAGCCTTATTCAATGGCCCCCATAACCTGATCGTGAATCCGCAAGGCAAAGTGATTGTCGCCGACACTTTCAACAGCCGCATTCGCATTGTCGATCCTGTCGATGGCACCACCACAACATTGGCGGGCGCGGAAAAAGGTTTCGCGGGCGATGGTGGCCCGCTCTCTTCGGCACGTTTCAGCGACACATTTCATGTCGCCTTTATGAATTCGCAATTGATGCTGGTTGACCTTGGCAATCGCCGGGTACGCCGGCTGACCGATACCGTGGCCACAGTGGCTGGAAATGGTAAACGGGGCGTGCCTGCCGATGGCAGCATCGCCACCGAGGCACCACTGGTCGATCCCCGAGCCTGCTGCGCGGATGCCAACGGAAACCTGTACATCCTTGAACGCGGCGGACACGCCCTGCGAGTTGTCGATACCCAAGGCAAAATCCGCACGGTGGTAGGCACAGGCAAGGCGGGCGGATTATCCGAAGGACTAGGCACTCAATGCACGCTGAACGGTGCCAAATTTGTTTGGCCGGAAAAGGACGGTAACATTTTGATCGCTGACACCGTCAATCACGCCATCCGTCGTTACCATGCCGCAGATGGCCGGGTGACCACCATTGCCGGTACGGGCAAGCAAGGTAAAGGCAAAGCAGGCGGCAGCGCGTTGGCGACCGCGCTCAACAACCCTCATGGCGTTTCAGCGGACGCCAACGGGGTCATATTTATTTCCGACACGGAAAACGGCCGCATCCTCAGATTGAAGCCGTGAATCTTCTCAGTCGAAGACAACCGTTTTGTTGTCGTAGACAAGAATCCGATGGGACAGGTGCCATCGCAAGGCGCGTGAAAGAACAAGCTTCTCGAGGTCCCTGCCCTTTTCAAGCAAGTCGCCAAGCGCGTCGCGGTGCGAGATGCGAACCACATCCTGATCGATGATTTGGCCTTCATCCAGATCATCGGTCACGTAATGGCTGGTGGCGCCAATCAATTTCACACCGCGTTCGAATGCGCGGTGATACGGTTTAGCACCAATGAATGCCGGCAGGAACGAATGGTGGACATTGATAATGCGTCTGGGATACCTGGAAACAAAATCAGGTGACAGCACCTGCATGTAACGGGCCAGAATGACCAAATCGATTTTGTTCTCTTCCAGCAACGCCAATTGCTGGCGCTCGGCCTCGGCTTTGTTCCCCTGCTCGACCTTCACCAAATGAAACGGGATACCATAAAAGTCGGTCCACCGTTTCCCTTGCTCGTGGTTGCCGATAACCAGCGGAATCTCGCACGCCAATTCGGCCGACTGATGCCTGTAAAGAAGATCCACCAAGCAGTGAAGGTACTGGGAAACAAAAACAGCGACACGCAGAGGTCGGTCGGACCGCTCAAGGCGCCACCGCATGTGAAACCGATCAGCTACCGGCGCGAACCGGCGCGGGAATTCGTCGAGGTCCATACCGAACCCCTCGAGATCCCATTCCACACGCATCAGGAATAAATCTCGCTCGGCATCCTGATGCTGGTCCGCATGCAGAATGTTGGCATGGTGCCTGTAGAGGAAGTCTGCCACTCCAGCAACAATTCCCTTCTGGTCGGGGCAGTCAATCAAAAGAATGGCAGTTTTTTTCATGGTCAGGCGCGTCTCAGTCCGTTAGATTTCCATTCCCTAGTAGTGTAGCCGATGGCAACACGCCCGGCACGCCAGCGATGGTATGGCATTCCACCTTGGATCAGGAGTTTACCTGTCATGATTCGCGCGATCCGTTCGATCGTCGCCTTGGCAGCATGCGCTGCATGCCTGCGGGCTCAAGACGTTGCTGCGCCTAAACCCGCCCAACCACCAGAAGGGTTCAAGGCTCTGTTCAATAACAAAGACCTTACCGGCTGGCACGGCTGGGCAATTCACAGCAAGGGGGCAAACCCGGCTGACATGGCCAAGCTCAGCGCCGAAGATCGTAAAGCCAAAATTGAAGAATGGACCGACGATGCCAAAAAACATTGGTCCGTCGAAAACAACGAACTGGTCAATGACGGTCACGGCGCCTACTTGGCAACCGACAAAGAGTTGGGTGATTACGAACTGTTTATCGACTATAAAACCGTGCCCAAAGCCGACAGCGGCATCTACCTGAAGAACACCCCTCAGGTGCAGATTTGGGATTCCAGCGAGGCAGATCCCCAAGGCTTGGGTAAAGCTCTGGGTTCAGGCGGCCTGTGGAACAACTCCAAGGGTGCGGCTGGCAAAGACCCGCTTGTAAAAGCAGACAAGCCTCTGGGCGAGTGGAACACATTCCGCATTGTGCAGGTGGGCGCCCGCACCACCATTCACCTCAACGGCAAACTGGTGGTTAAGAATGCCATTCTCGAAAACTTCTGGGACCGCAAATCACCGTTACCACGCGCTGGTAAGGTCCTGCTGCAGACGCACGGCGGCGAAATTCGCTGGCGCAATATTTTCGTGAAGGAACTCACACCTGCTGAAGCACTCAAGGCTTTGTCTTCCTCGGCTGATGAGGCAGGCTTCACGCCGATATTCAATGGCAAAGATTTCAAAGGCTGGAAGGGCGCAGTGGACAATTATGAAGTTGTAGACGGCGCTATCCGCTGCAAGGCAGGCAAGGGCGGCGCTCTGCACACTGAAAAGGAATTCTCCGACTTTGTTGTTAGGGTTGAGTACAAGTTGCCCCCCGGCGGCAACAACGGCTTGGCCATCCGCTACCCAGGCAAGGGCGATCCCGCTTACTCGGGCATGTGCGAACTGCAGATCCTCGACGACACCGCTGAAAAGTACTCGAAACTCGACCCACGCCAGTACAACCTGTCGTCTTACGGCATGGTTGCCGTCAAGCGTGGGTACCTGTTCCCCGTAGGCGAATGGAACATGGCTGAAGTGACCGTGAAGGGCTCGACCATTGTTGCCGAACTCAACGGTTCACGCGTGCTGGATGCCGACCTTTCCACCGTGAAGGAATACATGGCTAACTCACCACACCCCGGCAAAGAATTCACCAAGGGTTTCTTTGGTTTCGCCGGGCATGGTGACGCTGTTTCGTTCCGCAATGTTCGCATCAAGGAAATTGCCGCAAAATAATTGCTGGCCCGATTTTCTATTCATATTTCAGCCCGGCCCGTGATAGTCTTTCACGGGCCGAATTCGTTTACAGTAGTACTCATCTCAGTCATGGAGACGCTTTCCATGTTTCGCCTTCACGCAGCGCTGGTATTGCCAGCCTTGTCACTGCTAGTACTTGGCCTGAATGGGCAAGATGCCGAAACCAAAAAGGAAGTCGCCAAAAAAACCGCGACCTCATTGATTGTCGGATCTGCCGCCCCGCCACTTACCCTTGCCAAGACCGTGAAGGGAGCAGAACCCAAAGCTGAAGACCGATCGAAGACTTACGTTGTAGAGTTCTGGGCCACGTGGTGCCCACCTTGCCGCACGAGCATTCCTCACCTGACCGAACTGCAAAAAAAGCATCCCAAGATTCCGTTTATTGGTGTCACCGACGAAGACATCAAGGATGTCGAACCGTTTGTGGCGGATATGGGTACGAAGATGGATTACATCGTGGTCCTCGACAAAAACAAGGAAACCAACAAAGACTGGATGCAGGCAGCCGGTGAGGAAGGAATTCCCGCGGCATTTGTCGTTGTGGAAGGCAAAATCGCCTTCATTGGCCACCCTATGAGTCCCGAATTTGAATCCACCTTGAAGCAGGTGAGCATTGGTAAGTTCGACATGGCGGCAGCCATCCGCAAAGGAGCCATGCAGGTTCGCCTAAAGCAAACACAGATGGAGGCGATTACCTTAATTCGTTCAGGCAATGCTGATGCAGCCATCAAGGTACTGGATACCGCCATTAGCGCAGATGCTGACTCAGAAACTTCGCTGGGCGCTCTCAAGTTCCAGATACTTGTTTTTGCCAAAAAAGAACCCGAGGCGATCGCCTACGCTACCAAAATGACTGAAACGTTTCTCAAAAACGATGGTGAAGCCATGAATCGTTTTGCCTGGAACTTCATCGACCCTGCGCGCCAGAAAATGCCTCCTGCCCTTCATGTGAAACTGGCTTCAATCATGGCTCAGGGCGCAGACAAAGCTTCAGACGGCAAGAATCCAAACTTTATCGACACTCTGGCCCTAGCGCAGTTCCTATCGGGCAAGAAGGCAGAAGCCATCAAGACTCAGGAACGAGCAATCAGCCTCGCTGGGAGTTCTCCCAAGCTTGCTGAAGAACTGAAGAAGCGTCTGGAAGACTTCAAAAAGGCTGACAAGGACTAATCGCGAGTTCGCCCAAGCCTCCACTCTCCCCCAATCCCCCAAGAGCAGTCGATTCTTATGCTCTTGGGGGCCAGTCTTGATCCCCTACCATGATTACCGTTAGCATCCCTTTCTTATGGGGGATGCTAACGGCATGCGGATTATCATTAGCACACGCTGCCTGATCAACCGCCCCGCGGGTATTGGGCATTACACGGCTGAAATGGTAAAAGCCCTTGTCCGATGCTCCGAAATCTCGCTTCTTACCTACCCCTCTCCCGCACTCCTTGCCGTTAGCCGTTACCGTGAAAACCATCTGAGCTGGTGGAAAGACACGCTCACCCCCCCCCAACGCTGGCGCCCCCTAAGCCGGGTTGCCCACTCACTTATCAGCCGGGCCGAGCAATGGTATATCCGCAACCATCACCATCAGTGCGAAACGTGGTTCACCAAAGCGAAAAGCGATGTCTACGTTGAACCGAACCACGAATGGATGGATACAAATCTACCAACGGTTGTGGTGATCCATGATCTGTCAATTTTGAAGAATCCGGAATGGCATCCTGAAAGACGTGTCCGGGAACACCGGGACTTTTTTGAAGTAGCACTCAGAAAAGCATCAGGGTTTGTGACTGTCAGTGAAGCCATTCGACAGGAATTGATCAATTATTTGGGTATACCGGCAGACCGAATAGGCACCACCCCAAACAGTCCTCGGACAAGCATGACACCCGGGCACCCTGCATCGACTGCACGCAACCTTTCCCGAATGGGGCTTAAACCAGGATACTTTCTGCACGTGGGTACATTGGAACCACGAAAAAATCTGGCGACTCTCGTGCGCGCATGGGGGAGGCTCGATGCCAGCAGCCGGAAAAAGCACCCCCTCGTCCTTGCTGGTGGCACAGGTTGGGGCATGGACGACTTGGAACAGGAAATTTCACGGGCGCCCGCGGGCTTGGTTCGTCTGGGTTATGTCGCCGAAAATGATATTCCAACCCTCTATCGCGGCGCCCATGCCCTAACCATGCCAACGTGGTACGAAGGATTTGGCCTGCCCGTGATTGAAATGCGTGCCTGTGGCGGGGCTGTTATCACCTCGCTCGACCCGGCAGTGCGCGAAGTTGCAGGTGACGACACACCCGGCATAGCTGCGAACGATGAGGCGGGCTGGACAGAAGCACTGCGAAGAGCAGCTGAAGATCCCGCCTGGCTGGAACCGCAGCGGCGCCATGGCCCTGCTCGCGCAGCACAGTTCACTTGGGATAAAGCTGCGGATGGAATGATTCGCACCTGCCAAATGGCCATGGGTGCTCCTCTCGAACGAACAGCAGCCGCATAGGCGCAGGAGCAGGCAGGGATGTCACGAGAGCATGAAGTAGGTGCCGGGGCAACAAAGACGCGTGGCTTGCGCGCGCTGCCGCGCATGCTGCGCCGCATCCCGGGTTTCATGCTGAAGTTGGCCTACATGGCGCGATTTTCAGTCCAATCGTGGCACATGGCCAATTTTCTTGCGCCATTCCAAATTTACAGCACTTCCGATTGCGCTTCGCAACTCGCCAAATCTGGCCTTAAATGGCCGATCAATACCGGTACTTCCACAGATGAGGAACTGTTGCTGGCAGTCATCGATCTGCTCCAACGCGAACCAACGCTTCGCGAACGTTTCCCCCAGCCGATAGCCAGTGGCCCGTCCGGCTCTTTTGGCGACTGGCTATTATCGGACGCGGAATATCCTTTTATAGTAAGTCAACGTTATCGATTAAGAGAGCTATGGAAGTCGCGCCCTTCCCTTGCCGCACGCAGGCTTTGGCAACACCATGACCATTTGCGCACTCTCATTCCTCTAGGTTTGTTGCCATCTTGGAGACGTTCACTATTCCACTGGATGACCCATACTGCTAGACCTGCTCACGGAACACCGCTTTCGAGTATCCTCTGGTTTTTCGCGGAACTAGAAGACGCACCCTCTTGCGGAGCCGACGAAATGTGGCTCGACTCCCAAAGTTGGCAGGCAAAACACCCAAAGGCTTTTGCAGATGGGCGCGGCGCATTTTTGGAGTGGACCCAGCGTTACCTATGCAAGAAACCATCAGAGCCCGAAGGCCAATCTTTACCGGCACCATATATTGAAGAAACCCATGTATCGGGTGTGAACCTGTTTGGCCACTTTTGTTACCCAAGCGGTTTGGGTGAGGCCGCCTGGCAGATGCGGCGTGGGCTTGAAGCTGCGGGGGTACCACTGGCACCCCGTGACATGCCGGCGTCCATTCACCACGACACTCTCGACCGGCATGGAATGCGCGGACCAGAGGTACATCCTGTATCGATTTATGTGCTTCCGCCCGAGCACCGTCTGAGCGAAATACACGCCCGGGCCATGAGCCACCCCAAGGCAAACGCCAAGCGCGTTGCTGTGTGGTATTGGGAGTTGGAACGCGCCCCTGACCTCTGGAAAAGCCGGGCGCGCGCCTTTCAGGAAATCTGGGCACCCACACGGTTCATCCGCGATAGTTTTGCAGCAACACTCGATGTGCCTGTCCGAGCTATGCTTCCGGGTGTGGCACTTGCCCCCTTTACCGCCCGAACCAGATCGTGGTTTGGACTTTCTGAAACCACTTTCACGGTCCTATTCAGTTTCGATATGTGCAGCGTGATGGAGCGAAAAAACCCATTGGCACTTGTCCGCGCCTTCAGGCAAGCATTCCGCCGGGGAGAAGACGCCCTACTTGTTCTCAAGGTTTCCCGAGGCAATCACGATCCCGAAAGCCTTGCGCGGCTGCGAGAAGAAGAAGCCAAAGGACAGGTTCTGATTATTGACTCCGTCATGACACGATCGGACGCGACCGCCCTAATGGCATGCTGCGATGCCTACGCTAGCCTGCACCGTTCAGAAGGGTTCGGATTGACCATGGCTGAAGCCATGCTTTTGGGAAAACCGGTCGTAGCCACGGGCTATTCCGGCAACTGCGATTTCATGACCAAACGAAGTTCCTATTTGGTTGGATACGAGAAAGTGGTTATCGACCGCAACCTGCCGCAATACCCTGCTGGAATCGCTTGGGCCGAACCCAATGAAGAAGAGGCAGCAAACCACCTCAGACGCATTTATGACCGGCCGACCGAAGCACGCGCCGTTGCCCTGCGCGGTCAGATATTAGCGCGCCGGGTACTCGATCCACTCGCAGCATCACTACGCGTCCGCCAGCGATTGGCCGAAATCACTGGCATACCTTTGTCACGCGCGGCATAGAAAGCGCTGCACGGTTCATTTCCTTCAAATTGATATTGGCAACGCTAACTTTATGCGGGAAAAGCCAAAGCCGGTTCTCAGGGCTTGGCTTTCAGCCAGCGCACACACCAATCGATGGAATCCGCCCTCTGCTCATCGGTTACTTTATGGGCCACCCCTTCAGCCACATCGATTTTGAGCCGATCGCTTGCATCCTTGGCCGCGTAGGCCTTTTCAGCAGCCGCGAACGCTAATCGTGCCCCCTTAATAGGGCAATTGGGGTCTTTTTCACCGTTGCCAATGTAAAGAGGGCGTGGCGCGAACAGTGGCATCATGGCTGGGCCATCGAACTGATCGAGGATTCCCGGCAGTACCTTCGACCACAATTCACGAGCGACCCTGACATTCACTTCGGGTTCTCCCAAATCGCGTGCTGCTGCTTCGTGGGCTTTTTTCACGGTGTTGGCACGAGCATGCCAACCATCGTTTTCAAGGCCGTAGCGCATCGACTGCACACCAATCAGGGGAGCCGCCACCTTCACGCGCTCATCTACAGATGCCGCCAACCATGTTTGAATGCCCCCCATCGATGTGCCGAGCATACCGATGCGGTCGGGATCAATATCGTCGCGTTTCTGCAGGACATCGACCAATCGCCAAAGGTCCCAGCAGGTATCGTAAAACCACGGATGTTCACGGCGCGGATCAGGATCCTGCCAGGCGCGCGTGATGGCTTCGGTGTAGCCTTCAGCCTTGTTTCTGGCTCCATTGCGTTCACCGTGGTAGCGAGCGTCGATGGCGATGGCAGCCACGCCCTTGTTGGCAAAAGACTCCAACCAAGATTTCATTCCTTCCTTGTTACCGCCTGTACCATGCAGGACAATCACTACCGGAAATTTACCCTGTTTGTCCGGACGCACCAACAACGCTGGAACCCTTTCGGGCGCTTTTCCAGCCCGCTGTTCACTGACAAAATCCCACTGAATGTGCACCAAACCATTGCTGGTTTTGCGCCCGGTCTCGCGCTCATTGGCTTCCACTCGCGGCCTATCGAGTAGCTTTAGGAATGCCTGCCTGGTGGCAGCCGTTTCCTGAACTTGCAGAAAAGGCGCCAGCATGAAACATAGCGGCACAAATACTAGTGACATAGCAGTTTTATCTCCCTGCCCGTTCATCATTCCACAATGTCGGCCGACGCGCCTACAATCGCGAAAGATTTAGATAACAGTAAGACGCCGGTTGGCGCCTCAATCGATGCCATCGGGCCATGTAACAGGTGCCTACAGTGCCAGAAATCTGAACATGCACGCTACGAATAAAGCTCGATCGACCGCACAATAGCTTCCAATTCATTGGGAACCTGCACGGCACGGTTGGCATGGCTGGCCCGCTTCACGCCACGCACACCAAGCACCTGCTGGAAATTATCGGGGTCAGACGAATGGTAAGCGACCGTTGCCGCTGAATCTTTCATCTGGTGCGCTGTCAAAATACACACCACACGGTCGGATGGGGCAATAACACCCTGCTCACGCAATTGAATCAACCCAGCCAAACTGGCGGCACTCGCTGGCTCGCATCCCAGACCGCCCGCGCCGACAAGCGCCTTGGCATCCATGATTTCCTGATCCGACGCCATACGCACCACGCCATTCATGACGTCGATGGCGCGCAACGCCTTGGGGAGGTTGACAGGCCGATTGATTTCAATGGCACTAGCAATGGTATTGGCGCGACTTTTGGCAGCATCGAGCTCGGCATAGTAGCTGTTGACCGCCGCGCGCGAAAACCGGCCGCCATTCCACGTTAGACCGCGCTTGTTGACAAGTTCGTCGAAGGTGCGCGCGCCACCGGCGTTGATGACAGCAAGGCGGGGGACCTTCTTGACCAAACCCAGCTCCCGCAACTCCATGTAGGCTTTGCCAAAGGCGCTTGAATTGCCAAGGTTTCCGCCGGGAACAATAATCCAATCCGGTGGTTCCCACGCCAATGCTTCCAGCACCCGGTACATGACTGTTTTCTGGCCTTCCAGCCTGAACGGATTGATACTGTTGACCAGATAAACTCCCAGTCTGCTGGCGACTTGCTGCACGCGTTCCATGGCGTCGTCGAAATCGCCCGCAATCTGGATCGTAAGTGCGCCATGATCGAGCGCCTGAGCCAGTTTGCCGTAGCTGATCTTGCCAGACCCAATGAACACAATCCCGCGCATCAGGCCAGTTGCGGAGCAGAAGATGGCTAGGGAGGCACTGGTGTTTCCCGTGCTGGCGCACGCTGCTCGGCGGGCACCTGTTTGGCGGGCATGCGTGAATGCCGCCGTCATACCGTTATCTTTGAAACTCCCCGACGGATTCATCCCTTCGTACTGCATGAACAGGCACCCCTGTTTCATACCAACACGATTGGCCATTCCGTCAGCGCGCTGCAGGATGGTCTGGCCTTCGCCAATGGTTAAAATTTCATCGCGATCGGCAAAAGGAAGCAGTTCACGGAAACGCCACACACCACTGAAGGCAATCGGATCAGTCCGCTGAGACCATTTGGCCTCGAATTCGCGCAAGCTTCGGGGCGGGGGTAATCTTTCCCAGTCATAGGCAACGTCCAGCAAGCCGCCACACTTCGGGCAGGTGAACGTGGCAACACGCATCTCCTGCGTGGCACCGCAGTCAGGATCAAGGCATTTTTGGTAGACAGGTTCTGTCGACATGGCGGGCTCAGGGGTCGCGACGGGAAAAAATCCAGCAGGCCAGAAACAGGAATCCACCCAGGTGCGCCAAGGTAATTCCCAGACCAACCACCGCTGACGATCCGGTCCGACTGGTGAGGTCGCGTAGAGGACCGGCTAAGGCCAGATCCTTCACCAGTTGCCGATCCATCAGGTTATCGAGGTCTCGATCACGGGGCAACACCGCATGGAACGACTCGACTACTTGACCGAAGGTCGTTTCGTACAGTGGCTTGCGGTCGGGTTGACGCGGCCGGGGCCTGGGTCCAAGCCCATTTCTGTTCATCTTCAGGTCGGTCAGACTAATTCCCTGAGATTTGTTGGCTGGATCCGACTCCATACGGCTGATCTCTACCTGTCCGTGAAGAATGCCAACAATGAACAACGCCACCCAGTACAAGCAGGTCATCAACATGGCTGGAACCGGTGCGCGGGTGATAACCGCAACCAGCGTGGAACAGGAATACAAAAGCCCGAAGAATAGCAACAAGATCGGCACAGCCCAAAGCACAGTGGGCGACCACAAACCGGCAGTGATTCCGGTGGCCACCCACGCGCCACCAACCAACGCCACCAGTAAAACCAAGGCAAACATTAGCCCGCCCAGATATTTGTAAAACAGCAAACGCCAACGCGGGATGGGGCGTACCAACAGAAGCTCGAGTGTGCCCTTGCGAATCATGTTGGGCACAAAAAACGAGGTGACAACCACACCCACCAGCAGCATGATCCATGCTCCGAAGCCCGTGGTGAGAAGCTTGTAAAGGATAAAAATCTGCAAGCCCAGAGGTGCCCCTGAATCGCTTGTAAGCGGGACAACCCCCAGAAACAGTGTCATGCGATGTGGCCAAGCAACACGCAAGTCACGGCCCGCGGAAACCAGAAGGCTCCAACGCTGGATTCCCAGCAACCCCGTGGTTCGATCCTCGAGCTCTTCAATAGAATTGACAACAAACAACCGGCCTTCTGCGATTTTGCCAAACCGTTCCGACACCTGTTCCGCGGTATCACGCCCCCCCACTAGGGGAATACCCTGACGTCGCAAGATTACCCGCCACCGCGCACCCGGTAAGTCCTCTGCGTCATCTACCGTTTCTGAAGTCTCAAGCGAGTAAAGCGCGCCCCGCAGGCGTCCAGCCATATCCATAGCGTTAAGAGAAGTCGCATCGAGGCCATCTGTATCCACACCGCAGGCGCGCGCCGCTAGCTGCAGGTACTGTTTCGAGCCGGGAATTGGTTCAAACCGCGCGGTGAGCACCACGCCCAGCAGAAGCACAATGCCACCCAGTAGCACGTAAAGAACCTTGCTGTCGCGTGTTTCACGCCAACTGTCGCCCAGTATGGCTACAAAAACAGAAGGTCGCTGCCACCAGGAATTCTGGCTCATGCCCCACCCCCGCCAGCAACATCTAAATAGAGATCCTCAAGCGTAGATCGCATCCGTTCAAGATGCCTTAACTTCACTCCACTGCCAATCAGTCCACGCAAAACATCATCGATGTCGCCATCTTTGGCAAGGACTAATTCGTACCGAGACGGGCCAATCTCCTGAGCCGCCAAATTCAATGTCGCGGGCCACGACTCACCCGATGCCAGCTCCAACTGCCAGCGATCCCCTTGCCTAGTCAGATCAGCAACCGTGCCGGTGAGTGCTATGCGTCCATTCTTGAGGATGGCTACCCTGTCGCAGAGTTGTTCCATTTCAGACAACAGGTGGGAGTTGACAAACAGGGTCACACCTTTGGCGCGCTCTTCCAGAAGCAGGTCGCGGATATGCCGACGGCCAACCGGATCAACTCCATCGGTGGGTTCATCAAGAAACAGAACACGCGGTTGGGCCAGCAGAGCCTGAGCGAGCCCAAGCCTTTGTTTCATACCTTTGGAATAACCGCGCACCTTCAACCTCTCACGGCCTGCCAATCCCAACTGGCCCAGAAGTTCTGGAATGCGACGCGCACGAACAGGGCCGGGCACACCTTGCAGGGCGCCATAAAAATCGAGCAGGTTGGGGCCGGTGTGATATTCAGGAAGCCGGTGATCTTCCGGCAGATAACCAACCTTCTCGCGTACCTTGGCGGTTCCAACCGGGCTATCGAGCAACCATGCCTGACCAGATGTGGGTGCCACCAAACCCAACAAGATTTTCACCAGCGTGGTTTTGCCCGCGCCATTCTGCCCCAACAGGCCAAATATTTCACCGGGGGCCACTGCAAGGGAAACGCCATCGAGGGCCGGCTTGCGGCCATACACTTTGCCAAGGTTTTCAACGCGAACTACCATCGGGCGCGCCTCCACCCAGACAGAATAGGAATCCGGCAGGGTTATGGATCGAAAGAATCATCGGGATTTCCTGATACCGATTCCGCCTTGTTGAGAGCCTCCCGCATCCTGTCGCCCAACGCGGTATGCCTTTCGCGCGTGTCCTGCCTGTCTACCGCGAGTTTGAGCGCGCGAAGCGACCCGACTATCACGGCGAGTTTGCGCGCGCGGGTGAGCCCCGTGTACAACAAGTTTCGCTGAAGCATCATGAAATGCTGGGTATGCAAAGGCATCACCACGGCCGGGTATTCCGAACCTTGCGATTTGTGAATGCTCAGGGCATAAGCCAGACTGATTTCATCCAGTTCCCCCAGATCGAACGGCACATCCCTGCCGTCGAAACGCACGGTAAGCTCCCGGTTGATTTCGTCGATTGCGACAATAACCCCAAGGTCTCCGTTATAAATCTGTTTTTTATAGTTGTTGTGTGTCTGCAAAACACGATCGCCGACCCGGAACTTTTGGCCGAACCGCTCCACAGCGATCTGGCCCCTGTCCGGGTTGAGGGCTGCCTGCAATCTTCCATTGAGAGCCGTTACTCCCAGTTCCGTGCGGTTCATGGGAGTCAGCACCTGAATATCGCGCATCGGATCGAGCCCGAACTTTTTTGGAATGCGCTCGCGCACCAGCAACTCAAGCTTCTCGGCAATATCTGCCGGATCTTCAGACGCCACAAAAAAGAAATCATCGGCCGGCACTTCCAGATCGGGTAGTTGCCCCTCACGCACCGCATGGGCAGCCCGGACTATCCCGCTACGTGCCGCCTGACGGAACACACGCGTCAACCGGGCCACAGGCAGGCAACCCGAGCTGATGAGCTCTGCCAGAACCCGCCCAGGCCCCACCGAAGGCAACTGGTCAACATCCCCCACAAGTACCAGGCTGGCTCCCTTGGGAATGGCGCGCACGAATCCCCACGCCAGATTCACATCGAGCATCGACGCTTCATCCACCAAAAAAAGATCGCCTTCCAGCGGATTGGATCCATCACGTGTGAATGAACCTCGGCCCGGATCGAATTCAAGAAGGCGGTGCAGTGTGCGCGCCTCCAGACCGGTTGTCTCGTGCAAGCGCTTGGCTGCCCGACCAGTGGGGGCGCACAACTCGATTTTGCGATTTTTTTGACGGTACAACTCGACTATACCACGAACAATCGTTGTCTTCCCCACACCCGGACCACCGGTGATGATAAGCACCCGGCTAGTACCCGCCATCCGCAAAGCTTCCTTCTGCTCGGGCGCCAACTCCAAGGCCATGCGGGTCTGAATGGCCATGAGGGCCGAATCCGAAACTGTACCCAACGGAGGAGCACCCTTGCCCAGCTCCGCCAAATGAGTCGCTAGGTGCGTTTCAGCCAGATACAACGATTTCAAATAAAGCCACGGTGGGGTCATGCGCGTGTCGCGCACCACGGCACCGTCCAGTCGTTCGGTTTCAACGGCTTTTTGGGCTAGTTCCGTAGCAATGCCGGTCATCGCCACCATTCGTTCAACCACGCCCTCTTCAGGATATCCAACATGGCCATCGGTGGAAAATTCACGCAAGGCATGGCGCAGCGCGGCTCGGGCGCGCTCGGGTGAATCTGGAGTAATACCCAACTTGCCCGCAAGGTCATCAGCAATCTGAAACCCGATGCCCCAGATATCTGCCGCAAGACGGTAAGGATTGGCCCGGATTTTAGCCACAGCATCGTCGCCGTACGTGCGATGAATACGCAAGGCGCGCGCCGGCCCCATACCATGCGCCTGAAGAAACACCATGATGTCGCGCACAGCCTTTTGTTCGCACCAGCTTTGGCGAATAAGGGCGAGACGTTTTGTACCTATCCCCTTGACCTCGGACAGGAACGAGGGACTCTGGTCGATAATCTGCAAGGTGCGCTCGCCGAATGCCGCCACAATCCGCTTGGCATATTCGGGGCCTACCCCTTTGATCATGCCACTGGCTAAAAACCGCTCGATGCCTTCGCGGGTATGGGGCGGCATGCAGCGCAAGGTTGTGGCACGAAACTGCAATCCACGGGCATCGTTAATCCAGCTGCCTGTTGCCTCAAGTAGCTCGCCTGCCCCGGCAACGGCGGTATGGCCGACAACCGTTTGCAGGTCACGTTTTCCGGCAACGAAGACACGCAGAACCGAGAACCCGTTATCGGGGTTGTGAAAAGTCACACGTTCAATCGTGCCCCGCAGGGTCTCTTCCATAGCATGCCTCGCACCCTAGCCTATGGTACGAGGAGTTGCAGAAAGGCGTTACCCAGCAACGATATTGACCAATTTCCCGGGAACCACCACTACTTTGCGCGGTGGTTTGCCACCCAGATGTTCCATCACACGAGGATCTTCCAACGCAAGCTTTTCAAGCGTCGGTCCATCAATGGATGGCGACACTGTCAGCCTGGCCCGGATTTTCCCATTCACCTGCACTGGCACTTCGATTGATTCTGCCACCAGCAACGCAGGGTCAAACACCGGCCAAGGTTCATAAGCCAAGGTATCGGCGTGGCCTAGAGCATGCCAAAGTTCTTCGGCCATGTGCGGAGCAAAAGGCGCCAGCAACAGCACAAACGGTTCCAAGGCTGCTCTGGGCCGATTGATTTGGGGAGTAAGGTAATTGACATACTCCATCATCGCAGAAATGGCGGTGTTGAATCGCATGGCATCCAGATCATCTGTTACGCGCTGGATGGTCCGGTGCAACATCCGCATGCCTTCACGCGTTGGTTCCTCGCTGGTGACCTGCGGCCCCAGTTGCAATTCTTCAGAACGGTCGTCAATCACCAAGCGCCACACCCGTGTCAGGAAACGATACACGCCTTCCACGCCACGCATGCTCCATGGCTTGGTTACCTCGAGCGGCCCCATGAACATTTCGTAAAGACGCAGACTATCGGCGCCATACTGGCTCACCACCTCATCCGGGTTGATGACATTTCCTCGACTTTTCGACATCTTGAATGTACGGGCATCGACCACCATGGAGTGATCTGCCTTCAATACAAAATGATCACCCTTTTTCTCGACTGCGTCCTCGGTAATTTTCATTGCCTTCACTTCGACACCGGCAAGATCTCGCGCCACAATACCGTCGTAGACTACCTGCGCGGCGGAAAGTGAATCAGTGTCATTTTGGAACGCTGTGTACTCCATTTCCCCCAAAATCATTCCCTGATTCACCAATCTGGCAAACGGCTCGGGGCTGGAGACATAGCCACGATCAAATAAAACTTTGTGCCAGAAACGCGAGTAGAGCAGGTGCAGAACCGCGTGCTCCGCGCCACCCACATACAGGTCGACAGG
>CAMCLK010000029.1 GCA_945875585.1 Candidatus Kuenenia stuttgartensis | reverse complement strand
GCAAAGACAGTCGAGATTGTGGCACCGGGTGCAGTTGCCGCCCATGCTGATGGCGAACTGCTGTGCCGGGTGGAAGACGGCGTGTCGGCACTGTCGATCGAATTGGTTCCCCGGCGACTGGAAGTGATCGCCGGGCCGGGGTTTCGGGGGATACCGAGCTAGCGCGTCAGGCACGGTGTGCGCAGGCGGTAGCTGTCGCGGTCGTGCTCAAGGCGTTCGTCAAGAAGCAGCGTGGTGGCCGGGCGCACGGCGCGAAACCCGAACCGCTCGCGGATGGCGTCGGTCGATTCCAGCAACCGCCGACGGCGTTCGGCGTTGGGGTCGGGGAACAGTTCAATCTGTGCCGTGGCGGGGCCAAGGCGCGTCAGTTCGATGGCCAGCAGCCGCAAGGGTAAGCGGCGTGTGAACATTTGCGCCAATGCCTGATGCAGCGCGGGTCTCAAAGCGGCGTCGTCGTTGGTGGGTGGGTCGAATCGGCAGGAGGTTTCGGCGGGCGCGTAGTCGCCATAGCGCAGATGCAAGCGCACCTGACCGGCACACAGCTGGCGGCCGCGCGCCTCAAGTGCGGCGCGCGCGAGAAGATAGTCGAGCATGGCACCCAAAAAAGGTAATTCAGCGGTGGGCGGATCGAAACTCGACCGGCGGCCAATGGTGAGTGGTGGCTTGTCTGGGCGCAGTTGAGTGGTGTCGATTCCGCGTGCGAGGTCGTGCCACTGCGACCCGAGGTTGCCAAACAAGCCTGCCAGAACACGCCGGGGAACCTGAGCCACCTGCCCTAGGGAGATCAGCCCGCACTCGGTCAGTCGGGCAGCACGGGCGGCGCCGGCACCGGGAAGTAGATCAGCTGGAAACGGGGCCAGAAATGTTGCTTCGTTCCCTTGGGGAGCCACAACCAATGGGGAAGCCGGCAGATCTGCCGGGAGCTTGGCCAGACGACGCAACCCTTCCACGCGTTGGTTCTTAGCCGCTTGCGTGGCAACTGAAGCAATAAACCGCCCTCTGCCAATGCCCGCCGAAACATGAAGGCCCACTTCTTGGCGCACCTGCAACCGCAACTGCTCCGCCAAACGGGCGGCGTCGTTGAGATCTGGGCCGTCGGGTGGCGCAAGATAGAGGTCGTCGAGCGCCGCCACTTCCACACGTGCAATTCTTTCTTGGCAAATACCAAGAATCTGGCGGGCAGCCAGTTCGTAACGACGATAGTCCCCGGCAACGATGCGTAATTGGGGGCAGATTCTGCTGGCCTCCGCCAGACGCATGGCGGTGCGAACACCCTGTCTTTTGGCTTCATAACTGCAACTGGCAACAACGCCGGTGCCGACAGCAACGGGGTGTCCACGCAGTGTGGAATCGTCGCGCTGTTCCACCGATGCGAAGAAGGCATCGACGTCGAGATGGATGACAACAGGGGGTTTCATGAACAAACGTATAGTTCATGTTTTTGTCCCTGTCAAATGGATTCCTTGACGTTCATACCTGCAAATCACTAGGGTATCATTGCGATTTGCACAAGGGGTGGCGGTACCGGTCCGTCGCATCCCTCGTTCGGTGCGAGCCAGTCGAGTAATATTCATGGATCAGCCATCCGAGCCCGGGGCACACCCCGTCGAGGGCCAGGCGCCTACCCGGGCAGGTCAGCCGGGGCACGATTATTCCCGCATAGCCCAAGATCTTCAGATCCGGCGAGTGCAAGTCGATGCAGTGGCGCGACTACTCGATGAAGGGTATACAGTGCCTTTCATCGTCCGTTTCAGGAAGGATCGAACCCAAGGTTTGGACGATGCCGCGGTGCGCCAAATTGCGCGCCGCTTATCGACCATCCGCGCGTTTCAGGAGCGGAAGAAAAATCTTCTGGCCAACCTGTCTCAGCAGGGCAGGCTTGTTCCTGAACTGGAATCGGCCATTGCGGAAGCGGAAACCCCCAAGCGCCTCGACGACCTCACCCTGCCGTTCCGTCAGCGACGCCGCAGTCCGTCGCATGCGGCACGCGAAAAGGGGCTTGGGCCGTTGGCTGAGGCGATTTGGCTTGCAGATCCCGCACTGACAGATCTCGACGCCATTCTGGAGCATTGGGCCGACCCCGAGCTGAAACTCGATGCCGAAGCCCGTGCCGCGCAGGTGAAAACCGTGCGTGAAGGCGTTGTCCACATTCTCTCCGAAGTCGTGGCCGATACGGCGGATATCCGCTCCATTCTGCGCGACCTGCTGTGGGGAGGCGGGCGACTGACCTCAACCAAGCAGGCAACGTTGGCTGAAGGTCAGGGTTTGGAACACCGCGAGTTTTTTGCATACGCCGAAACACTTCGCCAATTCCCTGCGCATAAGGTTCAGGCGCTCTTCCGTGCCGAAAAAGCCAACGCGGTTCAGGTGAAGTTCGAGTGGGACCATCAAACCGCTGGTCGCGTGGTGTGGGATTTCTTCCCACTGCCAGAACCCGACAAGCGTCCGATTCCGTCTTATCAGGGTGGCGACCAAGGGCTTGCGCCTTTGCGTTCACCCGAAGCTGTGCCGGAAACGGCGCCCGTCGCTGAAATCAGCGCACCGGTGGAAGCACCAGCAGAAGTTGTGGAATCGGCGCCAGCCGAACCAACGGCTGTGGTAGCTGAGTCGGCTACGTCGGAACAGGTCGTTGTTGCTGCTGCTCAAGCGGTTCCAGCACCTATTCCCCCCGCACCGATACGTGCTCATGGCAGTGTGCTTCCTCCTTTCCCGATCCAGCCAGTTCCGCCACGCGGTCCTCGTCCGGATCTGATCGAGCAGCATCCTTTCTGCGCATTGCTGACCGACGTGGTAACCGATGCCCTGAACCGCCTTCTTATTCCAGCACTGGAACGGGAAGCACGCCGGGAATTGGGCCAGCGCGCCGAAGAGTTGGCAGCACAGGCATTTGGCCGCAACTTGTTCAACCGCTTGATGACGCCGCCTTTCTTGGGTAAGCGCGTCCTTGGCATCGACCCTGGTTTCCGGGCTGGTTGCCGGTTGGCGGTAATCGATGAGCGTGGTCGCCCATTGGAATACGCGACAATTCATCCGCATGCACCGCACGATCAGGTGGCGGAAGCCCGTCTGAAAATTGAAGAGCTTGTGCGTCGGTTCGAAGTGGATTTGATTGCGATAGGCAACAACAACGCCAGTCGGCCGACGGAAGTCCTTCTTTCGGATCTGTTGGCGACATTTGGCCGCCGCCGCCGAGGCGAACCTGAACCAGAACTGGTGGTGGTATCAACACCCGAGCCAGCTGCGGAAGTGGTCGCCACCAGTGAAGTGGTGTCTGCTGAAGAAGCCGCGCCTCAGGAAGCGGTAGCAGCGGTCGAGACTGTTGCGGTTGAGGCCGCTCCGGAAGTTGCAGTTACTGCGCCAGTGGAAGGCGAAGCCCCGGTAGCAGAGCTGAATCCGGAAGAAGTTCCCCTTGTGTTTCCGCCGCTTTCAGAGCGCCCGGTGGTTGAAAAGCCGCAGGTCGCGCCTGCTGTCAACCTTCCTCCACCTCCTCCCCCGGTTGATTTTTCGGGTTTGAGCGAGCCCAAGGAAAGTCTTGCATTCTGTGTGGTGGCAGAAGCGGGTGCGGGTGCGAGCGAGCCCGACGAAGATCTACGCGGTGTTGATGCAGGGTTGCGCGCAGCCGTTTCTATTGCTCGCCGGTTGCAGGATCCACTCACGGAATTGGTTCGAATCGAACCGCAGCATCTGGTGACTGGCGCCTACCCATTCGATACGAATTCGCGTGTTTTGCGCGATATTCTAAACGAGGTGGTTGAAAGCGCGATTGGTGCCGCCGGTGGCGAAATCAATCATGTGAATCCTCTTCTTCTGGTTCGTACCAGTGGATTCAACGCGGTGCTTGCGCGCGAATTGATAGCTCGGAAGGGCGGATTGCCCGGCCAGCGCTACAGTTCCCGCGAACAGTTGCGTGAAGTTCCTGGAATTGATGCTCTTCGATTTGAATTGTCCGCAGGTTTCCTGAAGGTGGATGGTGGCAGTGAGCCACTCGACGGCACCTGGATACATCCGGAAAGCTATCCGGTAGCTCGCCGTATTCTGACGGCTGCCGCGATTGATCCTTCCGAACTGGCGAACCCCGAGGTTCGCGAGACCTTGGCAACGCGGTTGAGTCAGCTCGACTTGGTGGCTTTGCACGATAGCCTTCGTCAGGCTTCGCAATTGGGCGAATTGGCAGGTCCGCTGCCCAGTCCCGCCAGCCTGAACGATATGGTGAGCCTGCTGGCCCGTCCTGGACGTGATCCAAGGCTTGACCATGAGCCACCTGTGCTGCGCCAGTCGGTGCTTACCATCGACAAGCTTGTGCCGGGCATGGAATTGCGTGGCAATGTTTTGAATGTCGTCGAATTCGGCACATTCGTGGACATTGGCATGCGCGAGGCCGGGCTGGTTCATATCAGCCAATTAGCCAATCGATTTGTGCGCAATCCATTTGAGTTCATTTCGGTGGGTGATGCTGTTCGTGTTTGGGTTCTCACGGTTGATCGCGAACGATCCCGCGTTTCCTTGACCATGATTGCTCCTGGTACCGAGCGTGCCCGTGGCGAGCAGGGACCGGGCGGCCGTGGCGAGCGTGGCGAACCGGGACAGCCGCGTGGCCCACGTCCACCGCGCCGCGAAGGTGGCGCTCCCCGTGGCGATGGCGCACCCCGCCCCGATGGTCCGCCTCGTGGTCCAGCCCGTCGCCCAGAAGGTGCGCGTCCAGGTGGCGGCCCGGGACGAGATGATCGTCCACCGGCACGCCGGCCCGATGACCGTGCGCCCCGTCGCCCTGGAACGGGCGAAGGCTCACGATTTGGTGATAAGGCAGCACCGGGTGCGTTGCCTCCCCGTGGTAAAACACGGAAGGAAATGGACACGCCCCGCGGTCGCCGCGATGGTCCTCGCCCCGGAGGTGGTGCCCCGACCCAGCCTGCCGGCGGCGCTCCAGCCGATGCTCCAGTGGCATCGACAGGAAATACGGCACCACGCAAGCCGCAGAAATCTGAGCCTTCGAAGCCGAAGATCAGCGAAGAGGCCTTGGCCGGCCGCAATCCGCTGGGAAGTTTCGCTGAATTAGCGGCATTTTTGGCCGCTCAGGGGCCAGGTGGAGAGAAGCCTCCAACTGATCCCGCATCGTGAGACCAGTATCCTTGCAAAGATGGGGTGATGGTATCTTGTATACCCTTACCCCGGGAGCCTAGGATAGTGGGGTAGAAAGCGGAACCGGCATGGTTCCAACCATCGCGCTGCGGGAAAACCGTGACCAGCGGCCGGTGTGTCATGAGACCACGGCGTGATGAACCCCAGGCATGTCTTCCGATCCTCAATCTTCCAACGAAGAAACCCAACGCACCCGGCGCCGTGGCCCCTCCTCAGGAGTGGGTTCATGGTTCTGGTTCTTGCTTGTGGGTGCCATTCTTTTCCTTGTATTCTTTGGGAACAATCTGCACGGGCGCAGCACACTTGCTTACAGCCAGTTTCTTGAAGTTCTTTCCCGTCCAGACGAAGTCGCCAAAATCGAAAAGGTGATCTACCGCGACGAAAGCCGCTTGGATGTCACGCTCCGCAAAGACCAGCTTCTCGACCTTGGTAAAGATGCAGCGAAGTTGAACAACACTCGGTTTGAGGTGCGTCTTCCCCTCCAAAAAGATGAAAAACTGCTTGAGCGGCTCAATGAGCTGAGCAAGGGTGGGAAAATGACGATCGTTCAGGAAGAAGATCCTCTTGCAGGCATTGGCACCCTGATACTGTTTTTCCTTCCCGCGCTGATTATTCTGGGCATCTTTTTTCTGGTGTTGCCACGCATGCGCGATCCACTCGGTGGCGGATTCCTGAACAACTACATTCGCAGTCCAGCTCGGAAATACGAGAAAGGCAAGACCCGGATCACGTTTGAAGACGTGGCGGGCATGGAAAACGCCAAATCAGAGCTTCGTGAAATTGTCGAATTTCTTAAAAATCCCGAGAAGTTTGCTCGCTTGGGAGCCACGGTCCCGAAGGGAGTTCTGCTATTTGGATCTCCCGGTACGGGTAAAACATTGCTGGCCAAGGCAGTGGCTGGCGAGGCAGGAGTGCCGTTTTACAGCATCAATGGGTCTGAATTTATCCAGATGTTCGTTGGTGTAGGCGCCAGCCGCGTTCGTGACATGTTCAAAACCGCCAAGGAAAATGCACCGTGCATTTTGTTCATCGATGAAATCGATGCTGTAGGCCGCATGCGCGGAGCAGGTGTTGGCGGAGGCAGCGATGAACGCGAGCAGACCCTTAACCAGATTCTTTCGGAAATGGATGGGTTTGCCCCCTCGGAAACTGTCATCGTGATGGCGGCAACCAACCGACCCGACGTGCTGGACTCAGCTCTGCTGCGACCCGGTCGATTTGACCGTCATATTACAGTAGAAAAACCAACCTGGCAGGGCCGGATGGCCATCCTGAAGGTTCACACACGCAACAAGCCATTGGCCGATGACGTTAACATGGAACTGTTGGCGCGCAAGTTGGTGGGCATGACGGGTGCGGATTTGAGAAATCTGGCCAACGAAGCCGCGTTGCTAGCAACCCGTGAAGGCAAAGACCGCCTTTTTATGTCCGATTTTGAACGCGCTGCGGACAGGGTTCTCATTGGCCCCAAGCGTGAAGAAGTGCTGACGGGTGACGACAAGCGCCGTACCGCCAATCATGAAGCCGGGCATGCTCTGGTGACTTGGTTGATGCCGGGTGCGGATCGTCCGCAAAAGGTTTCCATCATTCCCCGTGGCCAAAGTTTGGGTGTGACCCTGACAGTTCCGGATGAAGATCGGTTCCACTACGGTAAGGATCAGTTTGAGCGCCAATTGGTCATGACCCTTGGTGGTCGTGCTGCCGACATCCTTGTCTATAATCAGCCTTATGCCGGCGCGGAATCAGACTTGAAGAAGGCAACGCGTTTGGCCCGCATGATGGTGGCGCATTGGGGCATGTCAGACCGCGTTGGACCGATGGCGTTCAGAACGGGCGAAGAGCATGTGTTTTTGGGAAAAGAAATTCATGAGGCCCGTGATTTCAGCGAAGGCATGGCGCAGGTTATCGACGAAGAAGTATCGCGTATTTTGAGGGATTCGGACCGCCGTGCTTTTGATCTTTTGGCGTCGAACCGCAATCTGCTCGATGCGTTTGTCGATGAACTGACACAGCGCGAGGAGATGGACCGGCCAGAGATCGAGGAAGTGCTTGTGCGCACAGGCTGGCAGGGAATTCCTTCCCCAGGTTTGGAACCACCAACCAAGGCCTGAATTGATTCTGTAGTTTCAGGCTCGCGGCAGCGTGATGGTGAAGCATGTTCCTTTACCAATCTCGCTGGTGGCTGTAATGGTTCCTCTTTGAGATTGGACCATGTGTTTAACGATGGCCAAGCCTAGGCCTGTGCCGCCTAGCTCCCTGCTGCGTGCCTTGTCTACTCGGTAGAAGCGTTCAAAAATCCGAAGCAGGTCTTGCGCAGGAATACCGATCCCATTGTCACGCACCGAGAACTGAACAGTCTCCTCTTCCGCGTTCCATGAAATGAGAATAAGCCCCCCCTCTGGGGTGTATTTGACCGCATTGTCAACAAGGTTGTCGAGGATCTGGGTGAGTGCTTCTTCATCCACCCAGGCTTCGCACACTTTGTCTGTACCATTAAGTTCAATGGTTTGACGACGAGCATCGGCACGTTCTCTCAGCCTTTCACGGCACGTGGCCATGGCTCGCTGGAGTGGAACGGCCTGAGGTGTCATGATTTCATCGCCCGACTCAATGCGCGCAAGACTGAGTAAATCCACAATCAGGTAGCTGAGTCGTTCGCTTTGTTGAATGACTTGGTCGATGAACCGTCCGCGTTCTACCAGATCATCCATGGCGCCATCCTTAAGGGTTTCGGCGCAGATCTTGATGACGGACAAGGGCGTTTTGAGTTCGTGAGAAACATTGGCAACAAAGTCTTGGCGCAGTCGTTCGAGGCGGCGCAGTTCACTGGTGTCGTGTAGTACAACAACGGCACCACGGGACTGCCCCTCCGGGCTGAAAGGGAGGCGCGCGGCATGCACGGTCAGGCTTCTTGCCGTGGTCCCGGGCCATTCCAGCTCTCGTCTTACCGGATCAGGCCCCATCATGGCCTGTGTAACAGCATCGATGAGCGGGCGTTGCCTGACCATTTCCCAAAGGCGTCTACCTTCTGGCCTGCGGGTTGTCGAGAGGTCGAGCAGCGCCAGAGCCCTATCATTGGCAAACAAGACTCGTTGCTCACCATCCAGAGCCAAAACCCCTTCAACCATTCCATCGAGGATGGCACGGAGTTGATCGCGTTCTTCGTCGATTTGGGATATTTGAGCTGCTAACCTATCGCTCATGCGGTTGAAGGCGCGTGCCAGCACACTCAATTCGCTGGCTTCATTGATATGGATGTGTGGGCCAGACTCACCCTGCCCGGTTCGTTCGGCAAATTTCACAAGCTCGCGCAGCGGGCGCGCAATGTTGCGGGAAATAGTATCCGCAAGAATAAAGGCGGCAAGCATTCCGCCTGTGCCGATGGCAGCGACAGTGCTGTGATGCCACCACCATGGAGCATCTATCCAGAGCAGGTGGGTTCCTTCCGAGACGACGCACGAAATGGCAATAAAAGTCGCCATGGGAGCAAACATACGGCGGAACAGGCGATCGCGGCGCTTGACGCGTTCGGCTGGATTCGGCGGTGATTTCAAATCCGGATCACTGATAGTTCCCAAGTGAGGGCATCCTTGGTAAGTATCAACCAGCCCTGCTGGCTGAAGGGCCATTTCTGCCAGCAATAAGTCGCATGGTTGCATTGACCATCAAAACAAAAACAAGCAGCACAAAGGCACCGCACCATGCCAGATGCTGTTCTTCGATTTTATCACTCATGGCATAATTGTAGATGTAATATGTGAGAAAAGGCATCCGTTCGCTCATGTCGGAAACAAAGAACCCTGGCTTTATGCCGTCTTCAAGTCCGGGTTGCCAGTAGTTGCTGTTGCCTGCGGTAAAAAGCAACGGGGCAGTTTCGCCTGTGATGCGTGCCACACCAAGAAATACTCCGGTAATGATGGCAGTGCTTGCGGCAGGAAGTATGACTCGGAAAATCGTTTGCGCGGAGGTGGCTCCCAGCGCGTAACTGGCGCGTCTGAGTGCGTCTGGCACTGTTAGAAGAGCTTCTTCAGCGGTCCGCAAGACGATGGGCATCATCATGATGGCAAGGGCGAAAACACCAGCCCATCCGGTTGGATGGGGGGCGAGATAGCTTCCAAGAGTCTGAATCAGAAGGGCATGAGCCACCAGCCCCACCAGAACGCTGGGAACGCCCGTCATGATTTCGGCACAGAATCGGGCAATGCGCGCCAGAGGAGATTTACGATATTCAACGCAATAAACGGCAGCAAGGATTCCAAGAGGGGTGGCAATAAGCGTAGCCCACCCTACCAGCAACATGGTGCCCACAATGGCATGTCCAAGCCCGGGGCGGGATTCACCATTCACCTGGGTGTTGGCTGAATGCAGGAAAAAGTCCAAGCTGATCTGACCCGCACCTGCAGAGGTAACCTGTCCAAAAATATGAAAAAGCGGAACCAACAGTGCCACCACGCACAGGCAAAGCAAGGTGGTCATCATACGGTTAACCCGGGCAGGCCAAGCGCTTACAGGTGGCAGCGGGATCGATTTTTCAGCCAGCGCCGCCTTCACATTCGAGGAGTTGATGGGGGGAAGATGGCTAGGTTCACTATCGGGTTGCGCGGGCTGTATTTGGCGGTTGAGAAGCCATCGGGCAAGCAGGTTGATCAGGACTGACACTACAAACAAAACCAAACCGAGTGCCACCAGTACAGACCGATGCAGGTTGTCTCCAGCGCCCGGCATCTCATTGGCGATGACCGAGGGAATAGAATACCCGGGTTCCACAATCGACCATGGAAGTTTGGGTGCATTGCCAATAACCATGGCAACGGCCATAGTTTCGCCCAAGGCACGTCCCAGGGCTAGAAAACCGCCACCTACAATACCCGACCGTGCGTTAGGCAGAACTACGGTCCATATCGTCTGCCATCGGGTGGCACCAAGAGCGTAGGCGCCTTGCCTTTGCGCCACTGGAACTGCGCGGAGCGCATCAATGGTTACGGCGGTGATGTAGGGCACCACCATCAGGGCAAGCACAAGGCCTGCCGTGAAAAGACCGCGGCCTCCAGTCGCTTGAAGACCCAAAAAGCCATAAAGGCTTTGGAGCAAAGGCACCAGAAAGATGATGCCCCAAAAACCGTAAACAACCGAGGGGATGGCAGCCAGAAGTTCCACCAGAAATCCAACAGCCAAGCGGATTGGCGGTTTGGCGATTTCAGCAAGATAGGTCGCGGCACCAATACCAATTGGCACGGCCACCAGCATGGCTACGGCACTGGTGATGATGGTGCCGTACACGAACGGTACAGCACCGAATCGGCCTTGGGCAACGTTCCATTCGGATGAGATGAAAAATTGCCATCCAAGCTTATCGAGAGCTGGATAAGCCTGAACCGTAAGGACAGTGGCAGCGAGGACCAGAGACAGAGGAAACAGGCATGCTGCCCCTGCTGTGAATGTCCGCAGCGCCCGACTACTCCAGTCGGTCGCGCTTCTGTGTACTGCTGGTGCCGAACTGCTCATTGGAAAACCCATCGCATTCTGTTAGTTAACGGGCAACTTCGCGAGGATTTCTTTTGCTTTTGCAGCAATTGCATCGGGCAACCGGGCGTAGTTTTCCGGGGGTGCCATCTTTTGTCCATCTTCGGAAAGAGCCCATGTGAATGACTTGACGACAGCGGCAAGCTTGTCTTTTTTGAGGTCCTTTTTGAAAACAGCCCACACCGTGCCGCAAACAGGATAGCTTGTTTCCCCGGGCAAGTTGGTGAGGTTCACCACGAGGTCGTCGGGGATTTCTTTCAGCGCGCCTGCCGCGGCCGTGACAGCTTCAAGCGTTGGTTCGATAAACTTGCCTGAGGAGTTTTTCAGTTTGGCACTCTTCAGATTCTTCTTTTCCAGCGCGAACGAGAGCTCGACATAACCAACGGCCCCGGGTGTCTGCTCAACCAAGCTGGCCACGCCGGCGCTTTTGGTGCCGCCCTGACCGACTGGCCATGCGGGCTGGGTGCTGATGCCGACCTTGGATTTCCAGTCCGCGCTGACACCACTGAGGTAGGTGGTGAAAATGTGGCTTGTGCCGCTGCCATCGGCGCGCTGGCAGACGGTGATGGACTTGTCAGGCAGGCCAGCACCCGGGTTGATGGCGGCAATCGCAGGATCGTTCCAGTTTTTAATGGTTCCCAGATAAATACCAGCCAGAACGGAGCCGTCCAAGTTCAGCGGTGACTTGAGGTCTGTCAAATTGTAAACGACAGCAACGCCACCCATGACCAGAGGTACCTGAACAACCTTGTCAGCCCCGCCAGCCTTGGAAAGCTGATCTGCTGTAAGGGGTGCATCGGTGCAACCGAAGTCGGTTTCTCCGTTCAGCATGTCTTGAATGCCTTTGCCGGAGCCGGTTGCCTGATAATCGATGCGGCCGCCTTGGGATTCCAGTGCTGGGGCCCACTTTTTCATCATGCGTTCAACAAAGCTCGATCCAGTGGCGCGAAGGCGAATCGCGGGAGCCGCGCTGGTTTTTGCTCCGTCGCCTGTTGCGGCCTTCTTAACTTCGCCACAACCAGCCAAGACTGATAGAACGATGGCAATTGCTAGACTGATCCCGCGCATGAAATGCCTCCAAATGAAACGATCTTTGCCGTTACGGTTCAACTACCTCAATTCAAGGTAGAAAGTTGGAAGCCAAAGTGCCCCGGGAGCTTTGTGAATGAATCGTGAATTTTATGTGGTGGGTCTTTGGGCACTACTTCTCGGGGGCTTGGGAATCTCGTCTGGTGACTTTTTTCGCAACGAAGGATTGAGGGCGCGCATCGCCTGGACCATGGCGCGCGATGGTTTAACCGTCGTGCCTCGCCTCGATGGGGAATGGCTGGCCAGCAAGCCGCCACTTGCCTACTGGCTGGTGGCACTCCCAGCCCGGTGCTTTGGCGATTTGCCGCTGGCGTTGGCGCGCTGGCCTTCTGTTGCGGCTTTTGTCTTCATGACCGTAGGGCTGGCGGTTGTAGTTTCCCGTTTGCATGGGCATGCAGCTGGTCTGATAGCAGGGCTGTTTTTTCCCATGGCTGTTGGTTGGCTGCAGCAGGTTCCAGCTGCTGAACTCGATATGCTGTTGGCCGGTTGGGTATTTGCATCGTGGGCCGCGCTCGCTATTGCCTTGAATTATGAAGATCAGAATAAGCCAGACCGTTCATGGCCGTGGTGGGTTGTGGCCGGATTGATGGCGGGTGCAGGGTTCTGGACCAAATGGACCGCGCCACTTTTTTTGCACATGGCAATCGTTGCCATGGCCATTTGGCACGCCCGCGTCATGTGGTTGTTCCAAAGGGGGCATCTGCTCTGTATGGCTGCAGAGGTAGCTTTGGGGGCATTGTGGTTGACTGCATCTACCCGCGAGGCAGGGCTTAATGCCCTGCTGGAAGGGGTTGTGGTGCGGGAAGCTTTGCCTCACTTATCTCCATGGCACCATCTGGGAGGGTGGAAGTGGGGCGATTGGCTGACATTCCCCATGCAGGCTGTTGGAATGGGCTTGCCTGTTGTACTGGGATTGGTTTTTGCTTTTCGGCGTGATCTGCGCGACGCCATATTCACCAGTTTTTTGGCCAAAGTCCTGCTTGCCGGAGCCGTTGCTTCTCTTGTTGCTTGGACGCTTGTTCCAGGCCATCGCCCAAGGCATACGGTTCCTTCTGTTATTGGACTGAGCATGGTAGGCGCATGGCTGATCGCCTTGGCCATGATTCAATTGCCGAAACGGTTGTGGTTGATCGTCGCTGTTGTGTTATGCAGTTGCTGGTTGCTGGTACTTGTGGGTTTCAACTGGACGCGGGATCTGGCGGCTCAGGCTGCCAGCGCCCCTGCCAACGTTGCCAACCGTATTGTGCAGCGAATCGGCTCCGATACCACCGTAGGTGTGGTTGGATTGCGTGACGACGGCTTACTGCTGCAACTGGAGCGTAGAGGTGTTGAAATTCAGAGACATCGGAATGGTGGCGGCGCCGTCGATTGGTGGTTGCTGACGCATCTTGAAGAAGATTTGGCAAGGATTGGTCTGAAGGTCGCTGGCGACTGGACCGATCAGCAAGGGAATAGTATCGTACTGATACGCATTCCGTAGTGTCGATGCGTTTCCGGAGAGAGTCCCAAGGAGCGCTGTATGCGCCTGACTTTGGTGACGGATGCATGGTGCCCACAAGTCAATGGGGTGGTGCGCACGCTCGAAAGAACAGTGCGTCAGGTCGAGTTATTGGGCCATCAGGTAGATGTGATCCACCCTGGCCTTTATCCCAACATTCCGTTACCCCTGTATCCGGAAATCCGTTTGGCGTTGATATGCCCGGGCCTTGGTCGCCGAATTGAACTTTCCGACCACGTTCACATTGCTACCGAGGGACCTTTGGGCTTGTATGCCCGTAACTATTGCATGGCGCGTGGCCGTCGGTTCACAACGGCTTACCACACTCATTTTCCCGATTACCTTCAACGTTATTTAGGCATACCAGCAGCATGGACTTACGCTTACATGCGTTGGTTTCATCGGCGTGCGAGCAGGATCATGGTGGCCACCAGTTCGCTGGAACGCGAACTGGCAACGTGGGGATTTCGTCGGATGGCGCGATGGTCTCGTGGTGTGGACATGAAGCTGTTCCACCCGGGTAACGCGTCTGAGCGTCAGCCCCTTGCTCTTTATGTGGGTCGTGTGGCGTACGAAAAAAACATCGAAGCATTTTTGCAAGTAAAGCTACCGCACGGTTTCAGGGCGCGTGTTGTGGGAGATGGCCCGGCACTGGCGGAACTCAAGCTTCGGCATCCACAGGTGGAATTTACCGGTGCTCTTTCAGGGGAAGCCTTGGCAGCGGAATACCGTCGCGCGAGTGTGTTTGTATTTCCTAGTCGAACCGATACTTTCGGCCTTGTATTGCTTGAATCGCTTGCCAGTGGTGTGCCCGTGGCTGCTTATCCGGTTGCCGGCCCCCGCGATGTTTTGGAAGGAGCTCCCGAAGGGGTTGGATTCCTCGACGAAGATTTGGGCACTGCCATTAGTCTGGCAGTGGCCCGTGGCAATTCTCAAGCCTGCTGCGATTTTGTATCGCGTTACACATGGGAAAAATCCACGAAACAGTTCCTCGAGAACTTGGTTCCACGCTTAGGATCTGGTGAACCGGAGAAAAATTGTCCAACCCATCGGAACGACCGGAAAAGTTGGAGGCCACGTCAGTCCAGCTTGTTGTTGGCACGTTGACCCTAGCCTTAGCCGGTGCAAGAGTTCAGGATTAGCTTGCATCGAGGGCCTGCCATGCTGATGCTTTGTTGTTCTGTACTGATTGCTTCCCAAGCACCTGCTCCGGCAGGGGTGCCTGAAAATCAGCCCGTACCCGGTCCATTTCACCCATTGATTCTTAATGGGCCGCTTACTGGTCGTTACCATTGCCCGCTTTCCGATTTTGGTGCGCGTCCGTTTGTCCTCATTTTGATGAGGGGAACGGATGTGCCGGAGGGCTTCAAAGAGATGCTGGGTGAACTGGATCAGTTGATTGGGAAAAATCAGGCGGCTGCTTTGCGCGGCGCGGTGATTTTTGTCGGTGACAAGATCGATATGCCACTCTATTTGGCCAATGCCGAACGCAAGGCGGCGCGCGACAAAATTGATGAAGTTCTTGGTTTTGCTTCCGATGGCAAGCCCGATGCAAAAAATCCTTATCCCTCTATCTATGTAGGTGTAGATAGCAGTGAAGTCCTGAAATCGTACCCCATGGCTGACGACGTGGGCATGTCTGCCCTACTGGCTCGTGATTACCGGATCAAGTCAGTGATGCGTGTTCCAGTTGGTCAGTTATCGGCAGAAAAATGGAAGGCGATGCTTGCGGAGGTGGATGCCAAATTAATTGATAAAACATTGGCACCAGTGGTCAGGCCTCGATTGAAACCCCGCGCGCCTGTGCCTGTCGCACCTGCTCAGTAACTATTGATGGGGCGGGGAAGATCAGATGAATTCTCCTGGTGGGGCGATCCATTTTCTTCTTGTTTCGTAAACTAACAACAGGCATGTCACATTCATGCCGCTGCGGGCGTTTCACGAGAATTGTTCCGCGAGCGGCCGGGTTCGGGAGCCGGTGCCGCCATGAAAAGCTGGGTCTGGTTGTTAGCTGTTGCGATTATTATTGCTTTTGTGTTTGGTCTGAGCTTTGTCGCGCAGTTCAACCCGGAAACTGGCAAAGGTCAGGCGTCTGCAGTCAACACCAAGACTGCTTCCGAATCCAAGATCCTTGAGCCGCGATTTGTCACGCGGCAAGTTCCAGATGGCGAATCAGATCCCCTGCCTCAAGAACAGTACAACCCCGGTTATCAAGATTACTGGTTCATCAACCCTCACCCAACCGCCGTCCGTTTCGGTTTGGAAGGTAAGAAATGCACCTGCACGGGAGTTCAGGTGTTTTTGGTGCCTCCAGACCATGCTTGGTGGCGTGCTGAGGGTGCGGCTTTCGTGAAGGATGGCCAGATTCAGGTGGAAACACTCCAAAAGGAGTTTCGTTCCCCCGCCGTGATAGCCCTCATGAAAAAACTGGAAGGAGTTGAGCTGCTCAGTCGAGTGGAAACCACACTACCTCCCGCCATAGATGTGCAGCCCGGTCAGGTGGGTTTTGTGCGCATGGGTTGGAAAAACGAGAAAATCCAACGCGACGTGATGAGCGCAACCCTTTGGCTAGGCCAACCAGAACTTCGAGATAATATCAGGCTCGAAGCAGCCATTCATACGCATGCCGTTTTGTACGTTCTGGATGACGTGATTGACGTTGGAACCCTGAATTCAACGGACCGGACCAAGGCCGAGGCAAAAATCACAATCGTATGCCCAACCCGGGAAAAATTGCCACTCAAAGCAGCTTTCATCAACCCCGTGGAACGTGAAAGCATCGTAATCGGCAGCGTGAAAGAAGTGAGTGGTGAGGCTCTGGGAAACTTGCGGCGGGATGTGAAGGTACCCGTGAAAGCGGCTTACACCATTCCATTGACTGCAAAATGGCAGGGAAGTGGAAACGGTTACCCGGAAATCGGGCCGTTTATCAGGCGGATTGAAGTTGGTACAAGCGACGAGACAGTCGATGCCAAGGCGCAGAAGTCCGGACCGATTCGGATTGTTGGCAAAATCGAGGGAGATATTGAGGTTGTGGGAACCAGTGAGCGTGGCAATGTCCTTCTGAACCGATTTGAAAGGCAAGAGGGCGCCCGGGCGGAAGTGGCCCTTGAAAGCCGGAATCCTGGGATGCGCCTGAAGATTGACAGGCAGCGCACAGCATCGTTCGTTGATGCTGAACTGGATAAGTCGCCCCGCCCCAGCGGAGACAAATTCAGGTGGCGATTGCAGGTAAGGGTAGGGCCGGGCAAGGTTTCCGGTGAATTCCCGCGAGGTCTGGACCCGAACCCGATCTATCGGGATAGTGCTGTCTATGTGATAATCGAAGGTGACACCCCAAGAACCGTGCGAATTCCGGTTGAAGGACGTGCCGATAACTGATTAAGCGTTCTTTTGCGGTTGTGGAGCCTTCATTGGGCCCAACGCGCGGGTGCGAGGTCCAACCTCATGGCGAGCAATTGGTTAACTGTTTTGAGTGCGGGCACCCGTTGGTTTGCCCCTGCCATTGTCATTGGCATGACCGTGATCGCAGCATTTGGCGGCGGAACATTGGCCAAATGGATGCGCCAGCCCACTCATGCCATTGCAGTTCCTACAGGCGTTTTGCCGGCAGAACTTGAACGCTGGGATCGCCCAGATCTGACATTGTTGATAACCGGTCAACAGCACGGGTATTTGTTGCCGTGCGGTTGTTCCCGCCCACAGGTGGGTGGTTTGGAGAGGCGATATAATTTTTTCCAAGCGCTGTCATCGCGCGGTTGGAAGACTCTGCCAGTGGATTTGGGTGATATTTCGCAAATGGCTGGCCCGGTGAATTTGTCGAATATGCAAGGCTTGATGAAATATCGTTACAGCATGCAAGCTCTCAAGATGCTGGGTTATGCCGCTGTTGGCCTTGGTGAGTATGAGGGCGCTCTTCCATTCTTCAAGGCACTGGGTGAGTACGCGCTAAATGAGCCGTCTCCCCGGGTGGTCGTTGCCAACCTGAACGATGCTGATACACAGTATCCGGAGCAAACAGCACGTTGGCAGGCCGCCAATGTGGAAGGTTCCCCGTGGAAGGTGGGTATCACGTCGGTGATTGGCCCGTCGGTGGGATCCAAAATCAAGGACCCTCAGGTGCGCCTTGGTTCCAGCAGGCAGGCCCTCGAAAGCGTGAAGACGGAAATGGATAATTCCAAAATCGAGTACCGTGTGCTGCTTTATCAGGGTGTGTTCACCCGCGGGGCGGAAGGTGTTCCGCCCGTGGAAGCTGAGGCTGTCGCGCGAGCGTTTCCCGAATATCAGGTAGTGGTGGCGTTGTCCGAAGAAGATGAACCGGCAGGCGCCCCTGTACGCATTCGTCATAGCGACGGTCGCGAGACTCTGGTTGTCCGTATTGGTCATAAAGGGAAGTATGTGGGCGTATTGGGGCTGTACAAGGGAGCTGCTCCCGGGATGCCGGCGCACAAATATGCTATCGCGCAAATGAGCGAGGATTATCTTACCCCTGATAACGCATTGGCAGGTAACCCAGTTGTCAAGCTCATGGAAGCCTATTCGGCAGAATTGAAGCGGGATGGTTATCTGGCGCGTTATCCTCAGATGGTGCATCCGTTCCAAGCGGCGGTGCCCGATGCCTCTCCCACTTATGTAGGCTCCGAGAAGTGCAAGAAATGCCATGCCTCTGCCTTTGCGGTCTGGAAAGGATCGGGGCACTCACACGCTTGGCAAACCTTGGCCGATGCCAAGAGGCCTTCAAATCGGGAACACGACCCTGAATGCATCGTCTGTCATACAGTTGGTTTCGGGTACAAAGGTGGCTTCATAGATGCCGAAAAGACGGCAACGCTTAAGGATGTTGGTTGTGAAAGTTGCCATGGACCGTCGAGCGAACACCTGAAAAACACCAGCGATGAAACGTGGCTCAAGTTGATGAATCCTTGGAAGGTGGGCATGGATAATTCCCCTGCCGCGGTTGCCTCCAAGCAACAAAAGATCGATCAATTCTGTCAGCGATGCCACGATATTGATAATGATGTGACATGGACGCACAAAGGTTTTGAACGCAAGTGGCCAAAGATCGCCCACCCGACCCCCGAATCCGAGAAGAAGTAGCTATCGCCTCATTCAGGCGTCGATCCATGCGGTGAATAACTGGCGAACACGTTTCCTGATTTCGTCAGCAAGCCTAACCGATTCCTGGTCGGTCGCGGGCAACTCGTCGATTTGTCTGTTGTGGGCCAGGCGCAGTCGCGCCAGACACCGCGAGAGGAACTCGTGCGCATGGCCAAGTTCATCCGTTACCGCCCGGGGTAGCAAATCAGATGCAGCCAGTAAAATGAGCGCTTTTCTGGTTCCCGGTTCGATGGGGCCTATCAGCCGATTGGCGTGTTTCAACTGCATGGTTTGCGCCAAGAATTCAATATCGGTCAGCCCACCGGGTCCACGCTTGAGATCCCCTAGTGGTCTACTGGCTTCGAGGCGGAGTCGCATGGCCAAGACTTCCTGAGTCCCTTCCTCCAGCCAAGGTTGAGACTTTCTTTGGGAATCGAGCGCCGCCATCACTTCCATTCCGAAAACCAAGTCCCCTGCGATGGGGCGCGCGCGCACTAGTGCCAGTTTTTCCCAGAGGCGATCGATCGTGTTGGCGGCATGGTGCCGGAGGAATTCGGGCAAGGAAGCGACGAGCGCGCCAGATCGTCCATCAGGCCTGAGTCGCATGTCTACCTGATAAAGGCGTCCAAAGTTGGCTGGAGGATTGGCCCGTCGGATCATGGATTGAGCCAGTTCGGTGAAATGCTGATGACTGTCGGCTTGACCACTCCCGTCGCGGTCCCAGGCGGGGCGTGCAGGTCCTTCATAGATGAGAATAATATCCAAATCGCTATGATAACTCATTTCGCGAGATCCAAGTCTTCCTAGTCCCAGCAAGACCCATCTGCAAATTTTTTCGTTATTTTGTTCTCCCATCAAATAAAGCGGGCCGCTTCGGGCCAATTGGGTCGCCTGCGCCACATGCGCTATGCCTCCCAGCGTTACCTCGGCCAAATCGGTGAGGGCTTCCCCGGTACGGTGGACATCGTCGCGATTCAGCAGATCGCGTACTCCAACCCGCAACAATTCTTTGTCCAGGAAGCTTTTCAGGATCGGTTGCGGATCTTCGGCACCCCTGAGAAGGCCCGTTAGTTCAGTTTCCAGTTCCATCCGCTCCGGTGGGCGGTCGAGAACGAGTGAATCGAGGAGTTCGTCCGCCATTCCTGGATTGCTGATCAAGAGATCTGTTAGGAACTGGCTGCGCGCGCAAAGGTCAACCACCAAGCGAAGGCTGGGTGGATGCACACGAAACAGCTCCCACAACTCGGTGCGTGCACCAAGTGAAGCCGTCACGCGTTCCAGATTAGCCAGGGCCTGATCCGGATCGGGGGCTTTTTTCAGGGCGCCCAAAAGAGCGGGCGC
This sequence comes from Candidatus Kuenenia stuttgartensis, assembly GCA_945875585.1. Lineage (GTDB taxonomy): Bacteria > Planctomycetota > Planctomycetia > Gemmatales > Gemmataceae > REEB421. The sequence continues at coordinate 43,519 of CAMCLK010000029.1, read as the reverse complement.
AATACTTGCCAAGAAAAGGCGGCAGCGTCGGGTCGACAGGAATGGGACAGGCTCGGTGGCAAGCGCCAAAAGACTGGCGTGGGCGCGGGCGGTATTGGTAAACCCATGGCGCGATAACACTTCGTGAACCGTTTCTGGTTCCACGGAAGGGTCAAGTATCAGGTCGGTTTCCGGTTCAGCCAATTCATCCGGATCTGTAATTGACTGGTGCAACAGGTGCTCAAGGATCAGCCTTGTGGGCCGGGATCGCGATTCCAGTTCGCCAAGGAATGCCTCCGTCGCGGAACGGTCGTTTGCAGGCTCGAACCCCATACGGCGAGCGAGGCGTTCCCGACCATCGGCATCGTCTGGTAACCTGTGGGTCTGCAGGTCGAAAAGCAGTTGCAGGCGATGTTCCGCCCGCCGCAGGAACCGGTAGGCATCGTCAAGCACACGGTATTCCTGGTCGGTAAGGCAACCGGCCCGCTCGAGGGCGGGCAGGGCGACCAGTGTGGACCGCTGGCGTAATCCCGGTTCATCACCGCCGTGCAGCAGTTGCAGGAACTGAATCACGAATTCAATATCGCGAATGCCACCGGGGCCCGTTTTCAGGTCACTAGATTCGTTACCAACGCTGGCGGCGCGGCGCTCGATGCGCCGCTTGAGCACTTTGATTTCATTGATTTCTGAAAATGACAAGTATTTGCGGTATACAAATGGTTGTACTCCGCGCAAAAAGGCGGCACCCAGATCGGCATCGCCAGCAACAGGCCTCAGCTTGATCAGTGCCTGTCTTTCCCATGTTCGGCCTAGGCGGTCGTAATAGGCCAATGCGCTGTCTATGGTGCGTGTTACAGGGCCGCCATGGCCTTCTGGCCTCAGGCGCAGATCGATGCGATATCCAAGGCCCGCATCGGAGGGTGAGGCGAGCAGTTGAACCATTTCTGTGGTCACACGGGAAAAAAACTCGGAACAGTCGATCTCCCGCCTGCTGCCCTGAGTGCTTCCCTCCTCATCGTGAAGCACCAAAAGGTCGAGGTCGCTTGAGTAGTTGAGTTCTTCACCCCCAAGCTTGCCGAGAGCAAACACAGCAGCGCGCGCGGGTTTACCTGATGCCGTGATCGGCGTGCCAAGCCGAGCGGAACATTTCTCGAAGGCCAATTGGTACGCGGCCTGAATGGAAGCATCGGCAACACGGCTGATGTCGCGAATGACATCTTCCAGTGATCTGTCGCGCAAAATGTCGTTCACGCCAACTCTCAGGAGTTGACGCAACCTGAACCGTCGGAAGACGCGAGCCTGAGCGGTGGCGTCGGTTGCGGTGCGGGCATCTGAAAGAAGGCCGTTCACCAGATCGGCAAGAGGTGGACTTCGCCTAGGGCCGGGCCGTAACAAATGCAGACTATCGGGGTGGGAAACGATCAGATCACCAAACGACCGGCTCACCGAGAAAAGCGCCAAGGCCTGTTCCAGACCTCGGCCACGACCATCAAGTAATGTTTCTAGCCGTGCCTGACGGTCTTCCGGACTCAGGAAACGAGTCAGGGTGATCAAAGCCAAATCTGGATCCGCTGCCTTGTGAAGAACGCGTGCCAGAACACGTTGCAGGTCGCGCCAACCGGGTTCGCCAAGAGATGCTGCCAGCCGGGCACAATGAGCCATGCCGGCACGTGGATCACACAGGCCCCATGTGGCCAACATGGCGGCATCGGGTACCGCGTGCTCCATATGTAAGGCTCCGCTACTGGCTGATGGGCAGTTCCAGTCGCTTGGAAGCAGCGGGAATCTGTATCGCAATTCCGGGTTGGTAGCCTGGAGGCGATGATACCACTTCAAGAACTTCCGCAAATAACGTAAACGAGGTGGCATCGACCACGCGGGCTTTAACAACAGAACCTGTCAATCGCTCCGGGGCATCGAACACCACAATATGGTCGGCCATTGATCGCCCGGTTAGTTGTGGCAAGGCGCCCGGCTCCCGGTTGGAAAAGACTTTGCCCAAGCCTTCCACCAGCACCTCAACCTCACAGCCCACCATGGCGCGGTGGCTACGAAGACTGTTGGCATTTTGTACCGCCAATAGATCGTTGTTGCGGATTTTCTTGGTTTCCTCGGGAATATCGTCCTCGAATTTGTCGATGGCACGGGTGCCGGGGCGTGGGCTGTACTTGAAAATGTAGCTGTTTTTGAAGTCTGATTCGCGCGTCAGGTCCATGGTGAGTTGGAACGATTCTTCGGTCTCGCCACAGAATCCAACAATGAAATCACTTGAAACCGATGCCACGGGGCAACGCTCACGAATCCGCCCCATCATTTCGCGGTAGTCACCAGAGGTGTATCCCCGCTTCATGCGAGCCAATACGTCGTCGCAGCCCGATTGCGCCGGAACATGCAGGTATTTGACTACTTTGGGAAGATCGCGAACAGCGTCGAGGAGGTCGTTGGTCATGTCGAGCGGGTAGCTGGTGATGAAGCGGACTCGTACCAATCCACTGATGGCGTTAAGCCTTTCCAGCAAATCTGAGAGCCGTGTGATGCGCCCGTCTTCATGGCGGAACCGGTAGCTATTGACGGTTTGCCCAAGAAGGGTGACCTCAAGGCAGCCCTCATCGGCCAAGCGACGGGCTTCGTCGACAATAGCATCGGGGTGCCTGCTTTGCTCGGGGCCGCGGGTAGAAGGCACAATGCAGTAGGTGCAAAATTTATCGCAACCAATCTGAATGCGCACGAAGGCCTGAAATGGGGTGGTGCGCATGGCGGCATCGCGGGGTGGGTCGTAGCTTTCAAACGACGATGTCACATCGTTTTTCGACCCCTCCTTGCGACCGAGACTTAGGGCCATTTGCGGGCGACCGCTCGAGCGTGCGGCATCGATCAGCTCGGAAACTCTGGCGAGTTGTCCCGTGCCGCAGACCAAATCCACGTGCGGCGCGCGCTTGAGAATGATTTCTTGGTCTTTTTGAGCCATGCAGCCCAACACGCCCAGAACTTTTTCGGGGTGTTTGTCCATGTGACCGCGCAAGCGACCCAGTGCGCTGTAGATTTTGTCCTCGGCATGCTGCCTAACGCTGCAGGTATTGAAAAGGATGACGTCCGCCTCGTTGGCAGAATCGACCAGCCTGTACCCCTTGCGTCGCAACGAGCCAACCACCAGTTCGCTGTCTAAAACGTTCATCTGGCAACCGACGGTCTCAATGTACAGGGTGTTGCTCATGACTAATCCGCAGCCTTTTCGGTATCCACACGCACACAACAGATCGTATCATAGCGCATGACGGAAAGACTGGGGAATCGTGCCTGGATCCTCAAATGCCTTATCTGCTGAAGCTGAATTCAAGGGCCTAAAAATTTCATGACGCCCTACCTGCCTTCCGAATCATGGATCTTCTTGTGCCTTGGGGCACTGTTTTTTGTGCCGATAGTTGCATTTTTACTTCGTCAGTCTTGCGCGGTTTTTGGTGAGGGCATGCCCAACTATAGGCGAGCCATGGCTATTGTTGTGCTCACCGGAGTTGGTGCCTATTTGACATGGGACGGCACGTCGTACGCGCTGATCAAGATGGCCAAGGAGGCTGTTTGCCGCGACGGATGGTTTGAAAATCAGGCAGTTCTCGAGCAGAGGAAGGCGTGGATCGACCAAATCGATTATTCCCATTGGGTTCGCCTGCCATTGCAGACACGCTTTGAACTTACTGGCAGGGTCCCAGGAGTAAGCCGTTTACCATTTGTGTTTGGACTCTGTTTTGCGGGTTTTGTAACAGTTGTTGGGCTGAATGTGCCCTTCCGTTTGGCCCTCGGAATTGTCCTTCTGCAGTGGCTGATGGTGATTGTCGTGGCTGCGGTTGGGCAGTTCGCAGTGGGAACGGGCTTGCGCATGGCGTTGCCCGCTACCCATTCACTACCCACACTTGCTACTGCTGAAGAGAAGGCCCGCAAAGTATGGCAAGCTGCATTTCCGGCTGAAGCCGTGGCTGCGGGCGAAGCGTCAGCCGAACCAGCTTGGAAGTCGTTGCTGAATGCGGCGGCAGCGGCATCGGGGGAGGCCAATTCGTTTGTGGAACCGTATCAAAACCGCATGATGGAACAATTGGACCCTTATTTGCGATGGCTGCCCGAAGATGCCCATACCTTCCTCAAGCAGGGTGGTATTTGGCTTGTCGTAGGTGTCGCCTTGATTGTTATTCTGATATGGCTGCGCGGCATGTCCAATCGGTTGTGGCGCGCCTTGCGCAAGGGGCGTTCTGGTCGCAAGAAGCCCGTGGCTCTCCAGAAGGTTGAATTGGCCGGCTTTTCCAAACTGGGAGTGCGCCAAGGTGACCGCCGCCTCAGTGTTAGGCATTTGCCGGCACGATTACGGCTGGTGGTCTTGGCACCCGCAGGCAGCGATTCTGGCGAATTGCACAGCGGCATGGCCGAGAGCATTCTAGATTGTTGCGTGCCCGGTTTGGGGGAAATTGCCGATTCCGATAATCCGACAGTGGTCCTTTGGCCGCGCCAATACAGCCTCGAGGGTTTTCAGCATGCCCTATTCGCGCATGTAAACCGGCCCGAGGGAGATCCCAAACGTTCACGCTATGCACTGCTTGGCGGCCCGATTATGCTCGGAAAATTCGCCATCCATGTGGGAATGGCCATCGAGTGTGACGACATCTGTGCCCTTGGTAACATCAGAATAGGCAAGGACAGATGGACTGAAGCTGTTACGGTTACCCGCAAGGCTTAATGTTTCATCTGCTTTCTAATCCAACGCTCAATCCACACCCCTCCTGCTGCTCCCAGTCCCAATGCAAGAATGGGGACCAGATCCCCGATGGCAAACAGTGCTGTCAGCAGAATTAAAATCATTCCCAATGCGCCTGCTGCCACGCACGCCGCTTCGCGAACGGTCATGCCAACGTGTTCCAGCCAAGGTCGCGCCCAGTTCAGGCCATCGTCTTCCTGTTCTGGCTCCTCCTGTGGCTTGGGATTTGCTGGAACATGAAGGATCTCGAGTTCGTCCAGCACATGAGGCTTCTCTGTTTCTTCCAGCGAAGCCAGCGCGATTCGCAAAGCTTTCGCGGCCATGGCGGCATTACGTGGACGCACGGTGGCATTGGTATCGACCAATGTTTCCATCACGGTGGCCAATGCTTCGGGAATGTCTGGATGGGATTCAATCAGCGGGCGAAGGAGTCGGGGTTCGTTCCGGCTCGTTCCATGATTAGCCATGATGCCGTGCATCAGTTGGCAGAGAGCCAAAGTTTCAGCTTCGGGTGAAACGACAGGGCCTTGTTCTACGCAGGGCTGGAACAAAACCTTAACAGCTCTAGCATTGCCTGAGCCTTTGACCATAGCCAGCATATCTGCAGAGATTGGACCAGCCGATACCTGCTCCTGGTGCAGCGCATCCAGCGCACCGAGAGTTCTTGCCAGCAACCGAGCCAGTGTGATGGGAGTTGCAGGTTTGTCCTGATTGAGCAGCGTTGTCAGCGTTTCGCCGCGGATAGCTTCGCGCACCAAGTAGCAGCGTCCGGCAACCACGCCATGGTCGAGCACACGCCATAGGTGGACGTCGGCAGGTTTTGTTGCTGCCTTGGCTTGCTGAATGAACTGTGCAACAGCAGCGGCGCCGGGCGCATGGGTTTTTCCCACGAATTGAAGCATTACAGTTCGCCCCAAGGCGTCTAGGGCCTCGAGGCAGCCACTGGCGGCTCCTGTCAGTACCTGATCAACGATCTGGTACTGGCCGATTGCTAATTCGTTCTCACGATTTGAAAGGAGCAAATCGGTTTGGTAAAGCGTGGCGATTTTGTTGATGACCAGCCATCGTGCCAATGCCACGGGGTCGTCAACGTCACGGCGACCGGGTTTGTGCCACCGGGCAGCCATGCGGGCATGATCGGCAGAGTTAAGGACTCTGTGCCGGGCAATGGAGTCGAGCATGCTTTGAACAGTGGCAACCACGGTTTTCCTCGGGTGTTGATCAATTGCCTAGTCTTGATGCTACGGGAAAAAATACCGCTGTGTTATCAGTAACGTGAGAATGCTGTGAATATAAAGGGCCGGATGAATTCCCCTTCACAATACAGTGGGCTCTTGTGTGCGCAGGATGTAATGGCGTACGGTATTCGCTTGTACGGGCTAACTGGCCTCAAGATTACCGTTTCGGGAGAATTCGCCAATGCGCCGAAATGCCTTCACTCTTATCGAGTTGCTGGTAGTTATTGCCATCATTGCTGTTTTAATCGGCCTTCTGGTTCCTGCGGTGCAGAAAGTACGCGAGGCAGCCAATCGGATGAAGTGTGCTAACAATCTCAAGCAGATTGGCGTAGCCCTTCACAACCACCTTTCTGCCATGGGTACGTTTCCAGCATGTGCGGAAATGCCCATGGGGCAACCATCGCAACCGTGGTCAGCGCATGCCCGGCTGCTTCCCTATCTAGAACAGGACGCGTTGGCCAAGCTGATCGACTGGGCCACGGTGCCGAACGATTTCAGAACGCGCCCCAATGTGTCGCAGATGCGCATTGCCACCTACATGTGCCCCAGTGAGATCAACGACAAACCACGCGTGACTCCCAATATCAGTTACTACCCACTGAATTACGGATTTGGTCAAGGCACGTGGTTTATCTACGATCCGGTTTCCGGCTCGGGTGGCGACGGTGCTTTTGTTCCCAACAAGAAAATGCGCCCGGCCGATATTCTGGACGGTCTCAGCAATACCTTGGCTGCAGCCGAGGTGAAGGCCTATCAGCCCAATGTGTGGGACACCAACAAACCCAATACCCTCAACATTGCCGCGCCTGCCACACCTGCTGCCCTGCTGGCTTTCACGGGCGGCACATTCGATTCCAATGGCCATACCGAGTGGGTTGAGGGCGACGTTCATGAAACAGGTGTCACCACCACGTTCCCTCCCAATACCAACGTGGCTTATACCATCAACGGTGTTGTTTATGATATCGATGTCACCTCTATGCGCGATGGAGAATCGATCACGATTCCAACCTATGCTGCGGTAACAGCGCGCGCCTATCATTCCGGCGTGGTCAATGTGCTGATGATGGACGGTTCCATCCGGGCGGTATCCAACAATATTGCCCAAGCCTCGTGGCGCGCTTTGGGCACCCGCGCGGGTAGCGAAACCATCACAGATTGAGCGCCACACATGAACAAAGTCATTCCGATTGCGGCAGGCCTGTTGCTGTTAGCTGTTGCCGCATGGTGGTTTTTGCTGCCAGCCAGGCAGGCAGTTCCAGAGGATGATCCGCAAGCCGTGGCTGTCGCCTTTCTTGGCCAAGTGCGCGCCGGTCAGGTTGATCAGGCATGGGAATCCACCGGCGTTGAATTCAAGTCGTTCATGGGCCGAGACCAGTTCCGCTTGCTTGTGAAAAAACATCCCGAACTGAAAGGACCCGCCACGCCTGGCGAGGTGGTTAACGAAGGCCCTCTGCGTTCCTGTTCATTCATGTGCGGAAAATTGAAATTCGCTGTTGTTGTTGCCGCCGCGGAGGGCCGATGGCGAGTCGAGGGGTTGCGTGTGGATTGATTTTCGGTGGTTATTCATGGTTCTTGACACATGGTAGTGTGAGCATCTAACTTTGAAGAGGGATTCTCCCATGCTGGCATTTGCTGCGTTCGCACTTGTTCTGGTTTCCTCGGCGGATCCTGTTGCTCTATTCAATGGCAAAAACCTCGATGGCTGGCGCGAAGCATCTAGAGATAAAGCTTCGCTGGCCGGTAAAACCGAGGCGTTTGGCGGTCGATTCAAGGTAATCGATGGTGTGTTAGTGATTGACCCCGCTGTGAAAGGCGATCTTTACGTTGAGACTGAAAAGACCTTTCCCGGCGATCTCCGGATTATCATCGAATTCAAGCCCGGCCCGAAATGCAATAACGATGTGTTCATCCGTGGTACCAAGTTCGATCTGGTTCCCGGTGGCAAGGAAGGTATGAACCTGAAAGTCGGCGAATCGGCCATATGCGAGATTGTCATCAAGGGTGATGTTATCGAGCATCGTCTGAACTCTGAGAGTGTACGCAGGGCCAAGGCAAAACCAGCACCTACCTCCCTGCGTATACGGGCCGAGTTTGGCAGCATGGAAATCAAGTCGATCCAGTTGCTGCCCTGAATGTGCTATTTGCGTGGAAATAAGTCCGGGTTGTCGGTGAATATGGCGTCAACTCCCGCTTCCAGCAAAAGGGATTTCATTTCAGCGCGTGTGGCGTCGGCATCAGCCTTCGATTTGGCCCGCACCGTCCACACCGTCACGCTCATGCCTTGTTTGTGCGCTTCTTTCACCAAACTTGGATGGGTTTTCACGGCTCCAACGCTTGGCGCCAAACCATCGGCGAATTGCTTTACCCGGGTTACATGCGCCTCGGGGGTTTCTTTGCCTAGTGATGGCGTTAGGTAAACCAAAGGCAGGCGGCAGTTGTGTTTGGTGCGCAGCATGCGCAGGCTGGCCTCGCTGAAACTCTGAATAATCACGGGAGTGCGCGGATCGGAACCGGGCTTGTCGAGCTGATTGGACGTTAAAATTTCCATCAGCAATTTTTCCATGTCGAGGCCGCGTTTGCCATATATCTCGGGGGCTTTGGTCTCGGGAATAATGCCCGCTTTGCCACGAACCGTGTCGATCATTTCTTGGAAAGTGGGGACCTGCGTTTTGGTCCACATGGGGCCTTTCCAGGTACCGGCATCAAGGGTGCGGATTTCTGCCAGTGTGAAATCCGCCACTGGCCATGTGGATCGACCGTTTTCTGTTCGCGCCCTGTTTGGAAATTGGGCCCGCGCATTGGTTGTGCGTTCCAGCGTGGTGTCGTGCATGCAGACAAGAACACCATCTTTAGTGATTTGCAGGTCCGGTTCCACATAGTCCGCGCCCTGTTCGAGCGCCAAGCGGTATGCCGGCAAGGTATGCTCGGGTGCATACGCCGAGGCACCACGGTGGGCTATAAGCGTGGGGCGGGTATAGGGGGCCAGAACACGCTGATCTTGTGCGAACAAAAGGGCTATGCTGGCGAAGGTGATCCAAGTCATGGGGAGGTTCTCCGGAAGGCGAAGCCGAAAGAAGCTCAGGTACATTATGGAAGTCTGGCAGAGGCATCCATAACAGGGCATCGCGTTAATGGGGGAAGAATGATGGAGCGCTGGTGTCTGGTTATTGCTGTCCTTGGATCGATTGGGTGCCAAGGGGTATTGGCTCAGTCACATGCTATTGCCAATATCCACGCCATCCCATCGGATCTAGTGGTTCCAAAGGTTATTGATGGCGCGCCTGCTCCGGCTAAGCGGGTATGGCAGACCTTGCCGGGTTACGAAGAATGGGATCATCTGGCCCATACCGTTTACCTGCCTGCCGAATGGAAACCAGCAAAACGTTACCCGGTTATTGTCGAATACCCGGGCAACGGCAACTTCAAAAACAATCTGGGCGACATCAGCACCGGGAAAGTTGAGGACTGCAAGCTGGGTTACGGCATGTCAGGGGGACGTGGTTTTATTTGGATCTGCCTGCCTTTTCTTGATGTAAAGGGAAAGAAACATGCGATTCAATGGTGGGGTGATCCGGATGCGACTGCCGCTTACTGCCGGCAAGCCGTGGCTGGGGTGTGCCGCGATTGGGGTGGTGACCCTAATAATGTGATCCTTACCGGGTTTTCCAGGGGGGCCATAGCTTGTGGTTACATCGGGTTACGTGATGAAGCCACTTCAAAACTATGGCGGGCCATGGTTCCCCACAGCCATTACGATGGCGTCAGGCGGTGGGGCTACCCGGAAGATGATGTGGAATCTGCCAGAAAACGGTTGGCGCGTTTGGGGGACAAACCGCAGTTCATCACACAAGAAACGTCTGTTGAAGCAATCAGGCAATATCTGGACGGTGCGCGCGTAAGGGGTGCCACGCTTGTCCCGTTGCCATTTCCCAACCATACCGATGAGTGGGTGCTGAAAGACTGCGCCGAGCGCCGTCAGCTTCGTGCGTGGCTTGCCGATGTTGTCAAGCCGGCGCCCTGAACAGGTGGGGTGCCATGGGTGCGACCGCGCGGATGACGGGCGCAAATTCCATCTGATTTAAGATCTGCGTCTGGATATCGATACCCGGAGCCACTTCAATTAATTCAATTCCCGCTTCGGCGAGGCGGAAGACAGCGCGTTCGGTAACATAAAGCACACGTTGGCCATCGGTGCGGGCGCGTGTGGCACTGAAACCGCGCTGGTGAACGCTGCTGACAAATTTAGGCACCCGTCCTTCCCGAACAATACGCAGACATCCATTTTCGATAGCAACTTCCAGACCACCTGTGGTGAATGTGCCGCAAAAGACCAGACTGCGCGCATTCTGGCTGATATTCACGAATCCGCCCACCCCGGCAATGCGGCCGGCGAACGACGAGACATTCACATGGCCGTGCTGGTCGATTTGGGCCGCTCCCAGTGCGGCAAAATCTAGGCCCTTGCCGTCGTAAAAATCGAATTGTGCCGGTTGGTCGATGATCGCGTGCGGGTGTACCGATGCGCCAAACGATAGTCCGCCGGCCGGCATGCCTCCGATGGGGCCAGATTCCACCGTCAACGTCACCTTGTCGAGCAAACCGCGCTCCGCTGCAATGACGGCAATTCCTTCCGGCATGCCGATTCCGAGATTGACGATATCGCCCGCGTGAAGTTCATCGGCAGCGCGGGCCGCGATGATGCGTCGTTCATCAAGGGGCAGGGGCGGAATCTGAGGGGTGGCGCCAGTGGCCGGCATGACAAAATCGGGGTTGTACTGGCGGCCGAACGTTTGCTCGTGGTCAGAAGGTTCGGCCACAACGATATGATCCACTAATATTCCCGGGACACGCACCGCGCGTGGATTGGCAGGCGTGTCGAGCAGGCGTGCCACTTGGGCAATCACCATGCCGCCTGAATTGCGGGCGGCCTGAGCGATCGCCAGCACTTCGCCGATGATCGCTTCGTCGTCCATCACCAGATTTCCAAGAGGGTCGGCTGCTGTGGCCCGGATCAGGCCGACATGAATGGGGAGCGCCTTGTACCACAGCCAGGTTCTACCGCCCAGTGTGACGCGTTCCACAAGCTCTTCGGTGGTAACAGCGTTCAGGCGGCCACCACCATGAACCGGATCAATAAACGTGTCAAATCCGATATGGGTGATGCACCCCGGCCTGCCAGCTGCAATATCGCGGAACAGTTGGCAGATAACACCTTGTGGAAAGTTATAGGCCTCGATTTCGCCAGCCAAGGCAAGGGCTCCCAAGCGTGGTGCCAGGCCCCAATGCCCGCCAATCACGCGTTTCAATAGCCCCTTGTGGGCCAGATGGTTCAGGCCCTTGGATTGACCATCTCCCTGTCCGGCAGCATAGATCAGCGTCAGGTCGCGCGGGGTCCCGCTGGCCAGAAACCGCTTTTCAAGTGCCGATGTCAGCGCCTCCGGGTGCGCAGCGCCAATGAAACCACCGCATGCTACTGTTTGTCCGGTGCCGATACGGGAGACGGCTTCGTCGGCACGGCACAGTTTTGCATCGCGGCGGCAGGTCACGAGGTCCATCCTCCGTTCACATGCAGGGTTTGACCAGTCATATACGAGGCCAACGGGCTGCATAAAAACAGAATGACGTTGGCAATTTCGTCTGGCTCGCCGAATCTGCCCAGCGGGATTTGCGCTAGCATGCTTTCACGAACCCCTTCCGGAATGCTTTTGCCCATTTCTGTAAGCACCACACCCGGAGCGACGGCATTGACGGTGATGCGCCGCCGAGCCAACTCACGGCTAAGGACTCTGGTCATGGCAGCGACACCGGCCTTGGCCGCCGCGTAGTTGGCCTGACCGAAAAAACCAACGGTTGCCGCTATCGATGCCATGCTGACAATTCTGCCGTCATCCCGCAGGTGCCGTGCTGCTGCCCGGTTCATGTGGAATACGCCGGTCAGGTTCGTGTCGATCACCGCCTGCCAATCTTCGTCTGTCATGTTGCGGATGGTGCGGTCGCGTAACACCGCGGCATTATTCACAACAATATCGATACCGCCCAATGAGGCGCGGACCGCCTCGAACATGCGGTCTACCGCACCCGGATCACGCACGTCGGCTCCCACGAACAGGCAACGTTCTCCCAGTTCAGCGGCAAGAACCTGTGCCCGGGCTTCATTCACCTTATCCGGATCGGGAAAAAAGTTAATGACCACGGTCGCACCGGCGGCATGCAGGGCCCGCGTGGTGGCGGAACCAAGCCCTTGGCTGGCACCTGTCACCAAGGCGACCTTTCCACTCAAATCGATCGCTTTCATCGGTAGGTCTCCAAAGCCGCGGCAATCCCCATTCCGCCTCCCACGCATAATGTGGCCAAGGCGCGCGACGATTCGCCTCGCGCAATTCGGTGGGCCAGATGCACTACCAAGCGGGCGCCGCTGGCGCCAATCGGGTGGCCCAGTGCGATGGCGCCACCATCGGGGTTCACCTTGTCCGCATCGAGGGCCAGGCCATCGATGCAGGCAAGTGCCTGGGCGGCGAACGCTTCGTTCAGTTCCACGGTGTCGAATTGACCCAAAGTGTATCCATACCGGTCGCAAAGGGCGCGGGTGGCCAGCACAGGGCCGATTCCGAATTGCTCCGGCTCGCAACCGGCACTGGCGCAGCCTGCAAAAACCGCCAGTGGTTTCCAGCCATGAGCCATGGCGGTGGTTTCAGAGCAAACCACCAGCATCGCGGCGCCATCGTTAATGCCCGAGGCATTGCCCGCTGTTACACTACCGCCTTCCGAGGCGAAGGCGGGTTTCAGTGCTGAAAGTGCTGCCAGCGTGGTGTCGGCACGCGGGTGTTCGTCTTCGGTGACTTTGCCTACAGCGACCAGTTCGTCTGCAAAAGCCCCGCGTGCCTTGGCTGCGGCCGCGCGTTCCTGACTGTGCAGAGCAAAAGCATCTTGTCGGCTGCGGCTGATACTTTTCTGCCGCGCCATGGCTTCGAGACATTCGCCCATATGTTTGTCTGTAAACGAGTCTGTTAATCCGTCGCGCAGAATGGAATCGACCAGATTGCCATGGCCAAGCTTGTAACCAGTACGGGCGCGCTCTAGAAGATAGGGCGCCCGCGACATCGACTCAACACCACCGCAAAGAACCACTCTGGCATTTTGGGCAGCAATGGCCTGAGCAGCCAAGGCAACGGCTTGCAGACCGGAGGCGCACATCATGTTCACACTGAAGGCTGGACAGCCAACGGGAACACGGGCTCCCATGGCTACTTGCCGGGCGACATTCTGGCCAAGTCCAGCCCCAAGAACATTGCCAACAATGACTTGATCGATGGCATCGGGCGCAATGGAAGCTCGTGCCAATGCAGCTTCTGCCGCAATGGCTCCCAGTTGCGCAGCCGATGAAGATGCCAGACCACCAAGAAATCGGCCTTGAGGAGTTCGGCATGCGGAGACAACAACGATGCGGGGCACGGTTTGCTCCTTGAGTGTTGGTAGCAGCATACCATTCCCTGAGGGTCCAACCAACGAGTTGCGCCTTCGGTTGTTTTGGGGAATTAGAAGTGAAACCGACGATCTCAGTGGTAAAGTAGAATCATGAAACCGAGAGTGTATATTGAGACAACAGTACCAAGTTATCTGGCAGCTTGGCCCAGCAGGGATGTTATTCGTTCGTTTCACCAGCACGTAACGCGTGAATGGTGGTTAAATCGACGGGGAGCGTTCGATCTATTTGTTTCACAAATTGTCCTGCGTGAATGTCAGGCTGGAGATAAAATCGCAGCACAGTCCCGAATGGAGTATCTAAGGGATTTGCAGGTACTCGACGAATCACCCGAAGTGACTTCTTTGGCACGGGGATTCATAGAACTCATTCCCTTGCCGCAAAGAGCGGTTCTCGATGCGATGCATATAGCGATTGCTACCTGCCATGGCATGGATTACCTGCTGACATGGAATTACGCGCACATTGCCAATGCTATGTTTCGATCTAAAATCGTGGAAATTTGTCATTCATTTGACAAAGAAGCGCCTGTAATTTGCACACCTGAAGAGCTTATGGCACGCGGAGATGAATGAAATGGACGATATCATTGATGAAGTACGGCGGATTCGCGATGAATACGCCAAGCAATTCAACTACGATTTGATGGCCATCCATCAAGATCTTGTGCAACGACAAGCGGCTGAACAGGTCGCTGTTGTGGCATTTCCTTCCCGACCAGTCATCAGGTCTGGCCGGGCCAATGAATTGTTGAACATACCGAATTCTGAAGTCATACCAATAGCGTCACACTAGCGCGCCTTGGCCTCGCGCCATAGCCGGGCCATCAGGTCGAGTACTTCTTCCCGGGTCAAGCCATCCAGTAGGCCCGCTGGCATCAGCGACGCGGGCGTTTCACGCATCTCTTCGATACGGTCGCGCGGTATCACCTGCACCTGATCCGGACGTGTCGGATCTGATACCAGACGGATTTCTTGGTCTGTCTGCGAAAGCACCAGACCCGCGATGGTTCTGCCACTGTCGAGCACCACCACGCGCGTGCGCCACTTCGGTTCCACCTGCCGCGATGGTTCCAGAATTTCACGCAGCAGCGCCCGGCGCGGGTCTTTTTCTTTCTCCACGCGCAGCAGGCTTTCCGCGATATTCGGCCCAAGCTGTCCGCCGGCTTTTGTTCCCACAGCATGGCATCCAACGCAGCCTAAGCGTGTGAGGAGCGCGTCGCCCTTAGCTGCATCGCGTCCAGTAGAGGTTAAATCCTTGTCTGAAAAGTCGTCGATTTTCCACGGTTTCAATGGGGTAATGGGGCCTGATTTTGCGGCAGCAGCCCGCACCAGTGGCCGCGCCTTGTCGCGCATAGCGGCTTCAGCTTTGGTTGCGCCCGCATCGGCTTCAAACCGGATCCAGTGAAGGCCGATAGGCTTGTCTGCCATCGAACCGGCACCCGGTTGGCGTGCCACCAGCACCACATCGTGAATGCCTTTGGCGCCTTCAAGTTGAATCAGGTGTTCGGCAAATGCCTGTCCCGGTTCCACTTTGCCCAAAAGCACACCATCGGGGCCACCAGACCGCGCTTCAATCCAGGCGCCCGGCCGTGTTGAACTGGCCCGAACCCGTAATCCTGAAACGCCATCAAGGCGCACCCCCGAAAAACCAACAAAACTATCTTTACCCAGCCAGGCCAGTGCATCGCGTTCCTTGTCGATATCGTCAACGACTAATGTGCCTTGCTGAATATCTGCAAAGGCCGCTTTGCGGCGGCGCGCATGCACGATCACCGTGGCCTCGCCAGTGAGTGCCGGTTGGCCCCGGGCGCCGAGGTCGGTGTAGGAAGCCGTAATACGCCAAACCCCACCATCGCCGTTGTGACCGGGGTGCGGGAATGCCAGAGCCGCCAAGGCGCCTGCCGCACCCTGCTGTCCCGTGCCCGCTTCATCGAGAATCCAATCCACCATCTGGCGTGCCTGAGCAGGGGTGTGCTGGGGGTGTGGAGGCATCGGGTAGGTGCCCCATGCACCGTTGCCACCTTCCACAATCTTTTTCGTCAGTTTTTCGCGCGCGCCATCTTCAGCGCGGTACCGGGCACCTACTTGGGCATAGGCTGGACCGCGCGATGCCTCACCTGCCATGTGGCAGCCAAAGCAGGTGCTTCCGCGCATCAGCGCCAAACCGGGGTGCCGGGTTTCCGTTTCGCCCACGCCACGCGAAAGATAAACAGCACGCCAGACAATTTTGTCGGCGGGAATTGTCGCCTTGCTGGTGGAACCATCTTCATCGTCGGTTGCCTCGGCTTCCAGAAGCAGTGGTTGGGTCCAGTCGAAGAACGATCCGCTTACCGGCGACTTGATCTGCACCACGGGCAAGGCGTTGCCCACCTTCACGGTTGCCTGAGCGGTTCCCATCGAACCATGCGCATCGGTCACGGTGACCGTGTACAAATGACTGCCCGTTGCACCAATCCGCACCTCGCGGGCTGGGCCCTGCCCGGGGATCACCACACCAGCGGCATCGCGCCATTCATATTTCAGAGTGTCGCCGTCGGCATCGGTACTAGCAGAAGCATCGAGTTTCACAACTAACCCGGCCTTGCCTGCAGGTGGGTTGGCTTCTGCTTTGGCCAAAGGGGACCGGTTGCCACGCTTATACGCCAAACGACTCAACACGCCGTCGGTATTACCATTCCATCGGTCGCCATACTCCAGTACCAGCAGCGAACCATCCGGCGCCATCCGCATGTCCATCGGCCGGCGGAAGCTCAGGTGCTGAGCGAACGGCTCGGCATCTCCAAGCGTTCCATCAGATTTCATATCGCAGGCGACAATCCAGTTGCGCATCCAGTCGGCAACAAGGAGCTTGCCCTCGTACCGTTCGGGCAGCCTGTCGTTGCCATTGACCAGCTTTTCCAGTCGCACGACAGGGCCACAGACAATACTCCGGCTACCGGCACCCACAGCAGGCCAGCGTTCGGAGGCCACGCTTGAATACCACAAGGCGGCGCCCCGGGCGGGAGGGAGATCTTTGGCGCCCGTGTTATTGCGGCTGAAATTCACGGGGTGGGCCGGGTCGAATCGATCTCCCACCTTGCGCGTTTCAAAATCAAATCGGGTGAACCCTTCGTTTGGCCCGCTGAACAGCGGCCAGCCGAAGTTGCCCGGCGATTGCGTACGGTTGATTTCGTCATAGCCCGATGGCGTGATGCCGCATTTGGGATCCACATTCACGCCAACATCGCCCCACATCACCTCGCCGGTGGGCAGGTCGCACATCACGCGGAACGGGTTGCGGCAACCCATGGCGAAAATTTCAGGCCTGCCTTGCTTGGGGTCCTTGAACAGATTGCCTTCGGGAATGCGGTAACCGCCCTCCGCCAGGGGTTCAACGCGCAAGATTTTTCCGCGCAGGTCGTTGGTATTGCCGGCGCTGCGCAGGGCATCGGCCAGTTCGTGGCCGGGGCGCTGATCGATGGGCAGTTCGGGAATGGGCGGGGAATTGTCGCCGATGCCTATCAAAATGCGGCCTTTGGCATCGCGGGCGATCCCGCCGCCAAGGTGATACGCGCCCTTTTCCTCGATCGGAACTTCAATAATGGTCCGTTCCAGCGCCGGGTCGATTTTGCCTTCGCGAACAACAAGGCGCGACAACCGCATCACGCTCTTTTTTTCTTCCGGGCTGTAGAAGATAAAAAATGCGCCCGATTCAGCGAAGTTGGCATCGAACGCCACACCCATCAGGCCCACTTCACCAAACACCGCTGCCTTCACCCGCCCCAATCGCTTCGCGGGCTGGCCCGGCGGCATCAGCAGCACGCCTCCCGGCCTTTCGATCAGAATCACGGTGCCGTCGTTCAGCACGTCAATGCCCATGGCATCGGTAAGTCCCGTCACAAGCGGAGTGCGCTCGAGGCGCTTGGCATCGAACGCGGGTTGGGCCAGAACCATTAAGGCCAAATGCAGCAGCATGATGTCAGCTCCCGGGAGAGGAATGGGCCACCTATCAGGATACACCCATTGCCTTGAACCGCGCTACTGTGTCGCGGATGGCGATTTCCGTGGGCAGCCGTTCCATGCTGCTGGCGCCGTAAAATCCGTCGCACTCGGGGACGCGTTCCAGCACATAGCGCGCGTCTTCCGGCTCGGCGATTGGCCCGCCATGGCACAGCACAAAAATATCCGGCCGTGCCGCGCGCGCTGCCCGGGCGATGGCACCCACCTCTTCCACGCTCTTGTCCAGCGATTTCGCGGTGCGCGCGCCAATGGTTCCCGCCGTGGTGAGGCCCATGTGCGCCACAATGATATCCGCGCCCGCCCGAGCCAACAGGTCGGCTTGCGATGGGTCGAAGGCGTAAGGCGTGGTCAGCATGTCCAGCGCGTGGGCCCTGCCAATCATCTCGATTTCAATATCGAAGCCCATTCCTGTCTCTTCCAGATTCTGGCGGAATACGCCATCGATCAGGCCCACCGTGGGGAAGTTCTGCACACCGGCAAAGCCCATGGCGCGCAGTTCCGCCAAAAACGGTTCTAGTAACAAGAAAGGATCGGTCGCGCATACACCCGCCACTACCGGGGTGGTTTTCACCACGGTCAGCACCTCGCGGCCCAGTTCGCGCACAATATCGTTGGCGTTGCCGTAAGGCATCAGGCCAGCCAGTGACCCGCGCCCCGCCATGCGAAACTTGCCGGAGTTGTAAATGATTATCAGGTCGATCCCGCCCGCCTCGGCGGCCTTGGCCGAAATGCCAGTTCCGGCACCTCCGCCAATAATGGGTGTGCCCAGATGGCGAAGCTCGGAAAAGCGCGCCAAAATGGCGCCACGGTTGGTTCGGCTCATACAGTCCTCCTGACCAGTTGCAAGAACGCGCTGGCCAATAATTCAGAGCATTCGGGGTCGTTGATGTGGCCGGGGTATTCGATCACCGTTCGGCCGGGGCCAGCTTTTAATTCCGCTCGCAGCGTCGCGTGCAGCGCGCCTGTCGCTTCAATATCGTAAAAAGGCTGGCCCGGCGCATCGAGCGCCGATACGCCTCCGGCTGGCAGCACCACTGTCCATGGATGTTCCGAAGCGTTGAGCTTGTTGGCCATGAACCGCGCGATGGCCCGGTTTTCTTCCACCGTTGTCCGCATCAGCGTCACTTGGGCATTGTGGCAATGAAAATGCCGGTGCCTGAACGCTTGGGGCACAGAATCCAAGGGCCCAAAATTCACCATGTCGAGCGCGCCTGTCGAAACTACATAAGGGATCCCAGAGCGCGTAATGGCTTCCATGCGGTGGGCTCCGCCCGGCATCACTCCACCCACCAGTTCGTCGGCGATTTCGGTGGTGGTGGCATCGATCACCCCACTGATTGTCCCACTGGCCACCAGACTTTCCATGATCTTTCCGCCAGTGCCGGTGGCATGAAACACCATCGGTTCCCAGCCCGCGGGCTCCAACCTGCCTCGCACCCCGGTCACACACGGAGTGGTCACCCCGAACATGGTCATGCCCACCACGGGCAAATCTTTCGCGGGCACGGTTTCTGCGGGAACCTGAACCATTCCAGCCAACCCTGCCGCGGCACGTCGCAAAATTGGCCGCAGCACCCGGTTCAGCCCCGCCACATCCACCAGACTTGGAACCAGCACCAGATCTGATACGCCCACATACCCCTGAGTCTGGCCCGATGCCATGGTCGAGACGATCATTTTTGGAATGGCCACAGGCAAGGCACGGAATCCCGCCGCCAGCAGTTCGGTTCCGCCGCTGCCTCCTAATCCCAGCACGCCCTGAACACGCCCAGCAGCATGCTCGGTTAGCAGGAATCGGCCCAGAGCCTGCCCCATGCGCGCAATCCGGTGAGCGCGGTCACCCTCCAAAGAGTTGGTGGTTCCCAGAACAGTTTCACGGGGAATATCGGTGGGCGGGTTTGGTGTGCCTTGTGTGCCAACGTCGATTGTTTCTGCATGCAGCCCACACGCCCGCACACAATCGGCCAAGTAGGCCAATTCGTGCCCCTTGGTATCGGCTGTTCCTGCAACCAGCACCCGACGCGGCAGCGCTGCTCCCATAAAATCCCTCCCCGGGATTACTGGCGTTTTGAGAAGTAGCAACGATTCACGCATCTTGTGAACGTGCACACCCTTTCCTTACGATAAGATAGAAGAGGAACCATGGATTGGAGGATTGCCGTGCGCTTCGCCATTGTGCTCTCCATCGTTCTTCTCTGGGGCTCTACGTCCCAGGCCAACGGATATTGGTTCTGGAGCTGGTCAAGCGCGCGCTGGTACGGTCCCGGCCTGATTGCCGTGCAGCAAGCCTCGTACTACCGCGTGAATTTTGGCGCCTCGGGTTTCACTTCCAGCTTCCGCTACGGGGCTATTGTGCCTGCCTATGGCGTTTATTGGCGTGGCCCGTGGTGCTATTCCCCTTGGGGAATTGGTGTTCCCGGCTTGGCGATGGTTGTGCCTTCCAACACCCCGTTCCTGCCGGTTAATGCCGCAGCAGCGGTCGCCAACCAGCAACAACACGCCAGCCCTGGCCACTTGCCCGGCCTTACCCCGATTTTCCCACCATCCAATGCCCGAAAGCGCGCTGAACGCTCGCCGCGCGAGCAAGCCGACCTCAAAGTGGAAGCGGCCCGCGAAGCCTTGGCCGCCGACCTTTTAGGTCTGGCACGCGAACACCTTCAAACTGCCCGCGCGCTCGATCCCGATAGCCACATCATCAAGCTTCTGCTCGGACAAACCTTGCTCATGCAAGGCAAATACCACGCAGCCGCTGAATTTCTACGCAACGTCTGGACAGAAGATGGCTTGCTGCTGCCCGAAATGCGCGGGGCCCTCACCGGTATCGCGAATAGCAAGGGCTACCGCGAAGCGCTCGACCGCCTCGAAGCGTTGCGCGTACGCTTCCCGGACGACCCGGAACTGCTCTTTCTAGAAGCGCAGGGTCGTACACTGGCTGGACACGATGCCCTTGCCAGGCCTCACTGGAAACGCTTGGCAAATCATCCACCCGACCGCATTGTCGCAGGACGCGTGCTGGTCCAACACCACGACTGACTCCACGAAACCATGCCCACACTTTTACTCAGTGCCCGCGATCTCTCCCGTGGTTTCGACCGCGACCCACTTTTCAAGGGCATCGGACTCGAGGTTTACGACGGCGAACGCGTAGGTATAGTCGGGCCCAACGGCTGCGGCAAAACCACCCTCATCCGCATACTCGCAGGTCGTGATCAGCCCGACCTTGGCGAAGTAACCCGCCATGCCGGCGCCCGCGTGGCGCTGCTCTCGCAGCAGCCCGACTTCGCCCCCGGCGCCACACTGCTGGAAGAAGCCACCAGCGCCCTTGCCGAGGTTCTGGCAGCGCAAGCCGAGCTGGAACAGGCCGCGCACGACCTTGCCAACGCCACCGAATCAAGTACCCGATCCCAGGCCGCCGCTCGCTACGACCGCCTCCATACCATGCTCGACAATAGCGATGCCTTTACGGTAGAACATCAGGTCGAGCGCGTGCTACGCGGACTGGGCTTTGGCCCCGAACAGTTCGACAGGCCTGTTTCCAGCTTCTCCGGCGGACAGATCAACCGCCTCATGCTGGCCAAACTCCTCTTGGCGCAACCCGATGTGCTGATGCTGGATGAGCCCACCAACCACCTCGATATTGCCACATTACGTTGGCTGGAAGACCACCTTGTGGGCTTGCGCCAAGGCATGTTTATTGTCAGCCACGACCGCGCCTTTCTCGACCGCGTCACCACGCGCATTATTGAATTGTCCAGCCGCGGACTGGAAAACTACCCGGGCAACTTCAGCCACTACTGGCGACTCCGCCGCGAACGCCACGAGGCGGCACTTAAGGCCTTCGAGGCGCAGCAGGAAGAGATCGGCAGGCAGGAAGAGTACATCAAGCGTGTGAATTATGGACAGCTCCACAAGCAGGCCGCTGCCCGGCAGAAACAGCTCGACAAGCTCGAACGCCTCGACAAACCAGTTCTTGTCGAAGGACCGCGTATTGCCTTTGGCGAGGCGGCGCGTACCGGCGACAACGTCGTCGATGCCACCGACCTGACCAAGGCTTACGACAGGTCCTTGTTCAAAAACCTCTCCATGCAGATCAAGCGTGGCAGGCGCGTGGGCATTGTCGGGCCCAACGGCAGCGGCAAAACGACACTGCTCAGAATACTTCTGGGGCAGGAGTCGCCCGACAAAGGCGAGGTGCGTCTGGGCGCGCATGTCAAAATTGGTTACTACGACCAGCACCTCCACTGCCTCGATGCTTCCAAATCTGTTCTCGATTCTGTCCGCATCGAGGACGGTCCGCGCATGACCGAGCAGCAGATGCGCAACCTCCTCGGTTCCTTCGGAATCGACGGCGGCATGGTCACACAGACAGTAAAGGGACTTTCTGGAGGGGAGAAAAGCCGCGTCGCCTTGGCTGCCATTGCCGCCCGGGGCGTGAATGTTCTCATCCTCGACGAACCCACCAACCACCTCGACCTTTGGGCCTGTGAAAGTCTGGAAGAATCACTCCGCAATTTTGATGGCACCGTGCTTGTGGTCAGCCACGACCGTTGGTTCCTCAACAGGGTTACCGACATGCTCGTGGTGCTAGACGGCGACGGGCGAGCCGAGGTGGTCCACGGTAACTGGGATCTCTACGAGCGCTTGGTGGCGCTACGTGCTGCCGACGCCTTGGCGGCGGCTAAACCGGCCCAGCCCAAAGCCGCCACGGTGGCTAAGGTTGAGCCTGTGCGCCGCAAGAGACAGTTCCCATACCGCAAGGTTGAGGATATCGAGCAAGACATTGCCGATACTGAGGAAGAAAAAGAAGAGTTGGCGCGCCTCTTGGAAGAGCCGGAAACCTACCGCGACGGCCGCCGCGCCAAGGAAGTTCAGGAAAACCTGGAAGCGGTGCAAGCCACACTCGACCGCCTGTACCGTCACTGGGAAGAAGCCTCAGAGTTGAACGGGTAGGGACCTTTCGCAGTCAATGACAATTGAGTGCATTGATGCCGGGAACGCCAATCTCCTGATTGGCGCGATAGGATAGTAACTTGTCCCACCCAAAAACAAGGAGCCCCACACGGATTAGTAAGCGAATCGAATTAATGTTGATTAGCGATTTGGTTAGGCGGGTGGAAATGTTGCGCGGCTTTTCAGTATGGCCGGATCACGACTTCCATGTAGAACAGCCAAAATTTCAATGGAATTTATCGAGACTCTATAATAGATTACGTAAGGGTGCTTTCGAATAGGGGCTCCTCTGATATCCGCGTATACAATTCCGTGCAGTTCAGGAAATGAAACAAGAGCCTCGACCGCAGCAATAACACTCTGAGCAAATTCTAATCCCAACCCGGATTTCTGGCTTTCTAGCCAAAAACGAGCATCAAGCAAATCTTGTTCTGCCGCTGGCAATAAGTGAATCGATTGAGTCAATTTCCACCCAATAAATTCGCCTTCACTTCCCCCCAAGGCCGTCTCAGGTGCGGGTGAGCTTCAGCAAATTCCCGACGGCGGACCAACTCATTCAAATGCCATTCCGGTAGGGGGGTAGAAGGCATGCTATCCCAAAGCAACCCAATCAATTCGAGACGCTCCTCGACTGAAAGTTGCGCCATTCCCATTTGTTCGAGTGTCATAGCCATAAATGCCTCCTTCTATAACTGTATCGGAAAAATGCCGGGAACGCCAATCTCCTGATTGGCGACTACAGATCCAAAAGCTCAATCTAAAAGTATTATTCCATGAGCCCCCAACGTGAGTTGGGGGGTGCAACAAACAGAACCATTCTCCACTAGCCCGCGAGTCTTACACCCCCCAACTCGCGTTGGGGGCTCACGAAGTCCTTAAAGATCGCATTGATGCCGGGAACGCCAATCTCCTGATTGGCGATCAAATATTGAAAAGCTCAATCTAAAAGTATTATTCCATGAGCCCCCAACGTGAGTTGGGGGGTGCAACAAACAGAACCATTCACCGCCAGCCCGCAAGTCTTACCCCCCAACTCGCGTTGGGGGCTCGCCAATACCCGCCCGGCGCAACCAACAGATTCATTGCTCGTTCCACGCTCCCATCCCATACACTATCTCTCATGGATATCCCGCCCGAGGCCGTGCCCGACTTCACCATTCTCGGCACCGCCGGGAAGGGGGCCTTTGGTACTGTGCTGGTGGTCCGCGACCAGACCGGCGTCAACCTTGCCCTCAAGATCCTGCACCACGGCCGCCATACCGACCGGGAACGCGCTGCCCTTACCTCTGTCCGCACACGCCCCGACAAACACCCCGGCCTCATCGATATTTTCCACGTGGGCACAGCGGCCACCGGCCATCTCTACTACACCATGCCGCTGGCCGATTCAGCCACCGGCGCTCTGCCGGGAGACTTAGCCTACGCCCCACTCACCCTAACCCGATACCTCCGCGACAACGGCCCCATGCCACCTGCCGCGCTCCGTCACCTGGCCATGCACCTGCTCGATGCCATCGGCTGGATGCATGCGGGCAACATTATTCATCGTGATATCAAGCCCAGCAACATTCTGTATCTGAACAAAATCCCCCGCCTAGCTGATATCGGGCTGTCCTGCTCGGGCGTGGTAGATGTTCGCTCCGCTGGCACTCCCATGTATCTGCCCCCCGATGGCGCGGTTGGGCCAGATGCCGATCTCTACGCCTTGGGCAAGGTGCTGTATGAATGCGCCACGGGTGCCGATGCCTACGCATTCCCATCCATCCCTCGATCGTTTTTGAACGGCCCGTGGAAAACACTCGGGCCGGCGTTCAATCAATTCCTGCTCAAGGCGTGTGCGGCGACTTCCAGCCAGCGGTTTGACACAGTAGACGTGTTTCGCGGCGCGTTGCTTCAGGTGCTCGACCCGCCTGCCAAAAAACGAAACACCCCGGTTTTTTCCATGGTGCTGACGTGCGGCGTGCTGGGCCTTGCCGGCGTGGCCCAGTTGCCTTTCCAAACAGAAAAGCCGTTCTCGGTGCCGGGTTCCCTATCCCCGGCCGAGCAAGTTCAGGCGGTTTACGCCGAGCTGAAACGCCTCAATCCAGACTTTCCCATGGTGGGCCTGTGGAAACAGGAAGAAGGCAAGGTCGTCCGCCTCGATATTCCTGCCGACACCATCACCGACATTAGCCCTGTGGCGGCTCTGAAGGACCTGAAGCACCTAGGTTGTGGGGCAACGGGGGGGCGCGGCTCGCTCAAAAGCCTAGAGGGGTTGAGGCCGTTGATGCTCGAATCGCTGGAATGCAAGCACCAGCAGATCAGTGATCTCTCCCCTTTGGCGCACATGCCCATGGCCCGTCTGGAGGCGGGTTGGAACGCCATTGCCGACCTTCGCCCTTTGGAGGGCGTGCCTCTGCGCGAGTTGATGGTTAATTCCAATCCGGTGACAGACCTTTCGCCCGTGGCCGGGAAGGCCATTACCAAGCTCGGTGTGGGGCACACGCAGATCACGGACTGGACGCCTTTGCAGGCCATGCCTCTGAAAACGCTGGCGGTTGCCGCGACCTGCTTTTCCCGGCTCGATCAGTTGAAAGCAGCAGATTTGGAGTGGTTGATGGCGGATGGGTGCCCCATTACCGACTGGTCGCCGCTGAACGCCATGCCGCTGGCTGAACTGATGGTGTCGGGCAGCTATCTGCCTAGCCGTGACTGGGTGTTGGCGCATCCAACGCTAAAAACGGTGAACGGCCAGCCCCGTGACACGTACGGTAAATAGCGGTCCCGATACGCTTTCATGGACTGATAGAGCGCGTTTTTCCGTTTTCGAAAATAATTACAAGCTGAACCAGAGCTAGAACTTAAAAAAAGATACATTTTCCTGAAGAATCAACCGGCTATGGCGAATTCCTAAAAATCCTTGGCGAGCTGTGTCAGAAATGGCATGGATCTTCGCTATATGTGTGGGAGGCCCCATGCCGTTAACAACACGTTCTAGTCTGTTGGCGCGCTTGGGCGAAGGCGGTGATGACCCTTGGCGGGAGTTCGACGGGCTGTATACGCCGTTTCTGTTGCGCGTCGCGGCGCGGTGTGGCCTGGCTGGGCAGGATGTTGACGAAGCGGTGCAGATGGTCATGGTGGATCTCCACCGTACCTTTGCCACCTTTCGGTACGACCGCAATAAGGGAACCTTCAAGGCTTACTTGAGGAAGATCATGCTGACGACAATCTCCCGCATGATGCGGCAGCGGCAGCGGGCGGGCACCCCGTCTGCCGTGCCGTCTGATGCGACGGACAACGCCATGGAGGCGATGTGGGAGCAGGAGTATCAGCAGCATTTGCTGCACGAGGCGTTGAATCAGGTCCGCGGTGAAGTCGAGCCATCCACCTACCAGGCGTTTGATCTTTACGCCCTGCAGGAAGTCCCCGTAGGTGAAGTGGCCCGCTTCCTGAACCTCTCCAACGACTCCGTGTATCAGGCTAAAACAAGGGTGACGGCGAGGTTGAAGGCGATTGTGGCGGAGTTGGATGGGGAGTAATGGGTTTGAAAATAAAAGTTTCATGCTTTTTGGTGGTTATGTAAATAGGAACAATAAGGCTTTTATCAGGAGTACACATGAAAGGTTTTTGTTACTGTCTTTTAGCAAGTGCTGTTTGTGCGCCAGCAATTCTATTGGCTTCCACTAAAGCAGAATGCGATAGGCTTGGCTATGTCGACAATCGACCTTTAATTGGCAATTTCAGCACAAGCCAAAATCCTTCAAATGAAACACAGTTCTTTTGCTTCCAAGATGTTAGCAAAGATGAAAAAGCGGTTGGTTTGGAATTAGCCAGGAACGCCAAGAAAGCTAACGACAGAAAATTAGCGGCATTCCTCTATCTAAACCTCATTGGAAAAAGTCCAGCAGACTTTGAAATGCTTGAAGAATACGTGAAATTCGTTTCAGAAAGCGAAACAATCACAAAGCAAGAACTGGATGAGCTTTACAGCCTTGTTATGGTTTCAGTTTTCAAAGTGCCAGCGGTTCAAGTGAAAAAGGTTTTGGATATGGCACAAAAAATCCAAACAAAAAGAGATGATATCGCTAAAAAAGAAGCTGGCGAAGTGAAAGCAAATCCACGCGATTTAGTTGCTGATGCCGATCGATTACTCCGGCAGGCAGATCCTCCACCTATCGGTGAGTCTGCTTTGCGCAAAATGATTTTAGACGGTAATAGCTTGATGGGTGAACTTGATCAGGAATCTCAAAAATATAAGGAATTGGAAGCGCTTGTCGAAGAGATTTCTATTGTTGTTCAAGCTGTTCAGAAAAAGGAATACATAGAAGCATGCCTAAAAAGGCTCGAATCAGAAAACCTTGATTCTGATTTCGCATTGTCAATTATTCAGGCAGCAGAATCTACTCTGCCAACACTTTATGGATTGAAAATTCCAGCGAGCAGGATGCCGCCGGGCTTGAAAAAAGCGATTGATGACTTGCCAACAATGGTGAAAAAATCGGTCGAAGAGATATCGCTGAAAAGGTCAGAAAAAACATTAGAAGAATTGCGAAACTTGGTCAATGAATTGTTGGCGATACCGCTAGACAAATCAGAGGAGACTTGGGAGACAGTTGCCAAGTCAATTGAAGAAAAAGCCAAAATAGTGCAAGCAAAAATAGCTGGAATTACAAGCTCTGCTGCAGTAAGTACTGCGGCATCTGAAATTGTAAAAGTGCAAAATCGCTTAAATTTTGTAAGAAAAGGTCAGTATAATGCGTATCAAAGGTGGGCTGTAGGTCAGCTAAATTCGGCGTTTGCCGAATACAATGAATATAATTGGAAGAAAATAGGTGAAAACGCTGCTTGGAATATATTGATTGGCAATAAGATCGAAACCATTGATATCGGCCTTATGTCCCCTGATGTCGCCAGGTGTTACAACGATATCGTTCCGAAATTGTTGGCTCAATTTAAGCCGACAGGTCTTCCTGCATGGTACAAACTTTGCGTGGATTCAAAAAAAGTCGCATTGGAGGATAAGTGATGTCGATAGGCGGTGTTTGCGCTGTTTTGTCTTTTTGTATTTGTCAAGCCGATATCACTCCCAGTATAGCGGGCATATCGACTGCCGGCGCGATTTCTATTTCGCGACCAGATATGGCTTTGCTGAGATCATCTATTTATGCGCCCCATCTCAAGGGCGCATTTGGTGAGTCGCATATGCATACATACATTGCAAGGCTGCTGAAAGAACAGTCTGGGGTTCGCCATGTACCAGTCAGTCTTGGCCGGCAGGGAATCGATGGTTTGTATGTTAATTACGGTGCCAGCGGCGAACCTGCTGGGCTTATTGTGTCGGAGGCTAAATATGGGGCAAGTTCTTTGGGAATGACCAAAGATGGGATTCAATTGGGTAAACCATGGACATCCGCTAGATTATTAAAGATTTCTAGCCAATACGAAAAAATTGTTAACCAGATATCAAACAGCAAAATGAGCGTCGTAAAGATGCCTCAGGTTGGCAACATTCATAGGTTGCAGGTGCAGTTGCCCGATGGGAAAGCGGCGGTTTTCTGGAAAAATGCCGCTGAGGCTGATTGGAAATTTGCTGGAAAACAAGAATTGCTTGGTGAAGCAAAATCACAATTCCGAAAAATGGCATCGTTATTTGACAAGGCAGCACGTGGTGAAGTTGCATATCAAAGGTACTTATATCAAGTAAAAGTTGAAGGCAATATTTTTTCGGCAGTTGTTAAAAACGCTGATTTGATCGATGCTGTTGGAAGCGAGTCGAGCCTTAAAACCATCACTAAAATTTCTATGCCCCTATTCGATTCAAATTTAGTAAAAATTAGATCAATTGTTGAATCAGAAGTTGCCTCACAACTTCAAAATAAATTGCCTTCGATGCCTTTAAAAGACATTGAAGTTTCATCTAAAGAATTTGTTAGACAAGCGAAATCAATTCAAGAGGCTATGTCTGCTGAAAGGCAAAGCTTTTTTGCGCAAAGTATCCGTGGTGGTGTGATGATTGGTTTAGCGCAGGCCTTTTTAGATGTTGGTATTAATGGTGGATTGGATTATTACTTTAATCAAAAAATCGATTCAGAAAAAATTGCAAAAAAAGCCGCGCTTGCGTTTCTTGCCGGTGGCAGCGGCTACATTGCTGGTCAATATGCTGCAAAATCAATGATCCAATCACGAATAATGGATCAATTTGCAAGGCCTGGTTCTGCACTGATGGGTACCAGCGCTAGAGCTCTGGCTGCCAATTCAGGTGCTTCGGCTTTGGGCGGTGGTGTAGTTGTTGCCGTCCTATCATATGGTCAATTCTTACTAGGGTATTCTGATATTGGAACAGCACATAGATCTGCTGCTATTGGAATGGCTGGCATTGGTGGCGGAGCGCTTGGTGCTGCTGGGCTAATGGGTGCTGCGTTTGTTTTTGGAACGGCTGGGAGTGGAGCTGCCGTTTCGACATTAAGTGGTGCTGCAGCCACAAATGCGGCATTGGCTTGGCTTGGTGGTGGCACATTGGCTGCCGGTGGTGGCGGTATGGCTATGGGCACAATAGTGGTGACAGGTGGCGCTGCTGTGTTTGCAATCGCCGGTACAGCTATTGCTGTATATGCATTTAGTTATCTCGACAAAGAGGATGAAAAACAGAAGACCATTCAGACTCTTGGGTATCTAATGGATACTGATAAATATTTTAGAATGGGTTCTTCTGAGGAGTTTAATAGTATTATAAAACTTAAAAATGTTAAGCGTACTGAGGCTTTGATAAAATAGCCTGTAAATTAATTTTGTTGGACAGCCCGTTTATTTCGGGCTGCTCACAATTATATTGATTTGTTTTTATTCGATATTTTGTATAAGATAAGATTGATTGTTTTGAGTTTTAAAATGAAAATAAGCCGCAGCCTTTTGGTTGCAGGCACTCATTACAACTATTTTTCTAATGGGTGTACTTACTTAGTTATGGTTTTTCACTAAATCGTCGTTTGCCTAATGCCTTGCAAATAAAAATTGCTATCGCTGCAGTGGCCATGGTTCCGGTGTTCTTTGGGGAAAATGTGGTCTATGCTCAGGTACCGGTATCTGCTTCCTCTGCCACGGTACCGGCTATAAATAGACCAATTGATACCTAAGCAGCACCAACTATCGCTGGCCTTAATCCATATGCCCCACCCCTGCCACACCTGCGGCCTTGTAGTTTCGCTTCCCGAAGTCAAACCCGGCCATTGTGCATGTTGTCCCCGGTGCCATAGTGCTTTCAAGCGCCGCGACTCTTCGGCTTCGATGCGTTGCGCTGCTTTTGCTGGCACGGCGTTTGTCTTGTTTTGGCCGGCGATTCTTTTGCCTATTATCACCATCGAAAAGCTGGGTCACCGTAGCCAAAACAGCATTGTCGACGGGATCCGCGAACTGTTCCTGCACCGCGATTGGTTCGTCGGTAGCGTGGTGTTGCTGTTTTCGGTGGTGTTTCCACTGGTGAAAATGATGGCGCTTTTGGAACTGTCGCTGTTTCAACTGGTCAGCCGGAAACACCGGGCCATCACCTACCACCTCATGGAACTCCTCGGCAAATGGAGCATGATGGATGTGCTGCTGCTCGCGTTTTTCGTCATGCTTATCAAACTCGGTAGCTTGGTGACCTTTCACTACGGGCCCGCTGTGGTCTACTTCACCCTGTGTGTGGGGTTCAGCATTTTGGCCTCGCTCAGCTTCGATCCGCACTCCATTTGGGACAACGAACCATGAGCCACGACTCACCAACGCCGGCATTGCCTCAGGCCATTGTCAGGCGCGTGGCACCCTGGCATATCCGTCTGCTTCAGTCGCCTTTGGCATGGCTGGGCCTGCCTCTTTTGGCACTGGCCGCAGTGGTGTGGCAGGTCAAAGTGCATGACATGGTCTTCCCCAAGCCGACCCTTGTCGTTCATTTTCAGGAAGGGTACGGCATTAAGCCGGGAGATTTTGTCAAATACCGCGGCATTGTGGTGGGTGATATTGTTGCCGTTACTTTGGAACATTCAAGCATCGGCGATAGCATTCGGCTCGATATTTCCCTACAGGCATCCGCTAATCATTTGTGCCGGCAAGGTTCCCAGTTTTGGATCGTGCGGCCTGTTCTTGGAATCGGTCAGATCAATGGCATGGAAACCTTTGCCAATGGTGTTTACGTGGCCGTTGAACCGGGCACTTCCGCCGGCCAGCACCATGTTGTGGAATTTGTCGGGCGCGAATCTCCGCCGGCGCAGGAGATTCGTAGCCCCGCGGGATTGCAGGTGATTGTGGAAAGCCAGGAACGCAACGGCTTGGAGCCGGGGTCGCCGGTGCGGTTTCGCGGCTTCACCGTGGGGCACGTGATGGAAGTGGCCTTGGCGGGCGACTCGGGCACGGTGGATGCGCGCGTGTACATTCAGCCCGATTACAAAAAGCTGATCCGCGTGAACACGCAATTTTGGAGTAACAGCGGCTTGAGCGGTTCCGCCAAGCTGTTCGACTTCAGCACGTGGGGCCCGAAGGTGAATATGAACATGGACACGCTCACCACGGTCATGTCCGGCGGCTTGGCATTCTCCACGCCGCCGCAACCGGGCGCAGAAGTGCCTGCCGGGCAGCGATTCAAATTGGCCTCGGCGCAGGATGTGGAGAAGAAAAAAGAAGAATGGCTGGGCTGGAAACCCAATATTGAGATTGGCGCCAAGGTGCCTGCCAAGTCGGCAAGCGCGGCAGGCAGCGTGCAGGCGCCAGTGCCGATGACGGTTACATGGGAAACCAGCGGGATATTTTACAACCCGCAGCACAAAACCGACTGGCTGGTGCTGCAGCCTGAGCCCGGCGTGCTGGTGGGGGCGGCAGAGGCATTCCGTTCGCCCGGCAGCGGTGCCAAGAGCGTGGTGATGCACCTTAATGGCAAAGAATACCCCCAAAAAAACTGGAAAGTGAAGGAATCGGGTGGTGTGGCGCGCTGCGGCTTAGGCGGCGAAGCCCCAGACCGCTGGGGCGCGTTAGAAAAGGCGCGGGATCCTGAAGATTGCCGGATTGTTACGGAAGGGAAGGGGGGTGCCGAGGCGGTGCTGCTGGCAGATCGATTGAAAACAGTGGAAAACGCTTGGGAGATCGACGTGTCGGCGCCCATCCCGGTGGGTTCCAACGGCGCGCCTGTGGTAACAAAAAACGGCGGCCGGCATATCGGTTTTCTGGTGGCTAACGGGAGCAAGGCGCGGATTGTGTTGTGGGATGGGAAATAGGGAATTTGGTGCCAACAAACTGTTTCGAAGAGCCCCGCACGACTGAGTAAGGGGCCAAAGACTCCCTGGCAGAAACTCAACAGAGATTTTGAACGGAACCGACTCTTGGCGCGTGGCCCCTTACTCAGTCTTGCGGGGCTCTTCGGTTTTGGTTGGGGTGAGTCGCAACTACAAATTCGCCAATCGGGAGATTGGCGTTCCCGGGAGTTCGCCCCGTTGGGGCTTATGGATGGAGTCTTAACGAGGTTGTAGCGATTTGCCCGGGGTGCCTTACTCGGCGACCCCGGGAAGACTCGGTTTTGGTGATGCAGGTTTCAATTTGAAGCCAGGAGATTGTTGAGGACGCCTTCGTAAGCCTCCTGCGGGTAGAGTCCAACCAGCCGGTTGATCTCCATACCTCCTTGGAAAATCAGCACAGAGGGTATAGCAGTGATCTGATACTGTGAGGCGAATTCAGGCGCTTCATCGATATTAAGCCTGCATACCTTAACTCTTCCCATATAATTTTCAGCCAATGCCTTGATGGTGGGGTGAAGGGCTCTGCATGGTCCACACCAAGGGGCCCAGAAATCGATAAGCACCGGAATCGAACTGTTGGCGACCTCAGCACTCCAATTGGCACTGGTGATTATGGTCACACTGTCAGTGCTATCGCTGGCGTCGGAGTATTCGATACCGAGTTGTCTCCAGTTGACCGGTATGGAATCTCCCAAATCATAATGGACGGAATCCGTACCCAAGTTGCCCGCGAAAGTATCCCTTCCCCCTGAGCCTGTGAGGCTGTCGTTGCCGTTGCCTCCAATGAGAAAGTCGTTACCGTCCCCGCCGATAAGGTTGTCACTTCCCCCGAATCCGAACAGGGTGTCGTTACCCGCGCCTCCATTGATTTGATCGTTTCCGCCCGTGGATTCCCAAACCAACGGTTTTCCGTCACCCCAAATGGAATCGTTACCTGGTCCACCCTGAATGACATCGTTGCCACCCAGTCCAATAATTTGGTCGTTACCGGAACCGGCATTGATTGTGTCGGCAAATGAGAAGGTTCCGAAGATTGTATCGGTACCACCTAAGCCATTGATTGTTACTTTGCCGTTGAGGTTGTTGAATTGGTTTCCGACTCCAGCCAGATTGATGGTGTCACTCTGTTCTGATCCGTTCACCAAGATCGCGGAGATGGTGTTCAACGCCGGCTTGCCACCCGGAGCGCCGGCAACAAAACTGTTTTTCCCACCCGCCACCGCCCCATTGATTGTTAGGTTTCCCGATTGGACCGCCACTATCACATTCCTGTTAGCAATCTCAGGTAGATTGATGATGAGCGTGCCGCTATTGAAGACGAACGCTGCGGGAACGCACCTGTCTTCCAAGGCTAAAAGTGATGGTTTGGAAAGAGGCGATTTAGGCTTGGCAGTCATGTCGGGTCTCCTTGATAGTGGTGCATCGCGTTCCTGTTCAATGAGTCAATCACCGAATACCCCACAAACACGACAACGTCGTTTAAGGTTTTATGGCGCAATCCATTCGGGAAGGGGAACGTGGGGCCAAAGCCCAGTATCGAAAGAACCCGCTCGCCTGATTACGGGGCCAAAGACTCCCTGGCAGAAACTCAACAGAGATTTTGAACGGAACCGACTCTTGGCGCGTGGCCCCTTACGCAGTGGTGCGGGGCTCTTCGGTTTTGATTGGGGTGAGTCGCAAATACAAATTCGCCAATCGGGAGATTGGCGTTCCCGGGGAACCACGTTTCAAATTCTTGGCGCGACACTCCCGACTGACGAATAATTGCTGCAATGGTGCCAAATTTTATTTACCGGTGATTGGGAACAGGAACGGTAATGGTACTGCGCTTCTGAGCGCATTTGCATGACAATATGGCTGCCACGTTGTCTGACAATAACAAATCCATGTTGTGCCAGTATGGCGCACACTTCCTGACCTGCCAAAACAAGAAGCCTACCCAACGGCCACCTCGACTTGGGTAACAAGCACGTTGATCATCAGTCGAGCCTTGATTTCTTCAGGCGACGCGCACGCAAAAAATAATTCTAATGCCTCACGGAGGTTATTGGTGGCCTCTTCCATCGATTCGCCTTGGCTGGCAATATCTAATTCATGGCAATGGGAAACATACCCATCACCCTCTGAGCGCAATACTGCAGTCAGTTTTTTAGCTCACGCAAGTTGTTCGATTCCTTTATTTAGGTAAGCAATTGCTCCATAACCTCCATGCCTCCACCAATCGCTTCGCCTGTCATTCTACACTCAACCCCGGCTGCCTCACACCTTTTCCGCTGCTGGGGTTGCATGGTCGCCGTAATCTGACAGTTTCTTGTGCAGGGTGTTGCGGTTGATGCCGAGTTTTTGCGCGGCTTTCACCTGCACTTGCTCGCAGTCTGACATCACCTGCTCAATGAGTTCGCGTTCCACATCGCCTACCAAGCGATCGTGCAGCGCGCCGTCGGGCAGAGACTGAATGCCCATACGTACAATTTGACGCACCAATGTGGGCAGATCG
This sequence comes from Candidatus Kuenenia stuttgartensis, assembly GCA_945875585.1. Lineage (GTDB taxonomy): Bacteria > Planctomycetota > Planctomycetia > Gemmatales > Gemmataceae > REEB421. The sequence goes on along the minus strand of CAMCLK010000029.1, from coordinate 9,388 downwards.
CCCGGCCTGCCTTTGGATGAGGCAGCAGGCTTGTACCGTCGTTCCGACCGGCCGGGCAAGCCGATGGCGTGCGCATCGAGGGTGCCACCGCGGCAGAGGACCACGGCTCTGGCCATGTAATTTTCAAGTTCACGCACGTTTCCCGGCCAGTCGTGCGCCATCAGCACCGGTTCGATGGCAGCCGTCCATTCGGGTGCCTCAACCTTGTTGATGTCGGCGTGGCGTTTGAGAAAGTGGCGGGCCAAGTCGATAATGTCGCCCTTGCGCTCCCTTAAGGGGGGCAAATAGACGGGAACCACATTTAGCCGGTAATAGAGGTCGTCGCGAAAGTTGCCGGCTTCGACCTCGTCTTCCAGAAGCTGGTTGGTGGCGGCAACCACGCGGGTATCGACGCGGATGGTTTTGCTCTCGCCCACGCGTTCGAATTCGTTTTCTTGCAGCACCCGCAGCAGCTTCACCTGCAGTTTGGGCGACATGCTGGAAATTTCATCAAGGAAAATGGTTCCGCCATGGGCTGCTTCGAAGCGGCCGGTTTTGTTTTCAATGGCCCCGGTGAAGGCGCCCTTGATGTGCCCGAACAGCTCGCTTTCCAAAAGGCTTTCGTTCAGCGCGCCGCAGTTGACGCGCACATACGGGCCGTCGGCGCGGTTGGAGAGCACGTGCACCGAGCGGGCAATAAGCTCTTTTCCCGTTCCGGTTTCACCTACAACCAGAACCGTGGCCTGAGTGGGCGCCACTCGGCGGACCAAACGGAAGATTTCCGTCATGGCCGATCCCGTACCCACCACTCCCGGCAAGGGTGCATTGGGGTCAGCGGAGGTGACGGGCTGGAACTTGCTCATGTTCGGACCATCTCCTCGTTGGAAAGGTTGGAAGCGGGGTCGGCGAGCAAACGCTGCAGCGCTGCCAGCAGGGCGGTAACAATTTGCTCGCGCGGCGCTTCGGCGCGGTCATCCACGGCATTCACCAAGGCGGCAAACCCATCCTGCACCCGTGTGAGTTCGCGGGAAATGGTGGATTCTGTGGTGCCGAGTGCCGCCGCGGCGCTTTTCTGGTTCATACCGTGGCGGAACCGGAGTTCGGCCAGAGTGCGCTGTCGGTTGGTAAGCGAAGCGAACCATGGGGCTACGTGGGCTTCCGCATCGGCATCTTGCATCACGTCGGTGGCGCTGCCGGAGTGGGTATCGGCCCAGTCGTCTTCGTGATCGAGCCATGTGGGGGCGCGGCTGCCTTGGCGGAGGCGGTCGAAGCAAAGGTTGCGGAAAATGGCCACCAGCCACGGTACCAGCGGGCGCGTGGCTCGGTAGGCGTTCAGGCGGCCTGGGCCTTCGGTTCCCGCCATCAACTGGCCCCAGAAATCGTCGAGGGCTTCTTGTCGGGCGCCTTGGTCGGCAGGGAAGGCGCGGCAGGCGCGTGCCATGAGGCGTTCGGTGAGCAAGCGGCCTTCACGCGCCGCGGTGGCGCGCATCAATTGGCCCCATGCCCGTTCACGCACAGTTCGGCCAGCGGGATCGTCCCACAGGCAGGCTTTGGCCAACCACCAATCGGCAAAGTAGAAGTGAGACGATTCTGAATCGTTAGACGCGGCAAGCCGGGCGCGGGTGTCGTCGAGTGCCATCGAAACATAACCGCGGGGCAATGGCAGACCGGGCCAGAGCAGTCGCCCGGCATGGAACAGGCGACTCTCGGCGGGCAGCTCCATCGAGGCTGTCTTGCTCCGGCGGTTATGAAGGAATGAACAACCAGATTTCCGTTCGGGGAGCGGGCCCGGGCGGGATTGCTTTCGCTGGTGGCGAAGCCCAACCCATTCCAAGCGCGCTGACCTTACGCCAGCTTATCCACCCGGTCTTGTTGATGCCATGGTGCTTGCGCAGGTAATCCGCCACCATTTGGCTCTGTTTTTCCGTGAGAACTCGAGCGGCCTCCTCGTCTGCCGTGCCGCGGCCCGTGGCGTAGCTCACCACAACCACCTCTGAATTACCGGCTTTAATTGCTGCTATCTCCCGCCCCGGGGTGTTCAGGCGCATTTGGCCAGCCTCGGAAAGAACGGCTCTGCCTGTTTCAAACAGATCGCCTTCGGGGAACCACCATTGGCGAGCTTGGCAATCTGGGCGAATGAGTAGCTTGCCGGGATCGCGTACCAGCGACGAAAAACCGGGCACTCCCTGAAGGGCTTCAGCATCGCGTTGGAGTGAATCGAGGGTGCGTTTGCCGCGCTGTGTGAGTTCGACGAGTTCCTCGTAAAGCCGTTCATCGCGGGAGAGTCTTCCCAATGATCCTTCGCCTTGATTGATGCGTTTGAGAGTTTCCTCGGCCGCGTTGCTGAGGCGCGCGAGTCCTTGAAGCGATTGATCGAGTTTGATGGCGAGGTCTGGCCCCGATGAACTGAGTTGTTCGAGGCGGTCTTCCCAATCCACCACGGGAAGCCCCTTGATTTCGCTGCTTTGGGCAACGGGATCTCCCGTTCGGCCCGGTCGGAGTTCCAGAACCTTGCCGCCCACGAGTCCTTCGGAAACAATGCGGGCCTCGGTGTCTGAAAGCAGGTTGGCGGCGTGGTGCGCGCGTATTCGCATGGTGACGCGCACGCCGTCGCCTTCAAGGTAAAGGCTTTCGATGGTGCCGATGTCGATTCCTAGCAACCGCACCCTGCTGCCGGGTTCGAGCCCCCGGACCTGATTGAAACGTGCGGAAAGCGAGACATCGTTACCGCGCAGGGTGAGCCCACCGTTCACCATGATTGCGGCGAGCGCGATGAGGCCGAGGGTGACCCCAGCTACCAGGGCCAGACGTTGCCAGAATGAGAGTTGGCTGCCCATGGATCGCCATCCTTGCAACAGGTTCGGAGCACGAGGATACCCATGAAGTAGTTCGCGGGAGAACCCCTTTGCTTTCATACCATGCCCTGAAGTAGGATATACAAACAGAATGCTGGGTCTGGGTGTCAGACATTTGTAGAGAACGAAATCGGTCCGAAGCGCGGAGACTCGCCACCATGAGCAAGTTCAAGCAGCAGTGCCCCGGTTGCGAGGAATTGATCACGCTCGATACGGGTATGGTCGGCAAAAAGACCACCTGTTTATCGTGTAAGTTCCGCTTCATTGTGGAAGATCCACAAACAGCAGGTCAAGCTGACGAAGATGATGAAGACGATGACGATGCCCCCAAAAAACCGCGCAAAAAAGGCAGCGGCGGCAACAACGCCACCCTGCTGCTGGCGGTAGGCGGCGGCGTGGTTGCTATCGGTTTGCTGCTGGCAGGTGTCATCTTCATGATGAGTGGCGGAAGTTCAACGCCAACACCAGTGCCAGCGAATTCTGGGCAGCAGGCCAATTCCACACCAACGCCGGGTGGCCCGGGCTCCATGACTCCTCCCGGAGGTGCCGGGGAGGGCGGTCCGGGCATGGCAGGACCAGGCGCGGCAATGCCTGGAATGGGCGGAGCCCCTGGAATGCCAGCCGCAGCGGGCGCTGCAATGCCCGGTGCCGAAGCCATGATGAAACCGGGTGGACAGAATCCTGCTGGTGCCGCCAAGCCGGCACCGCGCAAGGTTGGTATCGCCAAAGTCGCCAATGATACCGGACTTGACCCGGCGAATTTTCTCCCGTCCGATACTCAGGCAGCGTTGGCGGTTCATTTCGACCGGGCACGCTCAGGCCCACTGGGTGCCATCCTTTTCAATATGCCGGGCACGCTCGACATCAACAGCATGTCTCAGGCTTGGGGAATGGATGCCGGGCAGATCCAGCAAGTGGCTGTTGGCATGAATCTGGAAACGCCGTGGACGTTCTGCGTTTTCAAATTTCATAATCCGGTGGTACCCGAACAGTTGGCCACCCTGTGGAAGGCGCAAGCGGTGAAGGTCGGCGGTGGCCGCGACAGTAAGGACACCATTCACGTTTTGGGCGTCGATCTCGACACCAGCACGAATGTGATGGCGCGCATGGTTTACCTGCTCACGCCATCTCGACGTCCGACTGGTCCGCTTGCTTTCTACCATTACGATGCCCATACGGTCATTTTGGCGGATAAATCCCGCCTCGAATCGTATGTGAAATCAGATATCGCAGGTCTTAAATTGGAAGCGCCACCGCCCCCTGAACCAGGAGCAGGTGATGCCGCTGCTGCTAGTGGTCCTGGTGGCGCTTCACCCATGGGCTTTCCAATGCCCGGCGGGCCTTCCGGCAGCTCGGAAGGTGGCCCTCCCGGTGGTTTCCCCGGCGCGCCGGGTAGTGGTGGAGGCTCTCCAGCAGCTGTTGCCGCGCCTCCTCCTCCGCAGCGTTTTCTCAATTTGAATGCGGCCGCGGTGAATGCTCTCAATACAGTTGAGGCGCTCAGTAGCGATCCGCAGGTAACGTTTTATGCCAGCCCATCGGTCCTTAGGCACCCCATGCTGCACCCGTCCATTAAGGAAGGGGTTCTCAAGCCTGTCCTCGGCTCCGACCTGCTGATTTTGGGAGTTCTTAAGCCCGAAACCATCGAGCTTGCAGGTAGCCTGCACCAGTTCCTGCCCGATGCCGTGAACATGTCGGTATTTGCAGGCATGGAGAGCCCACCACAAACGTTCGGTGGCCTCCTTCTCGCTGGCCTCAAGTACGTGTTCAAAACTGCCCAGCTCGACGTGAGCATCGGCGCTGCGGGCGCGCCTGCGGCTGGTAACAGCGGACTTGGCGGGTCGCCTATGGGAATTCCAGGGGGCTTACCCATGGGGCTACCGGGCGGTTCCTCCGAATCGTCTGAAGGTGAAGGTAATCCGGGCAGTGGTGGTCTTGTTGCTCCAGGAGGCTTCGGTGGCCCTCCGGGTGGCGCGGCACCCGGTGCTGCTGGTGGAGCCAGAAACGGTACCGTCAGCTTTACCAACCAAAAAACTGGTGGCGAACTGCGCCTTGAACTCAAGCAAGTCACTCCGGCGATGTACCACAACCTGCAGGAATATCTGCGCGGTATTGTTGTGCAAGGCCGCGGTATGGCTGAAACATTCCAGCCTCGTAACGGCATCGGCGAACTCGCGAATGCCTTGCGCCGCTACACCGGCGAAAACAAGCAGTTCCCTCGCGGGACCATGGCTGCCCCTGCCGGTGCCGTCCTTCGGCCAGACATGCGCGGCAGTTGGTTGCTCGAAATTTTGCCGTTTCTAGGCGGAACCGACTACGCCGGTTTGGCGGCACCCCTCGTGCAGAAGGGAACGCTCTGGCGCGACAAAGAATTCGCTGTGGTGGCCACTCTTCATATTCCCGCTTATGTGAATACGGCTACTGCCAACAACGCACCACGGGTTCAGTGGACCAGCGTCCGCGAACCGTTGGGTGCCACGCATTTTGTTGGTATTGCCGGCTTGGGCCTCGATAGCCCCGCGATGCCCGCCGGGGGCGATGCGGCCAGCTTGGGTGTTTTTGGATACGACCGTGTGACCAAGGTCGCCGATATCAAAGACGGCCCTGAAAACACAATTGCGGTACTTCAGGTTCCCAGCACAACACAGGGACCATGGATCGCTGGTGGAGGCAGCACGGTACGCGGTATTCCCGCAGTGGCCAATCCGCTGGAAGCGTTCGTGGTGGGCGAAATCGAAAATCCAACCACCAAGAAGAAGGAAGCCGGCACGTTCGCCATCATGGCGGATGGGCGTGTGCGGTTTATTCCCGCTTCCATGAAACCCGAAACATTCCGAGCCCTGTGCACCATTGCAGGGGGCGAAAAGATTGAGGGGCTTGACGCTGTGGCCCCCTTGGTGCCAACCGGAAACTAGGCCAAATTGGTAAGCGGGCAGACTGGAGTAATACCAGTCTGCCCGCTTAATTTTTGCTACTCGCTATCTTTGTTGCCTTAAAACTCGCCTTCCCACACTGTGGGAACCACGAACACCTTGCCATCTCCAATGCGGCCCGTGCGCGCCACACGCACCACTTCGGCCGACAGCTCGTCGACCAAGCCATGGGGCACAGCGACCGATATTTCCACTTTCGGCAGGAATGCCATGCTGTATTCACCGCCAAGGTAGCGGTCGAGGTAGCCTTTCTGTCGGCTGTACCCTTTCACTTCACGGACAATGCAGTTGGCAAGGCCATCTGGTCCCAACGTGGTGCCGATGGCATCGAGCACGGCTTTGGCCCTGAATGGGCGCACCACCACGGTGATTTGACGCCATGAAACCGGGCTGATTTTCATAGGGGAAGCACGGTCAGCGACGGTTCCTGCTTTCCTAGCCCTGAAAGCAGCAACAGGAATTGCCCGGGTTCCACCAAACCAAGAGCCGCGGCATGATGGCGGGCGGCCGATTTGGGGCGATCGAACTCCTCGGCACTGATTACCCGAGGAATGACTCCCCACAGCAGGCACATGCGCCGTGCCACCCGTTCATCGGTGGTTAGTGCCAATATGGGTGCCGAGGGGCGCGTGCTGCTCACCATGGCGGCAGACGTGCCGCCCTTGCTGCGCACCACCACAGCACGCACGCGCAGGTCGCTGCTCAGCTGCGCTGTGGACCGCGCAATGGCGCGTGTGAGTGGAATGGAGTGCATTTTTTCGGGCCCAACCTGCCGGGGCATGGGCTGGCGGAATCCAGTCTCCAGCGATTGCCACGTCTCAACTTTGCGGCAGATTCTGTCCATGGTTCGCACTGTTTCCAGTGGATATTGGCCGCGCGCGGTTTCTGCTGAAAGCATCACGGCATCGGCACCTGCGAACACAGCTCCGGAAACGTCGGATGCCTCGGCGCGCGTTGGGCGTGGTTGAGTCACCATCGATTCAAGCATTTGCGTGGCCACAATCACGGGGCATGCCTTGAAGCGAGCGCGTTCAATAATGTCCGCCTGAATAATGGGAACAGACTCCAATGGCACTTCCACGCCAAGGTCGCCGCGCGCCACCATCACGCCGTTGGCTGCTTCCAAAATCCCGTCAAGAGATTCCAGCGCTTCCGGCTTCTCTATTTTTGCAATGATCGGCGTGCTTTTCCCGGCGGCATCGATCACTTTGCGAAGGTCATCGATATCGCTGGGCCGGCGGACAAACGACAAGGCCAGCAGGTCCACTCCGTTCTGAAGCAAAAACTGGGCGTCTTCCCGGTCTTTGCTGGTCAATGCCGGGGTTGAAAGGCTGCTTCCCGGAAGGTTCATACCCTTTTTATCGCTCAATGGCCCGCCGTGGATCACCCGGCAATGCACTTCCGTGCCTTCTATCCGCACCACCTTCAGCTCAAGCAGGCCGTCGTCGAGCAGGATTCGGCCATCGGGCCGCACATCTTGGTGGAGCGAGGAGTATTGCGAGGGGATTAGCGTGGCGGTTCCCAAAACATCGCGCGTGGTCACCACAACGTCTGAGCCGGTTTCAAACATAACCGATCCGCCCGGGAAGAGGCCCACGCGGATTTTGGGGCCGCACAGATCGCCCAGAATGGCGACATGGCGCTTCAGGCGGGTTCCGATCTCCCTAATGTGCCCAATCACCTCAAGATGCTGTTCGTGCGTGCCGTGCGACATATTCAGTCGGAATACATTCACCCCAGCTTCCACCAGGGCGGACAGCATTTTTGGATCGCGGCTGGCTGGGCCAACAGTTGCGACAATGCGGGTGCGGCGTTCACTGGGCATGGCGGCGCATTCCTAAGGTTGGGAAAGAGGTGTCACGTTAGCTTGTGAATTCTCCCCCCCAAGGTCAAGTGCGCGCCGTTACCGCCAACTTCAAACGTGCCTCAATGGCCTTGAAAAGCCTTTGGCATTCCTGACGTGCCCGGGCGAATTCCGCCACCTTGGGCATGTCGGTACCCCTGAGATAATCGAGAATGACAGCCTCTGCTTCCAGAAAAGCCACGCATCCATCTTCCAGATGTGCAACCAGTTCGGGCGGCACCACGGTCAAGCCATTGCGGTCTCCGTGGAGCAGGTCGCCCGGCCGAATGACCAAGCCGCACACACGTACTGGCACGCCAATTTGCGGAAAATGGCAGTAACCATGGGCGCCCATAGTGCCGGTGGTAAAGCACGGAAACTTTAGAGGCTCGACTTGTTGTAAGTCGCGGCCGGTACCGGAGGTCACAAGGCCCACGGCGCCAAATTTCTGGTACGTGGTGCAGAGAATTTCGCCGAATGTTGCTGCAGCAGCAGGGTCGTCCAGATCTTGGAACACCACAACTGGCGGGCCGGGAAGGTTGGCAAACGTTTCCAGTTGTTCTTCGATGCCGCCATAGGCTTGGCCATCTTGAGGAGGCATGGCGGAACGGAATGTTGCCGTGGTGGCGTAACCCACCATGGAAGGCAGGTTTGGGTAGCAGGCCTGGAGCCGGGAATCGGCATAGCCGGTGGCGCGGGATCGCAACCCGGCCAGTTCAATAACGTTGCAAACAGTAGGCGTGTCGAAGCGGGTCAAGGCCCGCACATAAGCAACGGCTGTCATCAAAGTGCTCCCACATCCTGTTTTTAGCTTGTCCAAACTCTATCCGAATCCAACAATATCAGCATGAGACTCTTCTTGCTTGTTTATCTGATCTTCTCACTCGGTTGGCTGGTATTGGCCGGGGCGTTGCTCACTGGATTGGTTGATCCGCGCACGCCGGGTACCAGTTTTGAGTGGGATGGCCATGTCATCTCGGCGGGTTGGCTCGCCTTGATGCTGGGCATGTACAATCTGGCGCGCTGGTACAGCCGCTGGACCTTTTCGGAAATGCGTCGCGAGCAGGATAACCGTTAATTTTCAGCTATAGGGGTATCCCATGCATCTGCTGCGATTGTTGTTGCTGGCATCATTCCTGACGGCTCTTGCGGGCATCTCCCAAGCTCAGGATGCCAAGAACAAGAAGGCTGCCGCTTCCGGTGCGGCTGTTGTGGAAGGAAAGACATTGGGTAATGGCACCTTTACCGGAATGGTGAAGGATCCGCCTTCCGATGGTCGCTTGATGATTCGCCAAATCCCGGCGCCTCCGGTGGCCGCGGTTCAACCGAAGGTGAAGGGGAAAGGTGGAGCGGCGCCGGGCAACCAGAAGGTTGATGCCACGCAATACGCGTTCACGGTGGATGACAAGGCGAAGATTCTGTTCCACGTGTTGCCCGAGGCGTTTGATGACAAGGGCGAGATCATGCGGCCCACGGCGGACCAGCTCCAGAAAATGCGGTCGGGTGGTTTGCCGGGCAAGCTCGACCAGATCCGCGCGGGCATGGTGGTGCGAGTGACGCAGGCCAGCCAGAAGGTGACGCGGGTGGAGGTGATGGGTGAGGCGGACCAGCCGCTTTCGAAGCAAGCCAAGACCCCGGCGCCCAAGAAGAAGTGATTGATTTCCGTTGTCGAGGGCTCAATAGCCGGGTAAATTGTAGATTCATTCGGGGCGTGGCGCAGCCTGGTAGCGCGCCTGGTTCGGGACCAGGAGGCCGTAGGTTCAAATCCTATCGCCCCGATT
>CAMCLK010000028.1 GCA_945875585.1 Candidatus Kuenenia stuttgartensis | reverse complement strand
TCAAGAGTCCAAAACGATTGTCGTTTGGGTTCTTTGTGTTCTCATGCGTGGCGACACCTTTGGGGCCTTGGGCATGGAAAAGTGGTTCTGCCTGAGTGCTATGGGGATAGCTGGCCTACTATTGGCCCTGTTCGTGTTGGATATTGCCTTGGGAATTCCATTTGGAAAGTCCAACATGACCACAGATGTATGTGGCATCGTTGCAAGCGGCTTGGTTGTTTATCTCGGTTTTGACGCATTCCGCGATCTGGGCTGATCAATTCTTCTTGGTCCATGCGTCAACGACTGCCTGAGTCATTGAACTACTATCTGCGCTATTGGCAATTCTTGCCACTGGATACCCAGAGTTTTGAATGGCTGCTGCCGTGACTTGTCCCAGCGCCACAATCGCCGCTTCTCCATTTATCAGCCGTTTTTTTCCGTTTTCATCCAGATGGCGCAGCACGCCAAGAAACGCTTGGCCACTTGTGGCTAACAACAAATCGTATTTTCCAGCAATTAGACGCTCTACAGAACCATGGCCGAATAAGTCTCGATCTATTTGGACATAGGCCGCAACGCTATCCACTGTGGCCACTGCTCGAAGAGCCTGCTCCAATTGCTCGCGCCCCCGGTCAGCCCGAACAAGCAGCATTCGCCGGCCAGACACCACGGGTAATAAGGCGTCCGCCAGCCCTTCAGACCGCTCGGCGTGGGGTATTAAATCAGCGCGGATGCCAACTTCGAGCAGTCTCTTGGCAGTTTCACGTCCAATGGCAGCGACACGTGCATTGCCAAAGCAACGCGCATCAAGGCTACGTTCTGTTAGCCGCTCGAAGAATGCCTTAACACCGTTGGCGCTGAAAAACACCACCCAGTCGTAACGCGATAACTGGTCGATAGCAGAATCGAGTAGATCCGGTTGGGGAGGTGGTCCAATACCAAGAACCGGCAGATTCACAGCCACGGCACCCTGACGCGCCAGACTTTCAAGCAAGGGCCGTTCTTGACCTTCTGGACGTGTTGTGATCACAACAGCTCCCTGAAGTTGTCGTTTCCTGATGGCTCTAGCTGCTGAATCGCGCGCTACTTCGCCCACAATGGTGATTGCCGGTGCGGCAATTCCCTGAAGGCGTGCGGCGTTTTCAATGGTTCCAAGAGTTGCCTGAACGATTGTTTCATCGGGAAAAGAAGCACGACTTACCAGGGCAACCGGTGTGGTCTCCGGCTTACCATGGTGACTTAACCGCTCCACCAAGTGCCCCAACCGCGCCACACCCATGTAAAAAACCAGGGTTCCGGGGAATTGGGCCAAGGCAGACCAATCGATCATGCTACCCGGCTTGTCCGGATTTTCATGCCCCGTCACCAAGGCCACCGCACTGGCAATGCGGCGGTCGGTGAGCGAAACCATGGCACCCGCGGCAGCAGCCAATGCGGCAGTAACACCGGGGACTACTTCAACTGGAAAACCGGCGTCAATCAGTGGGTGCCACTCCTCGGCGGCCCTACCAAAGATCATGGAATCGCCACCTTTAAGGCGTACAACGCGCTTCCCCGCCTGAGCGGCCTCGAGCATACGGCGAGAAATGGCTCCCACCCTATCTGGGTGGCACCCGGGGAGCTGTTCAACACATTCCCACAGGGCGTCGGTTGGTCCTAACGGTTGGCAATTTGCCGAGAGCCGGTCGTAAAGAACCAGATCGGCTGCGGCAAGCAAAGCAGCCGCGCGCACGGTTAGAAGCGCCGGGTCACCCGGCCCTGCCCCTACGAAATAAACAGTGGGAAGGCATTCGCCAACAGTCGCGTCACTCACACCCCCACCACCTCGTTGCGATCGGGGGCTTCGATGTCGAGGTCTGCACGCCGACGCCAACCGATCAGGATAAGCCCCAGTTCAAAGAGGAGGCCCATCGGCAACCACAGCATTAGAAATGTGAGATCGACAGTTGGGGTAACAACGGCGGAGCCCAGAAGCATCGCAAACCAAACAAGGCCCCGCTGTTTTCGAATGGTTTCGAGATCGAGCACCCCGAGCTTTTCGATCAGGATCATCACCAGGGGTGTTTGAAACGAGATACCAAAAATAAGAGGCATAATGATGGCAAATGACAGCCATTCATTCAGGCGCGGATCTGGTTTTAGTTCAAACCAAGCGTTGAAAGAGAGGAGTGCTTTAATGGTAAGAGGCATGACAATAAACTGACACAAGAGCACGCCGCCCAAAAACAGACCAATAGCAAAAGGAAGCGACCCGTAGACGTACCCTCTCTCATGGGGGTAGAGGCCAGTGCCCACAAACGACCAGATTTCCCAGAAAATGAAGGGACTGGCAAATATGATTCCCGCCACCAGACAGACCTTAATGTAAACGATCGCTGGTTCCTGAATGCTGAGGGTTGTCAGCTGATCATCACCATTCAAATGTGTGAGAGATTGATTGATTTCGATGCCCATCAGAGATGGGTTTTTTATGGAGACTGGAAGCTGAACAGTGTCTTCCTCGGTCACGGCTATGGTCCCTTCGGGCAATGCCGCAGAAGGATCATTAGTCGGATCCGGTTCCCAAACATAGTCGCCTATTGGTTTCCCGGCCAAGGCGTCACGCAGCGCGGATCTGGGAATGAGGAGTGTCACGAAACGAGTCTTGGTGTTCATGGCGGCCAATTCGCCGCGGTTCTCACCCAAGTCCTTGCGAGCCTGCTCGACGCGCGCCTTACGGTAAATACCCAATTCTTTCTTGATTGGACCCGTGATCATCGCCAGAAGTGAACCGCCGAAACAGAAAGCGATCACCATACCAATAGCTAACCATCCGATAGCGCGCAGCAGGTGCCTGCGAAGCTCATCGAGGTGGTCGCCAAACGACATTCGCGTGTTGGCGAAGTAATCGTCTGGATCGCCATAGCGGTCGTAAGGGGAAGCCATTCGGGTCAGCCATCTGGTACTTCGAGTTGCTTCAACATATCAGGCATCTGCCCGGGACTCAACCAGCCGATCGGGGAGCGTAGCCAACTAATTCGGAAGATTCGTCTTTTTTTCCGCTCCAAAGCATGGCATGGCAGGGGCGAAGATCCATACCTTGGAGGGTAGCCGGTGTCGTATCGATTCGTGATCGGATTTACCGGGCTAACCTTGATGGTGGTGGGCTGTGATTTGGCAGGGCCGTGGAAACACCGCGGCAACCCAATTCGCGTCGACCAACCAGGCTTATCGATCTCCGAACAGCAGCAGCGTTCGCTCGATAGACTTGCGATCCCTCAGGCGCCCGGACCAAGCACTGAATTTGACCGTCCCGGCGTGCACGGCCGCTAGTTTTCCCGGCGAGGCGGCCGTCCGATTCGGAGGCTGCCCTATGCGTTGGTCCATTACTGGTATTTTATTGGTCACTTTGATGACCAGTTGCCAATCCATGCAGGAATCCCAGAGTCTGATTCCCCTGCCGGAAACGACACCAGCCCAACCGTTCAGCGATTTGGTGACACGGGCACGATCGCAGGCACTTGCCGCCACGGAATGCTTTTACCTGAACAAGTGGCAGGACCTTGAAGAAATTGCCAAGGTCATGTCCCAAACAGCGCGATTTATGGAACGGGCCACAGGTATCCCAGCAGCACGCCAGCAGCAGGTGCTTGCTATTGCTGCTGAAATAGTTCAGGAAAGCTCAAAGCTCTCAACACTTGCCAAATCACACGATGAACCGGCAACGCAACAGTGCTTGCAGCGCATTCAGGTTAAGGTGCGCGAACTTCACGAAAAGCCGTGATGCATCCGGTTAGCCAAACAGTTCGCACAATTGAATGTGGGTATCGATAGGCAATGTTTCGGCGCGAAGGCTGCCGTCCATCCCGGCCTGAGCGAGTCGTTGATCGACTTCAGGCTTCGATAAAGTTTGGTTGGGCAAACTGATAAGCGCGCCACGCAGATTTTTCCGGCGATGGCAATACAGGTCCCGCAAGAAGTTGCGCCAGCGCACCACGGGTGGAACTTCACCTGTTCCCACCAATCGCGCCTCCAAAGCTGCGCGTGCTTCCATGTTCGATTCCAGCTTCACAATCGCAGAATCTACCTTAGGTGCAGGGAAAAACGCCTTGGGAGGCAACCTCCGCACGATTGAAACACGTGTCAGACTTTGTGCCAAAACCGATATGGCACCAAAAGCAGATTGGCCCGGTTGCGCTGCCAATCGTTCTGCTATTTCCCATTGGACCATTCCCACCTGCAATGCTGGTACAGGGCCCAGCACCAGAAGGTTGGCCATCACGGGAACAGCCACCGCATAAGGCAGGTTGGCAACCAGTTTCAGGTTTTTCGTGTTTCCTGCTTTTGCAACTTCAAGCCAAGATTGCGTGACTTCCGCATTCAGTTCATTCTTGCTTCGCAAGATATCGCCACGCACCAGGCGCACATGGCTGCATTGCCCCGCGACAGTGCGCTTGGCCAAAGCATGAAAGCCAGAATCGATTTCAACGCTCAGTACCGCACCGGCCAACTCGATGAGACGGTGGGTTAAACCACCTGTTCCCGTACCTACTTCAAGAATGGCATCGTCGCGCGTGATTTCAGCAGCGCGAACAACGAGGTCCATCAGATTCAGGTCGATCAGGAAGTTTTGGCCGAGCTTGCTCTTGGCTTCCAGACCGTGGGCCCGCAACAAACCCAAAACATAATTTAGGGTTTGGCGTTGGGCTCCGCCGACTGGCGCAGGTGAATCGGAATCAGGTGGTCGAGTGCTTTCCATAGGTATCGTGCCAGAATATCAGTTTCCAGGTTGACGGGATCTCCCGGTTTCTTCAAACCAAGCGTAGTAACGGCCAATGTGTGCGGAATAAGCATCACTTGGAACCCATTTTCAAGCACATTGACCACAGTGAGGCTCACGCCGTCCACAGTAATCGATCCTTGCGGCACCATCATGCGCAGTAATTCGGGTGGCGCCCCAAAGTGCACCAAGTCCCATTCTTCGGAACTTTCACGGGCCAACAATGAGCCCACAGCATCTACATGGCCTTGAACCCAGTGGCCGCCTAGCTCGGAACCCATGCGCAGAGGGCGTTCAACATTCACTCTGTTTCCAACGGAAATGTGCCCCAGATTGGTTCTCTTGAGGGTTTCGGGGCCCACCTGAAACGATAGGTGCGGGCCATCAATTGTTACGGCAGTCAGGCAAGCACCATTGATGGCCACACTGCCACCCAGAACAACGTTTTCCGCAACAAAACCGCAATCGACCACCAGAGATGCCCCTACCGGGCCCGACTCCACGGAAACCACGGTTCCGAGGTATTCAACCAACCCGGTGAACATGATGGAGGCAACCTTGAACCAAGACCGGGAAAATAGGCTTGCGGCGTGTTCCCAGCCAGATCGGTACTTATTGTGTGAAAATTATTATCCAGATGCGCCAAGCTGCGCACACAACAATTATAGTTAGGAACGGTAGGGCACGGATTCAAGAAACATCACTTATGAAGCGCATTCTAGCGCCACCGATTCGAGAGCCCGCGAAACCTGATCCTTACCCTAGTTTGGCTAGGCATTCCGCCGAAAGTATCGTTTTCAGGCGTTCAACAGCGCTTTTCCAGTGTCGTCGGATCGTGCGCTCGTCTAAGCCAAAAACCTCACCAATTTCATTCTGAGTCATGCCGTGGTAGTAGGTAAGTGAAAAAACCTCGCGTTCTTGCGCAGGCAGCTCACCGATTTTTTCGTGAAACTCAGCCCAGTGCTCTAACTCTTGGGTCCCTGTTTCACGGGAGAACTCAATAGGCGAGTAGGCACTTCGACTCCCCTCCGTAGCACTCACAAGTACTTCGTTACTGCCCTGACCTAGTGGCCCAAAGTGTTTACGCGACAGATCAATGAGTTCGCGTCTTAGGTGCACCGTAACCAATTGAAAGAATTCGCGGGTTGTGGCAGGCGTAAGTGTTTCAAGCGCCCTCAGCAGCCGAATGGATGCGTTTTGCAAAATATCGTCTGCCTCGGTAAGCGCTGCCAACCGTGGAAAGTCGCGCAGCATCCTGCGGGCCAATCTGTTCAATCTGCCTTGAACCAAGCGAAAAAGGTCGTTGCGAACTTCCGGTTCCTGGCGCATACGACCTATCACACCGTGCATGCGCATGGTGTTGAATATCGACTGGTCATCCTCGGTACGCTCGGTCACGGCAGATACCCTCGAATCGGTTTTTTTCGAATCGAATCTTCGATACGACTCTAATCTATTGGTTAGTTGAATGCATCCCTTGATCTTTGGTCTGGCGCCAAACCAACGTTGTGCAACCTTGTCCATTGTTTGCACTTGCAGCAAAAGCCAGTACGGAGTATTTGGCGCTTCTCCGGAAAAGCCCGGGATTTTCCACTCCTGGAGCTTGCGTGACAAATCCATCAGCCATCAACGGAGCATTAGTTTGGTGGGGGTGCTGCTTAGCCACTCTGCTATTTGCCAATAGCACACAGGCACAGATTCCGCTTATCGATCCACCTGTTGTTCCGTTACCGCTTGAATCAATGGATCCAAGCAAAGAGTTCATATTGAATGAATCTCCCAAGCCAGATTTTTATCAAGCATCGTGGCGGAACTGGCAATTGTTCCATTCGGCACCCGATGTTCCGGACGAAGGACCACCGGTTTTCGGTGTCGTTGGACTTCGGGGCTTTGCCATGGGAAACCGTATAGCTCCCAACGGCGTGCCTTTCACGCCTATATTTTGCCTCGAAATGAATTTCAATATATGGATCAGTCGCAAACACCATGTGTATCTGTTTGTCGATGGCATGTTCTGGGCACAGAAGGCAGCTCCTGGAATTACCAACGCCTCGCAAGGTGCTTTTGATTTCAGCAAGCGTGAAATAGACTTGGCCCTTGGATTCGCGTGGAACTACTGGGGCAGGATGGAAGGGCGATTTTCCGCATATTCTTTGGGAAATATCAACCGCGGAAAATCACAGGTGGCGCCTTCGGGATTTGCCGACGGGACATTGCTTGAAAACCGTTGGTATATCGGTTCTGAATACGAAAACCTAGGCACTGCAGAATTCGACATACCCAAAGCAGCCTTTTTGAGCATCGGGTTCTTTCCCACCAAGCATTTGGTTGATAACACCGGATACCAATTTAAGCCCGCCGCGTACATGCGCGCCTACCTGATAGCGGATCTATTCAGCCCTCAATATTATATTTATTCCGACTCGGAGCTGATCGCGAACCGCGCGTCCGAACTTGCGCTTTTCAAGGAAGATGCTGGTGTAGCGCTGCGTCCCTTCCTGAAGTTTCCCAGACTGGAATTTCGCCTAGGAACCACTGTGGTGGTTGATGCCCAAAATGCTGATACAGACACATCCCTTTATGGCATGGTGCGCTTCGTTTATTGAGCGTGTTCCCCAGACCTCGGTTCTGCCTTGTTTCCTTCGCGAATGTTAATGCAGACTCATGGCAGTGATTCGAACTTTGAGGGGTGGGGCCCATGCTGTCAATAACTGGATGGATGCTGGTAGCCACAGGCTTTACAGGGGCGCTGTCGGCGCGCTTCGTCTTCGACCTTCTGGCCAAAAAAGCTGGATTTGGCAGCAAGACGTCCATCCACTTGGCACCCGCTGGTGGCACATCGTCGGTTCTGGCAGGCCTCATTGCCAAGGCCCGAAAAGAAGTGCTGCTGATTATCCCAGCCCCGCGCGCCAGGCAAGTGGTGGAATCGCTGATCAATGCCTGCAAAAAAGGGGTTCATGTTGAATTGCTGATCGATCCCGCTGCCCCGAAAGTTTGCCCGGGGGAATGCGAAATGCTCAGGCAGGCAGGCGCTACCCTGCTTTTCGATCCCGATCATTCACCGATTGTGGGCACACAGGCATTGATAGACCACAAAACCGTGGCACTTGGAGCGATTCGATCCGGGGCACCGGGGGAACCAGACGGATTAGACAACCTCACCGTACTGAAGGGACAACCCGAAGAGGTCAATCAATTCCGGGACTTTTTCACAACACATAAGGGACATGCCCAAAACCTGTTCGCCCCAGCGGCACAGCAGGCTTCGGCTGCCCCCAAGCCAACAGCACCAATTGTTCAGCCGCAAGCCCCCATACAAACCCAACCACAAATCATTCAGCAACCCATCAGCCAGCCACAGGCTGCTCCAGCCCAGCAAGCGACGATTAATCCAAACGACCCCGCATCGCTCCTTCAGGCGGCCCGTGAAGCTGCTGCGCGTGGAGATCAGAACCGGGCAGCGGCCTATCTGGAAGCGGCAAAAAATGCTGACAGACGCATGCAGGAGGCAGCGGCAGCGGCATCTGGTGTGCGCATCCCGGCCTGAGCTCCGGTTCAGCAATAACATCGATATGTTTCGAACCCGTGGTTGTTTGCGGTAAGTTGAGAGGAGAAGCTTGGTCTGGAGATTAACATGAGCCGTGTCGCAGACGAGGAAACACTCGGCAAAGCCCTGCAGGATCCAGCCTTCAAGCAAACCCTGCGACAACTGCTGGCTACAGACAACGTCACAAATCTTGGTTATTTAGTGCGGACTTGGCTTTATCTGGCCTCCGTTCTCGCGGTTTCCATCACGTTTCTGGAAATGCGCGCCGACCTTGGCATCCATTGGGCCTTTACGATCCCGGTCGTTCTTATCGCCGTCTTCATGGTGGGCGCCGGGCAGCATCAGCTGACAGGCTTGGCGCATGAAGGATCACATTTTATCCTGATGAAAAACCGGACACTTAATGAATTTGTTTCCGACTTGTTCTGCCTCTTCCCACTCTACAGTTCTACGCACCTCTACCGCCTTCAGCACTTAGCGCACCATCAGTTTGTCAACGATCACGAACGGGACCCGGATGTTTCCCAGTTAAAGGCGAGCGGACACTGGCTTGCCTTCCCTATCACCCGGCAGCAGTTTGTTAACTTCCTGTTCAGGCAGGCTTGGTTTCCCAGCTTGGTGCGTTTCATGCTCGTGCGTGCCCAGTACAGCACAACCGGATCGGGCAACAGCCCGTACCACGACCCCAACCGCAAACCATCGTTGACTGCCATTCACATCGGTATGGTGCTGGTGTTCAGCAACATCGGATGCATGTTTGGCGCAGCCATTTACAACATGCCTTGGCTGCTACTATCCAGCCCAATTGCCATATCTTTAGTATGGATTATCTACGCATGTCTTCCCGACCGACTTTTCCTGGGTTCGCGTCTTCATCCTCCCATCAGCCCGCGTCTTACCAATTCGCTCCGCGTGAGCTTTATTTGCGGCCTGTGGGGGTTGCTGGGCAGCGCTGCGGTGGCATTTTCAAACCCGTGGGTTCCATTTTACTATTTGGCGCTTTGGGTGGTTCCGCTCTTCACCACCTTCAGCTTGTTCATGATCCTGCGTCAGGTGGTTCAGCACGGTAATGGCGGTTTTGGCTGGATTAGCAATACTCGTGTTTTCGAAGTCAATCCATTGTTCCGATTTGCTGTATTTCCCATGGGGCAAGATTACCATCTCCCCCACCACCTGTTTGCCTCGGTACCCCACTACAGGCTGCGGGCGCTCCACACGTTTCTGATGAACTACCCGGAGTACCGTCGGAATGCCGTTGAAGTTCACGGTTATTTTGAATCGCCAGAAAGCCCTAAGGTTCACCCCACAGTCGTGGAAGTGCTGGGTTCACAATGGGAACCAGGTTGGCAAAAACGCCATATCGACGATACTGTACTCGAAAACGTGGAAATGGACGACATCGATACCGTTCTTGCCGAAAGCAATCGCCTTCGGCATGAAGGGGCGCCGCAGGCTTGAGAGCCTTTATGGTCAGGACAATTCAACCGACCAATAAGCATTATCCAAAAACGATGTCCAAGATTGATATTTCAGGTTGGACATCTTTTGGCGTAGTAGCGGACTCCTCTTCGGCTTCTCAGGTTTGCGGATAAGAGCCATGTTGGCTTGGCGTGGTGTGCGGCCTCCCTTTTTCACATTGCACGAAACACATGCGCAAACAATGTTTTCCCAAGTGGTCGCCCCGCCTTGGCTCCTTGGAACAACATGATCGAGGCTGAGCTCGCCTGCAGGAAAACGTTTCCCACAGAATTGGCAAAGATTGTTGTCGCGGGCAAAGATATTCCGGCGATTGAACTTAACCACCTGACGGGGCAAACGTTCATAATTCAGTAGCCGTATCACACGGGGTACCTGAATCTCGCAGGATACCGTGCGGATCCAGTCGTCCTCAGCGCGACGAAAATGCTGGGCGCGGTATTCGGAAACTTCGCGCCACGATTTGAAATCGTATGAGGCGAATTGCCCATCTTCCTCAGATACAACTTCTGCCACCTCTTTGGTGAGCAGTGTGAATGCGCGCCTGACACAAATCACATGAATCGCCATGAACATCCTGTTCAGGACAAGGACACTGTTATCGAGAGGACTGGATACCGTCGTCATGGAGGATCCCCGTTCGACCCGGTTTCAAAAACCGTTGGACGAAGCGCATCCGGCGCCTCAGTCGATCGGGATGGATGATGGACCACCACAGGGTTCCAACAACCTGATTGTCAGGATTCACAAGGCTGTCCCGACCGATCTTGTAGTGTATTCTACGCTCAACGATCCTTGCTCTGCAAGCACTCCGAAACTATTCCTGTATGAAGGTTTGGCAAATGTCGAGTTCCCGACACTCACGCGTTACCGATACCAGCGATACTTATTTCGCAACCCAGATGACTCCCCGTCAGGTCGAGGAGCGCGTAGCGGCACACTTGATCGACAGAAAATTCCTAGAACCCGATGACCTCAAAATCGCTTTGGGACAAAAGGGGGAACCAGCGGGGGCAGAACCATTTTTGGCCCGCTGCGCTTCCAACCGACTGATCACAGCAGGCCAATCGAGAAGAATTCGAGAAGAGCTTCCGGAACTGATGCGCACAGTTGTGCCGGGATATGTGCTCGAAAAGAAAATCGGACGTGGCAGCACTTCTGTTGTTTATCTCGCCACACAGACGTGTCTCAACAGGCATGTCGCCTTGAAGATCCTTGATGGCAATGCCTCCGCTCGAGAAGGCGCATGTGCCGCATTTCTTGAGTCCAATAGCCGGGCCGCAGGCCTATCTCACCCAACACTTGTCGCGATTTACCATGCTGGCATCGCGGCTGGCCGGCCATTCTGCGCCATGGACCTTGTACTGGTTCCCACTCTGGATCAGATTCTTGGATCTCAGGGACCGTTGGAAACAGTCATACTCAAGCGGGTAGCCACCCAAGCCCTAGAGCTTCTCACCTACCTTGAATCGAAAGGGGTTGTGCACCGCGATATCAAGCCAGGCAACCTGTTCCTCGACGCCATGGGCAACCTGCGCGTGGGAGACCTAGGGCTCGCGCTATGGTCTTCTGATTCCCGGGAACAGCGCATTCAGGAACGCGGACTGGCCATGGGCACACCGCACTACATGTCGCCAGAACAGATTCAGGGCGACAAAATAATCGACAGCCGCTCCGACCTTTATTCGCTCGGTGCAACGCTTTTCCATTTAGCCACTGGTAGTACACCCTTTTCGGGATCCACCCCTTCAGAGGTTCAAGACCGCCACCTTTCAAGCCCAATACCCGATATCCGTCAGTTGAGACCTGATTTACCGCAGGATCTGGTTGACCTTTTCAAGCGACTGATGGCTAAGGACCCAACGCGGCGTGGAAAGTGCATTGAGAACCTCGAACGATGGCGGACCGCCTCCACCCGTCCACTAACCCCACTGCCAACGCCAGCAATTCCCACAACCGCAGAACCGGTCATTGTGGCTACTGCCGTGGAGCCGCCGAGTGGATTGTCTGTCTGGTTACCTTGGCTTGCATGCTGGGCTATGGGCGCGCTGCTGCTGGCGTCGTTGGTCGCGCACGCACTCAGGAAATAACCTCAGGTAGCGACCAGTCGATTTCCGGCACATGGTTCGACCGCAAAAAAGTGTTGACCCGTGAAAAAGGCCTGCTGCCCAAAAAACCACGGTACGCCGATAAAGGCGATGGGTGCGCCGAAACCACTGCCAAATGCCTGCTCGGATCCAAACCGGCAGCATGCTGCGCCGCGCCCGCTCCCCAGAGCAAGAAAGCACGGTGACCGGGTAACTCCGCTACATATTTGAGTGCATGGGCAGTGATCGACTCCCAGCCGAACCCTTTGTGGGACAACGGGCTTCCCGGCTCCACCGTGAGGATGGTATTCAGCAAGAGCACGCCACGGTCCGCCCAAGCGATCAGATTACCGTGCGCCGGAACGGGCACCCCCAAATCCGCCGCTAGCTCTTTAAATATATTGCGAAGCGACGGGGGAGTCTTGATACCGACTGGAACAGAGAATGAGAGTCCCTCTGCCTGCCCCGGACCGTGGTACGGATCCTGCCCAAGCACTACAACTTTGACGGCATTGGGTGGTGTCAGCTGCATTGCTCGGAATACAAATCGTTCCGGGGGCAAAAATCCTTCCAGCTTTCGGCCTGCCGCAAGCGATTCCTCCAAATTGTGCCAGACCTTGTCTAGTTCTGGCACCAGAAGCGCGGAAGACCACGCCTTGGGAACAGCAGCCCTGAGCCAACCATGAGTCACGGCTGGCGTGCCCCTGCTGGCACATCGGTCTTGCCCACAACAACAGCACCTTCAGGGAGCACTGGTTTCCAAGTCCAGGCTTCTTCAAGCACACCTGAGAGATCAAACTTCCGATCATCGACAATGTCGAGCGGATAAGTGACAGTCCCTTTCACAATAGCCGGGTCAAAAATTCCCATGATAGTGGCGCCTGTCACCACGATTTCAGCGCAAAGCCAGCGTTTCCGGTCCATATACGTTGTTGCCAGATACTGTTCTTTCCAGCCACCCCGGTGACGCACTGGAGTTCCCTGAAGTAACAGACGCCACACCGCGTATTTTTTCCCCACCTGCTTGTAAGCAAAGTCCGTGAGTTCCTGTGATTTTTCCCGCGTTACAGCAACCTTGTTCTGACGGACCTGAATCACGCCTTTGAAGTCATTCAAACGAGACTTCAACTCTAAAATATAAACGTGCAGTGTGTCGTCAGGCCCGGATTCCAAGGCTGCTAAAGAACCATCCCGACGAGTCATCACAATGCCTGCATGAAATGGCGGTCCGGTACCGGCAATCGCGTAAAGTTTCACCCAGAAAGGGCTTAAATCATCAAAAAAAAGAATGTCACCCACGATGGGCTCGTAAGGTCGGGCAATTGTTCCGCGTGATCCGTCTTTCGATGCCTCAACCTTCACCAGCCAACCGTATGGGGCTTCAGATTTGCCCGTTTGGGCAGGTGCGGCAACAGCAACCAGCCACGCCAATACTAACGCTTCCATGCCATTGCTCCCGCAGGTTACAGGCCTCCTGCCTGCCAACTCAACCTTTGGAATCGTCGCTTGTCCGTGGCAATGGCCAGTAGAGGGGCCACCTTAAAAGCACCAACAGCCAAAACGTGCCGGCACGGATATCACAACCCGCGAAATCGGGATTTCAGAAACCGGTCACCCAATCCACCCCCGGTCACATCGTCGAACGCGTTCAGATAGCGCATAAAACCAGGAAGGTAGATTAATCTCTTGCGCCTTTCGAGACTCTGAACCACCAGATCCGCGCACCGATCTAATGGCCAAAGTCTGAAGGGCAACGATGGAGGCGGGTCGATCACCTCGCCTTTGCCGTTTAGAACCTGTCTGCGCAAAGGCGATTCGAAAAAGCCCGGGCTAAATATACCCACATGCACCCCAGCATCGGATACCTCCAGCCGAAGACTTTCGTAGAGTCCAATCACGGCACGCTTAGCTGCTCCGTAAACACCGTAGCCTGGCACACCGCGGTGACCAGCCAGACTAGCCACAGCCACCAGCGACCCTTTGCGAGCCAGTACTGACGGAAGTGCCGCCTGAGTTGCGTGAAAAACCGTCCAGAAATTCGCGCGCATCACATTTTCGGCAATTTGAAATTCGGTCGATTCCACAGAAGCGCGCATTGACATGCCGGCGCAGCAAACCAGTCCGTTCAGTCCGCCAAAGGCGTCTGTCATCATCTTGACCGCCCGAGAGCACGCTTCCGGCTCTGCCGCATCTCCAACGCACGCGACAACTCTGGAAGCCTCAACATTCAGCAGTGATACCGCTTCAGTCAGTCGCTTTTCATTACGAGCCATCAGCCCGACTGAACACCCACGGTCCAGAAGCCTGCGAGCCACTTCCCAACCCAATCCAGACGATCCTCCGGTGATCAGAAATGCGCATCCTTTTTCAGGATTCATCAGCATTACTCCCGTTTTCGCGGTCATCGCTAGCCGATCCAAGCAGATCCTGCTATTTTACTGTTTCGTTTCCTTCAAGGTATCGGCGGTTGGTTTTTCACGAGGTCGTCATGAAAGAAATCAGCATCGGTTCGAGCACGGAACAGGTTTACGAGCGTTCGGATTATCCTGCTGACAAGATCCGTTCGATTCTTGGCAAGGAAACCATCGCGGTATTGGGTTATGGCGTTCAAGGGCGTGGCCAGTCGCTCAATATGCGTGACAACGGCCTCAATGTCATCATCGGTCTGCGCGACAAGGGCCGTTCTTGGGATCTCGCCGTTCAAGACGGCTGGAAGCCCGGCGTGACCCTCTTCTCCATCGAAGAAGCGGCAGCCAAGGGCACCGTGGTGCAGTACCTGCTTTCGGATGCAGGACAAAAGGAAAACTGGCCCCTCATCAAGCCACACCTTACCCCGGGCAAGGCGCTTTATTTCTCCCACGGTTTCAGCATCGTCTATGCCGACCAAACACTTGTTGTTCCCGGCAAGGATATCGATGTCATCCTCGTGGCCCCCAAGGGTTCGGGCACATCGGTTCGCCGCCTTTTCCTCGAAGGTAAGGGCATCAACTCGAGCTTTGCCGTTTATCAAGATGCCACTGGCAATGCGTCCGAACGCGCTCGCGCCCTCGGCTTCGCAGTGGGTTCTGGATATCTGTTCGAAACGACTTTCCAAAAAGAAGTTTACAGCGACCTCACTGGCGAACGTGGCGTTCTGATGGGAGCCATCTACGGCATGTGGCAGGCCCAGTACGACACCCTGCGCGCTCATGGCCACAGCCCTTCCGAAGCTTTCAACGAAACCGTTGAAGAAGCTACCCAGAGCCTGTATCCACTCATCGCCGAAAATGGCATGGACTGGATGTATGCCAACTGCTCAACCACCGCGCAACGCGGCGCGCTCGACTGGTTCCCCAAGTTCAAGGATGCTACACGCCCCGTTTTCGAAGCGCTCTACGCCAGCGTCATCCGCGGCGATGAAACCCGCCGAGTGCTCGACGTGAACAGCCGCCCAGATTACCGTGAGCTTCTTGAAAAGGAACTCAAGGAAATCCACGAAAGCGAAATGTGGCGCGCTGGCGCGGCAGTACGTGGCCTTCGTCCAGAACGCCAAGCCCGCTGATACACCGACCGGTAAAATAACAAAGAGAGGCGCTGGCCAAACCCGCGCTTCTCTTTGTTATTGATGCCATTACAAGCAGAAATTTAAACTATCAAATGAGCTAGCTGTTCAACGACCAAGCGCGAATAGAGCCATCCATGCCGGCTGTCCAGGCTACTGATTCATCACGCCCAACGGCAACATCGTGAATCGCGCCCTGATGGCCGGGCCATTCTCGATGGAGATTGTAGCTTGTCAATGAATAGGCGCGCAGCACACCATCCGCGCAACCCGCCAACAACCGCTGGCTTTTCGGTAGCATCACCAACGAACGAACCACCACACGGTTTCCTGCCAGATTGTGCATTTCCTTGGTGGATCCTTCAAACACCTGCAAACCTGCCCCGCCCGCTGCAATCAATTGGCGAGATTTGTCGTAGGCAAGTCCAAGAATGGGCCCCACCTGAAAAGAGATGCCACCCTTGGCTTCGCGCTTGGCTGAATCCCATTGGCGAACAGTACCATCGTCGCCGGAAGTCAGAAAGATCCGCCCGGTGCCAATGAACATGACACGGTTTACCCGACCCTGATGTTTACCCAAATCGACGTGCGCCAACCGGTCTCCGAGCGTCCACAGGCGAACGCGTCCTTTCTCGGTACCCGTCGATTCGCATCCGGTCGCAAGCAATGTTCCTTCAGGGTTAAATGCCAAGCAAGTGACGTTGCGGTTGTACCCGGTCAGACGACTGACTTCCCGGCCCGTTCGCGGATCCCACAAATGCACGCCCATATCGTCGTTGAACAAGCGCATGGCAGAGCTGGCAATTGATTGACCGTTCGGAGAGAACGCCACCGCTGTATTGGACCCTTCATTGGGCGAAAATTGGCGAATTTCTCGACCGCTTTGAGCGTCCCACAGCCGGATTGTCTCATCGTGACCGCCAGAAACCAGCAACCGGCCATCGGGGGATAAGCCAATGCTGGCAACCTCTCCTCCATGCCCCAGAAGCAGCTTAGCCACCATGCTGCTGCCAAAATCAGGGGGCGCTGGCTGAGCCGGGCCCGCACCAACGGGCAGGCCAGCGCCCATTACAATTCCCGGATTGGCTAGATAACCACGCAGCGCATCGACAAGATCACCCGGGGTCTGAAACCGGTGGGCCGGATCTTTGGCCATGACCCGTTGCATGATCACGGACAACGCTTCTGGAACATCTGGGCGAACAGTGCGTATGGCTGGAACAGGGCCTGATTGGTGTTTCTTGATTTTCTGGACCATGGTGCCACCCGCATAGGGGACCTGTCCGGAAAGCATGAAGAAGAGGGTGCAGCCTAAGCTGTAAAGGTCGGACCGGGAATCGGCGTTGCGGGGATCATCGGCCTGTTCTGGGGCGATGTAGTCTGGTGTGCCCAGAAAAGAACCCACCTGAGTCAACTCAGCCTGTGCCTCGTCCTCTTTCTGAACCCGCGCCAACCCCATGTCGAGAATTTTCAGCCGACCGGGTTTCTGCCCCGCAATCCACGCACCTGATGCATCGAGTGGTGAAGGGCTAACCATCAGGTTGCTAGGCTTGATGTCGCGGTGCACCATTCCCTTTTCGCAAGCATGCTGCAACGCTTCCGCCGCCTGAATGGTGTAGTTGACTGCGACATCGATTGGCAGACCTCCCACTTTCGCCACAATGCGGCTGAGGTCCTGACCGGGAACAAACTCCATCGACAGGTAGGCTATCGGGGCATTCAAGTCCGTGTGAAACACCATCACAAAGTTGGGATGATTCAACAGCGCGGCAGACTGGACCTCCTGCTCAAACCGCTTGCGAACATCGGGATTGGCCAACAGAGTGGGCTTGATCAGTTTGAGGGCAACAATTCGGTTCAGTCCCAACTGCCTGGCTTTGAAGACAACTCCCATGCCGCCCCGAGCCAACTCCTCGATCAACTCGTGTCCTTCAATTTTGGGCAACGCTTTGGTTGCTTTCATGGGAGCACGCACAACCGTGGCCGAATGTTTGGCTGAACTAGGACCGCTAGGTAACTGCGAACTCCCACTACCATCGGCAGGCATCCCCGACACGCTACCTGAACCATCTAGAAGTGTATTTTCGTCCGGGTTTGAGCCCATTATTTCAACTCGCAGGTGCCGTCAGTTGGGACTTGGCAAGGCTGGACTAGTCCCTGCTCTGAGCCACCACCAAAGGCATGCCTAATCTTCTATTATACCAGACGCAGGTACCAAGCCACAGGATTTTCACGTATGCCCGATAGTAGCAACCCCTCATCACCGCTTCATCTTTCCCCACCAGATATCATCCGGTGGCTTTCAGACAAATGGCAGACAAGTTTGTGCACCACGCAGAGCATTTACCGGTTCCCACAACTGGCAACCATTGGCCACAATGCACCTGTCCGAACAGTCGTTTTGCGCGCTTTCCACGCGTCGCCTCTTTCGATTCAATTCCATACCGACATCCGTTCCGCAAAAGTGCCTCAGTTACGTGAAAACCCGCAAGCCACTATCCACTGGTACGATCCGATTGAACGTCTGCAAACCATTGCGCGTACCACTACCGAATTGCACCATGGCACCAATCCTGCCCGCACAGCGTGGCAGGGACTGCCCGTCCATGGCAAACGACAATACAGCCAAACCGATACGCCAGGTGCTGAAATGCAAGCACCTTCGCCCCGCTTCGCAGAAGACCCCGAATATGGCTGGAATCACTTCTGCTTAATCGTTGCAACCATTACAGAAATCGACATGCTCCACCTGCGACAGGAAGGCAACATCCGCTGCAAACTGACTCCGGAAAAAACAGGCTGGAGTCGGATGTGGTTGGCACCTTGACGGCAGACAAGAGCACATCAATGCGAGGGCATGGCCAGCCATGGCGGTACAGTAGCACCGGATTTCCAGCCGTTAGCCAGCCTTACCGCAGCATTAGATTTGCTTGGATCTTTCAGATACAGATAGTAGCTATCCTCGCGTTAAAACAACTCGCCGGTTCCATCCGAATGCTCGCCGATAAGCATACCATTATTGATTCGCAGGTGCGCGCAGCAACTTAGGGACTCTAACAAAACGCTCTTGACAGTACAGCTGCAGAGTATATTGTGTCTTCGGTCAGGGAGGATCGGAGATGCCCAAGCCACTGCTGACAGACGCACTTTGGGAGATAATACAACCGCTTTTGCCACCCGAGAAGCCCTGCCCGAAAGGTGGTCGGCCACGGGTTCCGGATCGTCTGGCATTGACGGGGATTCTGTTTGTGGCTCGGACAGGAACTGCTTGGGAACTTTTACCCCCAAAACTAGGATGCGGTAGTAGCATGACGTGCTGGCGCAGGCTTGGGGATTGGCAGGTTGCAGGTATTTGGCAAAAAATCTGGAAGAAACTCCTCGACGAGTTGGGATTGCAAACACGATTGACTGGTCTAAGGCAGTTGTCGACAGCAGTTCGGTTCGAGCTCTTTTTGGGAGACGAAAACTGGCCCGAATCCCACAGATCGCGGGAAAAATGGCTCGAAAAGGCATGTCATCAGCGACGGTAAAGGTGTCCCGCTTGCGGTGATTCACACCGGAGCCAATGCCCACGATTCCCAACAAGCCATTGCTTTGGTGGATGCCATTCCTGCCATTAAGCGACCCAATGGCAGAAGGCGACGAAGACCGGTGAAATTGTATGCTGATCATGCTTATGATGCCGAGGCTAAAATTCGAAAGCCGCTCAGAGCTAGGAAAATAATACCCATGATCGCGAAACGATACGCACCGCATGGCAGTGGCTTGGGGAAGCATCGTTCCATCATCGAAAGTGTATTTGCCTGGCTCTTCCAACAAAGGCGACTTAGGGTTCAATATGAGAAGCGTGACGACATCCATCAGGCTTTCCTCAATATCGGATGTATCATGATCTGTTGGAACCGCTTATTACCGTTTTGTTAGAGTCCCTTAGATTAATTGAATCGCTCCGACTGGTGGTAAAATACCTAGAACTTCAACGACGTGAGATCACTGTTCACCAAGGAAAGGAAATGGTGACAAAGACCATATCAAAATGACAAAGGGATCTAATTTATAACAAATACAGAGGCACTTGGCGATTGTTGAATTAATTCGCCGTAGAGATATCGAAGAATATCATGGTCGCGTCGATTTGCCAAACGTGTTGGCCTGCAAGTACCCGAACGCCAACCGTGAGTGGCGGTGGCAGTATTTATTTCCTCAAGAAAATCGTTGGCGCAACCCAAAGACGGGTGAACAAGGTCGCCACAACATGGACGAAGCATTGGTGCAGCGAGCCTTGGCTACAGCAGTGCGGGAAACAGGGCTGACCATAAGGGTAACCTGCCATACTTCCAGGCATTCTTTCGCCACTCATTTGCTTGCTAATGGCTATGACATTCGAACATTGCAGGAACTTTTGGGGCACATCGACGTACGTACGACAATGATTTACATGAACGTTTTGATTCGCGGGGGTAAGGGCGTTCGCAGCCCAGCAGACGGATTAATTCAAGGTTTTCAGAGGAATTAGGTCAAAGCAGCATAATATTTTATCAAATGATTGACGGGCTCACAAGTGCCTGATAGGATAAATTCTGTTCTAGTAAGGTTAGCTCGATCGACAGGCTGCATTGTTGTAGTCTACAGGGTTTAGCCTAATCCGTATAAAATCTAGTTTGGCTACAGTAAATTAGGTGAATTCATGCCGAAATATGCTTGGGTAGCGTTAGGAATGTTCGTGACCGCCGTTGGTGGGTATACAGGCGCTTGGATTGCTATTAAATATGTTATGGGGATAGAACAAAATCAACCACCCGAAGTGGACGCGAATTTAATCGGTTATGGTTTTGTTTTTTCCTCGCTCGTTGGTGGTCTCATCTCGTTAACGCGTGGACGAAAAGGGGATCGAAATGGACGACTACTTGGCCTGATTACTTTCGGGTGTGGTATAGCGATTTTGGCAGCCATCTCGCCAGGCGCTATGCTATTTGTGTTGATACTTCCGTGTTCACTGTTTTATTTTATTTTCATATGGCCTTTCGCTTTGATCGGTGGCCTCGTCGCGCTCGCGACTTTGTGGACCATCTTGAGATTCGTTGGAATCCGCAATGAATCTGATCTTGCAATGCCTTTCAGAGGTTCCGCGCCAACGCCGCTCAGTAAAGTCGGATTGAGCGCAGTAGCCATTAGTTTTGTTTTGCCGAGTTTTCCGTACCTGAAAGACTCACTTGATATACATTCGCTAAGCTGGTTTCTGTTTCTTGGAGGGCTCCTGCTGTACGGTGCGGCACATTTACTGCATAATGTATCCCGTTCTCGTGAACGCGAAAGCTACGTCGTCGAACCACCTGATGCAGCGGACTCGCGATAAAATCCGGCGGTGTGGACAATCGTTTTGTCGAGGGCCGGTCATCTCTATGGTTCGCTATCCTGACGGCCAGTTTGAATTGCAAAGGTAAGGGCAATCGCAGCCCAGCAGACGGGTTAGCCAAGAGTTTTCAGGGATATTAGGCTAAAATAGTACATTATCACATCAAATTATTGACGGGCACACAAGTGCCTAATAATATTGGTCATCTGAACAAGGCCAGCTCGAGCGAGACGCTGAACTAATGTAGTCAAAACGGTTTAGGCTTATCCGTATAAAAACAAGTTCGGCGTTGTCATGACATCCAATACAGGGGCGCAGGAGCTTATTTTATGCCGCTGCTCACGCTGAGGCTCATAAAATTGCTACCTGGGTTTTGACTTATCCCGGCAGGGCGATAAGGTTGCCCCATGCAACGCCTAGACCTTACCCTACCCGACCTGATCGACAACCTCGCCACAGACGAGGCCTTGTTGATGGAACGGGAAGAACTTCCCGAATTGGGCGAGATTCTGCGCTTTTGGGAAGTACCCGCATATGCCGTTGTCTTGGGATCGGGCGGTATTGTTGCGGACGATGTGAATATCGAGTCCTGTAACCGCGATGGAGTGCCGATTGCGCGCCGTTCCAGCGGCGGTGGAACGGTTTTATTGGGCCGCGGGTGCCTACTTTACAGCCTGGTCTTGGATATGGAATCCAACTCAGCGCTGGCCGGTATCAGCACCTCCTACGAGTTCATCATGCGGCGCATGGCGGCAGCCCTCGCTGTTGGAGCAACCGTTGAAGGGGCATGCGATCTGGCCATAGCCGGGCTCAAATTTTCCGGCAATGCACAGCAACGCAAACGGCGCTTCCTGCTGCATCACGGTACCATTCTGCTGGATTTTGATCTGACACAGACAAGCCGCTACCTGAAACTCCCGCCCCGGCAGCCCGAATACCGCGCCGGACGTGACCATGGCGCGTTCATTCGCAATCTAGATAATTCTGGAGATGATATTAAAGATAAAATCGCCCGGGCTTGGGGAGCCCTTAACCCGGGCAATGCCCCTTCCAATGAAATCTTAGCCCGTTGCCTAAGGGACCGCTTTCTGCAACCCGGATGGGTTTTCCGAAGGTAGCAGTATCAGGCCTTGTCGCCAAATAGAATCCCACTCAGCGCTTTTACAGCCGCGTCGAGCGACTGGGATGCCATCTGGTGGTTGGTATGGTCTGAAATCTCACGGTATCGGGCGAGGTAAAGATCACGCACCGTTTCGACTTTTGGGAATTTACCTTGCAATTTATGCAGGGCCCGAACATAGTCCCCCGCTTCCATCGCAGGTTCCATGGCACGGATGGCATCGAACAGCGTGCGCGGTACTTCCAGAATATCGTCGTGGTCCTGCACCTCCTCAGCATGCTTGAGGAAGGTGCGAATCATCCACAGGTGGGCCAGTTGGGGCGCGGCACGGTCCAGAATGGCGCGTGCCGCGGCAACCTCATCCGTCATTTTCCTGCTCCTGGCTTCACCGCGGGAGCTGCTTCACTTTGCTCTTTGGCAAACAAAACAAGAAATGCACCTGAGGCTACTGCTCCAATACCAACCCACAGAAGCGGATCAGGCAGATGCTCAAGACCAAAATGCAAAAAGTCTCCTCCCTTTTTGGGATGCCACAACAAGCTGACCATGGTGTTGATGACCGGGGCCACACCGAAAATGAGGGGTGCGATATAAACGCGGAACGATGCTGGAGGCAAACCTGCCGCCTTGGCTGAATCAACCGCGGACTTTGAAGCAAAAATCACGCAAATGGCACCCACCGCGCCAGCCACACCTGCCATTCCGGAAAACAGCAGGCCACTAGCCGTGATGGAGGCAGGCCAAGGGGTAATACCGCTCGACATAAGACCCGAAGGCACAAGAACAGCCAGCAAAAAGTAGGCCATTCCCACGCACAGGATCGACATCAGCCTGCCGCCCAATTCGCCCGGTTTACCGGTCAATTCCTGACCACCATAAAACACGATTGGCACATAGGTACCCCATGCAAGCCCGGCGACCAGTACATAGGCAAGCCAATCGAACCGGCCCGAATACTCCTCTGTTACTGCGGGAGATTCGGGTGAAGCCACTGACACGGCAACAGGCTTGGCAACAGCAGCGGGAACCTCGGAGCGCTCCTTGGAATACAGAACCAGAAAAGCGCCCAATCCGACAAGCACGATCCCCAGAATCAGCTTCCAGCCAGGCAAATGTTCAATTCCAAAATGCCATGGCTTGCCCGGTTTGGGATGCCACACCAAGCTGACCAAGGTGTTGATGACAGGAGCCAATCCAAAAATCAGCGGCGCAATATAAGCGCGGTACGCGCCGTCGGGCTGCCCGGCAGCCCGGGCCGCGTCGACAGCCGCTTTTGAGGCAAAGATCACTGCAATGGCACCAACAGCGCCCATCACACCGGCAAGGCCGGAAAAAAGCAGACCGGTTGCTTTAAAAGCAGGCCAAGCATGTTTCTTCGACAAAAAGAGAACCAGCGGAATCAGCACTGCCAGAACAAAATAGGCCACGCCGACACACAGGATCGAAGTTAACCGACCACCGATTTTGGATGGGTCAGAGGTCAGTTCGCGGCCACCATAAAAAACCACAGGCACATAGGTGCCCCAAGAAAGCCCTGCCAAGGCCACGAACAACAGCCATGTCCACCGACCGGACGATGCCGGCTGTGTTGTTTTCAATTCTGTCATTGCAATTCTCTCCCTCGCTCAGGCATCTTGCCTAAGTGCTTCAATTACCCGGGCGCGCTGGGCCATTGCTGCCGACAACACCCCTGCCAGCAGGCCCGTTACCAGACAAGCCAACAGAGTGAGTGCCAGTCCCGGCAATGAGGACCGACTCACCCCCCCATGAGGAATTACCGCCAGCAAGGCGGCAATTGTGCCTGTACCCAGCCCCGCAAGCAACAATGCGGCAGACTCCAAAAGCACCAGCAGGGTGATACGACCCGGCCTGTACCCCAAGGCAGCCAACAGGGCCAATTCACCACGGCGTTCCCAGACTGCACGCAGTAGTACAATCGCCAGACCCGCAGTTCCCAATATCAGTCCTAGTCCACCAAGCGCCTGAAAAGTTCCAAGGTAACTATTTTCCACAGCCAGATACTTGTTCACCCGATCAACAAGCGGCACCACTTCGGCGCCTTTATCGGCCCACGCCGTTCGTAGCAGGGCCAATACTTCGGGAATATCGGTCGGCGCGGCACGCACCAGAACCACTCGCCAACCTTCTGTTTGCGGAAACATTCTTAAAAACGCAGACTCCCCCATCAACAGTTCCGATGGGAACGGACCGTCGTGCAATGCCGCTGCCACACGAACTGCGTCTTCCGACGAATTGATGCAGAGCGAATCGCCGGGGGCTTTTTTCAGAATCCAAGTCAGGGCACTGGCCTCACCGGCCACCATCGCCTCGGCCCCGGGCGCAACTTCATCGAGCAGTGCGGGTAACGGTTTGGTATCGCCCCCCATGCGGGCCGCAACTGGCAGGTCAGCAACCGTAAGAGACCCGGCAGGAGCAGCAACAACTCGGGGCTGATCGGGGCGCGTCAGGTTCAGACAGCCTGCCTCGCCTTCACCGGCCAGTCTGAGTGGAATCAAAGAAATACGGTCTAGCAGTGCACTGGCTGAACTCCGCCGGCGAGATGCCTCAGCGGGATCGTCCCGCCACGTCCGTTCAATAGCGTCCAGCAGCGCCGTGCGCCCTTCTGTTGTTCGCGGATCCACCAGAACGGGCACTTCCATTTCAGCCCATACGGCTAAGGCATCGGCGTCTGTAGGCGGGTGCGCTTCGCGGCGAAACGCTTCCACTGCAACAAGCAAAAAACTGGCAGAAGCCAGCAACCCGGCCGTAACCAAGCTACGGGCGGGCCTGCGTGCAGCGTTGCGGGCGGCTAGGCGAAAAAGCGGCCATGAACTGGAAGCAAGCAGCGGCCATTGCAGCACTTGCTTCAGCAAAGCATTCAGCGCCATGAGGCCTGCTGCAAGAAACAGAAGGCCAGCCGTGAAGAACCCGCCAGAGCGAGGTTCACCGGGCGGAAGAAACGGTGAGCCTGCTGCCAAAATCGCACCAGCCAAAGCCGTGAGAATGGCAGCCAACCAACCAAATCGGGAACGCGCAGGGCCCACGGATTCACCAAGCCGAGTCACACCTCGGAGCAGGGCCAGTGGCTGCATTTTCACCAGATCGCGCATCGAAACAATAATGGCAACAACACCGGCAACGAATGCCGATAATCCACCCAATGCCATCGCCAGTGGATCCAATGAAAAACGCAACAAGGCGCCAAGCGATGGATCGGGCCATGTTGCCGACAAATATGCCAACAGCGCGGGTGTGTATATGGCTGAAGCCAAGGCACCTATAAAAGATCCCACCAAAGCCACAACGGCGCCTTCCGCCAGGTAGAGATTGCGGACATGACTGTCTGTGTAGCCTATCGCTTTCAGAAGTCCGATCTCCGTGGCGCGTCTTTCCAACCCCAACCGGAAAAGCAAGGCCGTCAATGCCAACGCGGCCATAATGATGAATGACGAAAAACCCAGATAAAGCATCCCAAAATCGGAACCATTGGCGACAGCAGCCAAGGCGATGGCCCGTGTATCCCGGAAAACCAGGCCACTCTCGGAGGCAACCAGTTCTTGCTTCAATGCGGTTCGCAACCTTTCCAGCGTGGATTCGGCCGATTCGTGTTCTGGAATGCCAATCCGCACGGATGTGGCATCGCCAAACCGCCCTGCCCAAAGCCTCTGGCCAGCTTCCCAACTGATATAGGCCTTAGGTGCGGCACGATAATCACGCCAATACGTTTCATCGTGGGAAGCAACGCGTTTCAGATCGATGGGAAACGGAGCCGACCATTGCCCCATTTCGGCCCGGTCTGTTATCCCCGGAAATTCCGGGGCCATAGCGGGATCAATCGCCATACCTTCCTGTTTGATATGTGCCTTCACTGTGAAACGTGCTGGAGCAGCCTCTCGTGGCGATCCGCCCGATTCTACCGGGTAGTAGCGCACTTCCAAGACACTATTGCTTTTCAGATCGTTTAGAGGCGAATCTTTCCAATCCACAATGGCGATACCATCGTCGCCAAGATTGGTTATTGGTGGTGTCAACCCCAAGACCGGGCGCGTGGCTGCAACTACAGAATAAGGAATTTGTCGCCCATTGCCACCAGTTTCAGCAATGGCATTGGCCAGGTGAACCAACACCGGGGCACTTGGAACGCCCGCCTTGGAAGCAGCGCGTTCGACCGAGGCCACACGCGCCGAGCTCAAGTAAAGGCCCGAGCTTTCAACAAGGATATACCGTCGGTCGCGGGAGTAGTAATGCTCCAACCGCCCCGCCGTGACCGCTCCTTCTCGCCCAAAAGCAGCCATGGCTTCAGATCTGGCAAGTCGTCGGAAAAGGTCGGACCTCGCGGTGCCTGACATTCGCGTGGAACGGGAAAACAGATCGGCCGCGCGCGACGAAGGCGTGCGCAAGACCAGGCCGTGATCTTCAGCCTGAATTGCTCCGGAAAGTGCTGAATCGAGCCCTGCTGCGCCATCGGCTAGCAAGGCATTGGCCCGACCGGGCTGCGAGAGGCGTTCCTGAAGCTTCGCCAGCGGCACGACAACCAGTCTGGAGGGGCCCACGCCCTCTGAAATACTGAAATGCGACATCAACCCATTTAGGCAACCGGCAACCGGGGCTTCCCACGGCGCGGTTGCGTCTTCCGCCTGCCCCAGCAACGATTCACGCGGCGGGCCGCTCCCGGCAGGGCCAACGGTTATCGACAATCGCGCAGCATTATTTCCTATGGCATTCTGAAGGTCTTCATTGATCCAAAAGCCGTCGCCTGGCCAACCGGTGGGAGGACCGTCCGCTCCGAAATAGCGATCATCCACACCCATCAGGGTGATTTTGCCCAGCACCGAACCACCGGTTACGCGTACCGAAGCCCGAGCTACAAGCACGGGGGCCACTCTACCGGGCAAACCATCGGCCAATGCCGCGCGAAATGGCCGTTCTGCCACAAGCACGCGATCAACCCAGCCCAAACGGCCAAGTGCCGATGCTTGTAGACTCTGACGCAGCGAGGAACCCAGCAGCAAGGCGCCAGCAAGTACCATGGCGCCAACAGCCACGCCAATGGCGGCGGCGGCATGCGCCACGCCGTGACGCGTCAATCCGGCTCGTATAAGGGCAAGGGATGTCATGGCTTAGGCGGGCGCCAGCCTGCCATCCTCCATCCGGTAACGACGGGGAAACAAACCGGCTATTTCCATGCTGTGGGTGACCACTATCAGCATGGCATTCTCAGCGGCAATCATGTCGAGGAGCAAGCGAGCCACGGCAAAGGCCGAAGTACGGTCCAAGTTACCCGTTGGTTCGTCTGCCAGCACAAGGCGTGGCTTCAACAAGAGCGCACGCGCCACGGCTGCGCGTTGGCGTTCTCCACCTGAAAGCGCCGCGGGCAGGTGATCGAGCCGGGACCCCAGTCCTACGCGATGCAGCAGATCCCGCGACCGTGCTTCGAGTGCTATTGCCTCAGTGTGAGACCGTTTTTTGGCCCAGCCTGGAGAAAGAACGTTTTCCAATACCGTGCACTGGGGCAAAAGGTGATGGTCTTGAAACACAAAACCGATCTTGCTGTTGCGATAATCTGCCAGCGCATCTGAGTTCAGCGCCGACGGGTCGATTCCATCCAAATCAATGGAACCACTGTCCGATTTTTCCAGAGCTCCAAGAACATGCAGCAGCGTGCTTTTGCCCGAGCCGGATGGGCCCGTCAAAGCCATGGCTTCACCGGGTTCCATGGTTAGGTCGATACCCGCTAAAACAGGTACCGGGCCCGACAGGGCTGGAAATGCCTTCACTACGTTTTGAACGCGCAACGCCGTCATGTATCAAGCTTCCGGGGAGTGCGCCAGGGCTGAAAGACCCAGTCCATAGAAAGTGTATTCGACATCACGGCCCGCGTCCCACGCGGCAGCGCCAAATCCACCGGCTTGATCTTCCGCAGATTCAAGAAATCTTTTCAGGGCCGATCGGTCGAGTTTGGCTCCGGCCCCCATGCGCGACAATGTCCAGCCCACGGTAAAGCTGGAAAGCAGGTCCGAAACGGGAATCAGGCTATTGGCACGGTAGCCACCATCAAAACCCGAGAGTCCCGTCAGAAATTCAATCGTGCGGTCTTTTGCTTGTCCCGCCAAACCACCGCGGAGCATCTGTTCCAACCCGACTCCCGCTGCCGTTGGATTGGCGCCACTGCGGCGCATGGCTTTGACTTCGACATACCCGCCATCCTCGCGGCGGCGAGAATCCAAAAATGCCAGTACCGCGGGCAGGTCTTCCGCCGGGCGGTCGATCATTTGGTGGCACAGCAAGGCCAAAAATGTATGGTAAGTGCTTCCCGTGGTGGGGTTCGGGGTTTTCCCATGGCCGCCATCGGGAGCCCGCACCGAACGCAGATAGGTGCACACCCTGTCTTCCCAACCGTGGGTGACTCCTGCCAGCGGATCCTCTGTTCCTGCCGTCACCACAAGCGTGCGAGCTTGCAGAAAAGCGTGAAGGTCCACCGCACTGGCATGCGATTCCCGCTGCGACCGCAACCACGCGGCAGCGCGATCAGCGACTTTGCCTTCGAGGTAACCAAGCACCGCCAAGCCGCGCAATCCGAATGCTGTATAATACAGATCCGCTTCACCTTCACGATCGGCAAAAGCCCCGGAAGGCAACATCTGGCGCAGCAACCAGTACCCGTGCCGCTCTCTGAATGCAGAACCTGCTGAAGGCATGCGCCGGGCAAGATCGAACATCAACCTTTCCAGATAGTTGGAGTCTGCGGTCATGCGCCGTTCCCCAACTTCTCGCGAAACCAGTCCGGCAAAGGATGCGAGGCAATTCCAGATGGCGTGATGGCACAGAAACAAACAGTAATGGCACCGCGAGCCACGGTTTTCCCAGCCACCACAAAATCAAACACGTACCGTATCGAAGACCTGCCGATTTCCACGACACTCACGCCGATGGAAAGAATATCGCGGTAGCGCGCTGGGGCGAGATAATCACAGGACGCGCTCACACGCGGAAGTCCGTACCGGTTTCCGTTGTGTTCAACCATTACACCTAGGCCGCGCGAATCCAAAAATTCGTGCTCCGCCTGCTCCATCCACAGAAAATAGCGAGAGAAATGCACAATACCCGCCATGTCTGTGTCGGCAAATTCGACACGGCGGGTGCAGCAGAATGAAGCAGGAGGATTCGATCCAACCGGCAATGGGGGGTTGGAAGCAGTCAGCGGCTGCCTTCCTCTCCCTCGCCGCCACCGGACATTCCGCCCGGAGGCATACCGCCCAAACCACCAACACCCGCACCACTCATGCCCGTCTTGATGGCTTCCTGAATGATGGCGGAGTTGCTGAAGAGCAAACCGTTGGCAGACATCAGTGCATTGCGGCGAGCATCAGTTGCGCGCTCAAACCCATACTCTTCCTGCGCGGCGCGGATCTGGGTAAACATACGCTCCCCTTCAAGAGGTTCTTGCCGCATATAGGTATCCCATTCCCGGGCTAAATCTGGCAGTTTGCGGTCTTTCAGGAACGACCGCTCGAAACATCCCCACAAAACTTCTTCGGAAAGCTCAATATCGCGGGGGCACTGGGCCAATTCCTTGAAGTAGGCTTGAAGGGCAACAGGCTGCTTCCGAGCCGCGTAGTAGAAAAAGGCCCAAGCGGTGGCGCGAGCCTTGCCCGCCAGTGTCTTGTCTGCCGGAATATTGGCTGCCTGGCGGAAATAGGTGTCGCGAACAGTGTTCCGCAGCGCGTCCACCGGGGAAGCTTCCAGCTTCTTGGTGCGGCTCATCTCCTTGTAAAGAGGCAGATACACCGAATGCCCCATCCCCAATGTGGTCCAAGGCGTCGCGGTAGGGGTTTGGAATGCAGCGCCCATACCAAATTCAAGCCATGCTGGAGGAATCACGCCGTCAGGAAGATCGCCCACCAAGGGTAGCATCTGGTTGCCGATAAGGAAGGTGCGGGTCGAGCGCTCAGTTTCGGCGCGCATCGCTTCGGAGGCGACATTGAGCATGGAAACGTAGGCCACGTCGCTGAGCTTGGGCAAATCCAGACCTGTAGGAGACATAATGTCTGGATAGCTCTTCGCTTCAAGCTTGATCAATTTGGACAGGTTCCACCCCTTGAGGCTGTACTGTTTGAGGCGCTGCTGAATGTTGCGCAGATGCGGATCATTCACCATTGTCTGCTGAATAGAATAGGTGGCACCATTCAGATTCGTGGCTCCGCCAATATCTGGAAACCGCTCTTCGCCCGGGCGCGGGACAGCGCGTTCTCCCATCACAATCAGAAGTTTTTGCTTGAGTGGTTTCATGGGAATGCCGTGGTAGGCAAACCATGCATAAGTGGAGCGAACTTGGTCATCGATTTGGGAAGCCAATTTGCGGACATCTTCAATAGTTTGCGCAGGCTTGTCAGAAATAATCGTGCAGTATTTGCCATCTATTTGCTGGCGGCTTTCCGGAAATCGCTGACGCATCGATTCAACGACCGGATTGGCAGGAGGCGACGCTTCGAGAGACTTGGAAACATTGGCCCAGATAGCAACAGCAGGGGCCTTGTTCTTAGCGTCCTTGCGCAGATCGGTCATGCCCTCTTCGAATCGTTTGAGCATACCGTGCTGGAGGGCCCACATCGACGATTCGAGGCTTTCTTCTTGTTTCGATTTGCCGCGTGTTCCAAGGGTGGTAAGAAATCGCCCCAGTCTTTTGTCGACTGCTTGCATGGTTGCGCCGTTTTCATCTTTCAGAAACGCCGTGAACACAGGATTACTATCGTAATTCATGGCAAATCCGGAACCGGCGGTGGTAACAACCCGGTAAACGGAGGTCCCCACGGCAGCAGTCACTTCTTTGTAGAGATCGATTTTTGTAATCTCCACCACCACAAAGACATATTCGGGGGGGGCAACAGTAACTACCGAGCCGGCGCTACCTTCGCCACCGGCGCCTGGCTTCATTCCACCCGGCCTCATGCCGCCGGGCATCATTCCCCCGGGCGGCATGCCGCTGCCGCCTTCGCCAATACCACCCTCACCAGCAGGCATGCCACCGGGAAGTCCACCGGCCGCTGCCATGTTGCCCCCCAGCGGCTTGTATTCGCCGTTCAGATTGACTTGAATGATGATGTAATCGGCTCGAGCCGTCATGCCGGCCAGCATGGTTATCAGGGCCAAGGCGCCCCATGTCCGCCTCATCATTCGAGCACCCATGTTCTTGGCTCCTGACAGTAAGGACATGACGTCCCCAAACGATCTTGCTTCATTTCATCATGGCCACGAAGTGAATGCGCCGCAAGCACAGACGCACCCTCTTCACAATTCCATAACACGTTGAAGACGCTCTATGTTGGCAAGAGTGCTACCGCGTCTCAACCTTCTCAACTTCTA
Organism: Candidatus Kuenenia stuttgartensis; assembly: GCA_945875585.1. Lineage (GTDB taxonomy): Bacteria > Planctomycetota > Planctomycetia > Gemmatales > Gemmataceae > REEB421. The sequence continues at coordinate 32,438 of CAMCLK010000028.1, read as the reverse complement.
CTTTTAATTTCCCCATCAAGTTCAGCCATGCCGCATCGCGGTCACCTACCGATAGCTTCCAGTGAGTACCGTCCACGCCATCTGGTTCATTCCAGGTGGGATCAACCGCCCGCCACTGCTTACCATCGTGGTATTCAGGCCATGCGTGCCAAGCGAGAACCGGCTTTCCCTTTACCTGCCCGTAGGCAAGTCCACCCACTTCGCGTGCTGGCAGCCCTGCGGCGCGCGCTACAGCCACGAACAGCAGTGTGTGTTCGGTGCAATCGCCTTCCCGGCGGTCAATGATGGTGAGCGCATCTTCACTGTTGGCTCCGAGGATTTTTTTCAGGTATTTGTAAACGCCACGGCAAAGATTTGCAGCCAATTCCGCTGGCCTCTTCTCGTTGGCGCCCCATTTTTTGGCCAAGGCAATCACCTTGGGATCTGCCGATTGAATGGCCACTGTTGGACTCACCATGGTCGCACGCTCGGTAGCTGGCAAAGGCTGGCCGGTAGCCCGTGCAATGTCACGTTCGAGAGTAACCCGCCACTGGCCGGCACCAAGCGGCTCGACTTTCTGCCGCGAATCCACTGGCGGGACAAAATCTTCAAGCCCCACTACTTTCAGCATCAAGCGATCGACTGTGCGCGGATCGCCCAAATCCCGATTCAAGGCCACTGAGGCTGCATCCATCAGATCCACTGTGCCACGTTCGAGCATGCGAGCCTTAAGCTCGTCTTCTATCCGCAAATCCATGGGCCCAATCCGCAGGCGCACGGCATCGCCAGTTGGCGTTGTATCCACCAAAGTCACCGCGCCATCAACCCGCTCTTCTACTTGAAAGACCGCTGGAGTGCCTTTACTAAGACCGCTGCGCACCATGCGAACAACAGGCGCATCGACATTGTCTTTATCCCACGAACACGACCATGAATTCAAACGCGCGCCAACGGCTGGTACTTTTTTCAGCCAAGCCAGATAAAGCGCGCTGTCTCGCAGGTTCGCCTTGGGGAAATCGATATCTCTGTTTTCGGTGCGACCACGGCGTTGCGTGGTCAGCCGCAAGCCACCCTTGGCATTTTCAACCGCATGGCGCTCGACGCGCTCGCCTGCCTCGTCGATGGAAGCCTTGTAGAAAACAACGGGGCCATCTCCATAGAGCGCATTGATCGAGGTTTCCCGGCTGAGCATGCGGTTACGGGTATTCTCAATGCGTATATCGAGATCGCTGTCGGTAACCTGCCTCAAAGCCAAGGCACCCTGCCAAAGAACCACAGAGGTGTCTTCAATCTCAAAACCCACTCTTTTCCCCGAAATATAAATTCCGTACGCCACGCGCCCTTCCAACTGTCGCGCCGTTGCCAACAAAACGGGGTCAACCTGCCTTACGGCACCAAGCACCGGCATTTCGGCCGGGATCAGGAAAGAAAGACAGGCCAGAAAAAGCGTCATGGCAATTCAACTCCACGTGCCGCACTTGGACCAACCTGCGGGGTGCCCAATAGCGCGGCGAGGCGATGATACATCGCGTCTAGTTTCGATTCATCGGCGACAGGACTCGTTCCCGGTGGCGCCTCAACAGGGACATCCAAGTTCATCCAACTCACGCACCCATCCCAAGCTGGGTTCCAAAGCATTGAAACGGGGGCCTGCGTCTGCCATACCCTCAACAACCAAGCATTCAAACCGGGTTGCCGGTAGTTAAATCGCTTCAAAACCGTCTCAGGCGTCATGGCATGATGGGCATCAAGCGCCGGCAAAACCGAAGGATCGGTAACCTCCCAGCCCGCATATAGTTGCGCTGCCAGACTCAGGTGCAGGGTACCGGGCGGTGATTTCAAACCCGCCGACCTTTCCAGTAAGCCGAGCGCCTCGGGGCGCAAGTCCTGCTCCTGCTGGTGCAACCATGTGGGAACAAGCCAGAACAAACCATCTGGACGTTCCAGCCCCGCATCTCCCACGCCACCCTTGCGCAACAGCAAAAGTGGCTCACCCTCCAAATAAGACTGGCACGTTGAAGCCCATTCCTTAAGAGCCTTGCTGCTTTTCACCGGGTACCTCGTTTCGATCCGGATGTTTCCGATCGGGGAGCACGTACCAGCAACGCCTCAACGGCCTCCCTCGGGGAAACACCACTGAACAACACATCGTGCACAGCGCGGCAAATAGGCATGTCCCACCCGATCGACTCAGCCAAAGGAATCAGGGCACGCACGGTATTCACGCCTTCAACGACGTGCGCCCCGCCCCCCAGCGCCTTTTCCAGTGTTTCACCCTGACCAATGCTGTACCCAAATCTCCGATTGCGCCCATGCGGACTGAAGCAGGTGGTCAGCAGATCGCCCATTCCAGCCAAGCCGGCAAAGGTTGAAGGATCGGCCCCTTGCGCCACCCCGCTTCGCGCCATTTCAGCAAGACCGCGCGTCATCAGTGCTGCTTTGGCGTTGTCCCCCAGTGACAAGCCGTCGCAAATGCCGGCGGCAATGCCGATAACGTTTTTGAGCGCTCCGGCCCATTCAACCCCAAGGCGGTCGCTGTTGGTGTAAATGCGGAATCGATCGGTCATGATCCGTTCCTGAGCCATCTTGGCGAGATCTGGATCCTCCGATGCCACGACCACGGCCGCGGGTAAACCGCGCGCAACCTCTTCGGCGTGGCTGGGACCACTCAACACACCTAGCGGGCGCGCTCCCCACTCCCGGGCAATCATGGCCGTGGGCATGCAGAATGTGTTCTGCTCTATCCCCTTCACCATGCTGACAACAGGCAGCCCAGCAGGAATTGATGCGGCCCACATTTTGAGGACACCAGCAAGGTACGCGGTGGGTACCGCAACCAGCAGAAGCTCGCACCCTTCCAAGGCACTCGAGGCTTCGGTTTCGATGGCAACAGAATCTGAAAGCCTGACCCCCGGCAGCAAAAGCGGATTACCCCGGTGCTGGCGCAGAAGTTCCGCCGTGGTGACGCGATGGCACCACAAGGCAACATTGCCCGCAGGCCTTTGGGAAATCAACTGGGCCATGGCAAGGCCCCAGGCACCGGAGCCCAGAATGGTTATGCGCGAGGTCATGGTGTTCCACGGGAATCAGGGCACAGTCCGTACCGGCTTTAACATACGATCCAGAACAGATCCGTCCGTTCTGTGTATTTTTTGAGAAGTCGAGCCCCAACTATGGTCGATGCCTTTAGTGCGACGTGAGGGCCTGCCTGATAAGGCTAGGCTCCACGACCTATGACACAGGTGAAGCCATGGATTCAGCGCTTAAATTGTATCAGCAGCCAGACGACGACAGCGCCGCACAGCCTGCTACCGTCCGCGTTTGCCTTGGCGACCTGCTGCCGATTCTGGCACTGCTTCACAGGAATAACTTTGCTTGGCTTCGCGATTTCGTGGACGACGAAGTGGTCATCACAACCGATCTGTACGAAATCCTGCGGACGTTCACCGACCGTATGCCTTCTGCCTAAGCTGTTTCATACAGGACAATCAGAACCCGAAATCTGCCGTTCCACCGTAAATTTCGGGTTTGCCAAACTCCTTCAAATGCTGAAGGTCTATCTGCCCCCGCACTTCTCCCTCCACCAGTTTGATGCGTGTTTCCAGATCACGGATACGGGCTTGCAGCGTCAGCACCGAGTTGACAAGTGAGTCTGTGTGCTGAACTTTGGGAACCATCGGATAATTGAGTTGTCTCTGCAACGCTGCGAACAGGTAAAGCGGATCCCGGCCTTGGTTCGCTTTGGCAATGCGCCCTTCCTTGTCTCCGAACAGCACGGGGCGGGCTGGTTCGTAATCGGAATCTAGCCGATGCTGATCGGCCAAGTAAGCGCTTGAACGCAGATAAAGAATATCAGCAAAATCCAAAAGCCCCACCTGCGATCGCAAATCCAGCACAAAACGATGCCAATCCTCCGGGTAAAGCGGGTCCACTGCCATGCGCGCCAGGCCCATGTCATACCCAAGTTTATTGCGCGCCAAACATTCAAATTGATAAATGAACAATCCTTGCGGCGTGGCGCCAGCGGCGCGGTACCCCGCCTCCCTTTCCAGAATCAACAAAGCCGTTTCGGTTTGGAACTTGAGTTGCTCATTTTCGGAGCAGGCCATCACATGTGCCTGAAACCCCGTGAAATAGTGAGCCAGTTGCAGAAATCCAGACGCTAACGACCCCGTGTGCTTCAGTTCAGTCGAGAGAAACTGCACCGCCATGGGAAGGCGCGTGGTCGCCAGAATTTCCTGATCGATCCGCTCCAATATTTCCTGTGCGGGCATGTTTTGGGACATGCGCTCCCGCAACACCCGGAACAGGTAAGTCTGTTCAATGTATTCTTCACGTTCCAGCGGTTGTGCAGCCATACCCGTATTGTAACGAACAACGGGCTAAGCGGCCCGCCTCATGGGACGAGGTTCAGATTGGTGTGGCCACCATCCTGCCAAGGCCCGGCTCAACGCAGCTCCGGGAGCTTCGACAATGTTGACACGCAACTTCACCCCTGAAACCTCAACCACGTCGCCCGTTGTCAAATAGGCTCTCATCACTGGCACGCCATTCAGTCGGGTGCCATTGGTTGCTGCCAAATCCTCGATCAACCAACCGTGATGCAACGCCAGAAAACGGCAGTGATGGCGGCTGATTTCTGATTCTTTTAGCACAATGTCAGCGTTTTCGTCCCGGCCGAGTACACCGCCAGTCTCATTCAACCGCCAAAAGCCTGGTTGAGGTACACGGGCCAACAGTAGTTCGCGCTTCGAGTATTCCACGGTCACATCATTCAGCATGTTCATTTCCCCATTTCAATTATTCAGATCGGACGTGAAAGAGGAGTGTCTTGAGTAAAAACGGCATCAATTAGCTAAAAACACGGGAAATGTGGCCCCTTGTTCAGATTGAATGGGTTGTGCGGAAAGCGCTGATGGCGCAGTCTCTGACAGCTTGAATTTCACAATACCACCCAGAATCCCTCAACTCACATACCACCCCAAGGCGGGGTGCAGGCAAAATAGGTTGACTGAGCAGACTCGTGTCGGGCGTTCCTCTGGCGCACGTGCGGGTTCTCTCCGGGAGTGACACCATGTTGACGATCCGACCGATGCGGATCTTGGCGAGCCTCGCCTTGCTTGCCATCGGATTTCCGCTTTCCGCACAGGCCTCGCACTGCGGCGCCTGCTCTTACCCGCCAGCGTGCGTGGTAACCGAACAATGCTCGCCTGTTCGCTATCGCGTTTGCCAACGCGTGGTGACCGAAGAAAAGCCGGTGGTTCGCTACCGCCCTGTTTACGAAACCTGCATGAAGGAAGAACACTACACGGTCATGCGCCCTGTAACCGAAACCACCTATGTGGAAAAACGTTACACGGTCGCCCGTCCCGTGGTGGAGTACCACGACGAGGTGGTGCGCGAAACCGTGATGAAGCCCATGCTTGAACAGCATGTGCGCCAGCAGGTTTACACCGTTGCCAAGCCTGTCATGGAAACGTACCAGGTTCCTGTCACCACCACTCATTGCCGTCCAGAGTACGAGCAACGTGTTCAGCGAATTCCCTACACGGTCTGCAAGCCCGAGTATTACGAGACGCAGCATCCCGTTCGCACCGTGACCAATCACCCGGTGTACGAACAACGCTTCAAGGATGAAGCCTACACGGTCATGCGTCCCGTCATGCAAAGCTACCAGGTGCCTGTATGCACGACCCGGTACCAGCCAGTGTACGAAACCCACCGTCAGGTTATCCCGTATGTGGTTGAAAAGCCCGTGATGCACGAAACTGTGGAACAGGTTCGACGCACGGTTTGCCGTCCGGTTCAGGAACAGCGCGTCATGGATGTGACCGAAGTTCGCTACCACACGGTTCAGGAAAAGCACCAGCGCCAGATCAGTTGCACCGTGATGGAACCAGTGCAGACGGTCCGCAAGGTACAGGTGTGCACAGGCTCATGGCGCACGGAAGAGATTCACGAAGCAGGTCCGGTAGTGACGCGGAAGCATCACACGGCTGGCCGTTGCGTGTTCGATCCATGCACCTGCCGGTCGTTCTACTGCCCCGGCGAAGTGGTGTGCGAAAAGGTTCAGCTTCCCGGCCGCACGGTATGCCGCAAGGTTTGGGAACCAGCCATTGAAGAGCGCGAAGTAGTGGAATGCCGCATGGTCCCCCGCGAAACGTGCAGAATGGTGGAATACACCACCTGCAAGATCGTACCGGAAACCATTTGCAAGCAAGTCCCTTACACGGTCTGCAAGATGGTACCTGAAGAAGTGGTGGAAAACGTCGTTCGCCGCCACTGCACCATGGTTCGTGAACAGCATCAGCGTGAACAGTGCTACACGACGTGCAAGATGATCCCGCACCAGGAAACCCACATGGTGACCTGCCAGAAGTGCGTCATGGTGCCCGAGCAACATGTTCGCCGGATCAACTACACGGTGTGCAAGATGGTTCAGCAGGAACATGTTCACATGGTCAAGCAGACCCATTGCCGCATGCGTGCCGAACAGCACGTTCGGGAAGTGCAGTACACGGTATGCAAGATGATCCCATACCAGGAAACCAAGATGGTGACCTGCCAGAAGTGCGTGATGCACACGGAACAACGTGTGGTGAACGAACCTTACACCGTCTGCAAGATGGTGCCTGAGGAACGCTGTCACACGGTCAGGAAGGCCGTTTGCCGTATGGAATACGAGGAGCGCTGCTGCCAGGTACCTCACACCACCTGCAAAATGGTGGCCGAGGAATGCGTGCGTCAGGTTCCCCACACCACCTGCAAAATGGAAGCTGTTTGCGGTACGCAAACCTGCCAGCGGGTGGAAAAGTTCCTGATGCCCATTGAACCGTGCCAGGAACCAATGGCTATGCCATGCCACAAGGGCATGCTGCACGACTGCCGCAAGTGGTGGCGCAACTGATAACCGGTTGCAAGCACTAACCGATCCTCAAGGGGAGCCCGATTCGGGCTCCCCTTTACCTTTTCAGGTAGGTTAACGTAATACTGTGGCCACTATTGGAGGAATGAGACCATGACTATGCCCGTTCGTGGCGTGATTCTCGCGGGTGGCAAGGGTACTCGGTTAGGCGAACTCACTCGGGTCACCAACAAGCATCTTCTGCCCATTGGCGAATATCCGATGGTCTACCACCCTCTTAAGAAAATGGTGGGGGCAGGAATTCAGGACATTCTTCTGGTTTCAGGCACCGAACATATGGGCGATTTCGTGGAACTGTTTGGTTCCGGCAAATCATTCGGATGCAGACTTACCTACCGTGTGCAGGACGAGGCCGGTGGCATCGCCCAAGCCCTTAGCCTAGCCGAGCAGTTCTGCAAAGACGCCCGCTCTGTGGTGATTCTGGGTGACAACATCTTTGCCGACCCACTGACCGAGTTCATCGAACTGACTCGCGCCAGACCAGAAGATGCTGCCGTCATGATCAAGCGCGTGCCCGATCCAGGCCGCTATGGTGTGGCGGAACTTTCAAATGGCCGCATCGTGGGCATCGAAGAGAAACCCGCCAACCCCAAAAGCGATTGCGCGGTTGCAGGGATCTACTCCTACCCTCCTGAAGTCTTCGAAGTGATTCGCACCCTTAAACCAAGCGGCCGCGGTGAACTCGAAATCACCGATGTCAACAACCATTATGTTCGTACAGGCAAACTGGTTTCGTGGGAAATGCCCGGCTACTGGACAGACGCGGGAACACTCGCATCGCTACACCACGCCAACGAGTTGGTGCGTCAAGAAATGCCAAGATTCGAGTAAAAGAAAACACAAGGCCTCCAAACAACGTTTGGAGGCCTTTCAGGAATCAACGAACGCGAAAACCACGCCCGAATCGAGCATAAAACTCATTTAGTATATCTTTTAACTCCACAGGCAGGCGAGACACCACTTCGTTACGAATGAGTTCAGGCACCTCCCCGTAAAATGCCTCGGCTATGCTACCCGCAATGGCTGCCATGGTGTCCGCGTCGCCGCCAAGTGAAATGGCATTCCGAACGGAACCTTCGAAATCATCCGCCTCAAGGAATGCCACGATCGATTGGGGAACAGATCCGGCGCACGTTACAGAATATGCGTAGTCTTCACGAATATCATCAAGGCGACCAGAAAGATCGTAACCGAACTTTTCCTCGATATGCGATTTGATATCTACCTTCGAGCGCCCCGTTCGAGCTAAAAAAACGGCAACCGCGGTCGCTTGGGCTCCGCTGATTCCCTCGGGGTGATTGTGGGTGACCTCGGCACTGATTTTCGCGTGGGCCATGACCTCTTCTAACGTGTCAAACGCCAGCCCAACGGGGCTGACTCGCATGGCTGAACCGTTGCCCAAACTGTTGTAAGGCTCCCGAATGCCTTGGTCGGCCCAACGAATAAAAGCACCCCCAAAACCCACTCGAGGAAATCTGTTGTAATAGCGATGGAACAGATCCACATAATGGCCACCGCGCAGCAACTGCTCGGCGACGGCTGCTGTCAGCACCGAATCGTCAGTGAAACGGCTATACTCAACAAAAAGAGGAAAGTCCTTGCTCTTGCCGCCAGTCCTCTCGTGAACAGATCCAATCACATCGCCCGCAATGGCTCCAAGCATAAAGCACCCTTGTTATGGTTGATGCCGAACATAACTACTATGCTTTTCGCCGAAACGGGCACATTATTCATGGATCGCATAATAAACATCACGCGCCAGACAGATCGTTCGCACCACGGCCCGCATCACTTCCATGATGCGCGCAAAAACTCCACAAAATTACGCCACATGATTCCTTCAATATCCTCGAGCGAATATCCTCGTTTTGCCAGCAACACCGGCAGCGATTGCAAATCAGCGATGGAATCCATGTCCATGGGCATCTGTTCTGTTCCAAACCCGCCATCAAGGTCGGTACCAATGCCTACATGCTTCGCATTGCCTGCCAACTGGCAAATGTGGTCGATATGATCGCAGATCCGTTCAATCCGCAATTGAAAGTCAGATGGCTTGCTGCGCAGGTGAACCCATCCGGGAACCATCATGATGGCGTCAAACGCCATGCCCAAAACACCACCGCGTTCAATGACTGCCTTGATCTGATCGTCCGCGAATTGACGGTTCCATGGAGCAAGTGCCCGGCAGTTCTGGTGACTGGCCCAGACCGGCCCATCGAAATGATTCATCGCATCCCAAAAGCCTTCGTCGCACAGGTGCGTGGCATCAAGGATCATGCCAAGCTTCTGCATCTCCTTCAGCAACTCGCGCCCCTGAGGCGTGAGCGGCCCCTCGGCGTCGGTGCCATGAGCGTAACGACCCGGGCCGTAGTGCGCTGGGCCAATGGCGCGCAGGCCATCGGCGTAGCTCCTTTCAAGGTGCTTAAGCGTAATCATGGAATCGGCACCTTCAAGGCTCAAAATGTAGCCAATGGGCAGCTTTTTCCCTGCATGCACAACGGAGGAAGAACCAACTGGACTAGCAGATGCAGCGGACCAGTTCAGCCATAAGGCAAGATGCTGGTCTAGTTGGGCGCGGTTCCGAATCTGCACCATTTCGCCGGTTTCTTCCATGGCTCGGTACCAGGCCAGTTGCCCCTGCGTTTGGGCCCACGCCTGTTCCGGCGAATTCCAGCCGGGCAGTTTGTGGAAATATGGCGAGTAGCGGCCAATCTGCGTTGCCACGCACAGACCGATATTCCCACGGCGCATTTCCGGAAAGCACACCGAGTTATTGCCGCGGTCCACCCGGTCTTTCATGGAGGATTCCCAACGCCGGATCTTCTCCAGCGGCCACCGCAAGTCGCGGTTCCACTCCAGCGCGTTCATGGCAAGATCGAGGTGCACATCGAAAATCAGGGGGGATGCAGCATTCATGGCAGGGTCCTGAACAGAGTGGGCAGGAGGCATTGAATGATTTTATCAAAACACTCACCAGGCTACCACGTGCAGCGCGGGGCAAGATGGATTGAATGGCCAATCAAAGGCGGCTGTCGTCCCGTTAAAAAAACATGCGCGGTCATCACGAATTAACTGGTGGGATTTTGTCCAGCAGATATAGGATTTTAACTCCGCTCCCACCTAACCACATCGCAATTTGCCAGAAGCGTTTTGCGCAATAATTAGGCGAGATTTTTGCGCCAATCTTTCAGAGTAAGCAAGAACCAACCATTTTTGCTTGATTCATCCTACCGCATGGGTATGCTCATGCGATCGCTCATCTTTCTTTCCGTGTTTCGCAACGGAGGCTTTTATGCCTTTCCGGTTTCTGATCTTATTTCTGATTTTCCTCATGATTTGCGGGTGCTCAGGCGAAGCCAACCTTCCGGCCGTCACTGGCAAAGTCACCATTGATGGTATGCCATTAAAACGTGGCAGTATTTCCCTGCGGCCGGTGGATCCAGCATGCAAGGATGAGCCCTATGCCACCATTGAGGCTGACGGAACCTTCAAGGTTATGACCAAAAATCGATCTGGTTCGCCCAAAGGAAAATTTGCAGTGCTGCTCACTGCTTACGAAGACATCGATCCCAATAATCCATCAGCGGCGCCAAAATCTCTTATTCCCAAACGCTACGCCAAAATGGACAAGCCCGCCATTCACATCGAAGTGCCATCCGCCAACTACGACCTGTCACTCTCATCCAAACCCTGATTTCATTCTCATTCTGGAGTCATTATATGCGCAATTCTCATCGCCAAGGGTTCACACTCATCGAGTTACTTGTTGTCATTGCCATAATCGCTGTGTTGATAGGCTTGTTGGTACCAGCCGTCCAAAAGGTCCGCGAGGCTGCTAATCGAATGAGTTGCGGCAACAATCTCAAACAGTTGGCTATTGCCGTACACAGCTATGGCGACTCGATGGGCAGTCTCCCGCACAACGGATCTCGTAGTTTTACGACACAAGGACAAAGTTGCTGCGGCACCTCGGCTCCGCGATGGAGCTGGCTTGCACGGGTATTGCCCTACATCGAACAAGAAGCTCTTTTCAAACAAGCCGATGTCAGCGACTTAACCAATCTGGACGCCAATGCGACAGTGCTTGCGGCAATCGCAACTCCCATCAAGTCGATTCGCTGCCCCAGTGACATCACTCCCGCCACCCGCACCGATGCCGCAAATATCGGCACTACTGTCGGACTTACAAGCTACAAAGGAGTGTCGGGAGGCAACTGGGGAGACGGAGAAGCAAGGTGGCTGTCGGGGACACCCAACGGCCCATTCTCTGGTCCAGTTGGAACCACGAGCCATTCGGGTATCAATAATGGCAATGGCATGTTTTTCCGTGGTGATTATCTTCGCAAACTCAAACTCACGGATATTCTAGACGGAACCAGCAACACCCTGATGCTAGGCGAAGATGTCGGCGCCATGAATCAGCATGTCTCATGGCCATACAGCAACAATGCCGTAGGAACATGTGGGATTGCCATTAACTCAAAACAGGCGAATGGTGCCGCGTACGCCATTTCCGATTGGCCCAATGTTTATTCTTTCCGATCGCTTCATTCAGGTGGCGCGCAATTTGCCTTGGCGGATGCCTCCGTACGGTTTGTCCGAGAAAGCGCGAACATCACAAGTTACCGCAGCCTTTGTTCGATTCAGGGTGGAGAACAGGCTTCATCGGATAACTGACATACCATTTTTCAATTGCATACGCCCTCGACATCAAGCGGTTCAGGGCGCAATCGACTGAATTCAGCCCAAGCGGAATGCAAGTTAATCGCATCATAGGTGATTTCCGATACGCCGTCGGCGCTCACCACCACTTCGTTCCCCTCAATCATTGCCTTGGCGGGAACAAACTTCTTGTCGGCACCAGCTACGGTGAAGTGATTCAATTCCTTGCCATCGCGTTTGCGACTAGGTTAGACTCGACCTGCTAGCCACTGCTTGAAAGAACTTTGACTCTCAGCCGATGGCTGACCTGCAAGCAGATTACCCACGCTAATGTCCTCGTCGATCATGCGCCAATGAATGCCTCGACCGCCTCCAACTAAACGCCAAGCTTTCCGCTCTTCGGCCGTAGCGTGTTCCAGGCGGGGATACCAGCCAAGTGGCACGGCAATCGTACGGCCATCAGCCAATTCCACAGCTAGCGTATCTTCACCCACCTCGACGCGGGTAGCTAGAGCTTCATGACCGTCAACCACGGAAGTATTCATTCCAGCCCTCCAAAAGCAGATCCCGATTGCTCTCGATCAATTCGCGGATTCGGTTGATGTCTTTTCTGTTGAAACCACGGCTGCGCTCTAGCCGGACAGGATCGAGCCAATACTTCGCCTCACAGTCATCACGTTCTATATGGACGTGCGGTGGTTCGGTGCCATCACCGGCGTAAAAGAAGAACCGAAACGGACCCACTCGAAGTACAGTCGGCATATTTCAATGCTACGCTCATCATTGCCTGATTCAACACACCAAATTCAAGTCTCAAAAAAACGCCCACCCAGCAGCCAGGTGGGCGGCAACATTCAGCGAAACCCGTGGGGGTTATTTCCAGCTATCGGTGCGGAATGGGTAGGCGGGCAGGCCTTCCTTGTTCGCAAGGTTTGGCTCGGCAAGTTCATGCCAGCCGAAACGAACAGCGGTGATTTCCGATACACCATCGGCACTCACCACCACTTCGTTCCCCTCAATCATTGCCTTGGCGGGAACAAACTTCTTGTCGGCACCCGCTACGGTGAAGTGATTCAATTCCTTGCCATCGCGAGACTTCAGGCCACCAGCAACACCATCAAAGCTGATGCGGGCCTTGCCGCCTTCGGTGCGCATCGACTTGTACACAGGGCCACCATGAACCAAGCCTTCAACACCGTATGTGCGGGTCAAGGCAATCAGGGCAAGCCGGCGGCCAACTTCCTGCTTGTTCTTGGGATGAATGTCCTTAATATCGGAAATATCCGTTGTCAGCGCCATGCCCACGCCGGGAATCTTCGAAGCTGCCAACTGAGCTTCCCAAAGGAAAGGCAAACCAGTGCTGTTGTAACGGTAAGGAGCAATCTGAACAAAATTGAACGGCATCGTCTCGTCGTTCCACAGCTTGCGCCAGCCGTTGATGAGAGCCTTCATTTTTTCAGCATACAGCATGCCTTCACCATTGTTCGATTCACCCTGATACCAGAGCGCTCCGCGAATACCGTAAGGAACAAGGGGAGCAATCATGGCGTTATAAAGGGCCAATGGCGTTTGGTGATTAATGTTCCCCTTGGCATCCTTACTTGGGAACGAAGCGAGGTTATCAGCAATATCTTTCAACGCTGGCACGCTTTTGAAACCCTCGGGAGTGGTCCAAGGTTCGATCCGGGTACCGCCCCAGTTCGAGCCGATCAGACCAACCGGCACATCAGCCAAAGCCTTGTCCTTGCGAAGGTTGACGGCGAAGTAGTAGCCGACCGCGGTGAAATTACCAACGGTCTTAGGCGAAGCAACCTGCCAACCTGAAGATGCGGTATCGATTTCTGGCTTGGCGGAAGGCCTATTCGGAATTTTAATATGACGGATCAGCGGATGGTCGCCATTGGCGATCTCCTTCTGCGGATTGGCGGAAATGCTAACCGTCCACTCCATGTTCGACTGGCCGCTGCACAGCCACACTTCGCCAATAACCACATCGGAATAGGTCTTTTCGGAGGTACCCTTCACTGTCAGGGTCTGTGACTTGGCATTGGCTTTTTGCGCGGGAAGCGAAACTTTCCAGTTCCCCTTGTCGTCTGCTTTGGCAGTAGCCTTGGTTTCACCCAACGTCACCGTGACCTCGGTGCCAGCAGAATCCCAGCCCCAAACCGCGATGGGCTTGTCGCGCTGCAACACCATGTGGTTGCTGAATATGGAAGGAACTTTAACTTCGGCCTGCGTCTGGGCGACAAACCCTAAGCAAACCGCAACAACCAGCATCAAACCCCGCGAACGAATCATTGAGAGGTACTCCAGCAGAAGAAAACCAATCCGAAGGCCAACGCCCCAGTCAGCCCGATTCTAAACAAAAATCAGTGAGTAACCAGCAACTTTTTGCAATAGGTGGTTTCCCGGTTGAATCAGACCAACCACTATTTCCCAAGCCCCCAATGGCTCAGAAGCATCGCCAGTACCGCCGTGGCATCAACCGCCCCCTCGGCAGGCGCCTGACCAGACCCTATCAACACAGGGCGGTCGGCATCGGTTGTCGCGCGCAATCCATGGCTGCCTTTTACTAATGATGCATCCAGTGGAATCACGTCGATCAGCGCCCGGAAACCCAGCTTCCGAGCCATCAACTTGCGGGCAACTTTCACCATGGGAAAAGCGATGGCTGGATCCACAAACAACTCGCACGGGTCGTAACCCGGCTTGCGGTGAATGTCGACGGTGCGCGCAAAGTCGGGCGCGCGCTTCGATTCCAGCCAATACGGATAGGCAAACCAAGCATTGGCCCGCGAAAATGCAATCACTTCACCCGACCGGGGATGATCGAGCCCAACACGGGCGCGGTCGGCACCTGCAAGGACTTCCGCCACTCCATCGAGCCCGGACAGATGCTCCACCACAGAAGGAATATCGGCGGCATCGCGTACTCGCACATGAGCCACCTGATGATCGCACACGGCGAATGCCCGCGAACCGAAGGTATCGAGGCCTTCGCCGTACGGCCCGTCGCGTGTTTCCAGCCACCCAGCACGGCGCAGCGACTGGTTGATGTAGATCGGCTGGGAGGCATCTGTGTGACCGTATTCCCCCACCACCCAGGTGGCAGCACCCGTTGCATCGATCGCTTCCAGTAAAGGCTGACAGGCGCGATCGAGCTCACCCACCAATGTTTTCATATCGCAGCCAGATGGGCCGGTCCGCTGCGGCTGGTAATCGAGGTGCGGAAGGTAGACCAGCAATAGATCTGGCTTTTCATCCCGCAGCAGGCGTGCCGAGGCCCGAGCAATCCACTCGGTACTGGGCAACCCTGCACGCGGCCCCCAGAAAGAGGAAAACGAAAAAGGCCCCAATTCCTGTTCCAACGCCACGGGAAGCGAGCGGGGATAACCATCGATGGCAAAGAATTTGGAACCATCCGCACCGTAGTACGGTTTTGGGGTAACGGAATAATCGAATGCCCCTCCCTGATTGAACCACCAAAACATGTTGGCTGTTTTCAGGGCTGGATTGGCCCGTTTCAAAAGAGTGGGCAAGGTGGGAGCTTGAATAAGCGCATGCGACTGCTGCCAGAAGCGTACTTCCCCGGTTTCGGAAAAAAACCAGCCATTGCCTACAATTCCATGAACCGATGGCGGTTGCCCTGTCAAAATGGTGGCTTGTGCCGTGCAGGTAACCGCGGGAAGCGGCTCGATCATAGGGCGCGACCAGCCTTGCGCGGCACGCGCTGCCAACATGGGAGCCATGGGCAAAAGACGCGTTGTAAGGCCTACAGCGCTGATCAACACCAAAGGTCGCGGCATGTTTTTTCCTCGATCGTCATTTGCCTTACTGGTCGACTTTCCCTGCGCTGTTATACTGCAGTCTGTACTGATGTTCTCGACCTTCTCAGCATTTGTAAGGAGTGGACGGTGAGCGAGCGCTACCTTTTCACAAGCGAATCGGTTTCGATGGGCCATCCCGACAAGGTGGCGGACCAGATCAGCGACGCCGTCCTCGACTTCTGCCTCAAAGACGACCCGATGAGCCGGGTTGCTTGTGAGACATTGGTCACCACCGATCTGGCTGTTGTCGCCGGAGAAATCACCACCGGCGCTCCGCTCAACCGAGCAGCAGTCGATGAGATCGTGCGCGAAGTCATTTCCGATATTGGCTATGTCGCTGACAACGAAAAAGACCGCGCCGAGATCGGCTTCACGGCTGACAACTGCCAAGTCGATTGCCGCCTTCACTCACAATCAATGCACATCAGCCAAGGAGTTGATGTTGGCGGCGCGGGCGATCAAGGCTTGATGTTCGGCTTTGCTTGTAACGAAACACCAACTCTTATGCCTTTGCCGATCGATCTGGCCCACCGATTGGTGGCAGAACACGCGAATTTGAGAAAAACACGGAAAATCAAATGGCTGCGGCCCGATGCCAAGAGCCAAGTGACTGTCGAATATAATTCCGATGGTACTCCTCACCGTATTCACACCGTTGTACTCTCCACCCAGCACACCGATGCCGTGATGACTCGAAAAGGCAAGATGGATTACTTCACCGATGAAGCGCGTGAAGAAATCATCGATCGGCTCATCAAGCCTGTCTTGAAAGCAGACCGCGCCGACCTCGTCAAAGGCAAGCTGGTCATGATTCAACCGAACAAAAAAGCTCCCAAGCTGGGGCCCAACGACATCGCCTGCCACGTCAATCCAACAGGTTGCTTCCTTACGGGCGGCCCCCACGGCGATTGCGGTGTTACAGGCCGGAAGATCATTGTCGATACATACGGCGGTCGTGGCCGGCACGGCGGTGGCGCATTCAGCGGTAAAGATCCAACCAAGGTAGACCGCAGCGCGGCTTATGTTTGCCGATATATCGCGAAAAACATCGTTAAAGCTGGTCTTGCAACCCAGTGCGAAGTGCAGCTCAGCTACGCTATTGGTTACCCAGACCCTCTTAATATCTGGGTCAACACCAATGGCACCACTGTTTCCGGCTTGTCAGATTCCGATCTGGTTGGGCTGATTCGCGAGCACTTCTTGCTCACCCCCAAGGGCATCATTGAGACGCTCAATCTGCGTCGGCCTATCTACCGTGAAACGGCTTATCATGGTCACTTTGGCCGCGAGCTTGAAAACTTCACGTGGGAAAAGACCGACCGCGCGGCAGCCCTGAAGAAGGCCGCTAAAATCTGATTGGCTGCCTGAAACCAGATCATTTCAATGGAGGAGCGCATGGTATGCGCTCCTCCATTTGTTTTCACCTGAACAATCTTCTTGCAAAGCAAACCCTCATGATTCAAAATCATATGCAAGTGGCTGGACTTCGTGCGTTCTCCAGTTGAAGGGTCCCTCTGGAGGTTGTTGACATGACATGGATCACTGCTTTCACCATCGTTACCGCGCTCTATCAGGATCCCCAGCCTGCTGAGCGCGGCCCAATCCACGAAGCCTTTGCCCAACCCGTGGAAGCACGCAGCACGCGCGGCCCAATCCTCACCAAGGAACCACCTGCCCCCGTCACCGAACAACCGCCCGATGAAAAACCCGAAGGCGATAACGTTCTCTGGATCGACGGGTATTGGCACTTCGATCCAGACCGCGACGATTTTATCTGGATCAGCGGTTTCTGGAGGCAAACACCCCCAGGCCAAGTCTGGATGCCGGGCCGTTTTGAAAAAGATGGCGATGGCCGGCGATGGTATTCGGGATACTGGCAGGTTGAAGAACAGGCCAACCAGGAACCCGAGCAGGAACAACCACCGCCTTCGCTCGACGTGGGCCCCACAATACCTGCGCCGCAACCCAACATGACTTGGGCACCCGGGTTTTATGTCCGCCAGGAACGGCGATGGGCTTGGCGTACAGGCACATGGATTACCTACCGACCGGGTTGGGTCTGGAGCCCTGCCAGGTGGATTTACACACCAAGCGGATTTGTATTCACCTCGGGCTATTGGGATTACCCGCTCGAATACCGTGGCGTGATCTACGCGCCTGTGTACTACCCGCGTGGCTGGATCGCGAGGCCGGGATACTTCTATCGGCCCTCAGTCATTATTGTGAACAACGACCTCTCGTGCGGGCTGTTCAATCGCCCCGGTGCAGGGATCTACTACTTTGGCAATTATTTCAGCCCGGTTTATGGCAATCAAGGCTACGTATTCTGGGCCAACCAAAGGCCAATCTACCGTCCCGATCCACTATTTGTTTATTACAGGCAATCCCGCGATCGGGCATGGGTTGCGGGAGTTCAGGACTTCGGCCGCTTGCGCCAAGAAGGCAAACCAGCTGTGGCGCCACCTCTTGCCCTTGTTTCAGCCAACGGTCCCAAACCCCCTTTGGCGCGTGTTTCTGGAGACTCCGTACGCGTGGTTTCAGCCAATCAACAGGGAAAGGTCAACCTGAAGAACCCCGATAAAATTCCTCCCAAAACCGATATCCCTCCATCACAAGTAGTGGCAAGGCCCATCCGGCCCGTTGGGCCAGGAGGCAGGCCAATTGTTTCCCCCAACAACAAGGATTTGGCGAAAGATTCCAAGGGAAATATCAAGGACATTGGGAAGTCTAAAGACGCCATGATCAACAAAGACAAAGGAATTGCCAAGGACCTTGCTAAATCCAAAGACATGCCACCCACAAAGGACAAGGGCCTCGTTAAAGACATCGCCAAATCGAAGGACACTCCTCCCAACAAGGACAAAATGCCACAAAAAGATCTGCCCGTTGTCAATCCGACCAAAGACAAGGGCCCCGCAAAGGACATCGCCAAACCTAAAGACATTCCTCTCAACAAAGATAAAATGCCGCAAAAGAATCTGCCCGTTGTTAATCCGACCAAAGACAAGGGCCCCATGAAAGATATCGGTAGCCCCAAAGATACTCCCCTCAAAACACCTCAAAAAGAACTGCCTGTTATCAATCCGACAAAGGACAAGGGTCCAGCCAAGACCAATCCGACTGTTCCACCTCGGGACAATCCAAAGACCAATCCCGGAGTACCCTCGACCAGACCTCCAGCAACCGTGCCGCCTTCAAGCACTAAAGACACAAAAAGGCCTGAAAACCCCAAAGCACCCGCCCCTTCTGGAAACGGCCCAACAGGAACCCGCCCCTCGTTCTACTCGCCACCTGCTCCAACAATTTCGACAGGAACCTGGCCACCAGCCAGCCTTGGAACCTCCAACCCATCGTCACGGCCACCGGTTAGCTCAGGAAAATCCAGTTCATCCACAAGACCGCCAGCCACATCGGGCAGTGGCAGCACCAAGACAACGTCAACATCAACCACAAAAAAGCCTTGATGGAAATCCGTCAATGTGTGGGCGTCTTGCTCGACGCCCACTGCTCGGGCGACATCAGAACATCCCGCGCGCTTGAGCCGTTGTACGACCCAACAATCCCTTCTTCAGCCATGGCGTCGATCAACCGCGCCGCCCGGCCGTAGCCTATTCCCAACGTCCGTTGCAGCAGCGATGTGCTGCCTCGCCCTTCCCGCAACACCACTTCCACGGCAGGAATATACATTTCGTCGCGAGGCCTAGATGCCTTTTCGCCTTTACCTGCACCGTCTTCATCGACCTTCACCTTCAAGTGCATCAGTTCCTGCACATAGCATGGGTCGCCTTCAATCGAGCCCACCACGCGGCGGATTTCACCATCCGACGCGTAGGTGCCTTGGGCGCGAACAAGCTGGCTGGTGCCGGGTGGCAGGAACAGCAGGTCGCCCTTGCCAAGCAAACGGTCCGCACCCATCTCATCAAGCACAACTCGGCTATCAGATTTATTGACCACCTTAAAGCATATACGCGAAGGCAGGTTCGATTTGATCAGACCGGTGATCACGTCCACCGTGGGTTTCTGCGTTGCCACCACCAGATGGATGCCCGCTGCACGGGATTTCTGCGCCAAACGAATAATGTGCGTTTCCACTTCCTTGCGCATCATCATCATCAGGTCGGCCATTTCATCGATAAACACAACAATGTAAGGCATCCGTTCGCCCGGATCCTCACCTTCACCCGGTTCGGCCGCCAATCGCTCGTTACGTTCCTTCTGCGGAACTTCATTGAAACTGGCGATATTACGCACCCGAACTCGGCGGAAAAGCTCGTAACGCTCCTCCATTTTGTCCACAGCCCAAGAAAGAATGGCCTCGGCCTTGCGCATGTCGTGCACCACCGAATGCATCAGATGCGGTATGCGGCCGTAGTCCGACAATTCCACCACTTTCGGGTCGATCATGATCATCCGCACCTCATCAGGCCGGCGCGTCATGAGAATGCTGAGAATGATGCTATTCATGCACACCGATTTACCCGTACCGGTGCTGCCGGCAATCAACAGGTGGGGCATATCGGCAAGGTCGTGAACCAGTGCTCGGCCTTCGTTGTCTTTGCCGAGAAACAACGGGATTTTCATGGAGGCGAGTCGCGGCGCGCCCGTGGTCATCACTTCCTTTAACCGGACGTTGGCACGCAATTCATTGGGGATTTCAACGCCAACGGTGTTTTTCCCTGGTATCGGAGCCACCATGCGCACGCTGGGCACTTTCAGATTCAGGGCTATATCATCTCCCAGTCGGGTTACCTTGTTCAGCCTCAAACCCGTTTCCAGCGAGAGTTCGAACTGAGTAATAACGGGCCCGGTATTGATGCCCACCACTTTCACGTTGATGCCGAAATCTCGAAATGCCTGTTCCAGCTGGCCCGCGCGCGTCCGCAGCAACTCTTCATGCTGATTAACAGCAAACGGTTCTGGTTCATCGAGAATGGCAATGGTGGGCGCCTTGTAGAACGCGAACTCAGCAGCCTTGGTATCTGTTAATGGCCGAACCACCGATGCGGCAACCGACTCAGAAACAGGAGGGGTTGATGCGTGGTGATGAATGGGTATGGACGGACCGACCGCCACTGGCACAGCAGGTTCCACTGCCAAAGGCACAGATGTCAAAAATGCGGTAGCAGCTTCCGTCGATTCTTCCGCTGGTTTGTCAACAGGTTCACTTGGTGGAACCACCACACGGGTTCGCTTGACAGCCGCCTTGGGTGGCGCTGCAGGGGTAGCGTTGGGAACCGGGGCAGCTTTACCCACCGTCAGCTTTCCCAGCATCTGCCACGGCCCCATTCCAAGGGATGTGAGGCACCCAAGAACGGTCATCCCCCAGGCTACTGGAATCAGCCAACCATCACGGCCAGCCTCATGTGCTGCCGCAACAAGCCAATCTCCCCACAATCCACCCGACCCTGACTGCGGAAGATGTTCCTCAAGGGCTCTTGCAGGCACCAACACAACGGGCAATGCCACCAGCACAGCCAAGGCACCCAATGCTTTCAAAAACCATCCCACACGGCGCCGCCAAAGCCCCGCAGACAGCATCGCCAGAACAAGCGGTGCCAGCGGTGCCGCCCAACCAAACATCGACCACGTCAATCTGGCCAACCAAGCTGCTGGCGCCCCCAGTGGGTGCAGATCAGCACCGCTTGGCCACCGGGTATCGAATGCCAGCGCTGGATGCGAAAGCACAAGCACCGCACACCAAAAGCCCGCGGCAAGGCCCAAACCCAGGCCCAAGGCACGTGTCGCAGGAACACGAATTGAAACATCCGACACCGGAAAGGGTTGCTTGGCGATCATGGATCCTCCAGCATGAGGTTTTCGTTCATTATGCCTTGGAAATGCCATGAACCTGCCGCATGTCGTGCTGTTTGAACCGGAAATCCCACCCAATACGGGCAACATAGCACGATTGTGCGCAGCAACCGGTGTCGCTCTACACTTGGTGGGGCGCCTTGGTTTCTCACTCGATGACAAGCAATTGGCGCGAGCGGGCCTCGATTATTGGCCTTCGGTCAACTTGAACCTGCATCCAGATCTCACCACCTGCCTAGCAACACTGCCCCAGTCCAGAATCATCTGCTTCAGCACCCGGGGCACGCAAAGCCACGATCAGGTGGCTTTTCAGGAAGGCGATGTGCTGCTATTTGGCCCCGAATCTCGCGGACTCCCCAACGACATTCTGGCACGCTATCCGGACATCGTTGTCCGAATACCCATGCCGGCTTCCGCTGTTCGCAGCCTGAACCTCTCAAGCAGCGTGGCGATCGGGTTGTACGAGGCACTTCGTCAGCTTAAAGCTTGGTGAGCGGCAAGCCGCATCAACCATCCCCCATTCTGGTGCCGATGACAGCCTTACCAGCACCGGAGAGCACCAGATGATTTTGCAAGCCAACCTACCTACATACCACGCCGTGGAACAGTTTGTTCTTTCGACCCTATGCGAAGCGGAACGGCTCGATACAGGCTCCACCCCCATGTTCGCTATGCCTTTAACCCGTTCTGGGCAGGTATGCGGACTACTTTTTGAAATTCAGGGGCCTCGCAGACTCCGCAAACAGGCGGTTTGGACTCCCGAAGAAAATCGCATTCTGTTTTACGATGCCAGCGGACGCCGCTATCTGGAAGCACGTCTTTCTCAAGGCCCCGGGGTATCCGAACTCAGGCAACGACTTGGGGCCAGCACAAACGCGGCATGACTAAGGCGGCCGATTTGAAAGCAATTTAGATGTGCCTAGGAATGATTCCGGGGGCTTAAGCAATGCCTTACACACCCATTCTTGCCACTCTGGGCTATGTGCTATCCCCCGATCAATCTTCAGTCCTACTTATTCACCGCAACCGCAGAAGCAACGACGCACACTTGGGAAAATATAACGGCCTAGGAGGAAAACTCGAGCCGCTGGAAGACCCCGTTGCGGGAATGATCCGCGAAATTCATGAGGAAAGCTCGCTGAAAGTCACCCATCTGGAGATGCGCGGAACCATCAATTGGCCCGGATTTGGCAAGAATGGCGAAGATTGGTTCGGATTCCTCTTTCGCATCCAAAGATTTGAAGGAACGCCCCTGTCAGAAAACGATGAAGGCACTTTGGCCTGGCACGCCATCGATTCGGTTGGCGAACTCCCCATGTGGGAAGGAGACCGAATTTTTCTTCCTTTGGTGCTTGCAGCCGATGGCTTACCGTTTCATGGGGTCATGCCATATCGCGATGGACGGCCGGTATCTTGGTCTTGCACCTTCTTGCCGCCCACGGGCCAAGCCATTCACCACACAGAAGATAGTTGCCCAACGCGCCAAACCCTATTATGATTAACAATTGAACCAGACATCAGGATAAAACATGACCGATCCCATGCACTCCGGCTTCGATTCACTCCTCCAAGATTTGGGAGTGCCGGTTGAAATTCACGAAAATTCTACCGATACAGACGAACCTGCCGAGCAGGTGACCGCTGAATCAGGTGTGGACGTCACCGAATCTGTTGTCATTACCACAGCAGACGCGCCACCCGTTTCCACCGAAGAAGCTAGTGCCCCTCGCGACGACCGTAAGCGCCGCCGTCGCCGGCGCCGCCGTGGGTCTGACCAAGGCAACGAAAATGGTAACGGTCAGGATTCCGACGGTAACGATTCCGATCGAGACGGCGACGAAGATGGCGAAACTCAAGAACGCGAGCGGCCTTCCCGTACGGCCTTGGTTGAAGCGAATCTTGATGATAACGATGAAGAAGAAGAGGAAAAGTTTGTTTTGGAAGATCTGACCAATCTTCAATTCCCAGCCTGGGACGACCTCATCGGCTCACTGTACAAGCCCGGAAACTAACACCCTGTTTCTGCCAGAAATAATGACTCTCGGGCGCGCTACCAAAAACCGGTAGACGCGCCTTTTTTATGCATCGAATCAGGCCGTCGGCCAACGGAGGAAATTCTCCAGCAACTTGGGGCCTTCAACTGTCAGAAAACTTTCCGGATGGAACTGCACGCCGAACAGCGGGGCCGTGCGGTGACGCACACCCATAATCTCCCCCTCTTCTGTCCATGCGCACACAACAAAATCCGGGTGATGGAATGTTTCCTTGCGAATCACCAGACTGTGATAACGCGTGGCATCAAACGGATTGGACAAGCCTGCAAAAATGCCGGATCCATCGTGATGGATAGGGCTGACTTTCCCGTGCATCACACGCCAGTTGCGAATCACCTCACCGCCAAACACCTGCCCAATGCACTGGTGGCCAAGGCATACACCCAATATGGGAAGCCGCCCTGTGAACCGTTCCAGCACCTGACACGATATTCCAGCCTCGTGAGGCGTGCATGGCCCCGGGGAAATGAGCAATCGCTCTGGCAGATCAGCTTCTATCTGCTCGATCGTGATTTTGTCATTGCGCACAACGCGCAAATCAACCGTCGGGTCGATTTCGCCCAGACGTTGTACCAGATTCCATGTGAAGGAATCGTAATTATCAATCAGCAGGATCAAGGCGTGTGCTCCTGGCCCCGTGCCTCTTGACGGGGAGTTGGTTCCATCAGCGTGTCGAATCGCCTAAGGAAGGGCAAGGCTTCTTCAGCGGCAGTACCCCGATCCAAATACGGGTCTACCGCTTCTACTGAAAGTGGCCCCTGATAACCAGCGTGGGTGAGCGCGCGGACCAACTCTTCCCAATCGAGATGGCCGCGGCCTACCGAACGGAAATCCCAGCCACGGCCCGGATCGCCAGCTTCAAGGTAGCCATTCAGGCACCCACGGCCACCATCCTGCCGGACTACAATATCCCGAGCATGAACATGGAACACGCGGTCCGGAAAACGACGCACAAAGGCACATGGATCAATCCCCTGCCATGCCAGATGAGCAGGGTCGAGGGTGAAACCAAATTCCGGACAGCCATCAACCGCTTCCAAAGCCGCCTCGGCACTGGCAATATCAAAAGCAATCTGGCCGGGATGAACTTCCAAGGCGAAGCGCATACCCAAGTCTCTGAATTCATCCAGAATAGGAAGCCAACGTCTGGCGAATTCACCGAGTCCGTCGCGCACCTCACCCGCTGTGATGCGGGGGTAGCCAATAGCTCTCGACCAAATAGGAGATCCAGTAAAGCCAGATATAACCGAAACACCCAATCGTGCCCCTGCTCGCGCTGTGGCAAGTACCTCTTCAGCAGCGCGCTGACGCACTCCCTCAGGGTCGCCATCACCCCAAACATAATCGGGCAGCAATCGCCTGAGGCCAGAACTGGGCGGATCGCACACAGCCGTGCCAGCTCGATGACAGGCTAAAACCAGATGGTGCAACCCGTGCCTCTGAAGCACTTCAAGCAATCCCGGGCCGTAGTTGTCATCGCCCAAAGATCTCTGCACTTCAAAATGCCGCCCCCATGCTGCCAACTCAAGTCCTTGGTATTGCCAAGAACCAGCAAGCCCAGCGACCTCCTCCAAGGGGAGGTCGGTCCAGGCGCCAGTAAACAGCAATACGGGGCGTGACATCGGTTTGAAACTCCCGCAACGCGAGGGTTATCAGCTAACAGGCGGCTCTGTAGGAGCCGTTGGCTCCACAGGTGCGGAACATGCCTGCGGAGCGGCAGGAGCATCGACCACCGAAAGGGGCATCACACCAGCGCGCGGTGCTGCGGGTGCTGGTGCTGGCTGAGCAGGAGCAACTGGCGCCGCGGCCGCAGGAGGCGCCATGAAATCGTCGTCTTCAAGGTAAACTTCGCTTACTTCCAGACCGTCGATATCGTGTCGCAACCAGAGGTAAAGAGCCGTACTGGCCGACCAGAAGAATGAATATCCAAAACCTACCACCAGAAGCACAGCGGCATACAGCCAAGCGCTGTTGATGATGGTCGCTGGATACGCGAGTTTCAGATCCTTCTGGAACAGTTCCAGACGTTCTTTATCTACTTTGCCATTAACCACCAGCGGAGCGCCGCCTTCAACAGTAGCCCCTTCAAGTAGCAGAGCTCTCCAACCAAACGTGGTCGGTGCGGTCACAAACAGCGATGCTGGCTTGGTGGAACCTGATGAGTATTCCAGACCGGGTGTTTGTGCAACACTCCACTTGGCTAAGTACACGGTGAGCGACGAGAAGAATCCCACCACGAAAATCGACGCCGCGCCCAGCAACAATGCCGCTACGGCATACAGGAAAATGGAGCGAGGACGCTGGTAGAGGTAGCTGATACCACGAGCTGTCGCCTGAACGTAATCTTCCGAATCCGTTCCCACGATGGCCACCATGATGGGCCAGCTCAACAAACCAACCAGAAGAAAGGCCATGGCGAGTCCGCCCATCAGTGGGAATACCCAGCCAAAACCACCCAAAACAATGTCACCCAATACTGGGATCATGTAGAGGAAACCAAAAATCACTGAAAGCACCATGATCCCGGCGATAAGCATCAGCGGAACCAATGGGGCCAATACCAAGTCTTTCAACCGCGAACGGCTAAATTTCAGGGCATCTCCCACCTGCAAAGATTCGTGTCGAGCCAGTTCCATGGCTGCCATACGGGTGATGGCGCCGCCAAAGAACGACCAGATTCCAATGGTGGCCAGAATCACTGCGATCAGGTAGAGCCGATGCGCAAAACCAGCTTCAGGGCGGAAAAGGTAGGTGACAGGCTTCAACAATTTTACCAGCGGTTCAACCAGAACTGGGCCTTGTTCCTTCAAAAGCCAATCTTGAACCGTGATGTTGCGGGTTTCTTTGCCCATCAGGAACAGGAGCGGGTTGGAACCACGGTCCTCGAACCAAGGCAGCGTGCTAAGCACACCATTGGGTTTGGTTTTACCCAATTTCGCGCGAATCTGTTCAATACGGGTTTCAGAAAATCCGGTCAGCTTGTTATCGCGAACGGCCTTTTCGAACCGAGCAGCCAATTCCTTGCCCTGCTCAACCATCGATGGCGCAATATCCCGTGGCTTGACGCCAGCAGAATCGATTGCCGAGGCACTCAAACCAAGGCCAACCAAGGCCTGATATTCCTCGAAGGAATCGGCTACATCACCCAAGTCGTAGTACGAATCCTGAGAACCCAATCCCGCCATCTCATGCATCAAGTTCCAGCTACTGATGGCTTTCTTGCGCGAATCCCAATCGGCTTTGCGCGATTCGATGTCCTTAGAAGAGGCCACTGAGCCACGGATAGCGTCGCCACCCAAGCTAGGCGCAGTTTGCCCGTAAACAGTTCCAAAGAGGCTTGCGAGAAGCCACCAAGATGCTGCGGTGCTGATCACACCAAGCGCCGCCAAGCCAATTTGGCCAGGCGAGAGGGCTAGACGGAAGCATCGAGACAAAAGGCCCCAACCGGGAACGAAGCCCGCGTTAGGGATCTTTGTGGCAGTTTCCTCGGCCATGGTTCACCCTGCATACTTGGGGCTTCAAGTGCGCGCGGAAAACGAGGGCAAGCTCCCATGCTTACCCACTAAGCTTCTCTTCCGCTCCTGATGCCCATGATCCTGTTATAGCAAGTGAGCGTCCGAGGGGCCAAGTTCCAACTAGGTTCAGGAAATGCCGATGCCGGCGGGCGCCTCGAGGGAAGGCGGTCCGCCGGCACAGGGGGTCAACCAGCAAGGTGGCGGGTTGATCTCAGAAAACCAGAGCCAATCCTGCAGTGAAACCATCAAAGATTCGGTACTGGCTTTCGTACGCTGGATCAACTGTTCCGAAGTTGAAATCCACTGGGTGCCGACTGCTGATGGTGTTGAAGAATGCCATCACATCGTAACCCACTTTGAACTCGATACCTTCAACAGGGTACCAAGAGATGCCAAACGTACCCGACAACTCTGGGACCAAGGTGTACATCGAACGTGAACGTTTGCTTACTGGTCCGTAGTACTTTTGCCCCAGTTCATAGCGGGCACGTGTCTTTACCACGTCGATCAGAAGGCCCGCGTCGGCAATCAGGTTGGCCGAGAAACCGTGCCCAAGGTACCACTCTTGCTGGCATCCCAGGTGCGCACCATACATTCGGTTCGACACGATGTTGGTGTAGATCGCCTGATCCAGTGGGCCGGCTTCTCCAGTGATATCATAGTCAATCGTGCGCCACTTGTAACGCTCCCACACCCAAGCCATGCGGGCGCCAACCAAACCAGACAATCGATAAGTTTCATTCTCGTAAACTGGCACACGCACTGTGGCATCGTACGTCTGGAAGCGTTGCAGGAATTCCTGCGTCATCACCTCGGCGCCGTTCCAGATACCGTAAGCTGTTCCAGCCGCCTGATCTATGCCCGCTTGAGTACCTGACCCCACCGGAACCCGGTTAGGGTTGTAAACATCGAACTGCGGGCCAGCGTAGTCCGGGTAGAAGTTGAACACTGGAGCATACAAATAAGAATCTGCATACTGCTGTCCAGGTGTGTTTCCAATCTGTAGTCCAGGTGCGGCCAACGACGCCGCCGACGTGTAGTTGGCCTGGGCTAATGCCAAAGCACTGATGGTGAACGCTGTGCCGTCACCCCACTTCCAGCCCGCTTCAATCTTCATACCAGGCTGGTAGCTTCCCGGGCCAGACACTGAATTGGTATTCATCGCCTCCGTCCCGCTTCCAACAAAATTTCCAATGAACGGGTCGGATGAACCAGAAATCACCGCTCCAGTTGTCGGATTGACGAAATACCGGTTTTGGGCCGTTCCCGTCACATCGACGAAGCCGCGGTAGCCCACGCCTTGAACCGAAATCGGGTTGGTCTGACGGTACATGGCAAACGATGTCGCCAGGAACAATCCACCCTTGTCAGCCCGTGGATGATAAAGAGGCAGAGGAAGGATTGGATCAGCCACGCCAATGTCATCGGCGCGTACTGTCCGCCCATCCACTACCATGCCCCCCAAAAGGAGCGCGGTAAGCCAGGTTGGCAAAATCCGCATGCGTTGGATCAAATTGAACATAACCCCCTCGCTGGTCAGGAGAAGCGTTCCCGGTCGAAGCCATTACCCCTCGGGCTTCGCTCAGGCTGCCCCACCATCACCAAGACACATGGCCAAGCCCTGTTGGACCTGGAAACCGCCAAGGGATGGATTCCTACAGTTGGATATCGGCGTTCCGGTCGTGCGACTTGCGCCGGTTTTAGCCTGCTTGACGAAAATTCCTTAAAAGACCGTCTCGAGAGCCTCGCCAACTTACTTTTTTTAGAATCAGGCTCAAGTTCGGAAGAGTTGTGAGTGACCGAATCGAAGCAATTCACTTGCAGCACGCAATTGCCTCTGTTAATCAAAACAATACGCATCAGGTAGATGACCTGACGTGCATTCGGGATCCTGCCGGATTGTGGGTGATCTTCGTGTTTGCTGCGCTCATGCCCGCTGTGACGCCCGGCCCTAGCACGGGCCTGAACCTTATCGCCTTGCCCTTGGCTCTTTCCCGATTCCAACCTCGTCCCGGTCTGGCCGCTTATTTTAGGTCAGGTCCATTCTTCCCTGCCGCGATGACCACATTCAACACATCGATGGCAACCCGCAGTTCATTGTCTTGCCGCGAGGGCTCCCGGCAGGGGTCTTGATTTTTTTTGGCGCGGGGCACTGCCGATTTCTGTTTCCAATGACACGAAACAGCGGCACGCCCTCAAGGATTAGGGTTCATGTCCAAGAACATCTATGTGGGTAATCTTGTTTGGGATGCTAGTTCCGATGAACTCCTTGACCTTTTCGGACGCTTTGGCGCTGTTGAAAAGGCTCAAGTGGTCACAGATCGGGAAACGGGACGTTCACGCGGCTTCGGATTTGTCGTCATGACCAATGATGATGAAGCGGAACGGGCTATTCAGGAACTCAACGGCCACGACCACAACGGCAGGCCTCTAACTGTCAATGAAGCAAAGCCCCGTGAAGAAGGCGGTGGCGGACGCGGCGGATATGGCGGCTACGGCGGTGGACGTTCAGGCGGTGGCGGCGGACGCTCTGGCGGTGGTGGCGGCTATGGCGGCGGACGTTCCGGCGGTGGTGGTGGCTACGGAGGTGGTGGTTACGGCGGTGGCGGCGGCTACGGTGGGGGCGGCCGTGGCGGATATGGCGGCGGCGGAAGCCGGGGGTATTCCGGCGGCGGATACGGAAATTCCTGATTTTTCCGATTAGCACTTCCGCGCATATTTCACCTATATTTCTAGGCCGGGACGCAAATCCCGGCCTTATTGCTTCCAAATACTCTCACATTTTCCACTTGACCCCAGCTGCCATCAGCTGCACTTTATCTTCCGCAGGGAATGATTTCTTGCGTCTGATTCCACCACGGAGGGTTACCACATGCTGTACCAGTCAGAGGCTCGTCCCCAAAACTGGCGTGCCGTCGCCATTTTCAATGACCGTCCCGAACAACTCCTTTTCCTCGGCCTCTCGTGCCAACAAGTTCGCACCGGATTGGCCGCTTCCTTCTTTGAAACCTTCGACGAAGAAGAACGCGCCCAAATCACCTCCATCGCGCTCCAGCGCTGGACAGGTACCCCAGATTCAGGCAAATGGCTCCAGACCGGAACGGTCTCGATTCCCGAAGCACGCGTGCTCGCCACCGTTGCATGATTCACCGCCCGGGCGGATGCGGGGGGATGGCCACGGAGGGCCTCCCCCCCGTTTTTCCTACTTTATTCCAGCCTCCCCTTGCTCAACCATGCCTCAGCGCCAACAATTCCTCTTGAGAGTTGAGCTTCCTGCCCACTTTGGCGGATGACAGGCAGCCCGAATCGCTCGGGAAAGGTTGCACCATGATCGCCTACGGTTCGCTCTGCGACGACTTCGGTGCGTATAGCCACATCAACTTCAAGCTCGATCAAGCCTGGACGCGTGAATCTGTCCTCCATTTCTGCGACGCACTCCGCAGAAATAACCCGGGCATGACTGATTTCGATCGCAAGGATTCTGGCGATTACACCCTTGAAGAAGACCGCGAGCAGGGAAGCCACCGCACCGTTACTCTCGAAGCCAAACGCATCAATGCCGGATTCGTTAATCCTGAAGACCTCGAAACTGCTGACGCCTTCCACGAATCCCTGTGGGACATGGCGCCTGTCTATCTGAATATCAATACGCTCGATGTTGAAGCCTTCGATGTCACGACTTGTTTCGATTTCAACTACACAGGCAACCATGACGAGGTCGTCGCCGAAGCACTTGGCCTCTCACAACAATTTGAAGGCCTTTTGGGAATGCCTGGCGCTCGGATTCTCAATTACGAACCAACCATCCTCATGGCACTCGATGACGCCTGCAAACTTCAGTGCCGCCTCAATATTGAAACCCGCACGTCCCCCTTCATGGTGCGGACAGGCCAATTTGCCGATACGCCCATTACCGTTTATTTCACTCTTAGACAGTATTGGGCCCGCAATCCATCACAAGATTTTAAGGCCGCCTACCAAACCTTGCGTCGTACCGCTGCCGACATGATCGACTCACATATCATTCCGGCAGTTATTCGGCCACTAGCTAGGACCATTGCCACACGTCAGTAATCCTCCCCTTTTACCAACGGTAACCTCATGACCACTGCCACACCCGCGTTAAGTCGTTTTGCCCAAGGACTTCGCACTGAAACGGCTTTCGATGTATTGGCCGTTGCCCGCAAGCTCAAAGCCCAAGGCAAGGACGTTATCGAACTGCAAATTGGCGACAGCCCTTTCAACAGCACGGCTGGAGCTTTGCGCGCGGGTGTGGATGCCATCCATCAAGGGGCCACACACTACTGCCCCTCCCCCGGGCTTCCGTCGTTTCGCCAATCGGTTGCTCGGTTCCTTGGACGCGAACTGGCCATTTCCGTTACACCAGAAGAGGTGGTGGCTGCCCCCGGTGCCAAGGTGTTCGAGCAGTTTTTCTGCGAGGCATTTCTCGATCCGGGCGATGCGGTGTTGGTTTTCACCCCACACTTCCCCACCTACTTGCCCAATATTGAAAGACGGGGAGCGACGGTTGTTTTCTCGGCGCTTCGACAAGAAGACGCCTTTCGTCCCAATCTGAACGATGTCCGCGCGTTCGTGAAAAATCACCCGCGGGCACGGGGAATTTTCCTCAATTCGCCGCACAACCCCACTGGCGGGGTCGCCACCCGCGAAGACCTCGAAGGGTTGGGTGCCATACTTGAAGGCACAGAGGTAGCACTGTTCAGCGACGAACCGTACATGCACATGGTTTGGCGTGGCAGCCATGTTTCGCCATTGCAGGTCCCTTCTCTGCGTCAGCGTACGATGGCTGTTTATACCTTTTCCAAAAGTTACTCGATGTCTGGCTGGAGGTTGGGTTATGCCGTGGCGCCAACCGTGGTGGCGGACAGTATTTCCCGAATGATCAACACAGCGCTCAGTTGCACGCCTCCCCTGGTGCAGTTGGCGGGCCAAGCAGCGCTCGATGGCGATCATGCCGAGCGTGATGCACAGATGGAACTCTTCCGTCGCAAGGTAGAAATTCTGGTGGGTGCACTGCGGGGTCATCCGGAGATTGAGGTTCTGGATCCAGCGGGAACCTTCTACGTGTTCCCCAAGGTTGAAAAAATCTGCAAACGCTTAGGAATCCGCAGCCACGGCTTGGCCATGTACCTACTGGAGCACGCAGACGACGCCAAGGGTGTGGCGTGCCTGGGTGGGGAGTGCTTTGGCGAAGCAGGCCAAGGCTTCCTACGCTTTAGCTGTGCGGAGCCTGATGAAAGGCTGCTGGAAGCGGTTGCTTTTCTGACGGAAGCCATCCAGCGGACGGACCGAGTTGCGTCGTATCTTGAGAAAAACCCGAAGTACCGTCTTGTCCCTTGATCCGACGCCAAACACAGTATAATGTATTAATGCCTTGAAAGAGGCTACGGAGAGGTGGCTGAGCGGCCGAAAGCACCGGTTTGCTAAATCGGCGTAGGAGTCACATCTTACCGGGGGTTCGAATCCCCCCCTCTCCGCTTGTTTTCAATCACTGCCATAAACCCTTATACAGCAAGAACTTAAAACCATAAGATTTGCCTTATATGGCAACTGGGCCAATCGTGGGCCAATCAGACCCTTTTCTAACCACTCACACTCTCCACAAAGACAGGCTTTCGAGGCTCGGTGCCAGTAACTCACTGGC
>CAMCLK010000027.1 GCA_945875585.1 Candidatus Kuenenia stuttgartensis | reverse complement strand
AACCAGCTTGCTTGGCCGTGCTTTGGCACAATCACCCGGAAATGATCCGCTCCAGCCACAAAGGGATTTCAAGCGATTACGTTGGCCCGCTTGTCGATGCGCTGAGCACCAAATACGGATGCCCTGTGGTTTATCTCACTGGTGTGGTAGGCGGTCTCATGAGCCCGATCAATCTGCCAATCAAGTCGGCCGACGGCAAGGAACTGCCGCGCGCCAGTGTCGAAGCCACGCGCCGGTATGGCCAGATTATTGCCGAACGGGCCGGAACAGCCATCGACGCCTCCCAACCGGTAACCTTGACGCCCTTTCGGCTGAAACAACGCGACCTTTACCTTCCGGTTGAGAATCCGCTGTACCTTCTTGGCCATCAATTGGGCACGCTGAAACGAACCATGTTTCACTGGTCCGGCTCGATTGACCGTGCTGCCGAGGCACCAGGTCAGGGTCGCAAGGCGCTACGCACCCGCGCGGGAATTTTGACACTGGGCGAATTACAGATCGCACTTGTACCGGGTGAAATTTATCCCGAATTGGTGGTGGGCAAAGTTCCTGATCCGGCGCCCCAAGGCGCGGATTTCCCCGAAGCCCCTGTGGAACCACCCCTTCTGGCTCAAATGACAACCAAATACCGGTGGGTGCTTGGTTTGGCGCAGGACGAGATCGGCTACATCATTCCCAAAAGGCAGTGGGATGCCAAGTCGCCTTACACGTACGACTACAAAAATGCGCCCTATGGCGAAATCAACAGCCTTGGGTCAGACACGGCGCCGCTGCTGCTGCCCGCCTTCCGCGAACTTGCGCGCTGAATCAGAGCGATCGCCACCAGGCCAATAATTTCGCTTTCATGCTGGTGGCGATTTCATTCTGTGTTTCGGCAATATTTATCTGTTCCTTGGGATCCATCGCCAAATTGAACAGTTCTACTCCGGTGCCATCAGGCTTGCAGAGCAGCTTGTAGTGCCCTTCGCGCATAGCCAGTGGCCCAGATCGATCTGTTGTAGCCACCGGGTAATCAAAGTACTTGTCGTTGCGACCATATTCCCAGAACAGGGGCCTAGACCTTACCCTAGGCTGGCCAAGGAAAGCCCCTATCTGGTTTTCGCCGTCTAATGCGTTTACGTTTCCGACTTGTGCGCCTGCTGCTGCGGCAAGAGTTGGCAACATATCCACAGCCGACAGAACGGTTGAATCATCCACACCCCCCGGAGCAATCACCCCGGGCCAGCGAACGAGGCATGGCAATCGAATACCTCCTTCGTAAAGGCTCAATTTTTCTCCTCGCAAACCCATGGTCCGCTTGCCTTGGTAACTTGGTCTGGGGCCGTTATCGCTTATGAACAGCACCAGCGTGTTCTTTCCTTGAGGCATGGCATCCAGCCGATCGAGCAGACGCCCTATCTGAAAATCCATGTTTTCCAAGACTCGTCGGAGCGAAGCAGGCGTGTCCTTGCGCGGTTTTTCGGCATCGGGTACCCATGGGGAATGCGGGTCATCGAGCCACAGAAACACGAAGCCCGGCTTGGTGGACTGCTTACCCAGAAATTCCACCGTTTGATCCACAAAAAAAGAGGTACGGTCCCACCTTTTCACACGGTCCTTGTCTGACCAAACCCATGGGGTAGCGGTTATGTCCGGATGTGGTTGCGGGCTTTCATACGTGCTGGCATGGTGGTCGTAACCGTAAGCTGCAAATGGTGGCGCATTGACAACATCGCGTCCGCCTCCCAAGTGCCATTTACCAATATGAGCGGTGGCGTAGCCTGCCTGTTTCAATAGTCGCGGCAAGGTTGGCGCTTGGGGATCGAGAAAATCAGCCTGACCGCATCCAGCGTTGCCGGCGCGGGTTTGCAAATAGCTTGTCAGGCGCCAACGCGCGGGAAACGTGCCCGTTAACAATCCGGCACGGGACGGCGAACAAATGGGTGAAGCGCTGTAATAGTGATTGAATTTTAGCCCTTCGCGGGCCATTCGGTCCAGCCTAGGAGTTAATGCCATGGTTCCGCCATAACAGGCCACATCCCCCAATCCCAAATCATCCGCCATCACGACGACGATGTTGGGTTGGCCTTCTGCTCCTGCCAACAGTGCCACGATCGCTAAGATGAACTGCATAGGGCACCTCTCATCAATTCTTGCCCGAAAATAGCGCACGGATTGCGTCCGTCTGGCGGCGGGTACAGTCTTGATAATAGGAAATGATGAGAGGGAACAGGCATGTCGCACCATGGCTCGCACAACGAATGGCTCTCTCATCTTGGATTAAACCCTGAAACTGTCTCCTGGTTCACTCCTCCCGTGCTGGTTGAACACGCCATCAAAACAGGGGAAGCAAGCCTGACTGATACAGGAAGCCTTTCTGTGCGCACGGGCCGATTCACAGGGCGCTGCCCTGAACGGCGATTTATTGTCAACGGTGGCACGGCCGATGCCACGATCGGTTGGGGAACAGTCAACAAACCTGTGAGCAAGCAGCAGTTTGAACTCCTGTGGGAGCGCGCGGTCGATCATTTGAAAGCATCCGGCAAAGTCTTCGGTCTGGATGGATCGGCTTGTGCCGACCCGGAACACGCCATAGGAGTGCGGGTCCTTACGACCATGGCATGGCAAGCGCTGTTCTCTTCCTGCATGTTTCGCGCCCCCATCGACACGCCTTGTTCCACCTTAACCATTCTTGCCGTGGGAGAAGTCCCAGCCGGAGCGCCCGGGTCGCCCGAAGAACCGTTTATTGGCCTCGACCTCGAAAACGGCCGGGTCCTGATTCTGGGCACCTGCTATGCCGGCGAAATCAAAAAATCGGTGTTCAGCTATCTGAACTGGAAGCTTCCCGGATTGGGCGTGTTGCCCATGCACTGCTCGGCCACTGTTGGGGCGGCAGGAGACGTTGCCCTTTATTTCGGATTGTCCGGCACGGGCAAGACCACTCTATCGGCAGACCCGGCGCGTTTCCTCATTGGCGACGATGAGCATGGCTGGTCGGAACAGGGCGTCTTCAATTTTGAAGGTGGCTGTTACGCCAAAACCATAAAGCTCACCCGTCAAAACGAACCGCTTATTTGGGACAGTATCGGGTTTGGAACCGTTCTTGAGAATGTGCCACTCGACCAGCGCACGCGCATTCCTGATTTCGATTCCACTTCGTACACGGAAAACACGCGCGTTGCCTACCCGCTGTCACGGGTCTCCAATCTACATGCGGGCGGTTGCGCGGGGCACCCTGCCAATATCCTGTTTCTCACCTGCGATGCCTACGGTGTTTTGCCGGCTGTAGCCAAGCTTGACAAACGTCAGGCGCTGGAACAGTTCCTATTGGGCTATACCGCCAAAGTAGGCGGTACAGAAGCGGGGGTCATGGGTATCACAGCGACCTTTTCTAGCGGCTTCGGCGCACCGTTCCTGCCACGCCCGTCGAGCGACTATGCCCGCCTACTTGCCGAAAAACTCGAAAAGCATTCCACCTCGGTCTGGCTCATCAACACTGGTTGGTCGGGCGGCCCGGCTGGAAGTAATTCCGGCAAACGCATGCCCCTTTCGCTGACACGATCGCTGGTGGACCGTATTCTGTCTGGTAGCATGGATGCAGAATCATGGCAGCGAGAACCGGTTTTCGGCCTTCTGCACCCTATTCAAGTGGATGGGATCGAAGATCGGTACCTTGATCCACGCTCAGCTTGGATCGATAATAATGCCTACGATGTCGCAGCGCGGCAATTAGCGGACCAGTTCGCGGAGAAGCTGAACAAACACTCATCAGTGCTCGATTCTCTGGCTTAGTTGCCGAGAATTCCATCAGGATAACATCATGCAGATTCCTAACCTGACCATCATTCAAGACCTGCTTTCCCTGAACATTATTGGTGTTCACGATCTGGAAAAGGCTTTTGCCCCCATCGATGGCACAGCGGCACCTTTCAACCCTGCTGAAATTGCAGATCTGCTCGTCAAGAGCGGTGATTTGACACCCTTTCAAGCACAGGCAGCGCGCGAAGGGCGAGCGGCAGAACTGGTCATGGGCAATTATATTGTTCTCGACAAACTCGGCTCCGGTGGCATGGGCGCCGTCTACAAAGCACGGCACCGAAGAATGAAACGCGAAGTGGCGCTAAAGGTTTTGAAAAAGGAGCTGGTGAGTTCCGCTGATAGCGTTTTGCGGTTTCAACGTGAGGCAGAATCTAGCGCCCGATGCAGCCACCCCGGCGTGGTTGCCGCTTACGATGCCGACGAAGGACCTCTCGGCCACTTTCTGGCCATGGAATTCGTGGACGGGACCGATCTTGCCGGACTGGTTACTAAACGTGGGCCGCTTCCTGTGGCTGAAGCCATCGATTGCACCCTTCAGGCCGCGCGCGCCATGGCCTATGTTCATTCCCGTGGTCTCGTCCATCGTGATATTAAACCTGCCAATTTTCTCCGCGATAACAAAGGTGTTATCAAGGTCGCTGACTTGGGGCTTGTGCGCGTTACCGATGGCAACGAAGGAACAGATGGCGAAGAATCCGAAAATCTGACCCAAGCCTACACCATTGCTGGCACGCTGGAATTCATGGCACCGGAACAGGCTGTTGACACAAAAACAGCCGACCACCGTGCCGACATTTACAGCCTCGGATGCACCTTGTGGTATCTTTTGACGGCAAAAAATGTGTATTCAGCCAAGACTCAGATGCAGAAAATCTTGGCTCATCAGAATTCCCCTATTCCATCTCTCTGTGAAGCTCGTCCAGACGCTCCCACGGCACTGGATAAAGTCTTCCGAAAGATGGTTGCCAAGAAAATCACCGAGCGTTACCAGACCATGGACGAGGTGGTCGTTGACCTCGAGAAATTGGTACCTCAGGCTTCCAAAGCCCCGCCTGCGCCACCCATCGATGATGGTGCTGGAGCGACCATGGTTGTTTCTGGTGGGATATCAACTCTGGCAGCCATGGATGCCTCACCGGAAACCTATGTGGGTGCTGCAACCACTACCGAACCTGTGATTCTTCTCGTGGAGTCATCGCGTTTTCAGGCTTCTGTTATCGGCAAGCAACTGGAATCGGCTGGTATGGGTAAGGTTGCCAAGGCAACCAATGCCATGATGGCTCAGGAAGTGCTCGAAGATTCCCGCGTCATTCTGGTAGTTTCATCATTCCATTTGCCGAATGGGACAGGTGT
Organism: Candidatus Kuenenia stuttgartensis; assembly: GCA_945875585.1. Lineage (GTDB taxonomy): Bacteria > Planctomycetota > Planctomycetia > Gemmatales > Gemmataceae > REEB421. Next base: position 61,669 of record CAMCLK010000027.1, on the reverse strand, counting down.
TGATCTGCTACGCAGCATGCGTGCCGATGTCAAAACGCGGAACATCCCGTTTCTACTGATATCTTCCGCGGAAGATTCCGGGGCGTCCGCCGTGGCTGGTTTCAACCTCGTCGAAGTGCTTCATAAACCGTTCACCCAGGAACAAATCACATCTACAGCCATGAAGATGGTGCCTACCAGCAGTAGTACTGTCAGGAATGCTGATACCCTAACGGTCCTGCTAGCAGACGATTCCCCCTCCGCCCGCAGGCGCATCAAAAACATCCTTATTGAATTGGGATTCAAAAATATCATCGAGGCCAACGATGGAACCGAGGCAGCCAAACACTTGGATGAACAAACATTCGACCTTATCTGCACCGATTTCCAGATGCCCGGACTTACCGGCGACCTTGTATCGGCACACGCTAGAAGGTCGTCAACCAATGCCAAAACGCCAATCCTCATGAATACCAGTGAGACAGAACCACGCACACTGGCATCCGCTCGGAACAGCGGGGTGGATGTGATCTGCGCCAAGTCCGCTCCGACAGACGAGGTTCAAACCGCTATTCGAAAACTTGCAAGAATATAATCGTCTGAACTCAAACGGGGCTTTGCGAAAAATCGGAAGTCTGGGCAAAATAGGATTGAATTAGGCTGAACGCCTATGTTACCATGTCTTGCGGTGAAGCAACGCATGCGTGCCAATAAATTGACGAAATCATGTCTGAACTAGACGAAACATTGCGGGAATTTTTGATCGAGGGCCATGAAAGCCTCGGTCAAATCGAACAATTGATGCTTTCCATGGAAAATGATGCCACGCGCGCTGATGCCGTAAGTGGCTGTTTCCGACTGCTGCACAGTATAAAGGGTGCCTGCGGTTTTCTTGGACTGCGCCATTTGGAAGAGTTGAGCCACGCTGCGGAATCACTGTTGGCCAGCATCCGTTCTGGCGAAATTACCGCTGGAACCTCGCACATCAATTGGCTCCTTCAAGCCGTTGATGGTTTGAAAAAACTCTTGGCACTGATTGAGACGGACGGTTCCGATAACGCTGGCGCGGCGACTGTTTCCCAGATTCTCGCCAATCGAAGTTCCTATTCACAGCAAGCGGAACCAGTCAAAGCACCAAGCACTGTTCCAATGAGGATTACCGCTGAGATAGCGCACATTCATCCCAACCCGCCTTCAGGCACCTCGATCAAGCACGATGACATTCCTGCTGGAGCGAGCATGCTGGCTGAAGCCACGGTCAGGATTGGGGTGGAAGTGATCGATCGCCTGATGGCACTGGCTAGCGAATTGGTACTGGCACGCAATCGAATCATGCAGGCTTCAGATCAAATTGAAGACGCTGGTTATCAAGCAGCAACTCGACAATTGAATTTGGTTACAAGCGAATTGCAAGAAGTGGTGATGCGGACACGCATGCAACCCATCGCCAACGTATGGTCTAAATTGCCACGCATGGTTAGGGACCTATCGCGGCAGATAGGAAAGCAATGCCGACTCGACCTTGAAGGTGGTGAAACCGAACTGGACAAGACGCTTCTGGAAGCTATCAAAGCTCCGCTAACTCACTTGGCCAGAAATAGCGTGGATCACGGTATTGAACTACCCAGTATACGCATGGGCCTTGGAAAACCGGCTGAAGGCAAAATCGTTCTGCGCGCCAGCCATGAAGCAGGCCAAGTCACCATTGAAATGAGCGATGATGGCCGTGGTATCGACACGGACCGTATACGCGCCAAGGTTTTGTCGCAGAGACTGGCAACCTCTGATGATCTGGCAAGACTGAGTGACAGCCAAATCATGCAATATGTTTTCATGCCCGGTTTTTCCACGGCGGACCGTGTGACCGAAATTTCCGGTCGGGGCGTAGGCATGGATGTTGTCAAAAACAGCATCGAAAGCCTTGGTGGATCGATCGACCTTTCAAGTACTCTTGGAACCGGGGCGGTAGTAAGGTTGCGATTGCCTCTCACACTGGCCATTATCAAGGCGCTGATTGTATCGGCTGGCAATTCTGCGGTTGCCTTGCCTCAGGCCGGCATTGTCGAGCTGATGCGACTGGAAGGAGAACGGAGAACTCGGGCTCTGACACATGTTGGAGACGCTGTTTATCTCCGTTTTAGATCGGAACTTCTACCCCTGATTGATCTGGCGAAAACAATGGGGATCCCCTGTTCGCAGGAATCGGACACGGACGCATTTTCTGTTGTCGTTGTCCATGCGGAAAACAGGCAATTTGCGCTCCGCGTTAATAAGATTCTGGATTCTCAGGAAATTGTCGTCAAACCATTACCTTCACTCCTCAAGGGAATCCCCGCGTATTCGGGAATCACCCTATTAGGGGACGGTGCCATTGCCCTGATTGTCGACCCGGTAGGCGTGGCCAGGCTCGCAGGACTTCAGGGACGACGCAATCAAGCCATAAGGGATGACAGCAAAACACCAGAATTAACGAAAAACACCAGACCATTGTTGCTGGTGGAAACAACCCGCAATCGCATGCAGGCTATTCCACTGGAGTCTGTGGATCGTTTGGAAGTATTTCCAGTGAACCGGCTGGAACACACTGATGACACACCTGTTGTCCAATACCGGGGTGGCATTCTTCCGCTCTACGACACCTCGGGCCACCCAGGATGCCCATTTGATGCCGAGCGATGGACATCAGGAACAGTATCTGTCGTCGTTCACCAAACACCTCATGGTCTCAAGGGACTGGTAGTTGCGCGCATCGTGGACACAGTTATTGAATCTGTGGAAGAAACCGGCGGAATAACAATTATCCGCGGATCCGTAACGCAGATAGTAGTCCCGGAAACTTGGCTTGCCGGGGTGCCACAATGACAGAAACCACCAGTCGAATTTGCACGTTTCGCGTGAATGGCCTTCTATTGGGACTCAAGGTTTCCGATGTTCAGGAAGTCGTGAAATCACAGCATATAACCCCTGTGCCGCTGGCTCCACCCATTGTGCTTGGTCTTGTCAATCTGCGTGGTCTGGTATTGCCAGCAGTCAATCTGAAATGGCGTATTGGTCTGCAATCAACCGAAAATGATTGCGGCATTCATGTGGTGCTGAGACACGGGACAGAGTTGATCAGCCTGCCAGTCGACTCCATTGAAGACGTTGTGACGCTCGACAACCACCGTCGAGCCAACCCGCCTGAGAATCTGCATTTATCGCTGCGCGATGCCTGCGCGGCAGCTTGGGATTTGGGCAACCAGTTGTTATTGGAACTAGATCCCGAACGTCTGATTCGACAACGCGACAGCGAAAACACCTAAGTCGCACCGATGGAGAACATCTGATGATATCATTTTTTCTTGACATTTTTTGGGGACGAAGCATTGCCATGCGGCTGCTTTGGATCGCGGGAAGCTTCTTGATTCCCATTGGGGTGCTATTCTCCATATACCTAAATGCCGCGGAAAAAGACATCGTTTTTGCAGAAAAAGAAATCGTTGGTAACAACTACCAGAACAGGATAATGGAAGTCCTTCGGCCACTGCTGGCGCATAGGGCTCTTGTGAACAAGGGCGCCATCAATGAAGATCAAGCGCGCCGATTGCGTTCAGATATCGAGAAGGCTCTTGACAACCTTGAACGTGAAGATGCTCGTTCAGGAAAAGCTTTGGAATTCACACCGGAAGGCCTTCGCCTTCGCAAACGGGATGGTAGTAATTTTGCGAATCTACGCCGTGAATGGGACATTATCAAGGGCGAAATATCCCAGACCAACGCGAAGGAATCAGAATTAAAGCACGTCAAGATGATTGAAACAATCCAGTCGATGATTGTTCACCTGGGAGACACTTCCAACCTAATTTTGGATCCGGACCTCGATAGTTACTATCTGATGGATGCCAGTTTGAGCGCGTTGCCAACGCTGGCAAAAAGGCTATCTGATTTGCAGGCCCGCGTCCTCATGAAAGAAAAATCCGAATCGAATGAACTTGAAATGAACCTGCTGGCTCGCCGAGCTAGCGAAGACGACATGAGCCGCGCTGAAAAGGATATTGAAACCACAATCGCGGAAGATGAGCGATTTCACGGTTTACTCGAAGGCTTGTCCGACTTGAAAAACTCAACAGGGGCACTCAAGACAATTGTTGAAGAGGCAGTGGCGGCATCGCTGCTTCCAGAGGCACCGACCGCCGGTTCGCTGCTCTCCGAAGCCATCGATCGCACCTGCACATGCCAACAGGCGGTTTCCACGCAATTGGAGAAGCTGCTCCAACGTCGTATTTCCACGTTCCGTTCACAGAAACAAATGGGCATTTTGCTGATGTCTGCCTCTTTATTATTAGCTATTGCCTTGGTCATCTGGATTGGTTTCAGCATCATCAATCCGATGAGCGCTGGCGCCAAAAGCCTGACAAGTGCTGCTGAAAATCAACGCAAGACAAGCCTAGAATTGACCAGCAACGCCGAAGAAACCTCCTCGCAGGCACAAGTGGTTTCAGCAGCAGCAGAGCAAGTCAGCGCGAATGTCCGTTCTGTGGCGGCTGCCGCAGAGGAAATGGATGCCACCATCAGGGAGGTTGCTTCCAAGGCTCATCAAGCAGCACGTGTGGCAGCCGATGCTGTGACCTTAGCGCAATCTACCAGTGGACTTGTTAGCAGCCTTGGCGAAAGCGGATCCCGTATTGGTGGTGTTGTCAAGCTGATCACCTCCATCGCGGAGCAAACCAACCTGTTAGCACTTAATGCCACCATCGAGGCAGCGCGCGCGGGCGAAGTTGGCAAAGGCTTTGCAGTTGTTGCCAACGAAGTGAAAGAACTTGCCAAAGAAACGGCCCGTGCCACCGAAGACATTAGCGGCAAGATCAACGCCATCCAACAAGACACGGCGAATGCAGTACGTGCCATTTCCGAAGTTCAGGCAACCATCAAGCATATCAATGACATTCAGTCCGCCATCGCCTCTGCCGTCGAGGAACAATCGGCAACAACCCGGGAAATCGGACGGAATGTCACCGAAGCCGCGCGTGGAACTGCTGATATTGCCTCGAACATTGCTGGAGTAGCCCAAGCTGCTCGTGGAACAAGTGCGGGTGCTCATCAGGTCAGTGCAAGCTCTGGCGCGTTGCTGATGCTTGCAGGCAAACTCAGGGCACTTATTGGCGGCAAAACGAATTCCAAAGAAACTTAGTATACCGCGGACTGCCACAACAATAGATTCGCGTTCGAGGAGACACTGAAATGGCTGGCTTGTTATTGGACATTCTTTTGGGTCGAAAGATCGCTGTAAGGCTGATCTGGATTGCTGCCAGCTTCATGATGCCGATTGGTGTTTTGTTTTCCATCTATATTGGAGCAGCCAACAAGGATATTGTTTTTGCTGAAAAGGAAATCGTAGGGAATTCCTACCAGAATCTGGTGATGGATGTTGTCAAACCGTTGTTAGCTCACAGATCGATCCTCTTCAGTGGAACAGCCAACGACGAGCAGGGCCGCAGACTGCGCGGGGAACTAGACAAAACCATAGGCGCTTTGGAACGTGAAGAAGCTCGCTCAGGCAAAACCCTCGAATTCAATAGCGAGGGGCTCAAGATCCGCAAACGCGATGGTAACTCGGCCGCGGATCTACGGCGTGAATGGGACGGAATTAAGGCCGACATATCCAAGCTAAAAGGGTCTGAAGCCGACGCGCGCATGGTCCGAATGGTCGAAATTGTCATGACCATGATTTCACATTTAGGCGACACCTCGAACCTGATACTAGATCCAGACCTCGATAGCTACTACCTGATGGATGCAAGTCTGGCAGCATTGCCAAACTTGGCCCGTCGCCTATCCGATCTGCAGATCCGTGTCATTCCAATGAATGAAGACCCGATGAACGCCGTGGAAATCACTCTCCTTTCAAGGCGCGCCACTGAAGACGATCTTGGTAGAGCTGAAAAAAATGTGGATACCGCTCTGGCTGAAGACGAGAAGTTTCACGGTAAACTCGAGTCCATGACAGAATTGCGAGCTGCCATCACCTCACTTAAGCATGTTGTTGAAGGAAGCCTGAAAGCTGTGACTAAAGGGGATGCCGACGTCGAAGCCCAACTTGCAGACGCCATCGACCGGACCTGTGCCACGCAAAAACTGGTCAGCGAACAGCTTGAACTGCTGCTAAACAAGCGAATTGCAACATTCAAGTACCAGAAAACCTTGGGAACAACGTTGACGATTGCCTCTTTGTTTTTGGCCATTGTGCTTGTTATTTTTATTGGCATCAGTATTGTCAGGCCCATTGCCAAATCTCGTCTTCGTCTTGAACTTCTCGCTGGTGGCGATCTGATCACGCCAGTTGAAGTTGTGGGGCAAGGTGAATTGCGGGAAATGACAGAATCGCTCAAAATCGCAGTCGACTCGATGCGGCAAGTAGTGAACCCCATGCGTGCCGGCGCCAACGATCTCTCGGTTGCTGCTGAAAAACAGCGCAAAACCAGCCTTGAATTGACAAGCAATGCCGAGGAAACATCGACTCAGGCACAGGTGGTTTCGGCGGCTGCTGAACAGGTAAGCGCCAATGTTCGCTCCGTAGCGGCAGCAGCCGAGGAGATGGATGCCACCATTCGTGAAATCGCTTCGCAAGCACATCAAGCGGCCCGGGTGGCTGCTGATGCCGTCACGCTGGCTCAATCGACAGGCGGATTGGTCAGCAAACTTGGTGAAAGTGGATCACGCATTGGCGGCGTTGTTAAATTAATCACTTCCATTGCCGAACAAACCAATCTGCTGGCCCTCAATGCCACCATCGAAGCTGCGCGTGCCGGTGAGGTTGGTAAAGGTTTTGCTGTTGTCGCCAACGAGGTCAAAGAGTTGGCGAAAGAAACGGCTCGCGCCACCGAAGACATCAGCGGAAAGATTCATGCCATTCAACAGGACACCACCCAAGCGGTGCAGGCGATCACTGAAATTCAGTCCACCATTAAAAGAATCAACGAAATCCAGTCGGCTATTGCATCGGCAGTTGAGGAGCAATCGGCAACGACCAGGGAAATCGGACGGAACGTGACAGAGGCAGCGCGCGGGACAGAAGACATCGCTTCGAATATAACTGGAGTAGCGGACGCTGCCCGCGGCACCAGTGTTGGCGCCCACGAGGTGAGTGCCAGTTCCGAGGCCTTGATGGTTTTGGCCGGAGAACTGCGAAAGCTGATTGGCGGATTCAAGAGCGACTGACACCGTATGGCTTTCGGTATTCGTATTGCTCTGGTAGAAGGGTCAACCCACACACGGAGGGCGCTCTCTACTCGTTTATCTGAAACTGCAACACTGAATTTGACATGGGCACTCCCCACGCTTGCCATGGGTTTGGCGCGTATGAAATCTGAAGGGTGCCCCGACATTCTAATTCTCGACAGCACGGAAGCTACTGGTACCTCTCTGGCAGAGTTGTTGGCACTACCAGTTTCGCCCACATCTCCGATGAAAATTGTGCTTACGTCAACCAACCCGCTGCAAGCGGTTCCGGAAGGACCATGGCAATTGGTCATATCCAAGCCAAGGCCCGGTCAGGATCCGGATAAGGATTGGCCGCCGGCCTCTTTCAATGCATTGACGGGTACCACCCATAATCCGCTTGCCACACTGCCCCGGCCCGCCACTTCGCGCAGGATCGACATTGTCGCCATTGGTATCAGCACCGGGGGCCCAACAGCCTTGGAGCATCTGATATCAGAACTACCTCACACCATCTCTTGTCCAATCCTGATTGTCCAGCATGTTCCTGTTGGTTTTGATTTGAGCCTTGTCCAGAATCTCGCCCGCCGAACCCGATTGAAGGTAGCCTTGGGCACAGAAGGCGCGCCCTTGCTGGCTGGTTGCGTATTTATAGCTCCGGCGGGGCAGCATATGATTGTCCGCCCGGGCGCTGTACCATCGATCGGCCTGACCAACGACCCACCCGAGCAATCGTGCCGGCCGGCGGTTGACCCGCTGTTCCGATCTTTAGCCGCCATTTATGGTGGAAGGGTTCTTGCGTTGGTTATGACTGGTATGGGAGAAGATGGCCTACGTGGAGTGCGTGCGCTAAAGGAACGTGGCGCCAATATTGTGGTACAGGACGAGGCAAGCAGCGTGGTATGGGGAATGCCTGGTGCCGTGGCACGCGCCGGCTTGGCTGACAAAATTCTTCCACTGGTTGCGATGGCCAGTGAAATCGCAATAGTTTCAGGCAGAAAATAATACGGCGCGTTCGATGACTGCCATTTCTATTATTCAGCAACCAGCATGGCGGAATACAGCCTATGGTAATCTGCCGCGCTGCGTTCCCACGACCAATTCTGCAACATGCCATTTTTCACCACGCGCCGCCACTGCGCTGGGTGATGCCTCCAAAGCGCCATGGCACGCAGAACCGCATCGCGGAAAGCCTCGGAGGAGTACGGCTGAAACACAAAGCCTGTGGCTGTACCCGCTTCAACGGTTTCCGGAGATGTATCGGTGACGGTATCGGCAAGTCCACCCGTGCCCCGCACAACGGGTGGCGTACCGTAACGAAGGCTGTAAAGCTGGTTCAAGCCAGAGGGCTCAAACAAGCTAGGCATAAGATACATATCGGAACCAGCTTCAATGAGATGGGCAATATCCTCATCAAAACCGAATCTGAGGCCCACCTGCCCCGGGAAGCGATTCGACAAATGGACCAGCATATCGCGAATCCAAGGGTCCCCTTCACCCAATATCGCCAACCGCGCTCCCTGAGCTAAAAATCCACTGGCTGCGTCGCTCATCAGGTCGAAACCTTTTTGCTCAACCAGACGGGCCACCATACCAACTACCGGCTGCTCATCTCCCCCGGTTAATCCGAGTTTTTCCCTCAAGGCCGCTTTGCAGATCGATTTGCCAGCATCAAAAGACATGGCGTCGTATCGGGCTGGCAGTCGGTGATCCGTTGCCGGATCCCAATCTCCATAGTCTACCCCATTGACGATACCACAAAGCCTTCCTGAGCGCTCAATCAACAAACCTTGCATGCCACGGCCATACCAAGGCGTTTTGATTTCTTCGGCATAGGTGGGGCTCACCGTGTTGATGCGATCTGCAAACACGATTCCCGCTTTGAGGAACGATAAAGACTCATGAAACTCGAGCTGATGATGGTTGTACAATCGCCAATCCAGGTGGGCCGTTTCCACTAAGCCGGATGCAAACCTGCCTTGATAGGCGATGTTGTGAATCGAAAAAAGGCACCGAATGCGGTTCCACGCCGCCGCAACCGCCGGGTCGGGATGTTTGCCATATATTTCCCGCAGATAGACGGGCGCGAGTCCTGTCTGCCAGTCATTGCAATGCAGCACATCGGGCCACCAATCGATGGCCTTCATTGCCAAGAGAATGGCATGGCAAAAGAACGCGAATCTTTCGCCATTGTCTGGGTAGTCGCGTTTGGTGCCGTCGGTGCTGCTGAACTGGTAGAGGCTACGGCCGAATTCAGGATCATCGCGACCAAAAAGGTCATCGTTTTCCAGCATCATTACCGGGACTTGGCTTCCCGGCAATGTTGCCTGCCAGATCCGGCAAGGAAGCATGCGATTTCCAAGGGGAACCTCGAAAACTTTATCCGTTGGTTTTGCCAGCCCCGTACGACGGCAAACCCCGTGGAGTGGCATGACGATTCGGCAATCGATGCCACGGCGCGCCAACGCCCGAGGCAAAGAACCTGCAACGTCAGCCAATCCGCCAGTTTTGGCGAATCCAACCACCTCAGAGGCGGCAACAAGTACCCGCATGAGCATTCCCGGGTATCAACCCGCCTCGTGATATCGTGAATGGAGAACAACAAGGCCAAGGGGAGGAATTCTCACAATGGCTGATGCTGGCATACCTTGCCACGGGAATTGTTCGGCTTGGACCATTCCAGAGTTGCCAACACCACTTCCCCAGTATTCCTGAGCGTCGCTGTTGAGCGACTCGGTCCATGCTCCAGTCCACGGCAGGCCGATTCGCCAGCCTTCGCGTGGAACCGCCGTAAAATTGAAGATCACAGCCACCTGCTCATGGCCAGAGGCATCTTGCCTGATGAAGCTGACAACACCATTAGTGGCATCGTCTGCATCCAACCAGCGGAAACCCCATGGGTGGCAATCGCCTTCGTGCAACGCCTTGCAATCGCGCACCATGGCAGCGATGTGACTGAGCCATTTCAATACGCCCGCATGGGATTCGTGTTGAGTCTGATGCCAGTCGAGGCTGCAATCGTGATTCCATTCGCCCCACTGGCCCCATTCGCATCCCATAAACAGAAGTTTTTTGCCTGCCAGTGTGAACTGCCAGCCGAGCAGCAATCGCAACTGCGCGAATTTTTGCCAGTCGTCTCCCGACATCTTGCCAAGCAATGAGGCTTTCAGGTGGACAACTTCATCGTGAGACAGGGGCAGGACGAAATTTTCGTTATTTTGGTAAAGACCGCGAAAGGTCAGTTCCTGATGATGCCATGGCCGATGGATCGGATCACGCGAAAAATGCTTGAGCGTGTCATGCATCCACCCCATGTCCCATTTCATACCAAAACCAAGACCACCCATCGATGTCGGTCTTGAAACTCCTTGCCAAGACGTCGATTCCTCGGCAATGGTCTGCACGTCTGGGAATGACAGATAAACTTCTTCATTGAGTTGCCTGAGAAGCTGAATGGCACCCAGGTTCTCGCGCCCGCCATTGGCATTCGGCAGCCATTCGCCATGCTTACGGGAATAATCCAGATACAACATGCTCGCCACGCCATCCACGCGCAGGCCATCAACGTGGTAGGCTTCGAGCCAGAACAACGCGCTAGAAATCAAAAAGCTTCTGACTTCATGCCTATCGTAATTAAAAATACTGCTCTTCCAATCGGGATGATACCCCTGACGCGGGTCCGCATGCTCATACAAATGGGTGCCATCGAAATACGACAACCCGTGCTCATCGGAAGGGAAATGGCTGGGAACCCAGTCGAGTATGACGCCGATGCCCCGCTGATGCAGATGATTGATGAGATACATCAGGTCTTGAGGGGTGCCGTGCCGCGCTGTAGGAGCGAAAAACGACGTGACCTGATAACCCCACGATCCATAAAACGGATGTTCCATGATCGGCATCAGCTCGACATGCGTGAAACCCATGTTGGAAACATGGTCAGCCAATCGGTGAGCCAGATCCCGATAGCCCAGAACCCTGTCGGGGTGCTCAGGCGAACGCATCCAAGATCCCAAATGCACTTCGTAGATGTTCCAAGGAGATTCGAGGGTCTGCCGCGCATGGCGACCGGCCATCCATTCCGAGTCGGACCACTCGTGGCGCATATCCCAGACAATTGAGGCGGTATTTGGCGGGCACTCAGACCGGAACGCCATCGGGTCGGCCTTGTCTACCGAATAGCTGCCGAACAGTGATGCGATGTGATATTTATAAACATCCCCGTGCTTCACTCCGGGTACAAATCCAACCCAAATTCCAGAATGCCCCAAAGCAACAAGTGGATGGCTACCCCGGTTCCAATTATTGAAGTTACCGATCACTGAAACATACTGTGCCGATGGAGCCCACACGGCAAATCGGGTGCCCGGTACGCCTGCCAAATGGCCTGGATGCGCTCCCAAGTGGCGGTGCAGCCTGAACTGACGCCCTTCATTGAACAGATACATATCTTCCTGACTGAGACGACCAGATCCTGTGGCAGGAAGGAAATCACAGTATTTTGAAAATCCGGAAGATAGTGTCACTGGGACTCCCCCCTCCTGCCATGTCGATCTCAACCCAGTTTATCAAGTCGCCTTGGGTTCTGGCACGGGAGGAAAATTACGGTTGCTCCATAATACGCGTTTAAGAACTGGATCAGCCTGCGTAAACGGACCTGTACCTGTCGATTCATCCATATGGCGCAGATACATCTCAAGTTTCGCGTCCATATCGTCGGCGTGATGAAGGATCAGCGCTTCGGGCATGGCGGGCAAGCGGGGTGATCCCCATTCAGGCCGTTCAAGAAATGACAGAAGCAGGTGCTCGAGTGCCAAGCGTCTGGTGGCATCTAGTTCCGGAATCGAAACCGCCTTGTCTCGCACCATATCGCGAGCAAGAAGATGGGGGCCAACAAGCTGACCTTCAACGCTGATCTCGGGGGGAACCAAGGCCATTTCTTCAGGTTCAACCCACTCTCGCACACGGCCAATTTCGTGTAGCAGCGCGGCGGAGACCGCCAAATCACGATCCAGACGCATTGCCGCACTAGGATTGCGCTGGATGTAATCCAATACCAGCACGTTGACGGTATGAGCCACACCAAGCGTGTGCTGCACCCATCCGCCCGGATGAACATGGAAACGGCCCTTGCTCGCTGGCAGTTTTTTGAGAAGAGCCTCATGATCACAAAGCAACGCCAGCGTCAGGCTTTTCAAACCGGGATGAACAATGGATTCCGCCAAATCAATAATGCTAACGAACAGTTGATCGGGGTCGATTTGTGGCAGGCCAGACAGTGCTGCTGGATCAAAGCCATCATCCCGGTCATCGTCGTTTGCCAAGCGAATCAGCGATGCCTCAAGCTTGGGGCCATAACGAGCATGGTCGCGCCACAATCCACGGATTTTGAACCATTGGCCAACACGCCAAGAATCGCGGCAAAGGCCAAACCAGCCCATATCGTTCCATACAGCAAAGGCCAACGAGCGGCCTTTCGCTTCAAATCTTAGGTTGAAAAAGGGCTTGGCCTCGCGGGTTGTGCCCGCTTCTTTCAAGGTGAGGACCGCAAAGAAATCGCCCACGACATCCACCGGCAAATCTGCCAAGGCCACAATCTCGCGCAAGGGCGTCGTCATGGATATTTTTCCGTGCAGATAAGCTTTTAGACCATGTCACATTTAAGTCGAACGCTGCCTAGCCAGGGCACCCAACCGTCGCGCCTCGGCAGCTAGGCGAACCAAGGATGTTTGGCAAGCAGGGCCCGTTTCGGCAGCAAGGCGGGAAAACCGGCTGTCATCTCGTTCAAACGAATCCGCCAAACGGACAAGAGCTTCCTGCCGGAGTGCGCTGGGAACTTCAGCTGAGGCTTCTTCCACGATTTGGATTGCCACAGAAATGTAAACAGCCTCCAGACCAGCCAACGCTTGCACCTGACCGGACCGGGCCAACATTTCTGCCCGATCTGTCACAGATTGGCGGGCCTTGGCTAAAGAAATCTCCAATATGTCGGAAGTTGAAGTAGCACCCTGAACCGTCGTCGCGGGATTGATCGCGGCGGAATTGCCGCTGCCCCCAACCCGTACCCGGCCCAGACCAACACCAGCTGCTAGCAACAGGCTTGCCGCCAGCAAGGCCGAAGCCATCGACAACTTGATGGAAGCCCGCTTGCGGTTGTGCGCGCGTTTTGCCGGATTGGTTACACCAGACGGTCTCACGATCTCCACGCGGGATTCAGACATTTGCCCCAGCAAACGCGCCAATCTTGCCGCGGGATCGCCAGGAGCCATCTGGGCGCGCACCTGACGATCGAATGCGAGATCCTCATCCTCATCAAAACGATATTCGCTCACGTTATTTTCTCCCCATCGCGAGTAACCTCCGCAGATGCCATCGCCGCGAGTTCTTTTCTGGCCTTGAACACACGCCACCGTGCCGTCTCTTCTGTTATTCCCTGCACTTCGGCAATGTCCCGGAAAGAAAGTTCGCCCTCGGCGCGCAGCAGAAGAGCTTCGCGCCATTCTCGCGGCACCGCCTGCAAGCGCTCTTTCAAAACGTCGATCTCTTCGCGATCACCCAATTGCTGAACCGGATCAATAGCCGCCAAGCCCGCATCCGGCACCTCCGCCGCTTCTTCAAGCCCACCGGCGCGGCGCCGGGCCGAAGACCGGCAATGGTTCGCCCAAAGGTTGTGTGCTATCCGAAATAGCCAAGCACGAAAATGTGTACCGTCATGGAACAGTTCCATTCGGGTTGCCGCGCGCAGGAAGGCGTCTTGAGCCAAGTCTTCGGCCACTTCATGCCGCCCACTGACACGCCAAAGCCAACGAAAAATCGGCTCATAATGCCGCGCCGCCAACGCGCCCCAGGCGGCCCGATCACCAGCCCGAGCCAAACGAGTCAAAGCCGCGTCTGAATCCAGTGGTTCAGGCAGAGAAGGCTCGGCAACAGGCATATTCGGGCCAGCACTCATGGGGGCACCAGTTCAGGCCACGCTTCCAGACCATCAACACCGCAACCCGCTGGGTTGTTGGCCGTCATTGCAGCCGATGCATTCTATGCCTTCATCTTTTGCACACACAACCCTTGGCCAGCCAAGGACCTGCGATAAGAAATCTCTAGCGGGACTGGCAGCTTGTAAACCGGCCTTCTAGGATTCGACGGTGACCACATACTCTTGAGAGACATCCATGGCATCATCACGCGGCCCGCTGCCTTTGGTTGTTCGCAACTTTCTGCGGTTGAAAACGCCAAAGGCTGGTCAGTCGCGAGAACACTGGATTCGACGTAACCACCGTTCCATCGAACACTTCAGTACACGCACAGCAAGGCGCTGCAGCGAGGCAACGCTCTTGCGCGTGCTGGAATCGCACGACCCACAGGCCCGTGAGGCAGCACTGTTCGCGCTCGGGTTGCTGGGTTCTTGGAACTGCAATGCGTCGCTGGCTCGCTTCCTTCATGACGATGAAGACATCATTCGGGAAGTTACGGTTGAATCCCTCTGGCGCCTTTGGTTCCGCGGTACAGAGCCTAATGACTATGTCATGCTGCAACAGGCTTTAGCCCTAGCAGACCGTGAAACTGTTCTGAAAGCCCTGAATGCTGTTGTGTTGAAGCGCCCTGACTTTGCCGAAGCTTGGAACCAACGGGCTATCATCCATTTCCAAAATAGACATTTTGATGCTGCAGCACGCGACTGCATGAAGGTCATCCGACTGAATCGGTTTCACTTCGGCGCGCTGGCCGGGCTTGCCAACTGCCTGATGCACCTTGACCGACATGCCCAGGCACTGAAGGCATTTCGCCGAGCCCAAAGGATCCACCCCTTCATGGAAGGGGTGGCGTCCACCATTCGACTCCTTGAGCAATCGCTCAGAGACGACCGTCCCAATGCCTAGCGGCCGGCAGAAGGTGGATTGAAGCG
Source organism: Candidatus Kuenenia stuttgartensis (assembly GCA_945875585.1). GTDB lineage: Bacteria > Planctomycetota > Planctomycetia > Gemmatales > Gemmataceae > REEB421. The sequence goes on along the minus strand of CAMCLK010000027.1, from coordinate 46,590 downwards.
GAACAGGTGCTCCTCACCTCGCACAAGCAACACGCCGCCCGCCAGTGCGGGTGATGCCAATGAGCGTTCACCAAGCTTGCCACTGGCAACCTTGGTGAATTTTGCATCGTCGCGAACAACATTGATATCGCCTTCCTCCGAAGTCAGGAGAATCAACCCGCCTGCTTCAACTGGCGAGGCCGAATAGTGCCCAGGCAAACGTTCCTGCCATGCTGGAACGCCAGTAGCAGGGTCGAGCCTCGACATAATTCCGCCATCACTCACCACGTAGAGCGCAGACTTCGTAAGCAGTGGCGAAGGGGTGTGCGGCGCATTTTTGTCGAGCTTCCATGCAAGATGACTTCCCGAAACATCGCCTGCTCCACCAAGTTTTACTGCCAGTAGGGAAGCCTTGTCGTAGCTGGTGCTGAGATACACGAGGCCCCCACCTGCCACAGGCCGGGGAATGACCGAATAGCCGCTGTACTTGAGGCGCCAAATTTCCTTACCCGTTGCCGCATCAAGCGCCTGCACAACATCACTTCCCGGACAAATGACTGCCGTTTGCCCGCCCTCCTGAATGACCAGTGGCGTGCAGAACGAGAACGGCCTATTAGGAGACGCTGCTCTCGGCGTTCTCCAAGCCACCTTGCCCGTTGCGGTATCGAGCCCGACAACTTCCTGCACATCGGTCGCATCGCAGCAGAAAATCAAACGGTCGCCCGCCAGAGCGGGGCTGCCACCATTTCCATGAACGGGTTTGGAGTAAAGCCCCGGCGTTTGCCAAAGCACTTTGCCATTCAAATCAAGTGCAGCGGTCCCCATGTGCCCGAAATGCACATACAACCGATTTCCATCAATAATGGGGGTTGGGCTGGCATTACTGTTCTTGGCGTGAATTTTCGGGGCTTCCCCCGTTTCCCGGCGAAATACTTCCACCTTCCAGAGTTGCTTGCCATTGCCAAGATCATTGGCCATGACCGCAAGGCTCAGGCTCTTGGCATCGGCTGCGGGAATGGCGGAGGTCAGGAAGACTTTTCCACTTGATACGACTGGGGAGGACCAGCCTTTGCCGGGAATAGAAACCTTCCATGCGGGCGCAGGCAATGTGGCACCTGCCAAGGGCAAGGTTCCGTCCGCATGGCCCTGACCACCCGGACCGCGAAACTGCGGCCATTCCAGCTCTGCGGCGCAGATTGGGGCGGCGGCCATCATTATCAGAATAACTGGTAAATAACCGTGATTCATGTCTCTCTCCTCGATCCCAAAACACCAGTTGTGCCACCTCTGCCAAATGCGGCAACAGGGCAAGAACACCCAACTGGGGGAGCCGCAACAATCGTGGCATGATTTCGCTCTGTGCTCAAGATGACACGCCAACAGGAAATCCTTGGCTCACCTGCTTCTGTTTTCCACGCTCTAACACTGCCAGTCTTCCGAACCAATGATTGGGGCCCCGTGGAATTGATTCCTTGGTGCTATGGCAGACGAAGCCAAACCCTTGATTTCGATACGCACACTGAAATTCACACCTTGTTGATTGGGAGATCAAGGATGACACACGCACGGAAGCGTCACCTAGCTGCACTCCTGGCTGTCTGGCTTGCACACGGGGAATCGGCTTCGGGCCAAGTGCCCGTTGTCACCACTCCCGGGGCCCCTCCCTTTGCTTCGCTTGGTGCTCCACGCGTTATCGCAGTATCAACGCCACAACGTGAGTCAGGTCCATTTTTGCAACCGCTTCAGGCTGAACCGACTCGGCTTGACCAAGGCCTCATGCCAACGGCCATGAACACCACAACAGGTCCGATTTTGGTGCAACATCCGCCTGTTGGCATTCTCGCCCAACCCGGATCTCCCGTTGCCATGTTCGTCAGCGATGCCCAGGCTCGATCGGCTCAACAGCCACCAGTGGCACAGCCTATTCCCGCAGCGGCTGCTGCGCCAACCCTGCTGCCCATGCCTCGTTCTGTTCCCATGGCCATGCCTTCACCAGCCATGTCGCAGCAGTCTATTCAATCACTCCCGCTAGGAACCATTGTGACCCCGGGGCTTGGAGGTCTTCCGCCGGGAACAATTGTTTCGCCATCAAACACCATCATCACCAGTCCTTCGGGCTCTCAGGGCCGAATAAGCCCTGTCGCGCCGGGAGGAACTGTCATCGAGACCATGCCGGGTGAAATCATCATCGACTCGGGTGATGGCATGGCCACGGGTGGCACATGGTTGCAGCAGCTTCGCGCCCGAAGCCTGCGCGGTACGGCATTCCAAACCAACGAATTCTCGGACCCATTAAAACCGCATTTGGACCGCTATAAGTTTTATGCGTCTTTCGAATACCTGAGCTGGGCTCTCACCGGCAACCAGACCCCCGTGCTGGTTACAGGAAGTAGCAATCTGACCTCGCCCAATTCAGGTGCGCTTGGACAGCCAGGCACACAGACACTTTACGGCGGCCAAGGAAGCGATCTTTCCACCGGAATGAACAGTGGCGGACGAGTCAAAATTGGCATGTGGTGGAACAGGGCTCAGGACATTGCCACAGAATTCACATTCTTTGGCTTGGGAAGCAACAGCACTGAGACGGCATTTCAGTCGTTTGGCAATCCATCTACTGGCTACCCGGTGATGGGCCGACCATTTGTCAACGCGCTCACTGGTAATCAATCGGTTGAATTTGTCGGTGTACCAGCGGCTCTCAATGGCGGAAATGGGCTCGCTGGCTCGGTCATTGTGCAGGATCAAACACAATTCTACGGAGGCGACCTGAATGCCAAATTTGGACTCCACAGAGGTTGCTTTTGGACAATCGATGGCCTCGCTGGCGTTCGCAATCTGAACCTCCGCGATAATTTGAGCATCACGGAAATCCTCAGCGAAACCAGTGGAGGTGGCGGATCTTTCCGGGTCAATGACAGCTTCAGTTCCCAAAACACATTTTGGGGCGGCCAACTTGGTATGGTCTTCGGGCTGAATTACCGCCGGTGGGCTCTCGATACCACAGTCAAGGTTGCATTGGGACAAACCAACGTTAATGCTGATATTTCCGGATACACGCAAATCAATGCGCCCGGCAGTTCGCAAACCCTGCCAGGCGGTCTGCTTGCCCAATCAAGCAATATTGGAGGGTTTACAGATAACCACTTCTCGGTCGTTCCTGAGCTGGGACTTACTTTGGGCTATTACATCACTCCAAAACTGAAAGTGTTTGCTGGTTACAATGTCCTTTACTGGACAAATGTGGCGCGCTCGGGCGGCCTGATTGATGCTTCCGTCAATCCCAACTTGATTCCACCCGCGAGCGGCAGCGCCTTGCCTGCCCGACCCGCCCAGCAAGTGCAGTTCACCGACCTTTGGGCGCAAGGCGTCAATGTGGGTCTTGAATTACGATATTGATTGACCATTTTAAGCAAGATTTGGCACGGATGCCAACAAGTAACGCACATCAGGGAGGGTTACGGACATGGGTTATTCAAACAGTTTCAGCCGCGCAGGAAACACCAAAAAAACGCGGCTACCAGGCCTCGAAAGGCTTGAAGTGCGTGACACACCGGCAGCCAACCCTGTTATTGCCGGGTCGGTATACTCCGACCTGAATGGCAATGGACGCCGCGACGCGGACGAACCGGGAATCGCCGCTTCCAGCCTGCAGCTTGTCACGCCTGTTGGAATTCTTGTCGGGGAAGCCATTTCAGATGACAATGGCCAATTCTCCTTTGACTCTGATAGGCGATTGCTCAACTCTTCGACGGTTGCCTCATACACGGTTTCGCTGACAAACCTTTCAGCGTCGTCTGGGTCGGTAGCCACAATTCCCCGTTTTAACCCGGCTTTGGGAACCTTGACTGCGGTGGATATCGAAGTCAATGGACAAATTGAGGCCCGAGCCAGCGTTGAAAACCTCGAAAGTAATGCCGCAACCATCCGCGTCAGTCACGATGGCGCCCTGACGGTTACCGGACCGGGTGGCCCTATTGAACTCGTTTCAACGACCCAAACCTTCACCGCAGTGCTTGGCGGCTACGATGGCACCACAAATTTCACAGGATCTAGCGGTATCACGTTTCCACAGAGAACTTCATCCATCACGCAAACAGCCAATGTGACAGACCCAATGGATTTAGCCAATTTCATTGGGTCCGGTTCGGTTGTTTACCAGGCTGTAGCCACTGGAACAGCAACTTCACAGGGCCCTGGAAACTTCCAGATCTCCGTGCTAACCACAGGTTCTGCCGATATCACTGTGCGCTATTCCTACGACCCATCCACAGCCCTCAAACCGGGTAATTACATTGTCAGGCAAACAACTCAACCAGATGGCACACTTGATGGCCTTGAAACTCGCAATGGAATAACACCTATTCCCGGATCGGCGTTTACCGATGAAATACCGCTGACATTGACCGAGGCAGGAATATCGACGCTGGGTTTTGGTGAAGTACAAGCAGCAGCGCTTCAAGGACTTGCATTCATCGATAACAATGGCGATGCTGTTTTCGATACCGATGAAATCGGTGCTGAAGGCGTCACGGTTACCCTTACAGGGACAGACGACACGGGTGCGAAAGTCACGCGCACCGCCAATGTGGGCGTCGATGCCCTGTTCTCCTTCACGGATCTGCGCCCAGGCAACTACTCTGTTGTCAGCGGTTTACTCCCCAAGTTCTTGGCAGGGCCCGGACAGCCTGGTGACGCGGGCGGCATTTCAGCTCCTGTAGCCGTCGGCTCCATTCGCCTTGGTTCAGGCCAGAATGCAACCGGATATCTGTTGCCTCAATCGGAAGGTTCGGCACTTTCAGGTACTGTTTTTCTTGATCGCAACTCCAATGGAATGCGCGATAATGGCGAACCCGGGCTGCCCAATCAGGCAGTCACTTTGAATGGAAATGGTCCTTCAGGTACAACAACCAAAACCACGCGGACAGATGCCAATGGTGGCTTCACATTTGTTGACCTCCTGCCAGGAACATATCAGGTAACCAGTCCCGCTGCTGGCGGATTCACGGCCACGGGTACAGAGGCAGGCGACCTTGGCGGAACACCGGGCACAGACTCGATTTCCGATATCACAATCGGATCAGGCAGTTTGGGCGACAATTATAATCTGGGCCGCTCGGTTGTATTGAACCTGACTGGCAGGGCGTTCCTCGACCGAAACGCAGATGGTCGCTACCAAGCTTCTGATATGCTGCTGCCAGGAGTTCGCGTAACATTGACTGGACTTAGTTCAGCAGGACAACCCATCACGCGACAGGCGGTCACGAACGCTGCTGGCCGTTACGCTTTCATTTCATTGCCGGATGGTGTTTACCAGCTTGCAGCAAAGTCTGTGTCTGGCGCTATGATCGCGAGGGCTGTTGTAGGCTCGGTGGGTGGATCTGCGGGGATGGCGACCATCTCGCAGATCAATCTGGGGCTTTCCGGCAGCGGCGTGGGGTACGACTTCCCCATGGTTCCACCTTCACGGATTTCCGGTGTGGTGTTTAATGATCTGAACCGCAATGGTGTCCGCAACCCCGGAGATTTTGGAATTGCCAATGTCATTATCACACTGACGGGCAACGATGATTTAGGCAGAGCTGTCAGAAGACAAGCCGTTACTGCTTTCGATGGGTCCTACGCATTCGACAACCTGCGCTCCGGCAGCTATTTTGTTACTAGGACCATACCAACAGGTTACCAGGCCGGTGTTGCCAAGATCGGTTCACTCGGTGGCATGGTCAGAAATGGCGGGATTGGACTGAGCTTGGGTATCGCATCATTGGCACAAAGGTACGACTTCGCTGTGACCCAGTTGGTGACGCCAGCCTCAACATTGCTGAGCAAACGCAGGTATATCGCCTGACGCCGCGTGGGATGCCCTAGTCGATACTGCTTGTTCGCCATGCCGACAGCACCGAAGAGTGCCTGTCGGTCCAAATGGGCGTGGTTTCGGAATGCTGAAGCCTGCTCCATCCGCCACGAAATGAATTAAATGCGGCTGTATTTCCTGAAATCACCACCCACTCTGATGGTGATTTCCCAACTTCATCTTTGCCGCTGCTTCCCATCAGGTCGGCCCATTGCCAAGCCGACATACCGGCATCGTGGGCCAATGCAGCCAGTACAGGCGACAGATCCAAGTACCTGTTAGACACATGAAAAAGCATGATTCCGCTTGGTTTAAGGCGCGATCGATATGCGGCAAGGGCCTCGCGTGTGAGCAAATGTGTCGGGATGCTGTCGGAACTGAAGGCATCCATCACGATCACATCAAAATGATCGCCCTCATGAAGTTCAAGTCCCTTTCTGCCATCCGCCTCCACAATAGACCAGTCACCCAGACATTGCGTTAGGTATGGGAAGAGCGACTCACGGGTAGCAGCCCGCACCACAACCGGATCAATTTCATAAAAAATCCATCGATCATTCGGCCTGGCGTACCATGCCAGACTCCCAGCACCAAGGCCCACAACAGCACACCGCATGGGCGCTGATTCCTTCGGAAACATACGCAAAAATGTGGTGCCGGCCGGTCCTTTGGTATGGTAATACGCCAAAGGCAGCGGTCGGCCCATCGCGTCGGTCTGGTCGGGGGCGCATATTCCATGCACGGTTGTACCGTGATACAACTTCCGCACCAATCCATGCGCGTCGTATTCTTGAGATACCCGTGTTGTTCCAAAAAAGCCTCGTTCGAGAAACAAAGTCGTAGACCGATCTGCCGGCACAATGATTCCCACTAGAAAGATAGATGCCAAACAGATAGGCCAAGAAGGCGCTCGGCTAACAACACAATAAGCAACCACCAACGGCAAGCCACGAGTAATACCATCACGCCACGGGCCAGCTTCCCAAGGGCAAGCCAAGCTGACAGAAATCGACAACAATCCGCATGCCAAGCCAATGGCTAAGTGACGCCACCCGGCCCATTGCCAACCAACAGGGCGGGCAAATGCCATGGCTGCAAGCCCCAATGGATAATCCCAATCACCAACAAATCGAAACACCACCGGGGCCACGACTGCTTGGGCCAAACCTCCAAGGGCGCCCCCTATGGCGGTAGTGAGGTAAAAACGGGCCAAATATGAATTGGCAGGGCGACTGGCTGCTTGACCTGTCAAGGCTGCCCATGTGACTAGAAAAAATCCAGCCAGATGGATGAAAATCACCAAGGCGGCTCCGCCCATCCGCGTATCGGTGGCACCCATCGATTCCACAAGCATCAGCGCGATGGAAGCCAACACCTGAAGACTCAACAAAATCCGGAGACAAGGCAAACTAAACGCCAGAATATAAGCTATCAAAAACAGGGCCAAAGGCATTAATCCGAGCATGGGAATCGGTGCCACATCGGTAACCAGATGGCGCGTGGATGCCATGAGAAAAAAGCTCGGCACAGCCCCAAGAAACAACCATTCCCAATGTTTGATTCGAGTTGGCGCCGGTTCTGAAGGCGACTTGACCAATTCGTCGCTTTCAGGCGCTTTGTTGGCCACAGTAAATGCAACAGCAAGCAGCCAACCCGCCCAAAGAAGCAAGCCGTAGTGCCACCACCTGCCTTGGGATTCCAAGGCCATGAACGGTTCCACACCTATCACATAGATCACCAACGCGCCAAGGCTACCAGCATTACTGGCGGCATAAAGCCATACGGGGTCTCGCCCCCCCTCACGACGCGTAAACCAAACCTGAAGCAAAGTCGATGTGGTAGCAATGGCAACGACGGCGCAACCGATATCTCGACAAAGCTCTAAAAGAATCCAGAACACGGGTGAATTTGAAACTTGGCTGGAAGGGGGCGGTTGCAACTCTCCGAGCGGCATACCGCCGCGCACCAGAAAACCCGCCGCAACAAGACCAATGGGAACAAGCGCCGCACCAACACTATTCCGCCATTGCGCAAGCACGAGTGACAGGCCATACCCCGCCACAACAACTACTTGAAAAAACACCAAGACAGTTGTCCAAACAGACGGGGTGCCTCCCATGACAACCAATAGGCGCTTGCCAGCAGCCGGTTGAATTACGAAAAGGAGAAACGCGGATAACGCCACAAGCATGGCAAAGGCATAACGCATGGTCCACCTGAATGCCCTGTCAGCAAACACCATCACATTGATCTAGCAAAAAAAGAAGATCCGGGTCCGCCTATCGGCTGACCCGGATCTTGAATCAAACGTTGAACGTTGGATTACTTCTTGGCGTCTGCAGCCTTAGCTGCTGGTGCGGCCTGAGCCTTAGCAGCCTGGCCCTTGCCTGCGTCCTGACCCTTAGCAGCCTGTGGCTTGCCAGCGTCCTGACCCTTGCCTGCGTCCTGGCCCTTTGCAGCAGCCTGGCCCTTAGCAGCGTCCTGGCCCTTGGCAGCAGCCTGGCCCTTAGCAGCGTCTTGGCCCTTGGCAGCAGCCTGACCCTTAGCAGCGTCCTGGCCCTTGGCAGCAGCCTGACCCTTAGCAGCGTCCTGGCCCTTGGCAGCAGCCTGACCCTTAGCAGCGTCTTGGCCCTTGGCAGCAGCCTGACCCTTAGCAGCGTCCTGGCCCTTGGCAGCAGCCTGACCCTTAGCAGCGTCCTGGCCCTTGGCAGCAGCCTGACCCTTAGCAGCGTCCTGGCCCTTGGCAGCAGCCTGGCCCTTAGCAGCGTCCTGGCCCTTGGCAGCAGCCTGACCCTTGCCTGCATCCTGGCCCTTGCCAGTTGCTACGACTTCTACGGTTGCGCACTCGGTGCACTCAGCAGCCTTCTTCTTCTTGAAGAAGAAGTCGGGGGACTGGCTGCCAGAAGAAAGAGCCATCATCAATACTGCGCTAAACATGGGTGTAAACTCCGGAGGTTACGTCAAAATACAGCAACCACACCTGCCCTGTTACGTCGTTGGAACGGCTCGCGGTTTCCCGACGAATCGCTTTCCCTCCTCAAGCATCAGGGCAAGAAGGAAAAGATGAGATTGCTAAGGACTAATGTTAATCAGGGCAAACTGCATGTCAATGGTCAATCTAGTGAAGGATTAACCTTAATCACAATTCTTTGAAACAACGGTCCGATTATGACGGCACAACCCCACCAATCAACTCCATCCTTGCGCTGGTAGCTTCCACATGGCATAGCGAAGCCCATGATCCCCACCATCCGGGGTACTGCGAGGGCTATCCATGAATGTTCATCCAATTATTCCCGGGCTGATGCTCGCCTTACTGTTTGAGTCAGGATGCTCACGTCGCCAGCCCGTTGCCGAAGCAACCCAGCCCGTAACAGAAGCTGATCCTGTCAAGAATGCCCGCCTTTTGGCCCGAAGGGGCGACCACCCTAATGCTCGTCGTCAGTGGGCTGAAGTTTTGGCTCGTCAGCCGGGAAATGCTGAGGCGCGTTTAGGTGTGGCGACTGCTTATGTGAAAATGGGTGAACCTTCTCTGGCGGTCAACGACCTCGATGCCATGTTGCGTGAGCGCCCAGACTGGGTACTGGCACTCTATGTACGCGGTTTAGCAGCCCATGAAATGGGCGATCCAGCTTTGGGAAAAAGGAATATTGGTCAAGCGCTGGATTCCGACGTTGAGTTGACCACATTTCTTGAGCTTATGCACCTAGATACCGATACCGAAAAAGCCATGCGGCAGAATTTTGGCGAGGTGCGCCGCGAACTTGATCGTTTGATTGAAGCGCGCCCCAACCATGCCGAATGCCGCGAATACCGCGGTTTGACTTTTTTGGTAGAAGCAGAGCGCACCCTGAAACGGTCTGATTTTCAACGTGCCGAAGCGGAATTCACGGAAGCGATTCGTTTGGCCACGGCACGCACCGCCCCACCTGAACCTTTTTACTATCGGGCCAATAGAGGGTACACGCGATTGTGCTTGGGCGACTCCACAGGTGCCGATACCGACTTGAAATCGGCTCGAATGCGGCTGAACGATCCCTCCGAGGCGGAAGCCATCGACGAAAAGATTGCGCAGGCGCGTAGTTTGCAGCCAAGGCTCAAATAACAACAGACGGGCATTCCAGATTAAAAATCAGGGGATTGGCAATCATGACAGAGAATCTCATTGTTTCGGTTTCCGGAATCCGTGGCATCGTTGGCCCCGCGCTCGGTCCTCTGGAAGCCATGCAATTTGGCGCAGCCTTGGCCGACACCCTTCCCGATGGCCCAGTTGTTGTGGGAACAGATGGGCGCCCATCGGGTAGTTGGCTATCGCAGGCCGCGCAAGCAGGCTTGCGTGCCCGAGGCCGCGATGTTTTGGATATCGGAGTGGCAGCGACGCCCATTGCCGGTAGCGCCATCCGCCGATTGTCAGCCGCCGGAGGCCTGCATATCACTGCGAGCCATAATCCCGCGCCTTACAACGGCATGAAATTATTTGGAGGTGATGGGAGGGTACTTACTGCTTCAGCTGGAGAGCGGGTCCGAGCGCGGTTTGAAGCTGGAATGTCCCGTCCGGTAGTCCACAATCTGGGTGGCCTGAGATCCGAAGCCCGAGATGTCGCCTCTTGGCATATCGCTGATGTTGCCGCGCTGGCATCGGCCGACGGTTACGCCGACTCCATTCGGTCGATGTCACCTCGGGTACTGGTCGATGCGAACGGCGGCGCGGGCGGCCCCGCTGCTTTGCGATTGCTGCAAGCCCTTGGTGCGGTTGCAGTAGCGGTACATTGTGAAGCCGATGGCATCTTCCGGCATTCTCCGGAGCCCACACTGGAAAATGTTGCTGGAGTTGGTCAGCTTGTTGTCGATCACGGTTGTCAACTGGGTGCCGTGCTCGATCCAGATTCCGACAGGCTGGCACTTTTTGACGAAAAAGGCCTTTATATTGGTGAAGAATTCACATTGGCGCTTGCAGCTGACTTCATGCTGGAGCGGCGCCCCGGGCCTCTGGTGGTAAACCTTTCAACAAGCCGGATGAATGAAGACGTAGCACACCGGCACGGGTGTGCCTTTTTCCGCAGCGCTGTAGGCGAAGCTAATGTCGCCGATGCCATGCTGGCGCATGGCGCCGTCCTTGGTGGCGAAGGCAATGGTGGCGTTATGGACCCACGGATTGGACTGGTACGAGATCCATTTGTGGGGTTGGCTCTGCTGCTGGGGTTGCTGGCGCAAAGGCAAACAATCCTTTCAGCCGCTGTTGCCTCCTTGCCACATTACTCCATTGTGAAGGATAAGATCCCACTCGACCGCAATGCCATGCCCTTGTTTTTGAAACGGCTGGAAAGCGCGTTTCCAGGCTGGACGGCAGACCGACGCGACGGCCTGCGGCTCGATGGCCCCACCGGCTGGATTCAGGTTCGCGCCAGCAACACCGAGCCAATAGCCCGGATCATTGCCGAAGCGCCCGACGAGGCAACAGCACACTCGTGGATTCTTCAAGCGCGAAGTGAACTTTGAATTCAGATATCAATAACAGACCGACGCAGTTCACGTAGCAACACAGCCACCCGGTCTTCAACCGTGTCCATGGCAGGAACATGAATGCGCGCCGGATGGCCATCCCAGGCCTCGATCACGCGCGATTCTACCCGGCGCGCGCCTTCGACATCCTCGTAACGGATGCCATTATTGGCTCGGCCATAAAGCAATGGGCGAGAAACAGCGACAGACTCCAGATGCAAAACAAGGTCGTAGCGCGCCATGACAGAATCGAGTTCAATTCCAAAGTGCTCAAGAAAAGCGTTCCTGCCACCGGGCCAATAAGCGGCGCCGTCGAGAAATCCGCGGTCGCAGATCATGAGGCTGCGGCCTGAATGACGCGCCAGTCGCGCCCATGTTTCTTCCAAATGGCGCTGGGTTGAAAGGACCGCATCCTGAAATTCACGACGCCACAGCTCGATTTCACCGAAATCTGAGCCCTCAGCAGGTGGTGAAAAACCAGATTCAAGAACCATGGTGCTGGCTTCGGGCACCAGCACCACCCGGTCTCCCAAGGCACGCTTCAATGCTTCCAAACAGGTGGTCTTGCCGCCACACGGGCCCCCTGTCAGCACAATGCGCCGCTGCATGCCCACCCCCTGTTACCACCCTGAACGATCCCATAGTCTTACCAAATCAAACCAGAATGCGAGACCTGTTCCATGTGGATGCTATGCCTGCTGACCGTCGTTTCTGCCGCCGGGCAAAATGCCCCCGCTGCCCCGCGTGGCGTGGTGGTCATTTATGCCGACGATATTGGTTATGGCGACCTCTCGTGCTACGGCGCCAAGGCAGTTTCGACCCCGGCATGCGATCGTTTGGCGCGGGAAGGGTTGCGGCTCACTGCCGGGTATTCGTGCGCAGCCACATGCACCCCATCACGTTACGGCCTGATGACGGGCGAGTATGCCTTTCGCAAAAAAGGCACCGGCATCCTTCCCGGCGATGCTGCACTTATTATCGAACCCGGCAGGCCGACATTGCCCAGCCTGCTGAAAGCCGCTGGCTACACCACTGGAGTCGTTGGCAAATGGCATCTCGGCCTTGGCACTGCGGGCACTCCCATCGATTGGAACAAACCCATCGCACCGGGCCCGCGTGAAATCGGATTTGACAGTGCCTTTATCATGCCAGCCACAGGCGACAGGGTGCCTTGCGTGTATGTGGAAAACGGACTGGTACGCGGGTTGGATCCAGGCGATCCGATCTCCATCAGCTACCAAAAGCCATTTCCCGGTCTTCCAACAGGCCAATCGGCCCGCGCCAATCTGCGCATGGACTGGAGCCACGGACACAACATGGCCGTTGTGGGAGGAATTGGCCGCATCGGTTACATGAAAGGCGGCGCAAAAGCTCTTTGGGACGACGAAACCATGGCCGATACCTTCGCTGCCAAGGCCGTGGAATTCATTGAGAAATCTCGTGACAAACCGTTTTTCCTGTTTCTGGCCACGCATGACATTCATGTGCCACGCGTGCCCAACCCGCGATTTGTCGGCAAAACCACCATGGGCCCTCGCGGCGACTGTATCGCGGAGTTCGACGACACCGTAGGAAAGGTTTTGGCAACCCTCGATCGTTTGGGGTTGGCACGCGACACGCTGGTGCTGCTAACCAGCGACAACGGCCCTGTGCTTGACGATGGTTATAAAGACCAGTCCGTTGAAAAAATTGGCGCCCACAAACCTGCAGGACCATGGCGGGGCGGTAAATCAAGCATGTTTGAAGGCGGCACGCGCGTGCCATTGATCGTACGTTGGCCTGCAGGTGTTGCGGCTGGCAAAACCAGTGATGCGGTGTTCAGCCAGATCGACATGCTCGCCAGCCTCAGTGCCATCTGCAAGACTTCTCGCCCCGCAGGCGCCGGCCCCGATAGTGTGGACCATTCTGCTGCTCTGATAGGAGATGACAAAATCGGCCGTTCCATCCTTGTTCAGCAGGCGGGTGGCCTAGCCATCAGAAAAGGTTTCTGGAAATATCTGGAACCGCGTCCGGGACCGGCAGTAGCCACTTCCACTCATACAGAAACAGGTAACCACCCTAAAGGACAGCTTTTTAACCTGAAGGAAGATCCGGGGGAATTGGATAACCGCATTGGCAGAAACCCGGATGAAGCTCGCCAACTAGCCAAGCTTCTTGAAACAATACGGGCAGACAAACGCTGACCTTACGGATAGGTCCGGCCGCGCCATGTGGATCCAACACCCAGAAAGCTCTTCAACAGGGCCTGCCACTGAATGGCCAGCAGCAGCACAATGCCTACAGGGTGAAACAACGCACCAAAGAAGCTTTGCCGGCAAATCACCGCGCTCACCAGTCGGGGTAGCAACGCCAGCACGCAGCCGCATGCTGCCATAACAGTTCCTGGCCATGCCGCACCCGAAACAATACCCAAAATCCATATCACAAATGGCGCAACCTGACCTGCCAGCAGAAGTAGCGTCGCTGGAATGATTAGTCGTGGATTCCCCAAGCCTTCCGTGGCGTTCTTGCCAAGCCCCTTCCACGTGGCCACAAACCCATCGTACATGCGGCAACGAGCCAAAGGTGTGGCATCGCACAGATCCGTCATCAGGCCTGCTTGCCGGAAGGAGCGCGGCAGTTTGATACCATCGTGCAGAGTCGAGCGAATGGCAGCATGGCCACCAGACGCCAGATAACCCGATCGGGTGGCCATGAACAATTGGCCACAGCCTGCCGCAAGCGACGGGTCGCGGCTTTGACGCATGCGCCCAAGTGGAAGAAATCCCAGAAGCACAAAATGAATCATCGGAATAAGCAGATGCTCTAAAACCGTAAATGTCTCCTGCCTAGGCACCCCGCTAACCAAATCGGCTTGCGAATCCCGTAAAAAGCCTGCCAGTCGGCCGATGGAACCCGGCTCTAGGCGAACATCAGCATCCAAAAACAGGAATATATCGTGATGTGCCAATCCCGCCAGCACATGGCAGGCATGTTGCTTGCCGCACCAACCAGCGGGTAATGGAGGGGCATTGGCCAATCGCACCCGACCATCGGTTTCCGACATGCGGGTCACAATCTCCGCTGTTCGGTCAGTGGAGCCATCGTCGAGCACAACTATTTCAATATCGACACCACCGCTGGCAGCTACTGCAGTAGTTAAAGCATCGCCAATTGTTTTTTCTTCATTGCGGGCAGGAATTAGAATAGATACAGGTCCAACGTGTCCCGACGGACTTGGAGGAACCCGGTAATGACGCAAATTCATGCAGTAAACAAGCGCTGGAAGCGCAGCAGGAAACAGGCACCCCAGCGCAGACCAAGCAATAATATCCATGTCAAGCATGACTCCGGCCAGCTTCGTGCCCGGCGACAAAACGGCGTCCCCTGCACCACGACATGATCTGACGAAGCCAGTCGTAGACGCCGCCCACACCGGTACGTCCAGCGACTATCACTTCAAATTCATTCGGATCGCGCTTCACGGCCATGGATGCCAAAGTATCCATGGTAATTGACAAACGCTGGGCGACTTCCGCGGTCCATTCCGCGGCAGTCATGGCCTTGCCATCGTTGACTTCCAACGGTTCACCGAAACACACGAGCGCTTCGGGCAGGCGTTCGTTCCAGAAGGTATACTCAATGGCCAGCGGTACTACCAAACAGCGCTGGCACCGCCGCAACAGATGCCCAAGGCCGCCGCGCAATTCTACCGGTCGTTTCCTCGGGTCCGAAAATTCCCCTTGCGCCGTAATCCATAACGAAGTTCCAGGGGTGGACAGAATAACAGAACCAGTCTCAAGAAATGCGCGCGCGGAAGCCACAGAGCCTTGTTCCACAGGGAAGAAACCAAGGCGGCCGAACATTGGATAGGCCTTCAAGGCCCGAGCATCGATGGGTGCGAAGGAACTACGGTCTGCCCAGCGAACATTCAACGCCGCGCACACAATCGGGTCCCACCACGATGGATGATTGCAAACAACAACCAATGGGATTTCGAAGGCGGGCATCGGATCCGACGAATTGCGCGCCAATCTCAATGCCGTAAAGGCTTTTGGCAGGTAAAAAACACGACAGTACCATGTGAACCAGCGCATCAGCCAGTCCTGCCGACTGGGCAAACCCGGTCTCGCCATAAGTCAGGCCGTTTCCACTGGCAAGCGTGTGGAGACTGCGCCACCGAGATCTTTGTCCACCACGTCTCCGGCAATCCAGCCCGACATCAGCACCATGGGCATTCCAGGGCCTGGGTGGGCCGCACCGCCCGCAAGGTATAGTCCGGGAACATCCGGGCTGCGGTTGGCTGGTTTGAAGGCACCCGTCAGCCGGCCATGGCTGGCAAGTCCGTAGATGGCGCCATTCAAAACCCGGTAACGATCGTGAATATCCTGCGGAGTCAGCGAGCGCTCCACCATAATGCGGCCGCGAATATCCTTCATGCCCGCTGTCTTTTCAAGTTTATCGAGAATCACCTCGCGGTATTTCGGGAACATTTCCTTCCAGTTGTGATGCGGGCGCAGGTAGGGCGTGTGCACCAGCACATAAAGGGCCTCACCTCCAGGAGGGGCCACACCCGGTTCGGTAATTGCTGGCGCGCACACATAACAGGTCGGGTCGGGCGCGGGTTCACCCTTGTGATAAATGTAATCGAACTCTTCCTCGGCATCACGAGAGAAAACAAAATCGTGATGGGCGATATGCTCGTACCTCTTATTCAATCCAAGGTACAAAACCACTCCAGAACACGCTGGTTCGTAACCCCGGCGGTTGGCGAATCGGCGCGATGCCTTGCCGGGAGCCAGAAGTTCGCTGTGCGTTCGTACGGCGTCGCTGTTCGAAACAACAACATCGAACGGCATAGTCTGCCCGGTGGCCAAAGTAACTCCGCTGACTGAACCATCAGATTTCTGGTTGATGCGCGTGACTTCCACACCCGTCATGGTTTTCACGCCCAATTCAGACGCCAAACGGCACAGAGCCTTGGGAACGGCACCCGTTCCACCCATGGGATACCAAACGCCCTCACCCGTCTGCATATGCGCGATACCGCAGAGAACCGCGGGCGACGCGTAAGGCGACGAGCCAACGTACTGGGTAAAATGGTCGAGCATCTGCGCCACTCTGGGGTCGGGAACATGCTTGCGTACGGTCCCGGCAACGGTGCTGCCCGGTCTCATGGCAATCACGTCAAGCAACATGCCGGGGTTGCCCACGTTTTTCCAATCGAACATGTCCCATAAGCCGCCAATCGACTTCCAGAAGAAAAACTTCTGGCTGATGCGGTTGAGACGCTCAGACAACTCCAGAAATCGTTGATACCCAGCAGAACTACCCGGGGCAAAAGCCTCGAGGTTGGCTGCCATTTTGCCCAGTCCCTCAGCCAATTCAAGAACGGAGCCATCGTCGTAAAAGCAACGCCATTGAGGATCGAGGCGCACCAGGTCCATGCGTTCTTCAAGCGCCAACCCGGCTTCGCCGAAAATTTTGCGAAGCACCGACGGAATGGTGAGAATGGTTGGTCCCATATCAAATCGGAAACCATCAGTTTCCAATACAGCGGCTTTGCCACCCAACCAAGTATTCTTTTCAATGACCGTCACATCGTGGCCGCGCGCGGCCAATGTGCAGGCTGCGGCCAAACCGCCCAGACCGGAACCCACCACGCCAATGCGCTTGCCAGTTCGTACCGCCATGCCTGCATCCAACCTTTCCACAAATGATTCAAGCCGTCAGTTGACGTTGATCCTGGGACGTTGCCCTTGCTGGGAACAATCTGCCAAGGAGGGTTTTGGACTGGGTTCGCTTGTCATCCGCCACGCAGTGATCATACGGAAGTCCAAGGTCCTGAAGTAGCAATCGGCTGCTGATGCGGGCCGACTCATAGATCACTGGGAGTCCGCTGCCGGGATGGGTACCGCCTCCCGTCAGGTAAACTCCTTGCAAATCATCAAATCGGTTACGTGGACGCAAATGCAGCATCTGGCCAAGATTGTGAGCCAAATTGAATGTGGCACCCCGGTAAATGAATTGCTCATTTTCCCAATCAGCCGGGGTAATCATGCGTTCATGGCGTATCAGTGGCCTAAGATCGGGCAGCCCAAGGATTCGAATCTGATCCAGTACTTTCTCGCGATATCGCGGGCCTTCAACAGACCAATCCACATTGTCATGCTGATGTGTTACAGGCACGAGCACATAAAGCGAACTATGGCCTGGGGGAGCCAGCGATGGGTCGATTCTGCTAGGATTGTGAAGGTAAAATGAAGGATCGTTCGAAAGGGTGTGCGTTGTCTCGATGTCACGCAGATTACCCTCGTAGTCTTTTGACATGTAAATAGTGTGGTGTTCGATGTCTGGGAAAATACCCTCCACACCTAAATACAACATAAATGTCGAGCAGGAGTACCGCCGGGTCTTGATCTTTTGGTCGTTCCAGTTGGAACGAAGGTGATCGGGCACCAACTTCGTCATGGCATGAGCAAAATCGGCATTCACCACCATCCGGTCGCATTCGTGGCGGCCGCCACGCGTGTGGGCGGCAATAATTTTTCTGCCTTTGAATTCAAGTTTATCCACCTCTTCGCCCAAACGTATGTCAACTCCCATCTCACGAGCCGCCTTAGCCATGGCAGTACTCACGGCACCGCATCCGCCCATGGGGTGGAATACGCCATGCTCGTATTCGAGGAAGCTGAGTATGGAAAAGAGGCTGGGGCAGTTGAATGGCGACATGCCCAAATATTTAGATTGGAACGAGAACGCCAAGCGAACGCGTGGGTCTGTGAAATAACGGCCCAATTCCTGTTCGAGCGATAACCACGGCCTCAGCATGGGCAACAGCCGCATCATCGGCCAAGTCAACACATCGCGAATGCTCTGGAACGATTTCTCAAGAACCGGCCTAAAGCACTCCATTTTATGACGATTATCGTCGAGAAATCTTTGAAACGCCCCGGCGTCGGCTGGGCTGACACGGCGTATCTCTTCAATCATGCGCGGCACGTCGGGGGTGGCCTTCATCGAGCCACCACCACCAAATACCAGATGATACTGAGGGTCGAGACGCCTCATATCAACTTCGGTCGATAGATCGCGGCCGCAGGCACGGAAGATTTCGCTGATCACCCGTGGGTACAGAAAAAATGTTGGGCCCAGATCGAATGTAAAGCCCGATCCACCGTGGCTGCTGGTGCGGCCGCCCACATGGGGCTGCCTCTCGAGTACAGTCACATCCAAACCAGCACGGGCCAGCAACATTGCAGTAGCCAGCCCACCTGGTCCAGCACCAACTACCACCACGCGTGCCATGAAATGTCCCCGTGGGCAAAAGGCATGAATATCCTCACATGCTTTTCCCCAACTCCAGTAGTAAGCCAGTATCAGCCTACAAGTCCACTTGATTTCGGTACGCCCACCGGGACAAGGTATCGATTCGACCCGGCAATACACCTGACGGATCAACACGCCAGAGCATGAACGGGGTTGGAGAATGCGCGCGATGCCAGATCCATTAGCCCTGAGCATTCAGGACCTGACCGTTTGGTACGGCGAATGTGTGGCTGTGGAGCACCTTTGTTTAGAAGTGCAACGTGGCGAAATACTGGGCCTGCTTGGCCCCAACGGGTCTGGCAAAAGCACCACCATGGCGGCGGTGGCGGGTCAGGGCGTTGCCATGCAGGGAACGATTCGTGTTGGTGGCGTCAGCGAATCGGCCTGCCCCAAATCTTATCGTTCAGGCATTGGTTATGTTCCGCAGGAATTGGCCTTTTATGAAGAGCTGACTGCCCGCGACAACCTGATGTTTTTCGGCAGACTCCAATCTATCCATGGCCGGGAACTGCGTAACCGCGTGGCGGATGCCCTCGACTTTGTCCACCTCACCTCACAGGCAGACCGTAAACCCAGTTCCTTTTCAGGCGGCATGCAGCGACGGTTGAATCTGGCGTGCGCCCTGTTGCATCGCCCGCAACTTTTGCTGCTCGATGAGCCCACTGTCGGCCTAGATATCGCATCACGAGACGCCATTTTCGACGTGCTCAAACGGCTGAGGCAACAAGGTGTTGCCATGATTCTCACCACGCACCACCTCGACGAGGCGCAATCTCTCTGCGACCGGATTGCCATTCTCAATCATGGCCAGCTCGTGGCGGAAGGCACACTTACCGAACTGCTGCACAACGTGCGCCAGCAAAAGGGTTATTGGATTGGCCACAACGCTCCAACGCGTTTGGAAGAGGTCCTCAGGCTAACACTCGCACCGCCAACCGTTGCCGAATTTCCGCAACGAGGCAGTACCACCACGTTCCACGCGGAGGCAGCCTGAACATGTTCGGCTCTTTCCGTCAGGCTTGGGATGTCGCGCGCAAGGACATTCTGTTATTTCGGTCCGATCCCAAAGGGGTCGCGCTCTCCTTGATCATTCCTGTGGCATTGGCGACTTTGTTCGGGTTCATCTTCAGGAATGGCAGCCGGGAGCAGTTTGATCCTGTTCGCACAGCCATCGTGGTGAACGACAATTCGCCTCTGGCACATACCGTGGCTGCTTCTTTGGAAAAAAACCCGCTCCTCAACGCCCAGATCATGTCTTCGGAAGATGCCGAGGCCGCTTTGGACAGTTTGCGCATAGCTGTAGTGGTCACCATGCCCGAAGGACTGGGCGGCGGTGAAATCGCTCAGCGTCCGCGGGTGAAGCATGCTCCGGGCACTTCATTCGAAGGTCAGTGGGCCACTGGGATTGTCACAGAAACCGTTTTGCGGGAAGCAGGCCGACGTTGGTTGCCTCAAATAGGCGGTAACAGCTTCATCGACAGTTTGGAAGCGCGCTACGGCGTTGAACGCGAAGTCACCGGCAAGTCGGAACAAGACCATGCCGTATTTGGGCACAGTTTTTGTGGCATGACATTACAATACCTACTGTTCCTCGGCATGGATTGCGGCCTTGTGCTGCTTCGGGAAAGAACTCACGGCGTTTGGCGCAGGTTGAGCAGTTCCCCGACACCGCCTTGGGCCATTATTGCGGGCCGGGCCTTAGCCACCATGCTGATTGCCCTCGTTCAGATCACTTTCACCATGGGCTGCGCTTGGCTTCTGTTTGGCGTGTCTGTAAGGGGATCTATCCCCGGATTTATCTTGGTGGTGATTGCCATTGCCAGCCTTGCGGCGACATGCGGACTTTTGGTGGCCAGCATCGGGGGAACCGAAGGCCGGGCCCGAAGCATTTCAATTTTGGTAATTCTGGCTTTGTCTTTGGTAGGTGGATTGTGGCTGCCCGCGTTTTTGCTGCCTTGGTGGGTACGTGACCTCGGCTGGTTGCTACCAACCTCGTGGGCGCTGCGTGGACTCGAATCTTCCACCTGGCAAGGAGCTTCATTCACCCAGTCGGCGACCTGCGCGGCCGTGGTTATGGCTTACAGTTTACTGTTCCTTGTCGTGGCGACGTCGCTTCTGACACGCCGATCGACGGTTCCCTCCTCACGAGGTGCGTGATGGTCCGATGCGTGCGATGGATTCCGGTGTTTCTGGCGTTGGCCGTGGCAGCAACAGCCCACGCACAGCCTCAGGGTACTCCACAGCCCATGGCAAGGGTTGTCAGTCTCAAGCCTGCGCCAGCGCCTTCATTCCGCATTGAGGACCAGTTTGAAAAGACATATCAACTGAACGGATTCACAGGTGATATTCTGGTACTGATCTATGGCGACCGTGAAAGTGCCGATCAGAATCGGGCACTGGGCGAAACACTCCACCTGTCATTTCACCCGCAAGCGCGCAATTTATCGCCTTCACAGGCGCGCAAGGCACCGCCTCTGGCCATGGCCGACCTGCCGCCTGGAACGCGTTGCCCCAACGTGCACGCTGTGCCAGTGGCGGTGATTGGCCGGGTTCCCGGGCTGGTAAAAAACATCCTGCGAGGAGAATTCAAAAAAGCGAGTCCGGATTGCCCCATTTGGCTCGACTGCGAAGACTCCATGAGGCAGTCGTTCGGCATGGCACAGGGCGTGCCCAATCTTGTGATTATCGACGCTAAGTCGCAAGTACGCATGGCCGCTGGTGGCCGCCTCGAACGGGAACACGTTCAGGAACTGGTCAATGGCATCGAAGCATTGCGGCGCGAAGCTGCTGGATTGCGATAAATAAATGTTATCGACGTTCGCCCAAAAATACCCTGCCCTTGGCCTCACTATTGTCACTGTCTTCTGGGGTTTGTCGTTTTCCCTCATGCGCAATTGGCAACTCCGGGCGCATGAATGGACGGGCGACGATCCAGCCCGTCAAGCACAAGCCTCACTGATTCTGATGGTCATCCGCATGACTGCGGGGACCCTTGTTTTTGGCACCTTGGCCCTTCGTCTGCCGAGGACCCAAGCACCCGGTTGGGGCGCCGGGGCGTGGGTAGGCGTATTTATGGGAATCGGGCTATTTCTTCAGCTATGGGGGCTGGCGCACACCACACCCGCACTCTGCGCCTTCTTCACCGGTTTGGCCAGCTTGTGGGTACCCATCATCGCCTATCTTCTTTTTGGTAAATCAGTCGCCTTGGCCAATATCGCGGGGCTAGTTCTGAGCTTGATTGGCGGAACCATTCTTGTGGAGGGCGGTTGGAAACTGGGCATCGGAGAATTACTGACTGTTTTCGCTTCCGTCATGTTCGCGGCACAGATCATCGCCTTGGATCGTCTCGGGCAGAATGCCGATGCCAGCCGCATGAGCGCCGGTTTTTTTCTGGCCATTGCACTGCTTTCCGCGTTGGGTGTCGCGGCACTGACACCCGGGATCGGCACATATGAAACAGTGTCTTTTATAACCAACACCTTGACCGATCGTTGGGTGCAGCTCGACCTAGTACTGCTGATAGCCCTGCCAACACTTTGGGGCTTCTGGTGGATGAATCTGTGCCAGCCAAGACTCGACGCCACGCGCGCCGGGCTTATCTATCTTCTGGAGCCAGTCTTTTCGACTCTTTTTTCATGGTTGATCGGGCACGACGCATTGACAGTGGCACTGGTGGCGGGTGGCGGGCTCATCTTGCTGGGCAACGCTGTGGCTGAATGGGGCGTGGTTCGGAAGCCTTCAGACCAAGACCTCGCCAATTAATGAATTTTAATCCGCACTTCAATCACGCTCGGGGCGTCAAGCACCCTTTTCTGCGATTGGCTCGGACGGTGTCAGCGACACATGCAAAAGCAACAGTCCGGCACCCGTCACTAAAAAGACATCTGCCATATTGAATACTGGCCAATCATACAGATAGTTCCAATGCAAAAAGTCGCGTACCCCGCCATGAACAACACGGTCGTGCAGGTTGCCTACCGTGCCGCCCAGAATGAGCCCCAATGCCACAGCAAGAATCCAGTCCGGTGCGCGCCGCATCCAAGCTACCCAACCAGCAATACCCACCGCGGCAGCCAGACTGATCACGGCAAAAAACATATTGCCCCATGCCTGTCCGCCGCCCATGCCGAACAAGGCGCCATGATTCACAAAAGGAATCACCCGGCCCTCGGCGTCGCGTTCAAAGGCAATATCGAGGTGAAAGCCTGGAATAGGCGCGGTAAGGCCCGGTGCCCCCAACGTCAGCAACGTGACCCACGAACGCTGTTCGGCACCTTCACTCAGGCGGGCGAAGATAAGTTCCTTGGAAACCAGATCAATGGCGCAGGCCAGAACGGCGAGCCCATAAACCAATATTAGACGAGGCCAACGCGAAGGGGATGATGGGGTCACTCAACTGCCTCACGTCCAGGTTCATACAGGAATAATCGTATGGTATACGGATCGGGCATTTCGGCACGATACGGGAGCCTTCAGTTACGCCCCCCGGAAAAGAACATCCATTGCCTTGCCTCGGTTGATGGCAATGGGGCGCCCAAGACTATCGACCACCTCGGTTGTTGGATCGATTCCCAACACTTGGTAAATGGTCGCTCCGATGTCGTAGGGCGTGTAAGCCGTGGTTAAAGGAAATGCCGCTTTGCTATCGGATCGGCCAATCACTTGCCCGCCGCGCACGCCTGCCCCGGCAAAGAGACCTGAGTAACAAGCGGCCCAGTGATCGCGTCCCGGTTTGGGATCGCCCGGCAAGGTGGAAACTTTGGGTGTGCGGCCAAACTCGCCAACCACGGCCACCAGTGTTGAATCGAGTCGGCCTTCATCGGCAAGGTCATCAATCAAGGCTGCAAGTCCCTGATCCAACCAAGGAAGCAACTGGGTTTTCAGGCGACCCCAGTTGTTGCTGTGCGTGTCCCACGTTTGCACGATACCCATGTTGGCCTGAACAACGCTTACTCCGGCCTGAACCAGCCTTCGAGACAGCAGCAACGTTTGCCCGAAACTGGTGCGACCGTAACGATCGCGGGTGCGCTCTGCTTCCTGCTCCATTTTGAAAGCGCGCGCCACCTGACTGGCACCTAGCATGCGGAATGCTGTCGCGTGGTGTGGCCGTTGGTCGTCTGAACGATCGATGCTGGCCAGCAAGTTACGTCGCTCTTCTAGGCGGTCGTGGCGCGCATAGGCCAGAGGTTCCAGCGTGTCGAACCGGAATGACGGGCTGTTGGGATCTTGTGTCACCAAAAACGGATCATAAGCCGCGCCCAAAAAGCCCGCATGCTGCCCCGGCCATGTGAGTGGCCCTTCAATAAGTGCATGGGGTAGCGTTACACCGGCCGGAATCCCATCTGTGGGCTTGCGAATAAACGAAACAGCCGCGCCATAACTTGGCCAGTCGCGGCGTGACAAAACATTGTCGAGATCGGTGCCGCGTTGAAGGGGCATCGGGCTGCCCGTCAGCAACCTGTGCGTACCGGGCAGGTGGCCATTTTCGCCATGAGACAGCGAACGAACCAACGCCCAGTGGTTCATACGCCGGGCCAGTTGCGGCAGGTGTTCGCACAAACGCACACCCGGCAACGAAGTCCCAATGGTGCCGAATTCACCCCTGATCTCTTCTGGGGCATCGGGCTTGGGGTCGAATGTATCGAGCTGGCTGGCTCCGCCTGTCAGCAGGACAATAATGACGGATTTCGGTGCAGCAACAGCGCCGGCCTGACCCGAACCAAGGCCCAAAAACGAGGAACCCGCGACTTGGAGAAATGCGCGTCGATTGGTCTGCATGTCGAGCCCTCATGAAAGGAAGGCGGCCGCGAGTGGCCAAGGCGGGATATAAACTGATTATAACCTGTATTTCGCCCCCATGCCATACCGATGGCAATGGGCGCATTTTCAGCGTTGGCGCCACCATGCTGTCCAAACTGTCACTGCCTTAGCACGGCTGGCAGCACTGTCTACTAAAGCTGCCAGATCCTTACCGGCCTGTCGTACAAGTTCCTGATGAACTGCCTGTCGCACCTGAGCGCTATCGTCTTCAAGAAGTGCAATGGCTTCGATTGAAAGCGGCGAACGAGATACAAGCATAGCCAAAGCAGCCGCGCGCCTGACCTCGATCATGGCATGTCGCAGCAAAGTGGACATTTGGTTATCGGTACGTTTCGACAAATATTGAGCCAACTGCTTGCGACCAATGGCTCGGATTTCGGGGTACGGGCTGCTGGCACCCAAGGCCAATGCCTCAAGTACCTCGGGCTCTTTCCGGGTCGCCAGTTCTGCCAGCACGGCGCGCGCTGTCACCGCGTCGGGGTTATTGGCCAGCATTTTTTTGATATCGGCAACGGTAAGCCCAGCTAGTTTTTCGTCGCGGTAGAGAGGTGGTTCCGGGGTGTTGGAACGGTCCAACAAAGCCAGACGGCCGGTCAGGCGCACCTTCAGGTCGGTAACAATGCCCCGGTGGCGGCGCAGGTCTACGGAATCGACTTCGTCCCGGGCAAACGCCAGTAAGGTGCGGTCGGTGGACCTAAGCAACAGGTCGCGCAAGCGGCGGGCAATAACGGTCACCGGGCAATCGTGATCTAGCCTGGCAGAGCGAGCCAATCCACGCAAAAGCGCGGGAATGGCATCGGATTTCAAGGCTTCAAACTGTTTCAGTGCCTGCTGACCGGCTGGCCCGGGAAGCCTGCCAACGTCGAACAGCATGAACCGGTCAATAATGCCATCAAGCTCGTCTTCTTCCGCATCAGATAATTGCGGCAACGAGGGTGCCAGCGGATGCGGAAGGCGGAATGACGGAGTGTCCGCTTGATACGGGGACAGACCGAAAAGTAACGCAAAAATGAAAGTATTAACCATCAGTTAAAATTATCGCATAAGGCAATTGCAACGTTAACTTTTTATAAGCAAGCCGAGCAAAATAATTTAATTCCTCACGCAATCATTGACCAAATATCCAACAGGCCCGAGACAAAAACAAACTTTAACAACAGAACCATACCGTTTTAATTTGCCTGCGAATCTTTGCCACGAATAGATACAGAATTTCCTAGCACTCGAGTCGAAACGATTCGATTCAATCGGCCAAACATGACGAAAACAGTTCACCCCGATCTACGGCTTATCAAAAACACAAAAAAGCAATTACTTGTAAAAAACAGGACTTTCTGCTAAAACCAGCTCAACCTTTTGGAAAAGCTATTAAACAATATTAATCGTTTTACTGAAGCGCCTTTGCCTTATGGGAATGCACTTCCGCTAGAACACTGGTCAGTTGCTGATTGCGACATCGATTTCGTATTTTTAAAATTCTGATTATTTATTAAAAATAAATTTACGAGTTTGACATATGAGCCACTCCTGCCGATACTTCTTTTGCATCATCATTTCTTCACATCTGCGGAGTCTCTCCCCATGAATTGCTTGCCCATGCGTAGAAGCCGTGAAGGCTTCACGCTGATCGAACTGTTGGTGGTAATCGCCATCATCGCCGTCCTTATCGGATTGCTTGTCCCTGCCGTGCAGAAAGTGCGCGAAGCTGCCAACCGCATGACCTGCTCCAACAACATGAAGCAGATCGGTATCGCTGTTCACAGTTTCAACGACGCCTTTGGCAAGCTGCCCGGCGCCATGCGCTGTCCATTTGGCGCGTCCAATCCAGGTGCAAGCCCACCGACCTCGACTGGCTACAACATCAACGTGGCTCTGCTTCCATATTTGGAGCAGGATGCTCTTTATAAAATGGCAATTACTCCTTGGACGGGTATGAGTGCACAAGACCCATGGTCATGGGATGCACCGGTTCCTGGTACACCAAGTGGTACCCTGCGAACTAAAACCCTCAAGGCATATAACTGCCCGTCTGATCCGACTTATTCAAGCGGTTTTCCCACCAACCAAGTCAACGGTTGGGCAGGAACATCCTACGCAGCCAACTACATGGTTTTTGGTCAAGGCTGGGTAGTTACTTACATCGGTGGGAATGGAAAACCCGACTCCAACAGCTCTTTCACCATTGCTACAGTTCCAGATGGTACCAGCAACGTGGTTGGCTTCGGCGAACGCGTTGTTACCTGCAACACCCGCGACGGCTCAGCAACTATCACGGCTGGTGGCAACCTTCTTTGGTGGCCAGGCGGCAACTGGTGGTGGAGCGCACACGATTGGGGTCCAACCATGGCCAACGGTGGTCAGGGTAGTCAGGGCAATAACTGGAACCAACCCCCCATGGTCAGCGTGTCCAACGCCGACAAGTGCGACCGCTCGCGCCCAAGCTCTTCGCACAACACCTGCCAGGTCCTCATGCTCGATGGCAGCGCACGTGGCGTTGGCACCAGCGTCACCCAGGCAACATGGCAGCAAGCCATCACAGCCAACGACGGTGTGCCTTTGGGCAGCGATTGGTGATTCTTAACCCAGTAGATTTCCGTTTTCTCTTCATCTGAAAGGGTTTCTTATGCGCATTAATTTCCGTTCGTTGGTTGCTGCCTTTGTTGTAACCGCAGCATTGGCAGCTCAGGGTTGTGGTGACTCGGCAGCCAGCAAGCCCGTTCCTACTCCTGAAAAAGCTAACGATATTTTAAAGAGCACCATGAAGGGAACCGGCCCGATGGTTGTGCCACCTAAGACGCCAACCAAGTAATTGCTTTTTCATTAACCCATTCAAGAGGCTGCCTTGGTTACCAAGGCAGCCTCTTTTGTTTTCGTCTCGTGCCCATATTTGAAGTTCAGACCGAAATCTCTTCCATCACTGTTTCCGCTACTCGCCTGCCTGCTCGCAAGGCACCCTGCAAAGAAGCCATGTGGCGTTGTTCGCCGGCAAGGTAAACCCCGTCTTCCCGCCTGATAGCACGATCAATCGGTTCCAATGCACCCGGAAGCTGAACGGGCAGCGCTTTTTCAATCCGGTGAATGGCCAGCACATGCCACGACGCCGCATCAGGCCCAAACCACGCGTGCATCTGCTGCATAATCGCGGGCAGCAATGTCTTTTCGTTTTCCCGGGCTCGCGCGCCCACCACATTGGCCGAAATCAGATGCCGGCCGGTAGGCGCATATCCGGGAGCCACTAGGCTGGGTACCGCCAAATGATTGACCGGTCCACTGCCATCGCCATCCAGCCCCAGAATAGGCCGGCTGAACGGTGCCCGGTCCGCTGCGAAAGCCACTTGCATGGTTGGCAGCCATTGGCGTGGTGCCAATCCGGTTAATGCTGGAGCATCCGCAGCCACGACCACCGCCGAAGCGCGTATCGATAATCCGCTGGCCAGTTGCACACATTGCGCAGAAACCGCAGCAACAGGCGTTTCCAGTCTGAGGCTGGTGGACGGTAAAGATAACGCCAACTGGGCCGGCAGAGCAGCGATGCCGCCCTGAGGCAAGGCAACCGGCCCCAGCGCCATCATTCGGAACACAAAATCAAAGACGCGGCTCGAAGTGGCCAGATCTGGCTCAAGGAATATTCCGGCAAACAACGGCCGAAAAAAGCCCTCAATAAAATCCGTTGAGAAGCCTGCTCTTTCCAGTCGTTGCCGCGTGGAAACCTCAGGCCGCGCCAGCAAAGATTTCAGGGAAGCCACCGTGACATCGCGCCGAACCAGCCCCACACGAAGTCGATCCCAAAAATTCCCAGGCCCGGAAAACAACGACGCAAGTGCCAGAAATGGCCGACACCAAGGGTCGGCAAACAGGTGCCATGAACCCCGGTAACGAACCATCGACCCAGGAAAAAAAGAATGTAGTTGTAAAGAAGGGTAGTGCCATGCCGAGCGCGCCTCGGGGTAGGCTGTCTGCAAAGCTTGGAAACCACGATCCACACGGAAACCATTCACCGTGTCGGTTGCCACTCTGCCACCAATACGATCGGTGGCTTCCAGCACCAGAACACGGCGGCCTGCCCGGTGGAGAATCCGCGCACAATTCAGGCCTGAAATGCCCGCGCCAACAATAATCACCGGGTCCATTTGCGATAGTCCGTCAGTCGTTGCGGTCGCGCAGTTGCACGGCGCGCGAGCCAAGTCTTGAAAGGAATCGCGCTTTCTGGCCAATCGAAAGCTCGCTGATGTAGCGTTTGCGTGTGGCGTCGAGCCAGCGCACGGGCCTGTCGGTGTATTCAGAAACAACGCGTACAAGCAAAGGGCCGTTAGTCGCCAATGCGGCATCGACAGCAGCGGCGATATTGTCTCCCAAGCGGATCTCCATAAAGCCTACTCCGTATCCACGGGCCAAGGCCTCGTAGTCGAGACGGGCAAGATGGGTTGCTGTGGTACGGTCATACGCTTTTTCCTGCAGGGCCTGCATGTAATGGTAGGCATGGTCATCGAGAATGAAAAATGCCACGGGTAGATGTTCGCGTGCCGCTGTGGAAATCTCTTGCCCGGCCATGAGGAAGCACCCGTCTCCAGTAAGCGTGAAGACCTGTTTGCCGGGGTGGACGCGCGCCGCACCAATAGCCGCGGGAATGGACCATCCCATTCCCTGATTGTCGGTCGGGTTGAAGTACGTTCTTGGCTGGCGCACTGTCACCGCTTCTGCCGCCCAATGCTCCGACAGCGTCACATCAACAAACATCAATGAATTGCAAGCACGGCGGTCGCGCAGGGCCAGCACCAGTTCCATCGGGTCGATACCGCTTGCTTTCCGTTTCTGATGATTGGCGCGGAACACCTTTTCCTGCTGGAATTTCAACCGGACAATTTCGTTAACCAACCCCTGATTGAAAGGCCGGGCGAGTCGATCTTCAACCCCCAAGAGCCTTTCCAGAAACAGGCCAGCATCGGCATGCACACCCACGGCCACCTTCACCACTTGGCCTATATTGTCAGCGCAACTATCCACCTGAATCACACATGGGCGCTCGGGTATAGAGTAGAATCCGGTGGAGACCTCGCTGTACCGCGCGCTCAGCGCCAACACGATGTCCACATGGGTGAATACCTTTTCCGCCACGGCGCTGCCCGCGCCGCCATAGCCCCATCCCACCGCCAAGGGGTGCAGGTCGTCGATGGCGCCTTTACCAGACACCGTGGTTGCTACGGGAGCCTGAAGCATTTCAGCAACACGGGCAACCAAGGGGGCGTAGTCGAGACACCCCTGCCCCACAAACAAGCCCACTCGGCACTTGCGATCCGACAGGCATGCCACCGCGCGATCGAAAGCTTCCTGATCCCACGGAACCGTACGCGGCAGGGGACCGGGCACATCAAACCGCACGGCATCCACCAACTGGGTGTAGGGGATCATCACAGCTACTGGACCGGGCTCACCGTCCATGCTCAGGCGGAAGGCCTCGCGGACCACACACGGTATTTGGCTAACATCCGGGCAGTGCAGCACTTTTTTAGTCACACCCTGCAGCACCAGATGAACAGGAATCTCGTGCACCTGAAACGAGCGGTATTTCTCGCCGCGGGCCACGTCGCCTACCAGTGCCACAATCGGCACACTGTCGAGCAGTGCTTCCCCAAGCCCGGTCGCGGCATTCGTGACACCCGGGCCGGGCACCACCGCCAACACTCCGGGCCTGCCGGTGCTACGAGCATAGCCATCGGCCATAGAAGCCGCACCATATTCGTGGGTGCTTAGCAGATAGGGGAGTCCCATCTGTTTCATGGCGTCCCAGAGTTCATTTTCCTGAGCGCCAGGAATGCCGTAAACGCAGGCCACACCCTCCGATTGCAGGGTTTCTACAAGGGCCCGGGCGCCCGACATTTTGCCATGAATGCTGCCATCGTTCCGTGGCTTGCCCAACACGTCTCCCTGAATGGCGGGAAGAGTTGCAGCAGCACCCAAAGCTTGAAGTGCGCCACGGCGCGTGGGGGACAACATGGCGAACAGGCCTCCAAGCCTTCAACAAATCCATCTCCTATGGGATCGGACGCCCAGCCCTTTTGGCCCATGCGGTATGAGTGAGCTGGGGCATATCCGGGCTTCGAGGTGACGGATAATTCGGTAAATCCGTTCGGGTTGGATAAGTTGATCGTGCCGGTAGGATTGCGTGGGTAGAATAGTGAAGATTCGTTGAACACGCTGCTGATTCGATTCCGGAGGGATTCAACATGCCATACCTCAGGCACACCTGTGCGATAGTAGCAATTGTGGGTTTCTGGCTGATCAACGCGCAGGCGCAACCCGCCACCGACAGCAAGTTTGAAAACTACGATGCTGTCGTGAAGGGTGCCAAGGAATTGGAAGGGTTGTTCCGTCTGCACATAAAAGACGAAAAGGTCTACGCCGAAATCCGCCCCGACCAGTTCGATCGCTCGTTCCTGCTGCCCATTGCCGTGGCCCGGGGCGCCGGAATGGGCGGGCATACCCTGAACTTCGATGAGCAGTGGGTGGTGATCTTCAAGCGGGTAGGCGACCGAGTGCATTTGGTGCGGCGGAATGTCAGGTTTCAGGCCAAGGCGGGCACGCCGGTCGCGCGAGCCGTTGAAACCACCTACACCGATTCTATTTTGTTGTCGTTGCGCATCGTCACGATTCAGCCCGCCCGGCAGTCAGTGATCATCAATCTCAACGATATCTTTATGTCCGATTTTGGGCAGGTGGGGATGGGCACATTCGACCCCGGCCGCAGCACGTGGTTCAAGGTCAAGGCATTTCCGCGCAATCTGGAACTTGAGGTGGCCGCCACCTTCACGTCACGCACCGGTGACGACAATGTGATTGATGCCCGCGGCAAGACAGTGGTGATTCATTACGGCCTGACACCGCTGCCCGAATCGGGCTACCAACCTCGCCTTGCTGACGACCGTGTAGGCCATTTCCTAAGCGTGGTGAAAGACTTTTCCACCGACGCGCAAGACTCCAATTTTGTAAGACATGTCAACCGCTGGCGTCTGGAGCGGGCTGAGCCGGTCGATCCCAAAAACCCCAACCGTTTATCGGCTCCTAAAAAGAAAATCATCTTCTGGATCGAAAAGTCGGTTCCTGAAGAATATCGCGCTTCGGTTCGCGAAGGGATTCTCGAATGGAACAAGGCGTTCGAGAAGATCGGCTTCCGCGATGCCATTGAGGTGCGCCAGCAAGAAAACGAGGAGTTTGATCCGGAAGATATTAATTACAACACATTCCGCTGGATCACCACAGACCTCGGATATGCCATGGGGCCATCGCGCGCCAACCCGCTGACAGGCGAGATTCTCGACGCTGACATTGTTTTTGATGCGAGCATGGTGCGATTTTGGAGGCAGGAATACCAACTGCTGGTAAGCCCGAACGCGCCAGCCAGCACGCTCGAAGCCGCCAAGCGTGGCTGGAACCTGATGCCCCCGGATCCTGCTGCCGCGCGTGGCGCCTCTGCCGGCTGGAACGAACCGATGCGCCAACCACAGAATCGGGCCATCGACTTGGCTGCGCGCCATGGTATGTGCCAGTGCGGCGCTCACATGAAGCTGGAACTGTCGATGGGAGCTTTGGTGCTGGCGGAGCAGGGCAAAATTGGGCCGGGCGATAAGGTTCCCGATGAGTTGCTTCAGCAGGCCATCAAAGAGGTGGTGATGCACGAAGTTGGCCATACTCTGGGTCTGCGACACAATTTCAAGGCCAGCACCATGCTGAAGCATGATCAGTTGCACGACACCACCATCACCCGCAAGCAGGGGCTGACAGGCTCGGTAATGGATTACACGCCGGTCAACTTGGCTCCCAAGGGGGTCAAGCAGGGCGACTACTTCACCCAAACACTGGGGCCCTACGACTATTGGGCTATTGAATATGCGTATAAACCCTTATCGGGCGACACCATGGGTGAGGCTGAAAAACTCCGTGAAATTGCTCAAAGAGGCGCATCCGCCGGCCTCGACTATGCAACCGATGAAGATCTAGCCAACCCCGATCCTCTGAACAACTTGTGGGACTTGGGTGCCGATCCCATGCGCTTCGCCCAAGACCGCATGCTGCTGGCCGAGGACTTGTTCAAGACACTTGCCGACAAAGTGGGTGACAAGGGTGAAGGATATCAAAAGGTCAGACAGGCATTCTCACTGTTGCTCAATCAGTACGGCAATGCCGCTTTTTTAGTATCACAATTCATTGGGGGCGAAGAGTACCACCGCGACCACCGTGGAGATCCCAATGGCCGCGACTCTCTGGTTGCCGTGAAAGGGGACAAGCAGCGGCAGGCCCTGACCTTCCTCAAAGAGCATATTCTTTCCGACAAGTCTTTCGCGTTTCCGCCTTCACTGCTGCGACGGCTTGGCGCGGACAGGTGGTATCACTGGGGTAATGAAAGCGCCGTGACGAACGGGGTGGAATTTCAGGTTCAGTCCCGGGTTCTGCGCATTCAGAAAGTGGTCCTGTCCAATATCCTGTCTGGTGCCACGCTGATCAGGGTACAGGAGTCGGCATTGAAAGCCGAGGGTGCCGAGAAACCACTGCAACTATCAGAAGTATTCCGCACCTTGACCGATGGCATTTTTGGTGAATTGCCGGGGGATCCAGGCAAGCCAGCCGTTACCAGCAGTGCCTTGCGGCGCAACCTGCAACGCGAATACGTGACATCGCTTTCGAATATATCCCTAGGCAAGGCAGGAACTGTTCCCCCCGATGCTCGCAGTCTGGCGCGTGCTCACCTGAAGGAAATTGGAGGCAGGCTGGACCTATCACTTAAAGCTCCGCCCAAGCCCGGAAGCGATGAAACCGTGCGAGCGCACTGGGATGAAAGCCGGGAAAGGATTGCGCGTGTGCTGCAAGCCTCGGTTGTGGTTGAACCATAGCCACGGGCTGATGGATTAATTTATTAAGTTGCTGAAAGATTTGTTCAGGGAAGCTTTCTTTGGTGTAAGGTAACATGAAGCAGTCTACGCCTTGGGCCGCCTCTTATGACCATGCAGCCAGATGATCGACCGGGTGATAGCGGATCTTCCCCGGATACGCGTGGCTACGACGCGACGTGGCCACGCAAGCTTCTGGCTCCAAAGCCATTACCACCTATTGAGCCAAATCCAGTAGTTGCGTCGAATGAGGCTGAAAACGCTCTGGAACTTACTAAACCCCGAGTGGTGCCCGTCCCGTTAAAAGACGGTACCGATCCGGTAGTTCCTTCTTTGGGGCGAATGGGAGCATTTGATCTACTTCAGATTATTGGCAGGGGTGCCTCGGGGTTGGTTTATCTGGCCCGTCAGGACGGTCTCGATCGCCTCGTTGCTATCAAGGTGATTCAAACTGGCCGCCATGCCATTCCAGAAGAGATCGAGCGATTCGAAACGGAAGCGCGCCTTCAAGGAAACCTGCGTGTGCCTGGTTTCCTGAAGGTTTTTGCCGTTGGCAAAGAAACCACAGGCCCATGGTTTGCCATGGAATACTGCCCGGGTGGCACATTGGGACAATGGGCCAATCACCGCGCACTTCCGCCCCGGCAAGCTGCAGAAATAGTATTGGCATTGGCGCGGACCATGGGCGCGGCACATTACGATGGCGTTGTTCATCGAGACCTCAAGCCGGGAAATGTGTTGTTGATTCGGAAACTTGAGGATGGCGAATCTCCCGTGGCCGACGAATTGAAAATTTCCGATCTGGGTCTGGCCAAGGTTCTGGGCAAAGACTCCGTTGCGTTGTCTCTTTCAGCAAATATGGTGGGTACGCCCCTGTACATGGCTCCGGAGCAAGCAGTTTCAGGCCAAAGTGTGGGGCCAGCAGCAGATGTGCATGCTTTAGGAGTGATACTTTACGAATTGATCACAGGCCGCGTGCCATTTCAGGGCGCCACGGTTCCTGAAGTCATCCGCCAAGTGGTTGAAAACGAGCCGATTTCACCTCGTTCCCTCATCTCCACCTGCCCCAAGGATCTTGAACAGATCTGCCTGAAGTGCTTGAACAAGAATTCCTTGTGGCGTTATCCGCACTGCACAGCATTGGCCGAAGATCTGGAAGCATTTTTAGACAACAGGCCTGTAAAAGCTCGTGAAGCAGGCGTGATTGAAAAAGCAGTCAAATGGATCCGCCGAAAACCAACGCAATCAGCAGCCTTGGCCTTAGCTGCCTTGTTGGTGATATCCGTGGTGGCCGGTTCCATGCTATTGGCGCGATTCACGGTTTTGGCGGAAAGGCGAAATGAGGAAACACGCCTCCGCGGCCTGCTTGAAGCCTTGATGACCGCCAATGCGGATAGTCTTGCACCGCTACTGGCCCCGCTGGATTCAGGTGGCAATAAGTCTCGTGAATTGGCGCGTGAGCTGTTGCAGTCTGATAGACTTGAAGACAGACAACGAAAAGTCCTTTCGCTGTTCCTGTACCCTGAAGGCGCTACACCTGAAACTATTGTCGATCTGTCTCTTGCGGGGGATCCTACGCTACTGAGCCTAATGGCTAAAGCTTTTTTGCGCGCGCCCCCCGATGCCAAAATTATCTCGGCACTTTGGAAAACTGTCACTGATGCCGCGGGAGCTTATCCGATTAATGGACCCGCCGCATTGCTTGCTGGAATCGACCCTGCTAATAGTCAATGGCCAAACGTGATCCCTATTGTAACATTTGAGCTTATGCAGGAAAATCAAACGAACATTATGGCACTGATCCGGTTGCTTGCTCCGCAAAAAGACGCTATCGCTGCCGCACTGGATCAGGTTATTGAACAACCAGCCACATCGCAGGCAGATCAATTCGTGGCAGGCCAGATCTTTATGGCACTGGCCGGCAACGATACCGACCGATTGGTGGAAATGGTTCTTAGGTCTACCAAGCCCAAACCAGCCATCGTGATTTCCGGTTTAAGATCCGACCGTAAACGAGCCATGGAAGCCATTCGGCGATGGCAAGCCAAATCATTATCGATCGATCAGCAAACGGCAGCCCATGCCATACTGATCTCTTTAGGTGATAAGGCATCGCTTCTTGCCTTGGCTTACCAACCCGATCCAACAGTGCGGACAGAATTGATCGGCAAACTGCACACACTGATTCAGGACCCACATGAGCTGGCCCAAATCGCCTTGACTCACCCCGATGCGGGGGTTGTGGCAGGGTGTATTCTGGCCCTTGGCGAATATGAAACTCAGCGGCTGAAAAACAGGCTTTCAAACGACATTGTTGACTTGCTCAAACTGGCAACCACTCATCCGGACGCCGGCGTCCATGGCGCTTTGGAATGGTTGCTGAGTCAACGGCTTGACCAGTCCAGTCGATTGACTAAAGAGCTTTCTGCTTTGGTTGAAAAACCACGTAACCGCCAGCAGCAATGGCTCGCCACCAAAAATGCCAATACCATGATGGTCAGTCCGGGTCCGCTTCGCCTCAATGCCAGCAGCTTCGTACTTCCCGCTTCGGCCGAAGCCCTGAAACTCAACGGTTCGCTGCCAACCTGCGACGATGTTTCTATACCACGAAGTTTTGCCGTAGGAATGTACCTTGTCACCCAGGCAGAATACCGGCGTTTTTCTCCAGTATTGCCTCCAGGAAATGAATCAGGCTTGCCCGATTCACCTGTGCGAGGCATCAATTTTGTCGATGCTCTAGCCTATTGTCGATGGCTTTCGGAGAATGAAGGAATTCCCGAAAGCCAAATGGTTGTTCCGCCAGACATCAACAAGCAATCTTCCACAATTGTCATGCCCTCTGATTTTCTGAAGCGCACCGGCTACCGGCTTCCCACCGACTGGGAATTTGAATGGGCCCGACGCGGTGGGTCAACAACTCGCTTCCACTGGGGAACCCGGGGTGAATTACATACCCAGTACAGCTTCTTTCCCAAGGATTCTGGCATATCGATTCTTGGTCGCGGATTACTGCCACCCAATGATGTCGGAATGTTCGACCTGAATGGCAGCAACACATGGCAATGGTCACTCACCGTGGGTGGGCAACACCATACAGCCGAAGGCAAACACCTTGTCGATGACGACCCATATCAATTCGCTGGGCTGAAACAGGGGTACACAGCCGACGACAAAATACTGATCCGCGGAATCGCTTTTAGCGCATATTCGGACCTGTCGTCATCATCCCAGCGAGGCCTATTTTCCATTACTAATTTGCGAAGCGAAACAAGGAAACTTTTCGGCCTGCGCCTTGCCCGCACGTTACCTCCAGCAACTCCCGGGGTCGTGTCGAAACAATAACTTACCATTCTGGCAACAGAAAACATTTTCAATTGTCTTCCGACACAACACGACTAACCACAAAAACATCACCGCGCGGGTGCGGCCAACCAACGGGCGTGCAGATCGCGGCGCGGTCCTACGGGTGGCGCCACGGGAATCATTTTCTTCATCCATTCTCCATCTTTGACGCCTTTGGCATCGAGGCGCTGCAACAGATCCCATGCCTCATCCAACTTTGCGGCCTTGACCAGCACTTCCGCCATGGCCAGTGATGCAGGGGTATTGGCAGAATCGACCGACTCCTTTACCATGCTTGCCAACACCATGGCTGGCTTGCTGCTAACAGGCGCGCTAGCCAGCACTCTGGCAACCTCTGCTACCAGCGGTGTCATTTCAGGAATCACTTCGCCTTTGGCAGACAAACAGCGAACCAACTGCTCCCCGGCGCGGACAGATGCTTCAAGAGCGTCTTTTTTGTTATTCCGTTCTTCCCGCCATGTGGCCTCAAGGAGTTCCAGCCGAGCCAAAGCCAAAGCACCCTGGCCGACCGTTGGGCTCGATGCCAAACGATCCCGTCTGAGATCGCGCGCCATAGCGATCATTTCGTGTGCTTTATCAAACCTACCTTGTTGGTGATCGAGCTGTGCCATACCGGCAAGATTGATCGCCAATTTTGTCGAGAGGTCTGCGATCTCATCCGCCATATCGGTACCGGCAGGCGATCTGATTGCCGCCAATGCTTCCGTCCATGCGCCACGCGCCTTTTCAACCGCATCGGCGCGAATCTGACGGAATCCGTACTCCAGCAGCACTTCGATGATCTGCCTGACAAATTCCGGGCGCGCGCCAGGCAATGCCACCAAATTGCGGAAATCTGCGAGTGCTTTTTGATAGATAGGTTCAGCAGACTTCATCCCGTCGCGCACTTCCACCAATTCCGCCAGATGGTTACCCGTCATGGCTGAAAGGTATATCGCATCTGGATCGATCGA
Source organism: Candidatus Kuenenia stuttgartensis (assembly GCA_945875585.1). Classification (GTDB taxonomy): domain Bacteria; phylum Planctomycetota; class Planctomycetia; order Gemmatales; family Gemmataceae; genus REEB421. Next base: position 8,932 of record CAMCLK010000027.1, on the reverse strand, counting down.
AGCGGGGGGCAAGGAAGCTAACAGGTCGAGCGCGCTCCTGTCTAGGCTTGCGGCTTTGTCTGGTGCTCCGGCCTGCTGGGCCTGCACGGCGGCATTGCCCAAACTGCGCGCCAATTCAATTTTCCGCGCAGGCTCATTGGGAAATCGTGCCACCAGACTGGTTAATAGGCCAATGGCTTCGTCCGCAAGCGGGCTGGCAAGCTGGGGTTGTTTCTGCTGCAAACGCAGCGCTGCCAAGTTGAGCAAGGTACGCGCCAGTTCTTGTTGATAATCGGCAGCGTTGGGGTGCGTTTTAACCAGATCGCGCAACCTTTTCTCAGACTCTGTGTAGCTTTTTTCGGCACGATCCAGCCTTTTGCTTGTCGCGAACAAAATACCTCGATCATTCAACGTTCCAGCCACCTGCCGACGGAATTCCGGAACCCATGGAACACGTTGTGCCAGATCTTCCTGCACGGCTAAGGCGCGGTCGAGTATGGCTTCCGATTGCGCGGAATCGCCTTGCGCCAAATGAAAGTTCGCCAAGCTGGTGAGAAGTGCTGCCTGTTGTTGGCGGTACTCTGGCGTGGCCGGATAATCGCGCACCAGACCTTCCAATGCCGTCGATGCTAGCTCCATATCGGCCCGGGCCATGGGGGTATTTTCATCGCGCATCAGGTCAGCGCGTGCTGTCAAGCCTACGGCGCGCAGGATCAGTGCCTCTGGAAGCGCAGGCGCCGCAACGAGTAGCTTATCAGCCTTGGAGAGCGCAAGATCCAGGCTGGAACGGGCAATTTTGCGGTCTCCCGCTTCTTCGGCTAATCGGGCGCGAACCATTAGCGCATTGCCTAGCCGCAAAATTGCTGGTGTAGCCTTAGCGCCCGATTCTATTTCTGCCAGATGTGTCAAGTCGCTAATAGCTGAGTCAATAATTGGCAAAGCCTTGGCTGGATGGCCTTCCTTGCGTTCCAGATCGGCAAGATCTAACCGCAATTGGGCAATTTCATTCGATACCTGTCCGGGCTTATTGCTGATCTGCGCCAGCGCCTCGGTAAGAAGGGCGCGCGCCTCGGGCAATCTTCTTTGTTCCACCAGCAGTGAGCCCAGCAATTGGCGCACTTCCAGAAGTTCACCGAACTTTTGAACTTCAAATTCGGGTTCATGCAGCCTTTCCAGCCGAGCCAGTGCCGCGCGCAGGCTTTCTTCCGCTTCTTTTTTATCGCCCAACAGCGACGAGACACTGGCCAAGTGCTTGTAAATGGCAGCTTGCTGTATTTTCACAAGGGGGTCATCGCCCTGTTGGTCCTGAAATTTGCGGTAAAACTGAGCCGCCTGTTGCAGCAGTTCCTGACGGAGCATTTCAAGGCGAGGTTCGTGGGCAAGTCGCGCACCACCAATTCTGTCCAACAGCGAATCTACAGCCTGACACGCCTGCCGAAAGTTGACCTCCGCGCGAACTCGGCGTTCCTCGGCTAGTTTGCGCAATTCATCGGCGCGCTCACGCAATCTTTTTTGTGTTTCCGCTTCCTTTTGCTCCCGTTCGGTTTCCGCCTGCGCCATGCGGGCTTTCTCGGCTTCAAATCCAGCCATCAGAAAACCAGAGCCAAGGATCAGCATAAAAATCAATCCGGCAGCAGCAGCAAGTGCCGCATGCATTGGTTTACGGCGCACCCATTTCACAGTGCGTTCAAGGGTGGTGGATGGCCTTGCCAGGATCGGTTCGTTGCGTAAGTACCTTTCCAGATCGTCGGCAAGCAGATCCGCCGTGAGATATCTCTTTTGAGGATCCTTTTCCAGACATTTCAGACAGATTGTTGACAGGTCCAGCGGCACGGTATCGAGCACATCGCGTGGCGGAGCCGGATCACGCGAGATCACCTGCTGGATGGTCGCCATCACCGTGCTACCACGGAATGGTGGTGATCCTGTCAGCAGATCGTACAGAATTCCGCCAATGGCATGGATGTCTGCAGGGGGGCCCACATCCTTGTTCCGCCCCATGGCCTGTTCGGGTGCCATGAAGCTGGGAGTTCCCATAATGGCGCCATCGCGGGTTCGCGCCGAATCGTCATCGACTTTCTTGACCAGACCAAAGTCACTGACCTTGGCCACACAGTCTCCCAAAGGAATACGCTTAGGGTCGGCACCTTCAGGCAGAGCCAGCAGCACGTTGGCCGGTTTCAGGTCGCGGTGAACAATACCCTTGCGGTGGGCAAAGGCCATTCCGCGGGCAATTTGGGTTACGATCCGGGCAGCCTGTTTCGGATCTTGTGGCTGAGTATTGGTGCGCCCTTCCAATGTGCCGCCCGTAACGAATTCAAGTGAGAAAAACGGCTTGCCTTCATACTCACCAACTTCATAAATCTTGACAATATTGGGGTGATCGATGGCTGCAACCGCCTCGGCTTCGGCTTGGAAGCGCGCGAGTTCAGCTTTGCCTGCCATCCCGCCCGAGAGAATCATTTTCAAAGCCACCAAGCGGTTCAGGCCGCGCTGCCGCGCCCGATAAACCACGCCCATGGCTCCACGCCCTAATTCAGACAGCAATTCATAATTGAAATTTGCCGGCATCATGGTCCGGCCGGTGCGTTCCGATGGCGCCACGGTACCGGCGTCGCGTACGAGTGTTCCTGTACCGGCACCAAGATCGTGCGCCAGCGTACCCGACGCATCGAACGACTCGCTGCGGTCGGACGATTGAGCCGTGGCAGCGATGGAAGGTGTGTCGAGAGTTGCGGCAGGAGCACTCGACTCTAGAGGTCCGCTAATTTGGGGAGATAAGCCCAGAGTTGCAGCCGTTTGCTTCATGTCCGCAATGGAAGCAGCCGTTTTTGCGAGCGGCCAACCAAGCCCCTTTATGCCTAAAGGCAACGCGCTTTCGGCAAGTGTTCCCGTGCTGAACTCAGCGAGCATGCCGGATGCCTGACTAGCTGAGTTTGCCTGGGAATCTGAATCAATCCAAGTAGCCCGCGTCTGGCCCGGATCTTGAGCAGGTATGTTCTGGTCGCGGCCAGGAAGAATGGCAGAAGGCTGAGGAACAGACTGATCAACAAGAGTGCCCGAGGAGCTAGGCTCAGCAAAACTATCAGGTTCTATCTGGGTATCATTAAATCGCGGTTGCGTGGAGGGATCGTCAGCCAGCGTACCGCTAGATGATGCCAAAACCCGATGGCAAGCCGGGCAAGAGGGCGTCCCTTCAGGACAGGAAGCACCACACGCACACCGAATGATCAGCATTGTCCATACTCCCGGAAAGGGCACTGCACTTTAGCTTATTCTCACGGCACATGAAACCTTCGGGACACCCTGCATGATGATCTCGGGAAAATCGTTCAAGTCCGAACATTCGCCATGCCGATCACTACATCTGAGTCAATCCGTATCAGGAGGCCATGCCATGTTTACTTCTTTCATGAAGATGTGTGAATTCGTGGCACGCTGCCTGCAATGGCGGGTTGATGCCGTTTCTTCACGCCGTTCTTGGTCATCTTGGGATTTCATGCAGCTGGAAAATCGTGCTGTTCCTGCGCGGTTGGCCTGCTGGATGATTGCCGGGCCAGAACTCGATTCATTCCAGCCATTGCTGGAAATCCCGGCCGAAGTACGGGCCCCGGAAGTCACCACCGAATGCTCCATTGGCTTGCTGGCAGAACCAGTATGGTCTCAAGGCAGCACCACGAGCCAAGATAATATTTTCGTGGAAATGCGTGAACCATCGGTTGAACAGGTACGCGACGCTGCATTCTTCTCGTGGAAACCTGCGGAAAATATGCGCCAAACGCCCGGCAACCACAATAAACAAGAATCGTCTGTAGACCACATTTTCGCTTGGGGTACCGCCGCATTAGGCATTGCCATGGCTGCCCTGCCCGAAGGAACCAACCATAGCCGTCGCACGACTGGTTTTGCTCTCCGAGCTGCTTAATTGGCAAAAACCGCCCTGTTTTTTTCCAGATTTATTTGTGACCCTGCCGGAGGTGTACTAGACTGCAACAAGGTCTACTGCTGATATAGGATGAAATCTCTCGTGCTTGGGAGATCTAGGGCATACGATCGGCAGACCGGGAGTCATGAAAGGCAACTATGCGCCCTTCCGGCGGGTTCTTGTGGAAATCAGACTCGGTTAAAGCCCGACAGCCCAGCCACAGGCTGGTGTTGGAAGCTTTAGAAGATCGATTGCTCCCCGCCCAAATTTTCGTCACAACTCCCGACGACGTGCTAGACCAAGCGGACGGGCTAATCAGCCTCCGCGAGGCGATACAGCAAGCAAACTTAAATCCAGATCACGACGACATAATCTTTCCCAACACCGCATTAAACTACCAGGCCAAACTCAACACACCCACCAACTTTGGCCCCACGGCTTTTGTCATCAGTTCCGATATTGCCTTTCGCCCCAGTCCCGGCACCACTTGCACTCTCAGTATCAGTCCTAATGCCCCCCCCATGCGTTTCTTTTGGGTACAGCCAACTGGAAATTTGCAACTCAATGACCTGACCATTTTTGGGGGACGCATTCAAGGCGGATCGGGAGGTATGGGCAGCACTGGCACCACGGGTGACATCGATGGTGCGGGGGGTGGCGGTGGCGCTGGGTTGGGAGGCGCAATCTACAACCAAGGTACCCTTACCATTGAACGGGTAACCTTTATCGACAACCAGACCAAAGGCGGTGAAGGGGGAACGGGATCAACCACATCAACAACGTCAGGGTTTGGTGGTGGTGGGGGTAGTCTCAGCGGCCCGGGCCAGCCGGGTACTTCGACGAGCGGAGGTGGTGGTGCAGTCAATGCCGGCAGTGGCGCTGGCCCCTTCGGGACAGGAACTAACGGTTCCATAGGTGGTGGTGGAGGTGGCGCAGGCTCAATAACAAGCGCCAAAGGCGGAAATGGCGGGTTTGGAGGCGGCGGCGGTGCTTATGGCGGCCATGGTGGGTACGGAGCTGGAAACGGAGCACCCCTAAACTCTGCCACTGGTGGAGGCGGGGGTGGTGGTGCCGGTATGGGTGGCGCCATTTTCAATGAGAGCGGAAACATCACTATTTCCAACTCCACGTTCATCGACAACCAAGCCTTTGGAGGCCTAGCTGGACCTGGCGGCGCAAAAGGGCTCGGTATTGGCGGGGCCATTGCCAACCTGAACGGCAACGTGACAATTAGTTCATCCACGTTTTCCGCCAACTCGAATAACGCGGCAGAACAAGCCGGTTCTCTCGTTAACATCGCCATCAATGGCTTAACAGCCAACGTTGTCAGCCACAATTCAATTTTTGAGACTTCAATATCAACTCCCGAATTCGCGTCTTTTCAAGCTTCCGGATCAACCGCTACATTTTCCGGCAACAACAATATCGTTTTCAATGGCTCGCTGTCGTCGCCATTGGGAATCATCTCGAACAGTAGCGCGCTTCTCGGCACAACAGTCATTGCACCCACCGGGGCACTTGTTGTGCCATTAACTCCGGGGAGCCCGGCGATTGGCGCGGCGACCCCAACGGGTCTGTTTCCGTTCGACCAAAGGCAAATCAAAAGGCAAATGGCTCCCAGTATCGGCGCATACGAATACTATGCTCCGCCAACATCCATCAACATTTCTGCTTCATCTTTCGCGGGGCAACTTGAAAACGGACAGTTGATTGGCTCGATTTCGGCTATTGGGCCTTTTGCTGGAACCGCGTTTAGCTTCTCCCTGGTGGCGGGAATTGGCGACACAGACAACGCCGAATTCTATATCAGAAATAACGAACTATTCACCACAGGCAAGCTAGCGATCGGAAACTACTCAATATGCGTGCGCGCCACAGGAGCCGCGGGCGACTCCTACGACCAAGCCATCAGTCTCGTGGCCAAATCCGATATTGTTGTCAACACGCCGAACGATATCGTCGACCCTTTAGACGGCAAAACATCGCTCCGCGAAGCAATTGCTGAAGCTAATCTCAACCCGGATCACGATAGAATCTCCTTCGACAACGCTTTGAGAGGAATACCCGTCGTTCTGGAATCAGTAGGATCTACTGCCGAAGGAAACAGCGCTTTGGTTGTTTCAACCGCTGTTTCAATTCAAGGACTTACCAGCTCCACTGATTTTCGAATAGACCCAAGCTCAGAAATGCGATTCTTCCGGGTGGAAACCACTGGCGATCTTCGCCTCGAAAACATCGATCTATCAGGCGGTTTGGCACGCGGAAACAAATCTGGAGATATCAATGGCAAGGGTGGTGCCATTCTCGCTCATGGCCCGGTTTCACTGATACGCTCTTCGATTTTGGGCGCGAGAGTCTATGGCGCGGGTGGCGCTAACCCGGGTGATGCCATGGGCGGGGCTATCTATACCAATGCCAACTTGGATTTGTTGGAATCAACAGTTGCCGACAACAAACTATTCCGTGGCAACGATTCAACAGTCGCCGGGCAATACACCCCAAGCTCTTCCGGAAATTATTATGGCGCTGGGATTTATGCGGAAGCCACGCTAAAGCCTATTTCTCTGAATTTACAGGCCGTGACCATCGCCCGCAACCAAGGCGACAACCAAGTCAATTTTGCTGGTGGAGCCATTGCCATTGCGCCGGGGCTCACGCCTGCCAGCGGCACCATTTTTTTCAATGCAAACGCGCTAGTCGTTCAATCCGATGGTAATCCCGCTGATATTGATATATTGCCTGGCCTTGGCTCTGTGGAATTTAACGCGTTAAACTCCTTTGCCGGGACACTTGGAAGCGGTGTCCCAGCCAATGGTTTCACAATTGGCGACCCTCTCCTCGATTATTCCACGAGCAATTTAGGACAGTCTCCCGTTTTTCGTCCGCAGGCAGGCAGTCCGCTTATTCATGCCATTAGCAACCCAACAAGCCAAACGGATCAAACCAATTTAATCAGATTTTCCAGTTCAGCAGCAGGAGCGGCAGAATACTACGCTCCACCACAAGGTATTATTCAGTCTGACACCCAATTGGGTGAGCGTTTACCAGAAGGATTGGAAGCGGGCATCATACAAGTACAAACCTCCAGCGAGAGCGGCTCTGATTTCACTTTTGAACTCGTCTCCGGAATTGGCGATACTGATAATAACGCGTTCCGACTTGAATATATTATTGGCGAATCACGGGATAGCGTGCAAATTCACTCAAAACAATCGTTTCTTGCCTCCGATGGCAACAGGTCCATTCGTGTGCGCGCTACAGGCCCAACAGGCCTATCAATCGAACAAATTGTTAATATCACAATATCGCCATCAATAGTTGTCGACACCCCTGATGACATCACCGACAATTTAGACGGCAAAACAAGTCTGCGCGAGGCACTTGCGCAAGCCACGAATCAATCCGGTATTGACAGGATTTCCTTTACCCCAAGTCTTGCCGGACAAACGGTTTACGTCGGCCCAGATCCCGCCAGTATGGCGTCCACGTCAGCGTTCGCCGTTAACTCTAGTGTTTTGATTTCCGGCCGCGATGCCCCTGGACTGGTGATACAGCCCAGCGCAGGCAGCAATATACGTTTTTTCAATGTTTCCCCTTTCGAAAAACTTGGGCTTGATGCCCTTACCCTTCAAGGTGGAAACGTTATTGACGGACAAGGCGGAGCCATTTTTAGTGACGGCGGCAGTATCTTTCTCGATTCTGTTACTGTTAGAAACAATAAGGCCAGCAAACTGATGGCGGCTGGCGGTGCTATAAGCATTAACAACGGTCGTTTGCAAATATACAATAGTACCTTCTTCAATAACAGCGTCGAAAATGCAACGGGTACGGGGCCATATGTTGGCGAAGGCGGCCACATTCTGGCGATCAACACCGGTAAAGGGTCATACTCCAACGAGCCCGGAACACGCTATTCCATCGCTAACAGCACTTTTTACAAGGGATCAGCAACGGGAACAACTGGCGGCATACTGTTCATCGCAAAATCGAGCAAGCCAACCGATGTTGATGTGACCAATTCTGTTTTTGCACACGCCACCGGCAACGATATTTCTCTCACCAAAAACGGGACCAGCACATTTGACATCAACTTCAATTCAAATTCTGTAGAATCAAGCGCCGGATTGCCATCTGGGATCAATTTTATTATTGGCGATCCTATGCTTGGGCCACTCGCGAATAACGGCGGTCCCACTCCTACCATGGAGCCACTGCCAGGCTCTCCCTTGATCGCATCAACCGGAGTTCTTCTCAGCAATGAACCCGACCAGAGAGGAATCATTCGCGGTTCAAACCCAACTATTGGCGCATATCAGGTCGTTCAAGCAACAAACGTGTCATTCACACCACGCAATGGAACGCTTGGAATCGGGTCGAAGGCTGTTTTCAAAATCGACTTCTCCCACCCCGTCACATATTACGGTCAACCAGCCTTCAATCTTAATGTTTCAGGTGCTCAGGCAGTTGCACCAGCGCAGCCAAGCGGATCGCCACAGTTATCAGTCATTACACTGCAATACACAGTTCAAGAAGGCGATTCCATTGGCAGCCTGACAGCAAGCAATGCAAACAACAGCACATTCGATGTCCGCGATGGCGTCAATCACACGGTTCTGATCCCGCAATATAACATTGGGACTGGCTTGACCATTGATGGAATAAGGCCCGTTCCAACGCTTACGCTTACCCCTAATCCTGGAACATCTAGCAGTGCCTTGACATTTGTAGGCGCCATCTCGTTTAGCGAACCTGTGACAGGTGCTTTGCTCGCCAACGACTTCAAACTCACCAACGCCACCGTTTCAGGCATCAGTGGACCGGACGCCACAGGCAACTACTCATTCACACTCACACCAGTTGCGGACGGAAAAGTGTCTGTTGCGGTTGTCGCACCCAACATTACAGATGGTGCTGGGAATAGTTCCACACCATCCAACGCCATCACTTTCGTATCAGATTTTACACCGCCTGCTGCCCAAATTTCTCTCAATACCACTGCGGGCGGTTTCACCAACATCAACAACCTGA
>CAMCLK010000026.1 GCA_945875585.1 Candidatus Kuenenia stuttgartensis | reverse complement strand
AACGGTCACGACCATGCCACAGGTATCGGGGCAGTCGTGTGGGCAGACGCAGCGCACAGCGCGCGTGCCCGTTGTTGGCAGCGGGTACATGATTCTACAGCAACAAATTGTTGGGGCAGATGCAAGAGGGGGAGGCCATTGAGGCAGGGTTGGCTGCGCTTGATAGGAAGCGATGTTCAAAATGTTGGCGCATAAGCAACCTTATTTGCTTAAGGATCATGCGTCGAGCTTTAGAATTCACAGTTATGGAAACACATTTGGCTATTAGCCCCCCAGATCGTTCAATGAATGAGACCGACCATGCGAGGATTGTCCCATGAACGACTATGAATTAGCCATTAAGCGATGCAAGAGGTTGGAAGAGCTGCTGGAACAGGGGTTTGGAGCCTCTGGCCGGGGGCTTCACGAGAAACTGACAAGCGTGCAGTCGCGCTTGCCTCAGCCACTCGTGAAAAAGATGCGCTATATCGCTACCGTCCGTAACCGTTTAGTTCACGAAACCAGTGTCGATCGTCTGGACGATAAAAACGGGTTTGAAACGGCGTGCAACGCCGCTGAACAGCAACTGTCTGCCCTGCTTCCCAAAGCGAAGTCCAACAAGCCTGGTTGCTGGTTTTTTCTGCTGGCCGTGGGTAGCTTTGTTGGCTTGGCGGTCTCACTGGCTGCCATGGTGTGGTTGCATGGTTGAGTCAGGCTTACAAGGCTCAGGAATTGGGCGGAAAATCTGTACTTTGGCTTAAATTTTCTACCATTCCTTGCGAATGAGGGGTGTATCCATTCTCAATCGGAGACAAGGCATGGCTCGTAAGAAGAAACCGCTCGTGGCCTACGGTTACCACATTCTGGCTGGCGATGGAAATACCATCGAAATTCACCAGCAGATGCCCGGGCAATCGCCACAGAAGGTGATTTTTTCCAAGGATCAGATCGGCAGCCTCACGGAAATGTTGGAAACTGTGAAGGAAGAGATCGAAAATCCGCCGGATGAAGACGACGAAGAAGATGATGATGAAGACGCCTGACCCATTTTCTGCCCGTTAGGTCATTCGCCCGGGAATTTTGGGATACCCCCTATCCCCGGGCGTGCACAGCCTTAAACTATCTGCCGATTAACGACGGGAACAGGCACCGTGTCTGGCGACCGGAGTACTCCCGAAAACCTCCCCAGTTTGGGGAAACGAGAGGTGCGGCATGGGCTTGTTCGACGGTATGTTCGGCGGATCAAAAAGCACGGCATTGACCAAACCCGAAGCGTTTGCCGGAGTGCTGCTAAGCGCAGTGGCGGCAGACGGCCATATCAGCGATGAAGAATCTCAAGGGTTGATGACAATTCTCGGCCGTATGCGGCTGTACGACAACTGGACCGATGACAAGTTCAACAGCATGTTCAACAAACTTTTGGGCCAATTGAAGCGCACCGGCCCAGAAGAATTGCTGGCCAAGTGCGCCGACGTGTTGCCTGAAGAACTGCGCGATACGGCCTTTGCCAACGCTTGTGATCTGCTGCTGGCCGATGGCGGCATCGAAGACGAGGAGAAGGAATTCCTCGATTCGCTGCAGCGCAAGCTCGAGATCCCCGGCGATCAGGCGATCAGCATTGTTGAAGTGATGGTCATCAAGAACAAGGGCTGAGAATCTTTAGCGCCTACCGTTCCCCCTAGAAGTAGTCTGCCAGGGGGGAACGAAGGCCTTTAGCGCTGATAAATAGGCACATACTGCGCTGGAACCGAGAGGGCAATGACCACAATGGCGGTCTGATAAACAGGGCCTGCTGTGGCGCCGTCGAGTTCGCGGTTGCTCCACGAACCATCCGGCGATTGTCGGGGCAGCAACGTTGTTTTAAGCCGGGCGTACCAAGTGTCCCATTCGATACCACCCACTTGGTGCATGGCATGGCTGGCGTAGTAGTGGCCGTAATAGAAGTGGTTTTTACTATCGAACTTCTTTTTGAGATACTCGATAGCCTTAGGCATTTCGGCGGCATCGTGCTTGCCGGTTAAATGCAGCACGCACACGCCGGCAGCGGTGCGGGCGAATTCGGGTTCGCGTGAACCGGGTTGGTACTGGTACCCACCGGATTTCTCGTCGCGGCATTTGTTGATGTAGGCGATGGCCTGATCCATTGTGCGGTCTGGCACATGCAGGCCGGAATTCCGCGCCGCGCGCAGAGCCATCACCTGCATGACCGTAACAGAAATATCGGCATCAGTGGGCGCGGGGGCATACCGCCAGCCGCCGGCCTCGTTTTGTGATCGCACAATCAGATCAACGGCGCGCTTGAGTGCGGGACGGATTCCTTGGTCTGCCGTAGTGCCCCAGAGTTGTGCGAGCGCCAGAGTGGCCATGCCATGGCAGTACATATCGCGGCCACCGCCGCCGCGAGCTCCAACCAGAAGTCCATCAGATTCACGCGCGGAAGCCACAAGAAAGCGTGAGGCGCGTTGAACTTCTGCGCCATATTTCCCCTGACCGGGAAGGTGCCCTTGGCTAAGGAACGCCAGTACGGCAAACGAGGTGATGGCGGTGTTATGGGCGTAACCGCCATCGCTCCATGAACCGTCGGGATTTTGTTTGGAAGCCAACCATCCTAGCCCTTTTTCAAGGGCCAAGCGGGTGGGTTCATCGAGTTTGGCAGGGGGCGGCGGTGCCTGTGCCAAAGCAAGGGCAAGAAGAATGATCACGGTGTGGCGCGCCCCGGGGTTGTGCGGGCCAGTTCGCGATAATAACGCTGAATCATGGCGGCATGTGCTGGAGGTAAACCTTCAGACCAAGCCTGAATGAGGGCTTCGCGTTCGCGGGGTGGCAAGCGCAGGAAGCGACCTACTTCATCTGCATTGGGTTTGAGTGTGCTCTTGGGCAGCTCTTGTCCGGGGGGCGTGGGCATCGGCTTGGGGTCGTTGGGCCCCTTGGGCGGTTGCTTGGAGTCCATCGGTTGATCGGGTGTGGGCTCACCGGGTTGATCAGACATCGGGGTGTCTTTGGCCAGAGTGGCGTCTGCCGATTCTGGCCCTGCTTCTTTTGCAACGGCTTCCAGTTGGGCCGCGGCTTTTTCGAGTTGCGCTACGGCATCTTTTTCAAGTTTGGCGGCTTCCAGGGTAAGGCCTTGAGCGGCAGCGGCTTCAGCGCGGTCAAGCAACTGTTCGGCTTTTTTAACTTCGGCTTTCATGAAGCCGGGAAGGGCGCCTGTGGCCTGCCGGGCAGCTTCCCGTGCCTCGGCATTTTCCTGACGGCCCTTGGCAATCGCTTTGTTGGCTTCGGCTAGTTTCTGCTGTTCGCCAGCCAAGGCTTTGGCTTCCGCATCGCCTGCCTTGGCCATGGTTTCGAGGGCAGCCTGAACCATTTCCTGAGCTTTGGCGGCTTCGGCATTGTCGCCTTGGGCCAGAGCCATGGCAGCGTCGTTGGCAGCCTTGGCTGCTTCTGGATTTTTGGCTTCAAGCGCGTTGGCAATCGCTTCCTGACGCGCTGGCAGTGCTTCCGAGCCCGATTCTGGTTTGCCCGCAGCTTCGTCTGCTTTGGCCAGGTCTTCCTCAGCCCGTTTGGCTGCCTTGGTGGCCTGATCCAGCCGGTTGGCTGCTTCCGCCAAGGCTGGCTGAGCATGTTCCTCTTTGGCGCGTTTCGCGAGTTCTTTCTGAGCTTTTGTCTCTTTATCGGCTTTCTGGCGATCCGCCTCTTTGGCCAGCGCCTTGGCTGCTTCACGGGCGTCTTTGGCCGCCTTGGGCAGGTCCTGCTTGTTCAGGTCTCCCTGAGTTTCCTGCAGCTTCTGCATGGCTTCGGCAGTGGCCTTTTTGGCTTCGGCATCAGGGGTGGCCATGGCCTTGGCAACTTCGTTCTGAACCTGAGCCTCGGCGCGTGACAGTTCGCCTTGAGGGTCTTTTTTGCCTTCCGCAGCGGCTTTCTCAATCTGCTTGGCCACTTCTTCCTGCATGGCGGCAGCGCGTTCCAAAGCCGCCGTGGCGGCATCGGCCTGATCCGATTTCAGGGCGTCACGGCGAGCCTGTTCCAGTTCTTGGCGGGCCGCAGCGACGGCTTTCTCGAGAGACTGACGCGCCTTTTCTTCCTTGGGGAGTGCAGCCTTGGCAGCAGCAGCCGGAGATTCCGGCTTTTTCAGCTCTGCTGAAGCTGCATTCAGTTCCTTAGCGGCTTCCGCCAGTGCTTTGTCGGCTTCGCCCATGGGCTGGGCGCCTGCTTCGGCTTTGGCCTCCGCTGCAAGAGCCTGTTCGCGTGCCGCGAGAGATTCGGTCTTTTCGGCAGCGGTTTTGTCGTTCACGGCCCGGGTGGCGGCTTCGACTTCGCGTTGTTTCTGCACAAGCGACTCAGCAGCGCGCAACTTTTCTTCCGCGCGTTTCACGGGAGCCTGCGACGCCTGAGCTTCGCGTTCCTCGATTTTTTTCAACGCCGAAGCTGCCTTTTTAAGAGCTTCTTCAGCGCGTGCTAGCGGCGCTTCTGCTTGCATTGGATCGGTTTGAATGGCCTTGGAAGCGGCTTCATTCAGGTCGTTCGCCGCCTGCACCAGTGGCTGGTCCACTTCCGGCTTGCTGCGATCTACCATTTCTTCAATGGCTTTCACTTCCGCTGCAAGTTCGGCTGTTTCGCGCGCCACCTCTGCTTTGCGGGCTTCCTCGACCGGTTTCTGAAGCTCTTCGCGTTGTTCGTGGGTTTTCTCGATGGCATCTTCCACGCGGGCGCGGAGTTCAGCGGTTCGGTCGGCGCGCGGAGCATCGCCACGCCAGGTGCGGGCAACACTGAGTAGCACCTGACGCACCTGCGCGGCTTGCTCCAGAACGGGCCGAAGTTTATCTGCTCGTTCGCCGGGGTTGCCCACAGCGCCAAAGCGCTCGGGCAACTGCGACATGATGGCGTTCAACTGACGGTTACGGGCTTCGGTCAGCCCTTTGAGCAGGCGTTCCCGGCGATCGGGGTCGAGTCGTTTTTCAAGGTCCGCGGCCATGTTGAAGAGCATGGCGACTTCGACATTGAGATCGCGTTGATGGTCGATTCGGTAGCTGATACGGCCGACAGTGTCTTTAAGGCTGGCTTTGGTGGCTTCAGCGCGGGCTGCTTCCCCGGCAATGGCGGCCTGAAGGCGCGATTGCTCGCGTGCTGCTTTCTCGACCCGATCAGCCGCCATTTCCAGCGAGCGTACAGAGTCGTATCGGAGAGCGATTTCGCGCAAACGTTTCACAACCGTCAGATGGCGGGCGTAAGCTTCGTCGGTTTGCGCAGCGGCGTCGCCGGGGTTTTTACCAGCTTTTTCCAAGTGGTTTAAAACAGCCTGCATGTCGGATCGGCTAAGCGTCGAAAGTTCTTTTGCGGCGTCGCGCATGAGGCCGCTGTCTTCTGCGCCACCCAATTTGTAGTACTTTAGCACGCCCAGCATCACGTCGAGGCGGCGCGCTACCAGATCGGTTTCCGCCCGAACGGCGGCCTGTGCCCGCGCGCGCGCCTCGGGTGTTTCTTGCGCCATGGCAGTAGCCAATGGGGCCGATACCAGCAATCCGCCCAGCATCCAGCGTCGCATGATCCAAATCCCCCTTGGTGTCGCCAACGATCGACTTCTGCACGAATCCTATTATGACCCACTCCGCGTCGCGGGGCGATCGGGAAAAACTCCCAGTTGGTCGAGCCGTAACTGGCGCAGCTTTTCCTGCTCCCGTTCGCGTCGGCGTAACCATGCCAAAAGTTCGTCTACCCCTACCACTTCTTTGATGCGCGTTTCCGACTCACCTCTCAATGGGGCTGGTCGCTGGTCGCGCACTACCACTTTATATTCGATGCGGTCGCCAAGCCGGAGTTCCTTCAATCCTTCAATATGAAAGTCGAATCGCCCCCACGCTTCACGACGACCCGGTTCACTGGCCAAATCAGCCGAGGGAGCGGGGTAAAAATCGTAAACACCCAAAGAGCGGCGTGCAAACACGCCCCGGCTGGAATCGAACGTGCCCCATTCCGCTCCGGGAACGGTTTCCGTCAATTTGATGGTGCGCCAGTCCGATTTGTCAACGATGCGGTATTGGAACTCCGCACCGGCCAATCCAGCCGGGCTGGCGGCACGGTAAGCCACACGGAACTGAGAGCCGATCACCACGGGCAGGCCATCTAAGTCTTCTTCAACATCATCTTTCGATGCACCGCTGGCAATGTGTTCCGCCATCCAAACCACCTGAGGCGGGTCTTCTGGAAGCGGCCGACAGCGGCGTGTCAGTGGCGGACGTGCCAGAAGGTTATCGCTGGAGACGGTCTGGATCTCGTAGCGGGCATCGCCTGCTGACAACATAAATCGAACGGTTCCGCCTGTGCCAGATTCTGAAATTGTGCCGCCAATCTGCCGTGGTTCGGCAGAAGCGTTCGCTGGGAAAACCGTTATTTGGCAATCGGACAAAGGAATGCCTGCTTCAAATGAAACTTCGATATCACTTCCTGGAAGCGCCTCAGCTTCACCATCTGCCAAATCCTGCGAGTAGCGATTGCCCTTGGGGTTGGTTCCCAACCATGCGGGCAACACAGCCCGTGCTGAAACAAGCACGGGTACGGGGCGAATTTTGCGGGTCATGGTTACCGGACCGGCGCGACCATCACCCGCCCAAACGCGTATCACTCCATCGCCGGCATCAGCAGGCAGTGTTGCGGTGACCTGTCCTTCGGCAATTTCCACAGGCAGTTCGATTTTCTGGCCATCGGTCCCACGCCAGCGGAGCAAACCACCTTCTGGAGCTTTGCCTGCCCACGACAACACCACCTGAACAGGTTCACCCTGTGGAGCGTTGACGGAAGCTTCAAATCCCAGCCAGGTGTTCCGGGGTATGGGAACTTGCGAGAATAAAACAACCCGGTGAAAGAGGACAAGGGTTGTATAGGAGTGCAAAACGCTCCAAATCGCCAGAATGCCCAGAAGCGGTAGCAGGCAGCGTGTGGCTAACCACAGAGGGCGAACATCTACAACTTCGTGCCAATCTTTGTTGGCGGAAAGCGCTTCAGCTTCTGTGATGACTTTTTGAGCAAACGGGCCGTCATCATGGACTTGAACCGTGGTTGTGAGGCGAAAATCGAGTTCCGGCCACCGCTGTTCCACCAGATTTGCCACCGTGGTCGTGCTAGGCAATGGAACGGCCGGCACGACAAGTCGCCTTACCAACCACACAAGTGATCCCAAGGCGGTCAGGGTGATTAGCAGGCGCCCTGCAAGAGGAACTTCATCGACAAGGTCCCAATTCCAGTCGATATAGGCTAACAAAACAATAATAGGGAGCCAGACAAGGAGCAGTTGAACAACTCCCAAGGCCAACGCCATGGTGCGCACACGGTGGGCCACCGCATTCAGGCGGCCCAGTAACCGGGAGCGTGTCGAAGGTGCGGACATCGGCTCCCCCATCAGCTCAGGTTATGGCGCCTGCGCACGGTCCATTCCGTGCACAGGGCGACCACGAAGATCAAGAACGAAAGTGGATTCAGCGCGGGCACAGCAACCGGCGCGGTCCACGATGCGGTCGTGGCGCGAATCCGTTGGCCAATGGTTGCGGCGTCGGTTTCTCTCAGGAATTCGCCGCCGGTTCGCGAACTGATTTCACGCGCTGTGGCCACGGCCAAGCCGCCTCGTGGCTCAAGGTCGTCGCGTGGGAAAACGCGCCATGCCAATGCGGGGCCTTCTCGGTCTGAAAGCTGAATCTGGAACCGTCCGGGCCGATCAGCGATCCGTGTTAGGGAAAATTCGCCCGGCTGACCGGGAATGGCGCGCAGGGAAACCTGCGACTCGATCTGGTCGCGTGGCGTATCGGCTGGCGCATCGAGCCATGCCAAGCGGGCTGGCACGGTGGGCTGCTCGAGCGGTTTGGCGCTGGAATCGAGCACCCGGGCGCGGATGGAAATCGCCTGACCGGGCGCAGGGTCTGGCCGGTCGATGGTAAGCCTGACGGGGCGTGGACCACCGGAGCGCGAAGCCACGGCCCATTGAACCCACTGGTTCCAGAAGCGTCCGAAGATGGCATCGCCGGTGTTCATGCGCCAGCGCCATGTTTCGTCGTCTCCCAACCATGCGACCTGACCGCGGCCAAAAGCCTGCGTAGCCATGATGGTGGCTCCGTCGCCGGATTTTGCCGGGGCTATCAGCAGGGGGCGGGCACCGGGCTTGAGTCGTTTCACACCGGCACGCCAATGCCATGCCGGCAATTCGCGCCAGACCTTGGCGGTTGGGCCTTTGTCGTCGCTGAGAACCAAGGCCTCGTGGTTGTCGCCCCAGGTGGAAAGCAGAGGCTTGTAGCCTTCGGGCGGCATGTCGGTGGCGGCAGGAATCAATTCGACAGGAAGAAGATCTCCAAGCGGTGTGTTGATCCACCCGAGCGAGCGTTGGGCCGGGCTGGCCTGAATGATCAGCCCGCCACCTTCTTCGACAAAATCGCGCAGCATGGAAGTGGCACGTTCGCCAAGTTTGTCTTTGTCGACATCTC
The DNA here is from genome assembly GCA_945875585.1 of Candidatus Kuenenia stuttgartensis. Lineage (GTDB taxonomy): Bacteria > Planctomycetota > Planctomycetia > Gemmatales > Gemmataceae > REEB421. The sequence continues at coordinate 58,570 of CAMCLK010000026.1, read as the reverse complement.
CCAACAATACCGCGTCGAAGGCGAAAAGGTCTTGCCGGCGGGTTGGGAAACCATTGAGGAATGGCGGCCGTGCCGTTAGCTCGCGATCGCCTTCTAACAGCACAATTGAAGCCTCAACAGTGGCTGCGCGTCTGCCCCGACCTTGTTCACCGCCATCACGGGAAAGGTGCATCAACAGAAAACGCACATCCCAACGCGGAGTCTGATCGACAATGAGTACCCGCCATGGTCGATCGAGAATGGTGACACGGCGTTCGAGGCGGTCTCCCGGATCGGAAGCGCCATCAATCACACGCACACGGGCTTCTAGTTTTGTTCCTTCGGGGCGCGCCAAGCGGGCAGGGGGCATAAAGACCATGCCGTGGGGCAGATCGCCATCTTTGTCGAGGTTGATTTCGTCGCGAGCTACTTCTTCGCCTTCAAGAACTAAGCGGATTTCGGCACGTGCCGGGCGCGCGGGATCGACTCCGGAAATGCGAAGTCGAACCAGAGCCCGGGCCCGTTCACCAGCTTGCACGACCTGAGGGGCCTGCATATCTCGGAGTTCTAAGCGCGCCGGTTGTTCCACTCCTGTACCCAGAACGGTAACTGTTGCCCCCGCCTGACGGGCGCGTTCAAGTGCCTGCTCCAATCGTGCGGGGGAACCGCCCGTGCGTGCATCGGTCCAAAGAACGATTGACCCGGGAACGGGGGTGGCGTCGAGGGCGCGGTCGATGGCAGCGGCCAGATCCGTGCCTTCCCTGCTGCCCGTCCAGCGCTCGATGGCCGTTGCGGCATCGGGCATGCGCTCGAGGTCGTTACCCGCAAGATACCATCGCACAGGGCCTTTGCCTTCGAGATCACGCTCGATGGCTTCACGGTGTTTTTCGAGCAGTTTTTTGCCTAGTTCAATGCGGGTGCAGCCTTCTGAAAGCCCGACATCGCGTGCCACGGTGCGGCTGGCAGCATCCACGCGCAGGTCGGCCTGCCGCATGCTCTGGGAGTCGTCCAGAATAATAGCAACGTGGCGTGGCTGGTCGCCTGATAGTGTGGCGCCGCACCCGGCGGGACGAAAGAGCCAAGAGCACAGAAATGCCAACGCCACAATGCGCAGTGATGCCAGCAGCGTGCGAACCACGGTCCGGGTGGCCGACATTTCAGATCGGTAAGCGTAGATCGCTGCCGCGCCACATGCACCCAGAGTGACCACGGCCAAGGCAATGCCTGTGGGATCGGGTGTGATATGCCAATGGGAAACGCTAGCATCCAGCGGTGCATCGAGGCCAAGCCACCAGCCGGAAAGGGAACCAAACATAGGCTCCATCATGCTGGCCTCCCCGACCACCAGGCCAAGGCGCCTTCGCCCAGAAGAACCATCAACAAAACAAGTAGAATCCATCCCAAAGCTTCGGGGCCACCTGCGCGCATGGGGGCATTTGAGGAATCGAGAGCGCTGGACCGTCCAAGGATTTCATCGATTCGTGCCGACGGTAGCGGCGACCAACCAGTACCTTCCACGGCATCCAAGTTGTGCGCGAAATCGGGGGCTTCGGCAGGGGTACTGCCTCGCGGGGCGAGTGTCCAGAAGCCGGCGGCGCGGGGAAGACCTTCCGGTTCGAACCCGTTCGGAGTGGCCCGAGCAGGCAATGTCAGCCCCTGCGGGCCGGAATACACCAGATCTGTCGATGGCATTTCGCCATTCCAGTGCCATGGTGAATGCCGCCCTGATTCTCCCCGACCAACCGACTCACTCACTATCGATTGCACCAACGGCACAAACAGCGGGTGCAGTACCAGATCTCCTTCGTCGGGAGAACTGCCTAGACCTATCAGTGACACGGTTCCATCGCCCAGTGGCGACAGGGTTATCGCGCCAGCACCACCATTCATCCTTGCCAGAACGCGCCCACCCTGCAGGGCCTCAACTGTGCAAGGGTTGATGATCGCCACGCGCCCAAGGGCATCGAGAGGTGGCAAGGCAAAAGGTGCCAATACCGATCCAGCCAAGCTGGTGATATCGACGTGTGAAGTACCAGCCGCTCCATGAGCAATCGACGGAGCCAGCCATGTCGATGGTTTTGTGACGCCCGATGCCCGGGGTACCGCCAAGACAACTCCGCCTCGTCGCACCCAAGGTTCCAAGCGCCCCACCAAAGATTCCCATGCCGCTCCTCCGCCATCGGTAGGCAGGCCGGCAAGCACGACCATGTCGATCGTATCGAGGTCGGCATTGGAGGCAGCTTCCGGTGTCTGGAGTAACACTTTGAAATTGGTCGCGCCAATCGCGGGATTGATGGCTTCAATGGCCTGCTTCCAATAGATACCAAGGTTCACTGCCTTGTCGCGCGGGGCAACCGCACCTACCACCAACGTGTTCAGGCGAGGGCGCACCCGTGTTACCCGGTAGAACGCGTCGTCGCGGTCAAGCCGATCGCTTGCTGCTGTTACCCGGGCTACCACGCGACGCCACGGTGTCGCGTCGGCTTGCAGGCTGACCTCAGCCACACGTTCCTCACCGGGAGCGATGTTACCCAGAGGTGTTGCTTCCGCCTCATCTGGACGGGTGGCTGCATCGGCATATCCCAGTCTCACCACAACATCTGTAGCGCGTTCAACTCCACCATTTTTTATCCGCACATGCCACAACTGACGCGACCCAGCGAGGACAAAGCCAGCGGCAGGTGCGGCACCCAGCACTTGGAGGTTGGATCCTGCCGGTTCGCCTATCCGACGCACGCGTAGTGCCGTGCCACCGGGAAGCCGATCGATCTCCTGCCTAATTCGGCCAGCTCCAGATTCCCAACCTGATGGTTGAAGATCGGAAATGATCACAAGTGCTTTGGAAGACAACGATGAGCCCCGTAGGTGGTCGGCTGCCAATGCCAGTCCGGCCGCGATATCGCCTCGGCGATCCGAGGGAGTCATGGCTTCCAGGTCTGCCGCGGCACGAGCGGGAGCGGTTGATATGCCCGATTCATTTTCAATGGTGTCGCTTACGGCAATCAGGCGGGCGCGGGATCCGGTGGGAAGAGACTCTAAAAATGTGCGGGCCTCGCGACGGGCTAGATCCATCCGTGTGGTGCCCGACTCCCGCGCGGCCATGCTTGCCGATACATCCATTACTACCACTGCTTCGGTGGCTGACCATGAAGGCAGCCAAGCAGCTGTAGGGCGGGCCAATGCCAGTGCCGCCAACAGGCAGATCAGCACGCGTGCAGCCAGAAGGAGTAGATTGCGGAATTTGATGCGTCGGCTGGTGTCTTTCAGGCTCTTGCGCAGAAAGTCCATGGCGGCCCAAGTTCGTACTTTGGGTTGCCCACGATGCAACAGGTGCAGGGCGATTGGAACACCTGCTGAAATGCTGCCTAAGAGCATCCAAGGGGCCAGAAAAATCATCCGCGCCTCCGTGCCATTTGGCGGCGCCGCGACAGAAATTGTGGGAAAGAATCGCCGGCTGGCTGATCGGCGCGGTCGAGGAATCGGTCGATTCGCAGACCCACGCAACCGTGTGACAGTTCATCGAGCCAAGCCTGAACTTCTTGGCGGTAACGGTCGCGAATCACCGCTGGTTGAGCCACGAGTTGCTCTCCAGATTCCAAATCGTCGTAGCGTATGAGATCGTCGCCGGGAAGGTTGAGTTCATCGCCATGAAGGATCTGGGCCACGATAATGTCGTGGCCACGAACACGTAACCTGCGCAAGCCATCGAGCACTGCCGGGAGCGGTTCAAGAAGGTCGCTGAACAACATCACCATGCCCCGCCGGGCCGGTCGGGCTGCCAAATCGTTCAGGGCCTCGGCAACCACCCCAACACGTGTGGCATCGTCGTGGCGTGGAGAGGGGCGGGCCGCTTCGAGTGTTTCAAGCATGCGTTCCACACGGTCGCGACGGGAACTGGGAGAGGGGGGAGAATTGGTTCCCCCAGCGATCAGTGGTTGTAACGTTGGCGCATCGGATTGGGCGGCAAGAACAGTTGCAGCCACGCCAGCGAGTAACAGGGCGCGGTCGAACTTGGTGGCACCGCTAGAGCCATAGCCCATGGAAGCGGAGGAATCGACCAACATATACGCGATAAAGTTGGTCTCTTGTTGGTATTCCTTTACCGTGTACCGTTCGGTGCGCGCATAGGCGCGCCAATCCACATGGCGGAGGTCATCGCCGGGAACATATTCCCGGTGCTGGGCGAATTCCACCGATGAACCCTTGCGTGGGCTGGCCAGTTCGCCCACACGCAAGCCATCCACCAGCTTCTGGGCCTTCAAGCCCAGAGCGCGTACGCGTGCCAATAATTCGGGATCGAGCATGGCCATCTTTCCGGTCAGGTGGTGGCGGCAGGAGTAGCCTGACGGGCAGCAGCAAGTAATTGCGCGATGATCTTGTCGGAGTCGATGCCATCGCCTTGGGCGATATAGCTGGGAATGATGCGGTGACGCAGCACGGGAGCTGCAACAGCTTCAATATCTTTGGGAGTCACGTGGAAGCGTCCTGCAAGCGCCGCGCGCGCCCGAGCGGCTGCAAGAAGGCCAGCGCCAGCGCGGGGGCCCGCACCCCACTGGATGAGGCGGGCGGCAAAGGGGGCCGCTTCGGGGGTATTAGGACGCGACATACGCACCAGCCTGCGAGCTAATTCTGTCACGGCTGGTGATACGATCACTTGACGTGTCAATTCTTGGAGTGTTTCAAGGTCAGCTCCATCCAATACTGCCTGAATAGCCTCGTTTTTTAGCCCCGAGCGGGTCATGATTTCGGTTTCTTCAGATTCTGTCGGGTAATCCACTCGCACATATACCAAAAACCGGTCGAGTTGAGCTTCGGGGAGCGGGTAGGTACCTTCCTGCTCAATTGGATTTTGGGTCGCCAGAACAAAGAAGGGTTTTGGCAGTGGGTGATCGGTTCCTCCAATGGTAGCTTTCCGCTCTTGCATAGCTTCGAGCAGCGCCGCCTGTGTTTTGGGGGGAGTACGGTTGATTTCATCGGCCAAGAGTACGTTGGTGAAGATTGGGCCCGGCATGAATTTGAAAACACGCTGCCGGGTGACTGGATCGTCTTGGATCACTTCGCTTCCCGTAATATCGGTGGGCATAAGATCCGGGGTGAACTGGATGCGTTTGAAGGAGAGGTGCAGGGCCTGCGCCAATGTCGAAACCATCAAGGTTTTGGCCAGCCCGGGAACCCCAACCAGCAGCGCATGGCCTCGGGAAAGCAGGGCCCAGAGCAGTTGTTCAATGACAGCATCCTGACCAATGATCGCCTTGGCCACTTCCGCTCGAAGCTTTTGGCACTTAACGCCCAAGGCCTTCATGGCTTCCACCTGATCGGGTGCCGGATTCATGGGGTCTTCCTTGAATGGACGGAGGGAGGCTTAACGTACGTTGGTCAGACGTTATGGGAAATGGAAAGTTCCCAAGGGTGCCTGACCGATAACAAGGCTCTTGTCTAGCATATATGGAATTGATCAGCAAGGAATTGACATGCCCTATCCCACTTTTGATCGTAGCCGGCTGAAAATCCAGCCTTTGGCCAATCGAATTCACGACCTCAACCTCAACTGCCTTGTGCCACTCGAGCATGTTCCATCTATTCCACCTGACCCTGCCATGGCGCTTTTGGCCGATAGATTGGTGGCGGCGCGTGATCGTGGCGCGTCACGTATCTGGATGTTGGGGGCTCATGTGCTGCGGGCTGGAGTGGTCCGCCACCTAATCGACCTTATGGACATGGGGCTTGTTTCGGGGATTGCCCTGAATGGCGCAGGCCCCATTCACGATTGGGAATTCGCGCTCATTGGGGCCAGCACTGAAAGTGTGGCGCGTTATATCGCCACAGGCGAGTTTGGTCTTTGGACCGAAACCGGCCGTATGAATGACATAATTGCCAGCGGCGCGCGCGAGGGGCTTGGTCTGGGTGAAGCCATTGGCCGATCCATTTTGGAAGGCGATTTCCCGCACAAGGAAATATCATTGTTGGCGCAGGCTTATCGCCGCAAGATCCCGGTTACGGTTCATGTCGGGATTGGTTACGACATTTTGCACGAACACCCTAATTGCGATGGCGCGGCACTTGGACAAGCAAGCCATCGCGATTTTCTTGTTTTCACCGAGTTGGTACGCAAACTGGAACAAGGCGTATTGCTGAGTCTGGGAAGTGCCGTGATGGGGCCGGAAGTGTATCTGAAGGCGCTGGCGATGGCTCGCAATGTCGCCCATCAAGACGGTGCGACGATCCGGAACTTCTGCACAGCGGTATTCGATCTCCTGCCGCTGGGCAACGACTGGAAGGCGCAAGCACCCAAGTCTGATCCCCGCTATTACTACCGGCCGTGGAAAACAATATTGGTCCGTACTGTTGCCGATGGAGGCGAAAGCCATTACATACAGGGCGACCATCAGGACACGGTCCCCCAGTTGCGGCATGCTGCCCGGGCTAAAACGGGAATGGCACAATCATGAAAAGGCACCTCGATTCCTTAACGATCAAGCATATTCTGCAGGCGGCACCCCGGTGTACCGTAGGTGTGTTGGGAGACATGTTTCTGGACCGGTATCTTGAAATTGACAGGGCGCTCGACGAACCTTCCGTGGAAACGGGGCGCACAGCTTACCAAGTGACACGCGTGCGTTCGCACCCCGGCGCGGCGGGAACCGTGGTTGCCAATCTGGCTGCCCTAGGGGTTGGACGGATTATTCCATTTGCATTTGTGGGCGACGACGGCGAAGGATACGAGTTGCGTGCGGCACTGGCCGCTACCGGCGGAGTTGATTCTACCGGTTTGGTTGGCTGCGCCCAAAGGCGCACACCCACTTACACCAAGCCCATGCACCGCCATGCAGGGTGTGATCCAGTGGAAGATCACCGCCTCGATATCAAAAACCGCGAACCGACACCCCCATGGGTTATCGATGCTATAGCCGAGCGTGTTGAGAGGCTGTTGCCGGAACTCGACGCGTTGTTGGTTCTTGATCAGGTCAGTGAAGCTGATTGCGGTGTGGTTACAGCAGCCATGCGCGCCCGAATTGAACGCTGGACCAAGGAAAGACCGAGTCTTTTTGTCATGGGAGACAGCCGGGAATTGATTCATTCGATGGCCGGTATGGCGCTGAAGCCGAACCGCGCCGAGTGCCGTGCGGCGTTGAATTGCATGGGGCTATCGGTTCCCGAAGCATCTGAAACCATGGCCATGGCCTTGGCGCAAGCTGTTGGCCATCCGGTTTTCCTAACCGTGGGAGACCAAGGAATGGTGGTGGCCCATGTTGATGGGACATTGACCATGGCACCCGCGTTTGCTGTTTCGGGCCCTACCGACCCGGTTGGAGCAGGTGACAGTACTTCGGCAGGATTGCTGTTGGCCCATGCCGCTGGAGCAACACCTGTGCAAGCGGCCGAATTCGGATGTCTGATAGCGTCAATTACCGTGGCGCAAATCGGCGTGACAGGGACAGCTAGCCCGGCACAGGTGCTGGAAGCATGGCAGAATCAATCGGCGCTGCCGGATTGAGATTCCACCACGGGTGGAGCCAAGGGGATATCGAGCCCCAGAAGCCCGCGGCAATCGTAAACGGCTTGCTGAAGAGCCGCGCGGGTTTTTAGATGATTGGCCAGTAGGGCGGGATCGATTTTTCTAGGTTCGCCAATACCAATGCGAATGGTCCGCCAGAAATCGATGGGCTTGCCTGTCATGGGTGGGCCATTGAAATTGGAAAAGTAGCTGCCCCAACCGCCTTCAATCCATGCGGGAACAACCCAAGCATTTGGATGTTCCGCTAGCAGTAAAGCAACACCACGGCCAAAGCGGCGCATGACCGGCTCTGGAACCCTGCGCAGCGTGGCTTCCGGAAATATCAAAACACATTTGCCAGAAGCCAACAGTGCCGAGGCTTCTTTTAGTTCTGGGGCATCCTTGCGGTGACTACCAGCGGGCACGCGAATGGCTCCAACCACACGCCGCATCATAAACGACACAAATGGGAGGTCGTAAAACGTGCTGGTCATCATCGGGTAGAACCGGTGTCTGATAACAGAACCAAGCCAGAACGGATCGGCGTATGCCGTGTGGTTGGCGATCAAGAGTACTGGTTCACCGTCTGGAAAACGCGACAATCCTGGACCGACAGCTTCGATGCGGTACATCGGGGTGAGGCCAACTTGGACCATCAGCTCCACGAACGATTGCCTTAGAAACCATATTGATGCAAGCGTGAAAATAGTCATACCAACAACGCAGGTTATCAGCATGGTCGAAGCATCAAGAGGTTTGAAAAGCAGGATGATCAGCGTGGCAATGGCAAAGGGAGCAGCCAATCGCAGCAAACGTGGTACGCGCCGGGCGTTGCCTCTTGGTAGTGCTGTGGATCGTGCCGCCGCAAGAGCCAACCCCGAGGCAATCGCCAGCAACATGCGCGACCCCCAGCACGGCTCGCCTTTGAAAAACATGATGCCCAAACCGCATATGGCTATCATGCCTGCGAGAGGAAACCAGCCTTGTTGTCTTGGGGGAGCGGAGAAGATGGCAGCAGGGAGTGCCCCAAGAACCAAGCCTATGGCGACCGGCCAGAGTTCCGTCCACGTAGGCTGCAATGAAACGCCCTGATGCGAAAGGGTCATTTTTGAAGTGAGTGCGAGCCCTGCCGCGAGTGCCGACCAAACCAGCGATCTGGCTTCATCGGAGTCTGGCCATGGGATAGCGTTCGGCGCCATATGAGGCTCCGCGGGCGCCCACAGAAATCCAATCGCGTCTGCCATGAAACCCAAGACGACAGCAGCGGCGAGATGCCAGCCGGGGAGCGCCCACTCCAGCGTGGATGTCAGTCCTGACAGCGAGAGAGAAAGTCCTAGAATCAGCTCGGCGATGAAAGTCCAGGCCGCGGTTGTGCTGTAGGACCACCCGATGGCGCGAATCATGTTTCTGCGGCGGTTGTCGATGGCGGTGTTGCCCAGTTCGCAACCCAAAGCAAGCATGAAAAGGTGGAGCTCACGGATCGCAAAGCTTGAATTTCCGGGACAGCCACCGACCAGGGTGAAAATGAGGCCAGCGCAAGCCATCAGGCCGGGGGTTTGTGGGAGCAGTCGTAGCCAGAGCATGCCCAAGCCGCGTCCGGCTACCAAACCCGCACCCAGGACAATGATATATGTGTTGGCATACTCAGGCGGTTTGCCAATTAGGTGAATGATGGCCAAAAGCATGGCCAAGCGGCGTATCAAGGCAGCGGATTGATGCGCGATGATTGGAGCAGTCGGTTGGCCCATCGGCCACCTCAGGATGTGGAAAGTGGCAAACCGAGATCTTTCCACCCGCGGTACCCGCCATCCATTGAGATGACGTTGGTGTATCCCATTCGGCCTAGGTTTTCAGCAGCCAGAACCGACCGGAATCCTCCACCGCAATACAGAACCAACTCGGTTCCAGTGTCGGGGAATCGTTGTTCCACATCGCGTTCAATCACGCCTTTTCCCAGATGCACGGCACCGGGAATGTGGTCACGGCCGAACTCGCTTTCCTCCCGCACATCCACAAGTGTGAAACGTTCTCCGCGATTCATACGATCCTGAATGTCCTGAATGGAGCACTCGCGTACAGAGCGGCGCGCGTCTTCCACAATTTTGAGGAAACGAGGCGGATGCTGGGCTGCCATGACCAATTCTCCAGTGGATATCGTTGATCAGATCACGCCCAGAAGCAGCTCGGTGACCAGTTGGTCGAGTCTTTCGTAAGGCAATTTGCGCTGTGAAAGAGCTTCTGGATCGAAAGCCATCGATTTCAATTTCGCCGCGGAATCTTTGCTGAACGACTTGATGAAACCGGAAAGCTCGGCGTTCGCGGAGTGGAGCGTTTTCAGAATATCCTGAATCTCCTTGCATTCCTGAAATCGGCGGGCCTTTTCCTGCAGGATCTTGTAGGTGCGCATGCTGCGATCGACGAAATCCCATGGATCCGATTCGGTGCGGTAAGGGTGGGCATCGAACCCGATGGTCCCTGAGTATTTATGATCGATCAGCAGCTTTACGGTGTAAAACGCTTCCTTGATGTCATCGGAACCAAACGTCAGGTCCTGATCGAAGCGCAGTGGCTTTTGTCCGTTCAGGTGAACGTCGAAAAGTTTGCCGGCATCTAGTGCCTGAGCGAACTCATGGTAAGGATTCAACCCTGCCATTTTAATATGAGCGGTTTCAGGGTTGATACCAACCATATCGGGGTGGGCCAGAGTCTGAATGAAGGCGAGCACGCTACCAACCGTGGGGAGGAACAGGTCGCCACGAGGTTCGTTGGGTTTTGGTTCGATGGAAAACTTGATCTTGTAGCCTTGCGATTTCACGTATTCGCATAGGAAGTTCAAGCTGTCGCGGAACCAACCTGCCGCGCTGATCGGGTCTTTGCTGGCATCGACTTCAACGCCTTCCCGACCGCCCCAGAACACGAAAATCTCGGTGCCCATTTCAGCGGCGAGATCCACACACCGCATCACCTTTTGGGTGGTGTAAAGGCGCACAGCGGGGTCGCTGCTGGTGAAGGCGCCATCCTTGAATACTGGATGATAGAAGGTGTTGGTTGTCGCCATGGTGGCTTTGATGCCAGTGTCGGCCATGACTTTCTTGATGTCGGATACGATTTGGTCGCGTAGAGCCGCGGATGCGTTGAACGGAATGATATCGTTATCGTGGAATTCAAAACCGTAGCAGTTGCGCTTGGCCAAGCCCTTGATGCACTCAAGCGCTGGAAGCTCGGCCCGTGTCTGGTCGCCGAAGGGGTCGCGACCGCGGTTCTGGAGGCACCAAACGCCAAAGGCGAACTTGTCGTCAAGAGTAGGTGCATAATCGTGGGAAGGCATCGAATCGGACTCCATGTCAAGTAACAGTTAAAAGGGAGGGGAAACAGAAGAATCAGGAACGCCGCTCGGCAAGAGCAGCCATCGTGGCGCGCATGAACGCCGGCAAATCGTCAGGCTTTCGGCTGGTGATGATGTTGCCATCACGAATAACTTCGGCATCGGAGTAATCTGCACCGGCATTGATCACATCGTCCTTGATGGCGAAGAAACAGGTTGCCTTGCGGCCACCTTTCAGGGCGTTGGTGGAGCAGAGCATCCATGGCCCGTGGCATATGGCAGCGAGTACTTTACCCTGATCGTGCAGCTTTTGAACAAAGCTGATCATCGCAGGCGAGCGGCGCAGAAAATCGGGAGCAAATCCACCCGGCAAAATGGCACCATCGAACTCGTCAGCGGTGACCTGCGCGATGCTTTTCTCGGCTATGGCAGGGTAACCCAATTTGCTTGGGTACGATTTGCCAGCCTCGGGTCCCACAAGAACCGAGGTTGCACCAGCCTCTTTCAGCCGATAGTGCGGATACCAAATCTCGAGTTCCTGATACTGCTGTTCGACAAGGATGGCAATTTTGAGGCCTTGCAAGTTCATGGCAATCGGTTCCTGGGCGGTTGTTATACTTCTTGTTGTTCTAGCGACCCGGATGGTACGAGGCCACAGTTTCTCGCATCGCTGTCTCGAAATTAGTGTGTGGAGCGTAACCCAGCACTCGTTTGGCTTTACCGATGCTGAAGTCCAGATTCAGGCCTAGAAACTTCACTCGAGCTTGCGTTAGAAGCGGTGGTTGCTTGTCGCCCCGTGCCCGCGCTCCTGATTCCATCCAAGAAGCCAATGGACGCGCCAACCACAGCGGAACCTTGAACCAGCCCGGACGCGGGACGCCAAACCCATCGGCAACGGCTTCAATAAACCTTCGCTTGCTGACGCTTTCTCCATCGGTGATGTTGAAAGCCTGACCTACCGCTTCTGGCACATTAAGCGCCAGCATCGACGCATCGACAAGATTGCGAACAAAGACGCAGTTCATGGCCTGTTTGCCTGATCCCAGATACTTCACCTTCCGTGCCTTGAGGTTTTCCACAAGCTTTGGCAACACTGTCCGGTCGCGTGGTCCATAGATAAAGCCGGGTCGCAGTACGGTGACTGCTACCTTTCCTGATGCCGCGTATTCAAGCGCCAGCTTTTCAGATTCGACTTTCGACTGTGTATATCCATCGATGTGGCGGTCGGGTGGTGGAGTCGTTTCATCTGTCTGGTAATGATCGCGGGCCTCGTAAATGCCCAGGCTGCTGAAGTGAATGAAGCGAGTCAAGCCTGTGCCCGACACGGCTTCCAGTAGATGCCGCGTTCCTTCGACATTGGCTTGACTGTATTCCGCGACATCTCCCCAGTCGCCTACCTTGGCGGCGCAGTGGAAGATGGCATCGACGCCTTGCGCAGCAGAGCGCAGCGCGGCGCCGTCGGTTAAGTCGCCAGCCACCACTTCCACACCCGGACCGGGATTCCATGGATAATTAGCGGATGCAGTGCGCGCCATCGCGCGTACTTGCCAGCCGTTGGCTCGCAGCACGTCAACAACATGGCTACCCACGCATCCGGTGGCTCCTGTAACCAGTGCCAGCTGTGATTCCGCCATTTGTGCCCGCTTTCTTCTGCCGTCATGAATTGGAGCCGATCGAAAAGTCTATCTTGAGAGTCTGAGCGATCCCGACAAGGGGCCGTTCGACTTCTGGCCGGCTCCATCTTGTATTGACTTGAATGAACTTCCTGCCTAATTGGCGAATCTCAGGGAAATCCCGGGCAAAGGCCATCAGGACCGGCACATGGAACGAAGTGGGAATAAGTTGCGTTGGAAGCAGGATGTTGGGGCTGAGGCGTTACGTCTTGGTTCAAGCATCTTGTTGGCGGCATTCGTCGCTAGCCACGCCGTAGGTCAGGTGCCAGGTCCACCGATATTTCCGGGTGGCAGCGGGGGCAACGGCTCCATGGCTGCGCCTGGAGTATCGATGAGCGTGCCGCCTGAGCGAGCTCCGGCACCTGCTCCGTTGCGTGCAGTGCCGCGAGCATCTGCTCAGCCTCCTCGTGCAGGCGAGGCGGGGCCGGGTAAGGTTTTGATTGCCGATGTGGTGGTTCAAGGGAACAGGCATGTTTCCACACAAAACATCATGTCCCAGCTCAAAACAAAACCGGGTGGAGAGTTCACATCGCATCTGGTTCAGGAAGATGTTCGCAAGCTGATGTCCACCAAGCAGTTTGCCAGCGTTGACCCGAGGCTGGAAAATCTGCCCGATGGTCGGGTAACGGTTTATTTCCTGATCAAGGATTTTCCCAGCGTCATTCAGAATGTGACTTACCAGGGCGCCAAGCATCTACGTGAAGACGAATTGTCGCAGATCACCATGATTTCCAAGGGGCGCCCTTTAAGCCCTATGGCGAATAAGCTGGCGTGCCAAGCGATTGTCCGCCGCTATCAGGAACTGGGTAGGCCGTTTGCCAGTTGCGAGCTCATCAAGGGGGGCGAGGCAGGGGACACCGAAGTTATTTTCTCGGTTACCGAAGGCCCGGTGGTCAAGGTGCGTGGTATTGAATTTGAAGGTCAGACATTTGTGTCGAGCGGTGTTCTGGCCACGCACGTGCAGTCATCGAAAAAATTCCTCGGACTGTTGGGTGGCAAGTTCAATGCCATGCTAGCTGATAACGATATTCTCAAACTGGAAGAGTATTACAAGTCGCACGGATTCCTTGATGTCAGGGTTGGTCGTGAACTGCGCTGGACGCCGGATGGTCGCGAAGTGGACCTGGTGTTCCATGTCCGTGAAGGGCTTCGCTACACAGTCGAGAAACCACCCCAAGTGGTGAATGCGCGTTCTGTGCCTGCCGAGCAGCTTGAACAGCTTTCCAAGGTAAAGGCTGGGCAATACTTCAGTGAAAGCCGCATCAATAACGATAAGCGTGCCATAGAAGATTACATCGGTTACATGGGGCGCGAGGCGCGGGTGACCCCGACGCCGGTATATGTTCCAGAAACTCCGGGATTGGTGCGCCTGCAATACGAAGTAACCGAACGCCAACCGGCGCGGGTGGGCCAGATTTTGATTGTGGGCAACGAGCGCACCAAGCAAAACGTTATTTTGAGGCAGGTACCGCTCTATTCAGGTCAGGTTCTGACTTATCCCGACCTGCGTGTCGCTGAACGCAATTTGGCCAAGCTCAATATTTTTGAAACCAGCCCTGATGGCAACGTGAGGCCTACGGTCACGGTCCTCGACCCCGAGGGCGACAGTGAATTCAAAGACTTGCTGGTGCAGATTCAGGAAACCACCACAGGTAGCCTTTTGTTTGGTGTCGGCGTGAACTCCGATGCGGGGCTCAACGGTAGTATCGTTCTGAATGAACGCAACTTCGATATCGCGCGTCTTCCTACCAGCCTCGACGACCTGATCAGTGGTGGTGCCTTCCGTGGCGCCGGACAGGAATTCAGGGTGGAAGCAGTGCCTGGCAATCAGTTGCAGCGCTATAGCGTCAGCTTCCGCGAGCCGTTCCTTTTCGATAGCCCTTGGAGCTTTGGCGTCAGCGGTTACTACTTTTCAAGAAATTATCTTGAATACACAGAAGAGCGCCTTGGTGCTCGTTTCACGCTTGGCAGGCGCTTGAACCAGTACTGGAGCCTGAACGGTTCGGTAAGGGTTGAAAACATTGGGGTCTTCGATGTGCCCGATGGTGCGCCAACCGATTACACCTCTGTTGAGGGATATAATTTCCTGACGGCGGCAAAGATTGGTGTCACACGTGACAGTAGAGATAGCTTCCTGCGAGCCACGGAAGGGAGCCTTATTGATGCCAGCTTTGAGCAGGCGTTTGGTGAATTCACCTTTCCGCTCGTCAACTTGGAATTCAACAAGTACTTCACAACCTATCAGCGTGCTGACGGTTCAGGCCGACATGTTTTGGCCTATCGAAGTCAGTTCTCGTGGGCCGGTGAAAACACGCCAGTGTACGAACGATTCTTTGCCGGTGGTTTCCGTTCGATCCGCGGCTTTAGTTTCCGCGGTGTGGGACCAAATGAAAACGGATTCATGACAGGCGGCGATTTCATGTTCCTCAACTCGCTGGAATACCAGATTCCGGTCATGGCCAACGACCAGGTGTATCTGGTTGGATTCCTCGACTCGGGTACTGTGGAGCCTGATATTTCCAAAATCGAAAACTACCGGGTATCGGCTGGTTTTGGTGCTCGCTTCGTGGTGCCAATGATGGGTCCTGTACCGATTGCCTTGGACTTTGGCTTCCCGATTGCCAAGGCTCCAACCGACCGCAATCAGATGTTCCAGTTCTGGCTTGGGTTCTTCAGATAATGAACCGTCGTTGGGTGATGGTCATGCGCAAAAGGCAGCAGAATCGATTGGCATGATGCCTGCTTGGTTCTCGAATTGAACGTGTCAGCGAATAAGATCCGAAAACAGCCCGTTTGTGGTGCCGATCGCACTGCAAACGGGTTGTTTTTTGAGTTTTGTCAGTGGTGAAAAGCATTGTCTTGAAAGGCTTACGACTGATTCCTAGGTTTTTATTGATGGATGATGATTTGAAAATCACGTGATCCGAAAAGCAAACCAGCGATTTTTGGTGGTACCACAGCAATGTTTCGAAACCGATACATGGGCATTATTACATCAACTCTGGCCAGCTTAATCGTGCTGATACCGTCATCGGTAATCCGTTCCCAAGAGCGGATTCAGGAAGGCGAGATGGCTGGGTATCTGCTGGTACCGCACGAGAAGGTGCCAGAAAGCTACAACGCAGGATTCTCGCTTTACGTTGCGGCTTGGCCATTGCTGAAAGAGTATCCTGGCAATCGTTTTCAGACTGGCCTATTTGGCACTTGGATGTTTGCGCAGTATGGTGGTCCCAAACCAGAGAACCTTTATTCCGATATCGAAGGTGGGCTTGGTTGGTGGCGTGACACGCGCTTTGCCACCGAAACTCCAAAATTCATTATGGGCGGTGTCGCCCTGAATTTTAATGAATGGGCCAATGGACCGGGTGCAGGGCAAGGACGAGACTGGAGCAAACCCAAAGGGAAGTACGGGGTCGCTCAACTCAGCCCATGGGTACTTTGGCCTGCTGATGGCCTGAACCTCAAGCAAGGCACCTGTGGAGAACTGTTCGGTTACGGCTACCTTCCGTTGCCCCTGACAACGCCCAAAACCACTACGGCCGGGAAGGAGGTTCCAACTGGGGACCAAGCTTGGACCTTGTTTCTGAATTCAGATAATTTCAAAGGTCCGGTCGCCTTCTTCACACCGTATTTCTGGTCTCGAGCATCTGTGGATAATCCCAAATTGGCTGGCATGTTTTTAGATGGTCGTCCTTCCAGCCCGAACAAGGCTCTGCAGATGGAAACACAGTATGTGCCAAGTTTTCAGGCTGTGGACTCACGCGGCGAAACCTATGCCAGGATTGCTCCCACATCGTTTCCAAGAAACGCCAAGGAAGAATCTATGCTGGTTCATCGAATTACCGCCTATAACAAAAGTGCCCTATGGGACTCAGTGAAGGCGTGGTTTGAAGGTGGGACACCTGTCAGTGGCGTGGTTGATCCCAAGGGCGCCAGCGTGCACACATTCAACGGCAATGGAGGTTCTACTTGGAAGATTTATTCGCCAAATGTTCCTAAAGATAAAAAGATGCCGATTGCTTGGAACTCATTTGCCAATCCAGTGGCGCTCGATCCCCACACCTACGGGTACCGCTGGAACTACCAAACTGTGACAAAAACGGAAAGTAAGGACGGTATGTTGGCGACTCTGCCGGAATATTATCATCTGAAAAAAGACAAGAGTGGTAAGCAGACTTGGGCGGTGGTGCAACCAAAAGATGTGCCCGCGGAAACCGGACTGGCAAAAGTTCAATTTGGTAGGTCACGCAAAGACCGTTCAGAACCGTATGTGACACCCGACGATGCTCAAAGTTCTTGGAAGAAGCCTGGTCCCGTGGCTGGGCCTTTCAAGGCTTATCCGGGGGATGGCAGCGAGATTACTTACTATTGGTACCGATTCGTGGATCAGCCCGCGCTTCTCAATGCAGACTTAACCGATCAGGAGCGCGAAAGCCTTCAGGTGCGCGTGGAGAAACTACACCGTGCATGGAAGAAAGATCGCGAGTACCTGCCGCCACCCACAGTTGGGAAACTGGCGGACATCGATCCGGCCCTGATTGTTAATCCCCCTCAAGGATTCGAGGCGGGATATGTTCCCATCGCTACCCGGCAAGGCGCCAAAGAGTGAAGTAAGCCTTAAATAAAAAACGTTTAGGTTGATTTCTTGCTAACTGGGTCTGAATTAACGGGTCTCTCGGGAATATTCAAATGCTTGGTGTTGAAGGAAAAAAACAACAGTATTTTGAGATTGATCAATTGCTTGAGCAAATTCCAGAGCATTACCGCGTAGGATTTTATTCCCTGCTTACCACGTATGCGGCGGAATTTGCCAAGGCACGAGGTTCCACCACCAATCATCAGGCTTGGATAGGTGGATACCTCGATCACGTCCGGGAAGTCATGAATGTCGCGATCGTGTTGTATAAATCGATGAACAATCTCCGACCATTGCCGTTTTCACTGTCGGATGTCCAAACTGTGCTCTTTATTCATGATCTGGAAAAACCATGGGCCTACGAGGAGATAGACGGGATTTGGCGCAGGCGTCCCGGTATGAAGGAGTGCGCTCATGAGATTCGGCTTGCCAGATTGCTGGAAGTTGGAATTAGCTTGCCGCACGACTTGGAGCGAGCCTTATTTTTTGTAGAAGGGGAAGGCCAAGACTACAATAATGGCAAGCGAGGAATGAGTCCTCTCGCGGCTTTCTGTCACATGTGTGACGTCGCAAGTGCCAGAGTGTGGCATGATTGTCCCAAAAGCGAAGGTGATTATTGGAAAACCACTATGCCTAATCCGTCCATAGGAACCAGCGAATAATTATTGAATGGTTTTCACCATTTTAATTAGCGATGCATCAACGCACCCATGAAAACTCGCGGATATTGATCAGTGCCCAAAGAATGTTTTCGTAGGCCTGTTTCTTGTTTTTACCTGATTTTTCAACGTGATCAAGCGCCAATTTCAGTTTCGATTCCTCTGGAACTCGTCCAAGCGCCCAGAGAAATAATTCTGTAATCTTTTCCGCGTCTGGGCGTGGATCTTTGGCCAGTAAATCGGCGCGGCCACCCGCGCGACCAATCTTCGACTGAATCTCTTCGGAATTGACCAAATGCAAAACCTGCGCCAGATTCGCCTCGGAAACACGTTCACATTCGCATGGGCTCAGTCGTTGCGGACGGCCAAAAACATCCAAGAAATAAGACGCAAACGACTCATCCGGTAGCATGATGGCCCTGGTGGGGGCATGCCTATCGGTTGGAACCCCTGCGAATGTTGGGGGAGTTCCAGTTACCTGATGTACGGCATCGTGCAGAACTTCAGCGGTCATGCGCTTGGGGTAATAACGGGCAAACGATTGCCTGTCGGTAGCATTGCCGGGCACGGGGTCTGACGACAGCCGATACACACTACTGGTTACTATGGCGCGCGAAAGTTGCCTTAAACTGAAATTGGTTTTGACAAGTTCTGAAGCCAGCGCGTCGAGCAGCGCAGGGTTGCTTGGCGGATTGGTCACACGCATATCGTCAATAGGATCAACAATGCCACGGCCAAAGAACTGTGCCCAGTAGCGATTGGCTACGGCGCGAGCAAAGAACGGATTATCTTTGCGCACCATCCAGTCTACCAAAGCGTTACGCGGGTCTTCGCCAGGTAGAAGCGTGGTGGTGCCACCATCCAGAGGAGCAGGTACCGCTGGTTTACCTGTGCGCTTGTTGAGAACCGCGCCTGTGCCTTTGTTGTAGTAAACAGATCGCTGGAGATTTTGTTGTTGCTGTCCACCGCGAGCAACCATGGGAATGTTCTTGCGGCCAAGTTGGCCAAAATAAGCTGCAAGGTTCCAGTAATCGTCTTGGGTCCAGCGTTCGTACGGGTGGTGGTGGCATTGGGCGCATTGCAGACGTGTGCCTAGGAATACCTGTGAAAGATTGTCCACCATCTGATCGGTTGTTGTCAGATCTTTGTACCACACGGTGGTTGGGGACCGTTCCTCATCTCCCACGGCAGCAATAATGCGGCGGGCCATGCGGTCGTATGGCATGTCAGATGCAACGGCGTCGCGCAGCCACTGGTGGAAGGCGAACGTGCCGAAGGCTCTGTCAGCTTGGTTGCCACGTTTAACACGCAGGATATCTGCCCATTTACCTGCGAAATAGTAGGCATACTCGGGTGAGGAGAGGAGTTCGTCGGCGAGTTGCGCGTCTTTATCTGGGGATTTCGAGGTTTCAAAAGCATGGACGCGTTCGGGGGTAGGAAGTGTTCCAGTCAGGTCAAGCGCCATGCGGCGGATGAAAATGGAGTCTGCAGCGCGAGGCGAAGGCGTGACACCTAGCTCGCGCCAGCGTGCAACGACTGCTTTGTCGATGGGGTTGTGCGCGACGAAATCCGTTCCAGTGGTACCTTGCGATACGGGAACCTGAGCACGGAAAACCTCAACCTTACCGGAGAAACGCACCATAATAGCTGCTTCACCCGGCCGTTTGCCGGCCTTGGTGACTCCAGCAGCATCCACCGCAGCTACTTCGGGATCGTTCGATTCGTACTGCGCCATGCGCGTGACATCGTCGGTTCGGCCATCGGAATAGTGCGCCAACGCCACCATCTGCTGCCGGGCTTCAGGTGTGAATCGGCGCATGGGCGGAACCACTTCAAGGCGCTTCAGGGTAGGGTCGTTATCCTTCATTCCGATGGCACCTGCTGCAATCCAGCGGCGGATGAGTCGGTATTCATCGCTGTTGCTGTCGAATTTTTTGCCGCCACCATGGGCAACACCGCCGCTGGCTTTCAGAAGCAGAAGCGACCGCTCGGGAGCAGCCACCTCGATACGCCTGCCACGCACCTCTTTCGTGAGGGTGGCGTGATCAAGTTCAGGATCAAACCCTAAAAGCGACAGGCGGAATCCGTTTTGGCCGCTTTGCTTTCCGTGGCAACCACCCGAATTGCACCCGAAGCGGGTCAGAACTGGGATGACTTGATGTGTAAAGCTCACGGGGTGCAGGGTTGAGCTGCCGCTGACATGAACCGGAATTTCTGAATTGAGGCCGCCTGCCGTGATGCGAATAGTGCCAGTTCCATCCGCGAGCGGAGTAACTCGGCCTCCGGTGAGCCTCAACCAGCCTGCGCGGCTGGCTTCGAATCGTGCGTCGCCGGTGAAGTCTTCGCGGCGACCATCGGGCGAGATGCGGGTGACCAAGATTTGCGCGCAGGCATCAGAACCAGACAGATTCAATGTGGAAGGGTAAATTTCAAGTCTGGACGCATCCGCCGCAAGGGCGGATGGTACCAACAGAATAGTGAGGGCGAATAGGGAACAGCCACTAAGCAGGAATTTCATGGAGAAGACTCCGATGCCCTAATCAAGGCAGAGCGGAGCCATCACGATCAAGTGACGGATCCGCCACCAGTGTTACCATGGGCGGGCAAAAGATACTGTATTAGCCGACCAGTTCAGGAATCTGATCGCGATCATCCAAGATATAAACTGGACGACCGTTGCCGTTGGCAAACGTTGTGGCAGGGTCAACACCCATGGCGTTGTACAGTGTTGCGAGCAGGTTGCTGACCTTGTAAGGCCTATCTTTGGGGCGCTCGCCCCGTGCTGTGCTGGAACCAACGGCTTGGCCCATGCGCATGCCACCACCAGCAACAAGTGCCGACATCACAGGAGACCAGTGGTCGCGACCGGCGTTGCTGTTGATCTTGGGTGTGCGTCCGAATTCGCCCCACATGACCACTGCCACGTCATCGGAGAGGCCGCGTTCGTGGAGGTCAGAAATAAGGTTGGCGATACCACGGTCCACTTGAGGTAACTGCTTCTTGAGGGTCTGGAAGTTGTTGCTGTGCGTATCCCATCCACCAATTGAAAGTGTCACGCAGGAAACGCCTGCTTCAACCAGACGGCGAGCTGTCAGGAACGATTCAACGCCCTTATACCGTTCACGCACGGCAGCGGCTTCCTTTTCTAAACTCAGCGCATTGCGCACCACGCCAGAGGTAACCATGTCGAAGGCGCGCGATGTGAAGGTATCGATACCACTCAACGTGCCCGAGGCATCGATATCGCGGCGAAGGTCGTCGAACCCGGTGAGCAGGTCGCGGCGGGAGTCGAGGTTGAGGCCAGTGTTGGCTGTTGCTGGTTTCAGGTTGGCCAAACCAGGACCACCTGGAGAAAACGGGCGATGCGCCACGCCAAGGAAGCCGGGTTCTGTGCCTTTGCTCATGCCACGTAAGCTGACGAAGGGGGGAACGGAATCGCCGTCTGTCTGGCCCGACCGAATTTTCGACATCACCGAACCAAAACTGGGGTGCTGTTGAATACGGTTGGTCTGCTCGCTGTAGCCGGTCATTACAAGTGAATCTGAATGCTCGTCAACTGATACCAGCGAACGGACGACTGCAAGCTTGTCGAACATTTTGGCTTGCAAAGCGAAGTGCTCGCTGATCTGGATGCCGGGTACAGACGTGGCAATCGGGTTAAATTCGCCGCGGAATTCTTTGGGTGCATCTGGCTTGAGGTCGTACATGTCCATGTGGGAAGGACCACCGGGCAGGTAGATCAGAATGGCTGCTTTAGCTTTGCTGGCAGGCGCTCTTTTGGCTCCCAAGGCACGCTGGCGCATGAGATCTGCCAAAGTAAGACCAGTGCCCAGGGCGCCAACACGAATAAAATCGCGACGATTAACACCGTCACAGAAGCGACGCGACGAACCCCAAACTGTCAGCATGGCCAGTCCTCCAAGGCGAAGTCCAACACACACCCAAAAACTAAGTACTACGCAATAGCCTACAACCACCTTCGGAAGCGATCAAACACGAACTCAGAAAAAAAGAATCGTTCGGTCAGTGTCTTGTCCAGCTACGTCAGGCGAGGGTAGGCTGGTCCTTTGACGAATCCACGTGAGGAAAGTTCCTTCCATTTCCCCGGGGTGCCCTATGAATCATTCTCGCCTTCAATTGACTATTATTCTGACCGCTGTGCTGGCAACGGTTGCAACGGCCGGCTGGGAACCTGTACCAACGCTGACACGCATTCAGTCTGCCGCTGTTTCTCGGGGCGGGAAAACAGTTATTACTTTGACTGGAACAGGTCTGGATAAGGTCACGGGGCTTGTGTGCTCCAGATCAGATGTGAAACTCACCGTGCTGCCAGCAGAATCGCTTGAAAAGCCTGTTTCTGGGGCAAATCAGCCCACACCGCAGCGAATGAATAGTCGGGCTCCCGCTCCCGTTACGGGTGTCAGGGTTGAGGTCGAGGTTCCTGCCAGGTCACTCACTGGTTGGTGTGATGTTCGCGCTGTCACCGCTGGTGGTGCGAGTAATCCGCGCCGAATGCTCATTGTTGATGGACCGGTTTCGGTGGAAGTGGAGCCAAACAACGATCCTGAAACTGCGCAGTTGTTGAGGTTTGGCGAAACAGTCAGCGGTGTGTTAATTGGATCCAATGATGTCGATTACTTCCGTATTGAGGGCAGGCGTGGTCAGAAGATTCTTGCTTGGCTAGGTACCAACAGTACCGATAGCAAGCTTCCGGGTGCCTTCGAGGTGTTTGATTCCCAAGGTAAAATGGTCGCATCGGCTCGTGATAAAGCCGCGGAAGATGCTTGGGCAGATATCGTTTTGCCCGCTGATGGCACGTACACGGTTCGTGTGTATTCGTTTGGTTATGTGCAGGGTGGGCCGGACGGATTTTATCTATTGACGTTGGGTGTTCCTTCACGCGTTGAATCGGTATTTCCGCCGATTGCCGCGTCTACCAGACGCGATTTTGTTGTCTATGGTAGAGGTCTTCCGGGTGGCACTCCAGTTCCCGGTTCTGTTGATGGCATGGAAATAGCGCGTATGCGCCTTGAACCAAGAACTGGTTCCATGCCCTCGATTAATCCACGTGCGGCGTTGCTCGACTTGCGCGCCATGAGGCTTCCAAACGGTGGCGATGCCATTGTCGCGGTGTCCGACACCGATCCGCTTGAAGAGTCTGATGATAACGATACTCCTGAAAAGGCCATGAAGCTCACACTTCCCGCATTGGTGGCGGGGCGCATGGAAAAGGCTGCGGATCGGGACTGGTTCCAGTTCGAGGCCCGCAAAGGAGAAGCCGTGTGGTTGGAGGTGTTGGGCGACCGATTGGGCACGGATCTTGATTTCATGATGGTTATCAAGGGGGATGGCGAATCGCAGGGGCGCGAAATCGATGAAGGTGCGGAACCGCTTCATCCACAATTCTTTTTCAATCGGAGTGAAGATCCAGGTCCGTTTCGTTTTGTTCCGACCCGGGACGGTGTCTACAAGGTAATGGTAACGGCGCGAGATGGGGAGTTGGAGGGCGGACCGCACTTGGTTTATGCGCTGAGAGTGAGCGCTGCAAAACCAGATTTTCGATTGGTGGTTATTGATGGTTTGGGGCAATTTGGGGCGCATCGGGTCAAGACTGGATCTGCTGTAAGTCTGCTTGTGTTGGCTGGCAGGCACGATGGTTTCGATGGCCCTATTGATATTTCAATTGAAGGATTACCCGCAGGCGTCCGCGCACTGCCATGCCGTATTCCTGGTGGACAAAAATCAGCAAATGTTGTGCTGGAGGCGCAGGGTGTACTAAATGCCTCGAATATCTCTTACCTCAAGGTTGTCGGTACGGCTGATCTGTGTGGATCTCTACGTAAGGTTGAACGAGTTGCAGTCCCTGCAGGCCCCATTTGGCCCGGAAATTCAGGCAACAACAATCCCTATGCGGTGCGCCGTGAGGAATCTTTGGTGCTTACAACATCATCCGAGAGTCCTGTGGTGAGACTATCAGCGGAAAAGAAAGTGCATGTTGTGCAACAGGGAGACCGGTTGACGCTCACATGGAAAATGGCGCGTGATGCCATGGTGAAGGCACCTGTTCAGGTTTCTCTGCCTTTGAATATGCAGGATGCTTCCTATCGAGTCGTCAACGGCAACAATAATGCTCTATCCATCGCACCCGAAAAGGATCGAGCTGAATTTCAAATCGAGGTCCGAAGCAATGCCCGTGCTTCGGAATTGGCCATTGTACCCCGTTTCCAGACGACCATTCCGGCGGAAGGTCCGCCGCCAGCACGTGGGGCACAACCCCGTACAATGAGTATCGACGATCAGGGAGAACCGGTGACATTGATCATTCTTCCAAAGCGACCCTTACAGGTAACAGTTGCAGGGCCTGCGCGTGGGAGACCCGGCGAACTGGTGAAATTACCCATCCGCATCGAACGGCAGGGTTTTTATGGGCCTGTGACCTTGGTTTCACGCGAAGAGGGTATTCGGCAAGTTATTGGACCAGACACCACCGAAGCATTTCTTGAGTTCAAGATTCCCGCTGATGTCCGTTTGGGTGGGCAGCGTTCAATCACCTTGCAGGCTTCATGTGAGGTGCTAACCGGGCGCCAGGTGGATCAGGAAGTTCGATTGCAGTTCAATTTAGGCAGACCTTGACGAATAAGCAGTCCGTATCTGCTCTGGTTGCTTTTCGCCGAATTTCGAAAGGCCATCATCAGGTCAATCTGGGAGCAGAGTTGTCATGAGGGGGTGCGGCGATGAAATGGCAGGGACGTACTGGTTTGGTGGTGGGTGTGGCACTGGTCGTTGCTGCTGGCATGGTGCTGCCAGCTAAGAAGGTAGTGGTCGACGCTGAAGTCCGTGTGGATGGAGATGCCGCTGAGGTCGTTCAGGAGAAATCGAGGCCTGATGCTGTTCCTGTATCGCGACCAGTCCGGGATGTCGCACCGGGTGTGATGCCGTAATTTCATCAGGTCGTGTAAGCATATTTTTAATTGAGCAAAATCCGAGAATAATGCCCAGCACTCGCAGTCCCCCGAGCTTGACATGCGCAAGTCGCTTTCATCATTTTTTCTCGATAGCTAGCCTGTTGATCTAAGTTGTTTGGCTTCAAAGACTAAAATCAGAAGATCGTTTATGAATTATGTGCTCTTCACTAATTTGGGAAAATAATTAAATATTTCTCGGCGAATGTAAAAAATACAAGCCTATTGGTAAGTTGCCGAAAAAACTCGGCTTCACAATCCTTCTCCTGGAGTAGATTCCATGGTTCGTAGCCTTGTTGCTGCATTTGCAATTGTTGCTTTGATGACTGTTTCGCGCGCCCAAGCCGAAGAAAAGACAATTGTTGGTATCGCCGTTGGCGCCGATAATTTCAAAACCCTCGTAGCTGCTCTCAAGGCAGCCGATTTAGTTGAAGCATTGGATGGCAAGGGACCATTCACTGTATTCGCACCTACCGATGCAGCTTTTGAAAAGCTTGGCAAGGAAACCATCGAAGCCGTGCTTAAGGACAAAGAAAAGCTGACAAGCATCCTCAAGTATCACGTTGTTTCTGGCAAGGTAATGGCTGCAGATGCCATTAAACTTGATGGCAAAGATGCTAAAACTTTGTCTGGCAAGACTTTCAAGATTGAAGTAGTTGATGGTGGCGTTGTTCTTAATGGTAAGGTTAAGGTTATCAAGACCGACATCAAGGCAAGCAATGGCGTTATCCACGTTATCGACGCAGTTCTCCTCCCATGATTTTCGTGTTTAGCGATATTAAATTTTACAGGCGGGACATTTGTCCCGCCTGTTTTCGTTTAAGACAATCAGGCCGCAGCCTTGATTTTTGGTGCAGCAAGCCGAGCGCGGCAATGTTCGATGTGACAACGGAAGATTTGGATATCAAGTCCGCTTGAAGTAGAACAGGCTGGTTGCCATTGAATTCCAAGCGCCCACCAAGCGTCGTCTGGTGAGGTTTCAATGGATTCCACCATACCGTCCATGGCTTTGGCCCCGACCTTGAATGCGCGCGCCACGCGATTGGTGGCCTGCGAATGTTCGCTGTTGACGATGATTTCACCTTCACCGTAGAGCTTGGCCAACCGGCTGAATGGTTCGACTACAAGTCCATGACGGAGGCCGCGTTCGGGTGGGTGCCTGTGCTGGAGCATGTCGGGTGCTTCTAGCGGCATGTCTGTCATGGTGGTGCCACCGAAAGCAGTGTTCATGGCATGCATGCCCCGGTCGATTGCAAGAACGGGGATCGCGTGTTTGCGGCAATATTGGAAGATTTCTTCCATGTCGGTTGGCTTGTTGTAACGAGCGTCATGCCCTGTCACAACCACGCCATCAACATTGCCAAGCAACGAGGAAAGCCTTTTGGATTCCAATTTTTCGGGAAGCATAACGGCTTCCGCTTCTGCCATTTCAAGACATGCGCGAATACCTGCATCCCATAGTCCGCTACCGTGGCGGCGGTCGCCGTGGTAGCCATCGGGGCCAAAGACAGCGATACGAACGGCAAGCTTACCGGAAGTGGTGTTTGCGATCATGGTGAGGGCGTCCTTGCAAAGAGTCCGGTTCTTCCCTGAACCGGTCGGAGCGTCAGCTGACGTCACGAGGACGGATACTACACGGCAAAAAAACGATGTTCCAGTGGAATTTGCTGATCTGGCGAAAATATTTTTCTGGAGGGGAACCCTATAATCTCTCATGGAAATTGAGGTTGAAAATCAATGACGAGCTTGGTCTCGGCTGATTACGCCATCCTAGCGGGCTTAGCTCGCTTGGGGCGTCGAAGCTTTCGCAGTGCGTTGCCTGCATTAAAGGTTGATGGCCCTTGGGGCATAACACCCAAGGCAGCCGGGCATGCCGGTAAAATGCTTCGCGAGATTGTGGCGCTGAGCTTTGAGGTGGCTGGCGCGGCTGGGATATATCCTTACCCAAACCCGAACGACGCTGATCATGTTACTTATGCGCCTGTATGGCGCCGTTGGGGGCCAGAACGATTGGCTTTCAAGTTTAGTCCGATTTCTATCTGTTTGGCAGGCATGAGCGTGGCTGGCGGTATTGATCCGCCTCTCCCTTTGAACGTGTGGCAAACCGGTGATGTGTTGGTGGCTTGGAGAGTGCTGGGATTATCTGCAGTTAATAAGACGCATCTCGATATTCTGTCGCATTATTCACGTCTGTTGCCATGGTTCTGGTTAGGGGTTCCGGAACGCGAGCTTACTGCTGCAAATGAACCTTTGGATTTGAAGTTCTATTTCAGGCCGCCATTGTTGGCGTTTCTGGAAGCGCTTCAGCCGTGGTTGGAAATCCGGTGGACTAATGTACTGGAGAGTTGGGCAGACCTGAAGCCGGCCGGACGCGCCAGTATTGTTCGGGCCTGGCGGTTGTGGCGGGATGCTTGTCTTGAACACGATAGGCCGGATCTGGTCCGTGGGATGTTGCGGGCTGCAAATAGTGCCTGCGTGCAAACGCGGTGGATGGAAAACCTGCGCAAACAGCTTCCTGCTCCGGGGGCAGTCTCCTTTCAAGAGCTAGGTTTGCGTGAATTGGACCTGTTGGCCATTGGAACCATGCTCGAAGAAATGGCCATTTTCAGGGACCGGGCAGAACAGTTGGTATATATTGACGAAACTTACGCCTCTGCCACGGCATTCAAGTCGGCTGTACCGCCTGAGGTGCGTGACCGATTGCGGCAATGCAGCGCGGACATTGGAGCCATGGGGGCATTGGGGCGTGTAGGGGGTGCCGGATGAGCATGTCATACACAATTCAGGTAAGTGAAGGCGTTGAAATCGTTGCTCGTTCTGGCGATTCCATCTGCACCAAGCTATCGTCATTGTCCGTGCTTCCGGAACTGGAAATGTCTCAATGGCTTGGTAAGGTTTTGGTTGAAAGTGGATATGCGCCTGTCGATGGGCAGCCATCCCGGTATGCGCGTGAAATTTCTGGGGCAACCCTTGAAATCGACACCGCCACGCTTAAGGTCTCGGCGTCGGTTGTGCGTGAAGAAACTGGCACTACGGGCTCTATTAAAATCCAAATAAGCGACGAAAGGTCGGAGCCTTCCATTGAAACAGCAACGGCCCGGGCCATTGCCAAATCAGCATCGGACCTAACGGCAAGCATGGAAAAAGAGTTGGGGCAGAAAGCCTCAAAGGACCTTGCCCTGGCTCTTCCCGAAATACGTACTGAAATCGACGCAATCAATCACCGGTGGCTTTCGGCTGCCATCAAGGAAAAGGCTAGTCGCCTGGGGCAAGTCCAGCGGGTCGAGGAAAACGAGTCAGCGCGTACTCTCACCATTTCCATTAAGGTTTGAGGTCCGGTTCATGAATGTGATTCGCCCGGAAGATTGCCCTGACAGCCTACAACTGACTGATGCCATTGATATTGCGTATGGTAGCGTCCTTGGCGAAGTGATTCGCCGATTGCAATCTGGTATTTCCGTGCTGATTGAGTGTGAAAAGGACTTAGGAATACCGGTCTTGGTTTCGTTACGGGCCCGTTTGAAGGCACTCCAGCCACCAATTACCACGAGGGTTATTGCCGGCCGCCCGGCAGCGGGAAGTGATGGTGGTCCGCCTGTGTCGATGACCACGGCTATGTATCGTGAACTGATGACATTTGTGCTTAATCCGGGTGACAATTTACCGGTATTGCAGCATTTGGACCTGCTGACTTCCGGAATTGGTGGCGGAGTTACAGACCTTGGCCGCGACGTTGTGAACCTGCTTTATCAGGATCCAAGCCGCGTATGGTTGGCTTTTGCCGATCCGTCGCTTCCTCTTCCGGAAATGGTGGCGAACGCGTTTCCCCACCGAGTCAGCCTGCTGGGGGTTCCTAGGGAGCAAATCAGGCGGCTTGTCACGCGGTCGGAGTGTCGCAAATTGGGTGCAGTGGTTCCCGTTGCCCAATTATACAAATACGTTTCCGGGGTTAATGCCGCGCGGTTGCGCCGACTACTTTCAGCCATTCAAGGGCCAGACTTGCCCGTATCGCCCGAAGCCGCTTATCGGCAATTGCGGCAGGCGACCCTGACGGGAGCGCTAAGCATTCCAACGGTGGACCTTGATCGTGACATTGGTGGTTACGATGATTTGAAGCGGAAAATCCGGAAAGAAATACTCGACATTCTGTCGCGTCGTGACCGTGTTACCGATGACGGCTTGACAAAGGATCTTGAAAGTCTGTTGCCAAGAGGGCTGATTTTCTGGGGGCCTCCCGGCACAGGAAAAACATTGTTTGCCAAGGCGCTTGCAAGCGCCTTGGGCGCAGCTATCCAGGTGGTGTCGGGGCCAGAACTTAAAAGCAAATGGGTCGGCGAAAGTGAAGAAAACCTGCGCAAAGTGTTTCTGCGAGCCCGTCAATCCGCCCCCGCGGTTATTGTGTTTGATGAAATCGACTCGTTCGCGGTGCGCCGTGGCACGCATACCGGGTCGGGCGTTGAACATTCAATGGTTAACATGCTGCTGACAGAAATGGATGGGTTTCGCAAGGAAGAGCTTGTTTTTGTGGTGGCAACGACAAATTTTGTCGAGTCGCTAGATCCGGCGTTGCTGCGACCGGGGCGTTTTGAATTCCAATTGCATGTTCCGTATCCAGATGCGGCGGCGCGGCGCGCCATTTTGGAGGTTCATAGCCGCACCATGCGGCTGGATTTGACACCGGAAGGTTTGGAACATGCCGTCAGGCGCACACGCCTTGAAGTACCCGGTGCTGCTGCTGGAACACGTTACAGCGGCGATCACCTGAACGCGCTTTGTCGGTTGATTGCCCGCCACAGATTGGCTGCCGGACGCGACGATGCGACAACGGTGACCGATGTCGATGCTGCCCTTGCTGAAGGCAGGTCTGTTCTCGTTCTGGATTCAGCGGAATTGCGTGTTGTGGCGGGACACGAATGTGGACATGCCGTGGCAGGTTTGGTTTTGGCCGGAACACAGCTTCCCGAACGGGTGGCTCTTGGCGAGGATCTCGCTGGGTCGCTTGGATACACGCAGGTGACGGCCGGACGCCGGGTAAGGTCTGTTCCAGAACTTCTCGATACAGTCGCCGTACTTCTTGGTGGGCGTGAAGCCGAAATGCTTCTGGAAGGCCAATTTTCCTTGGGAAGTGGTCACGATCTTTGGTTGGCAACACAGACCGCGCGGGAGCTTGTTGAGGTCTACGGTATGGGTGGACCTGCTTCCGGTGTGTGCCACTACTGGAAGCAGGACGGCCGGGCTGAACGGTACCCGGACTTGGCTCCCAGCACCCGTGAGGCGCTAGATGCCGAGGTGAAATCATTGCTGGAACACCAACGGATTCGAGTTGCAAAGCTATTGGCTGCGCACAAGCCGTTGGTATTGGGAATGCGCGACCAGCTTGTACTGGATCGGGCCATCGACGCACGGGGCCTGGCACAGTTGGTACGATTGTTGGCCACTGGTCTTGAAGAGGTAGCGGTGCGACTTGAAAGCCTTCCGATTACCACCGAATAAGGAGTATGCGCGATGGCGGAAATGACTATTAAATTAAGAGTGAATCCGGGTACCGGTCGTCATGAAGTGTTAGTCGATCTGGAATCGGATGCCGACGCGCTACCTTATGAACACGAAGAGTTGCACCGTAGGGTTGTGGAGCGTTTGCTTGAAGCCGGGTTACTGCCAGATGGCAACGCCGCGACTGTTATCGTCCGCAGAGGCTCGGTGGAGGAACCGGCAGTCGCGCCAATAAGTACATCCACCGATCCGGAACGCCGCGCGACCTCCAACCCATCGTAGCCGCAGGGTGATTGATTTATGCCCATCCGTCTTCCGAAAGGCGAGCGCTTGGTCTCGCTTCTGCGGCAATCCGCCCCGGGGCTTGCAAGGCCAGATTCTTGCTGGCAAACCGATGATGGCGCATGGATAGTGTCGATACCGGACACGGAATGCGAAAAAAACCTCGTGAAACTCGGGGCCATTTCAGCCAAAAAACCGCGAGGAGCACCCACGCGTGGAGTTGTCGACTGGCTTGAGCTGGTTGACCTCGATTCTGTGGCTTTGCCGGATCCATGGGATGTCGCAACACTTCTGGTTATCGATGACCCGGGTTTGGCATCGAATCTGATCAGTCAAATTCTGAGTCTTGGGTATGTTGGCGCGGAAATCGGGCGTCTGGCAGATCAGCCAAATTCACCATACCTGATTATGGGTACCGGCTTGCCACTGTATGTAGTGCTGGGCCAGATTCATGGTTCGGGCGTGACCGTATTTTTGGATTCAGCCCGCCGTGGTGTGTGGATTCCCGCGGGTATGAGCCATCCTTTGGCAGACCGAATTGATATTCCGCAAGGGCATTGGGTTCTCATATCGTCCCATGGTCCGTGGAAATTGTTGGAGCGTCCCAAATTGATTCAGGCCGATTTGCTGGCCCAGTTTGGCTTGGAAGCTGTCGAAAAGTACGAGGTTGCCCCTTGGACCGAACCGGTCAAAATTTCCTTGCGGATGGTTGCTGCTGATCATCTGGCTGAGGCCGTTGCTTGGTTGTCGTATGAGGCAAGCAGGCCGGAGCTAGATCTGTGGATTTCTCAAGTGAGTCCCCAGGAGTTGACTGTTTACCATTTTGCAGTGTTGCAGATGGAAGAACCGGTTGTCATGCTTCGGCTTCGTCCAGGGCACGATGCGTTACAGGCGTCTCTCCCTCCTACTGGATTGGCCTTAGCGGTGGTTCCCGGTCTTGATGGTGTATACCTGCCGCGCGACCGGAAGATTGCGCCATCGGTGGGCCTTGTGTTGTTGCGCAAGGCATTTGGTGCCCAACCCGGTTTCATTCGCATTTTGTTGCCTAAAGACAACGAAGGCGCGTTTCGGATTATTTCTGTTCCCGATGGTGAAGGTGACTTCCAGTTGCTCACACACTGGGTAAATTATGTTGTTGATGGCGATGCCGAGTTGATTTCAATATGGAAGAACAGTCAAGAGTTTGATTTTGACGCGATCATTCGCGAGATCCAAGCGCCAGCGGTTGTTGCCGATTCGCGGAAAAACACTTCAGTTCCAATACTGGAACAAGACAAGACTCCAGCGCCGTCCAGAACTGGTCAAGCTATCGGGTCGATCAAGAAAATAAAGGCAGCCAGTGCCAAGTCTTCAGGTCAAACTCCTGTATCTACCGGCTTTGTTGTCAATACACCCGTTTCCCCAGTGCCTTCTCAGACAAGTATCGAGCCTGCTATCGACTTGGTTGCCATGAAACTTCGGTATGGGGAGTTGGTTGAAGCTTTCTGGTCAGAACAGGACGCCCTTTATTCCAATAGGCGTTGCGAGCTGATGGAGGAAATGACCGCGGTAACGTTGAGCTTGGGAAATCTCGCTGAATCTGCAAGGTTTCACGCGGTATTGGCTTGGTGCGATCCAACTCCAGCCCGATTGAATGCATGGTTTCGAGCGGAACAGGTCACCGCGGGTATTAAAGGCATTGTTAATATTGAAGGATCTGATTTTACAGGAGATTTAAGTCAGGCTCCGGCTCGCCAGTGGGCTGTATGGATGGCTGGTCAAACTTCTGGCCAACCCACCGAATCCGTAATGGATTATCTGCGCGAAGCGTGCCGATCCAATTTGTGGCCATTGCGTCATAGTTGGTTATGTGCCCAGAGTCTTTCGCGCTCTGTGGGTGGCGACACCCTTTTCTTGGCGGAAATCCGCGACAGACTGGTGCGCCGATTGGCTGGAGACCTACGCCCTACGGGTGATCTGCCGCAGTTGATGGTGGACCGCGTGGGGCAATTGGGAGTGGCTTGTGGCGAATTTCACGGTCGCCTGATCCGTGATGTTTTGAGTGCGTTTTTGGAGGAATTGGATCAGGGGACAACGGTTTTTGGAATGTCAAGTGATGCCAAATGGGTGGTTGTGTCGCTTGGTTACGCCGCGCAGGCTGTTGGTTTGGCCTTGGCAGGAGATGGCATGACAGATGGCGCCTTGGCCAAATCCGAACAAGCAGGAATGCGCATGACGCAAAAACCTCCGACCGCTCTTGTTCTCGCGGCGGAATCTGCACGACAAGCTTATGCGTTCCGGTGTGATCAGGCGAAACGGCAGGTAACTGTCAAAGGTCCACTGCCAATTGACTTGGAACCAAAAGGCAGGGCGGAAACTCGATCTGGTGCCAATTACATTTATCAGACATTTCGTGAAATGTCATTGTTGTTGGAACCGGATCAGCGCATCAATGTGTTTGCCGCATTGCTGAAAAGCGAGTCAGCAAGCCTTGTTCGCCTTCGTCAATCGTCTGATCATGATGCTATTTGCAAGGCGTTTGATTCATGTGTCGATGAACTGAATGAATTACCGACCAATAGCGGGCAGTATTGTTATACCTTGCTGGCGCTTCTTGAGCGTGCCGCAGGTCTTGATGAGGGCCGTGCCACTCAGGCATTGAGCGCAATGCAACGGTGTCAGCGAGCCGATTCGGTTAACCGATCTGAAATTGGCGTTGAAAGGTGGCAATTGTTGTCCGCTGCTATCCGCTTGTCGTGCCAATGGAATCTGCCGATTGAGGAACTATTGCAGGAGGCGCAGTCTGAGATGGTGGCGCTTGCTGGTTCCTTTTCTTTTACTGCCGTGTCCAGATTCCTTGGCCAAGTAACTAGGCGGATGCTGGCATGCGGTCGTGGTGAGGCTATGCGGGATCTTGCCAGCGTTCTTTTAGCCAGTACCCGCTCTGTTTCCGATCAGGCAGCGGTTGCCATCGATCGGGAACGATCGCTTTTGGCGGTAGAAGCCTATCTTGAAGGTGTGCGTTTGACGCTTGGACTGAATTCCAATGCTTCGTGCTGGGAACGGTTGATGGCCATGGATTCAACCAGAAGTCCGTACGACCTGAATAGTCGTATGGCCACTGTTGGATTGTTAGACGCTGTGGTCTCCCTTGGCGCTTTATTGGATGAAGGGCAATCGCGCCAGTGTGATGCACTTTGCCTACGTTTGCTCAAGAACTTAGCTGGTGAAACAAATACCGGAGGGAGCCAAATCCTTCCCGGGTGCGTGAGTGGAACGATGCGGGGTATCGAGGCATTGCTGGCACCATCTGGTTTGACAACTGTTTCAGTCAGGCAGGCATGGATACTTGACGAGACCGAGGCATCGCTGCGTGCGCGTGTGTTCCGTGAATATGCGCAGGCATTGGCAGGGGGACAGGAAACGTGACCGAAGAAGAGCAATTGGAGCAATCGCGTAGGCGGATTCTGGCGTTACGCTCGGATCTTTATCGTTATTTCGTCGGCAAGAATGAAATCATCGACCTGATGACGATTGCCGCGATAGCTCAGGAACCATTACTGCTGGTGGGCCAACCGGGCACCGCGAAAAGCGAGCTGGTGCTCAAGTTTACCGAGGCGATCGGGCTTTCCGGCACAGATTATTTTGAATACATGCTAACAGAATTCAGTGAGCCTTCAGAAATACTGGGGGCCCTCGATTTGACGGGGTTGCGCGATGGAAGGTTTACCAGACGCTCTGAAGGGAAGTTGCCGGTAGCCCGTGTGGCGTTCCTCGATGAAATATTCAATGCTTCGTCGGCAATCCTGAATGTGTTGCTGACAATTCTAAATGAGCGGAAATACTACGACGACGGACGTCCGATTCCGGTTCCGCTCAATCTGCTGTTTGCAGCCACGAATGAGATTCCGGACCACGCGCGCATGGCGGCATTGCGTGACAGGTTTTGTCTTAAGGTCGAGAGTCTTTCTGTTCGCAGCCTTGGGGTGGATGGATTCGAGAACCTGATCGATGCGGGGCTGAAGAACGAGTCTTGGCGTCATTCTCGATCGCAACCCTGGCGTGCTGGCATTGCCTCGCTCGATGATTTTTTGCTGGCACACAAAGCATTGCTCAGTCAACTCGGGCGTGTGCGCATAGATCCTTACGACGAAAGCGAAACCCGCGACAGGCACGTGTTTATGCGTGCTGATGTGTTGGCCACGTTTCGCACCTTGGTCGAAACAATGGCGCGTGAACACAGGATTTTTGTCAGTGACCGAAAGGTTGTGAAGCTCTACAAGCTTCTGCGCGCCAAGGCCTGGTTGGAGCGAAGTGGTGAGGTGTTGCGTTCAGATTTAGGCCTGTTGGCTTATTTGGGAAACACGCTTGAGCAGTTGGCAGTTTTGCGGCACCGTATCCCTCAATATTTAGGTTCATAACGATCCGGCGAAAGAATTTTTGGGTCCATGCCTGCTGGTTCTTCCCAATGGGAAGCTCTGAAGCTAAACTGATTAATGATTGGGCGGCGGTCGCCCTATTCATAAAAGGGAGACATTTCATGCGTCTGCCGAAATATCTCGGCGCATGGGTGGTGGCAGGTAGCCTTTTGGCTTCCATGGCCATGGCCGATGCGTTGAAGTCTGGCCCACAAGTGGGCAAAAGTCCGGGTGCGTTTCACCCCACCCACGTCACGGGTCCGAATGCCGGCAACAAGGGTTGCCTGGTCTGAAGCAACGGTGGTAACCCTGTCGCCATGATTTTCGCACGCGAAGTCAGCGACAACTTGACCGGTCTGGTCAAGAAAATTGATGCCGCCACGGAAAAGAACTCTTCTTGCAACATGGGTAGCTTTGTCGTGTTCCTCAACGACGACGA
This sequence comes from Candidatus Kuenenia stuttgartensis, assembly GCA_945875585.1. GTDB lineage: Bacteria > Planctomycetota > Planctomycetia > Gemmatales > Gemmataceae > REEB421. The sequence goes on along the minus strand of CAMCLK010000026.1, from coordinate 23,230 downwards.
GTCACTCGAAAAGAAACTTCAGGAAATGGCCAAGAAGGCTGATCTCAAGAAGATCATCCTGACCACGGACAATCCTGCTGGTCCTCGTGGTTACGACATTCCCAAGGATGCCGACATCACGGTTGTGCTTTACAATAAGCGCAAAGTGGCTTCAAACTTCGCTTTCCGTAAGGACGAGTTGAAGTCGGCTGACATCGAAAAGATCGTTGCTGATCTGAAGAAGATTCTGCCAGAGTAAGGAGTGACCGCCTCCTGAACCGGTAATCGTGATCCCGCTGGGCCAAAGCCCGGCGGGATTTTTTTTGACCTGCGCTTAAATAATGTTCCAATGGTAGCGAACATACTATTGAGGCTGGGATACAAACATTTTTCCCCGCCGCCGGAAACCGAATGCTATCGCATTGGCCGGCATGTTTACGAAGGAGACTTTCCTATGTCACTCGACGAGATCAAGAAAGAGTTCACCGAACAAGTCAAGCTTCGCGCCTACGATGATAAGTACATCGATAAGGGTGAAGAACGAGAAATCCTCCAGCTGGCACTGACCCGTGGTGTAACTGTTGATTCGGCCCGATCCGCTCTGGGTCAAGTTTGCGAATCGAACGGTTACGTTCTCGAAAGTTCCGTTCTGCGCGAAGTTAAAGAACTCCTGGAAATTCAGGCCGGCAATGACGGCAAGATCGACCAGAAGGAATTCAACGACGCCGTTGCCTTGGCCAAGCGCAAGACCCAGGGCAAAAAGAACGATGTCGCTGTGAAGCGCATGGTTTGCGAAATCATCGACGATAACGCCTTCAAGATTAAAACCGGCATGTTCAGCAACTGGTATGCTGGCGTGAAGAAGGAAATCGGTTTGGCCTGATGCTTGTCCGTGGCATTGCAGACTTCAGCCGGGGCCTTGTGCCCCGGTTTTTTTGTGTATGGGCCGTTGCGTCGTGGCCGAATGTTACTCCGGATCTGCCTGTTCGATTATTTTCCCGGCGTGCCCTTCTTCCCAATCGTATTCTCGTGTATGGTATTTACTTGCAAGGAGACCATCATGCGTTCACGTAAGTTACGAACCGCTGCCAAACGCCGTCGTAAGGCATTCAATCACCCCACGCCCAAGATGTTGAAGCGTGCTGGACAGCTTGACCGCAAGCGACGCAAGGACCGCAAGAAGCCTCGCTAATTCTTGGGATGCTGGAACCACGACCTACCCGCATGGAGTCATACAGTGGCTCTGGCAGGCTGCGATTAGAGCCGCGGGCAATTGCCTCGCGGTTTTTTCGTTGGCATAATCAAATGCCTAAGCAAAGAGCCAACTGCTGGGATATTCGACATGGATTACATCGACCCGCATATCCACATGATCAGTCGGACAACGGACGACTACCACCGAATGGCACATTGCGGGTGTGTTGCCATTACCGAACCTGCATTCTGGGCAGGGTTTGATCGAGGCTCAGCGGACGGTTTTCGCGATTATTTCCGCCACTTGGTTGAAGTGGAACCCCGCAGGGCAGCATTGTACGGGATCAAGCACTATTCATGGCTGTGCATCAATGCCAAGGAAGCTGAAAACGTTAGCCTTTCGCGGGATGTGATTGCCATTATCCCTGAATTCTTGGACAAACCGGGAGTTTTGGGCATCGGTGAGATCGGCTTGAACAAGAACACCCGCAACGAGGCCATCATTTTCCAGGAGCACGTTGACCTGGCCATGAAAACAAATGAACTGATTCTAATTCACACCCCCCACCTTGAGGACAAGTTCAAGGGGACCCGCATGATTATTGACATGCTGCAGGGGGACCGGCGCATAGAACCTGCTCGCGTATGTATCGATCACGTCGAGGAACACACGGTGCGCGCCGCGTTGGATGGCGGTTTTTGGTGTGGCATGACGCTTTATCCCACCACCAAATGCACGCCACAGCGTGCCGTAGACATTATCGAGCGGTACGGAACCGAGCGGATTATGGCCAATTCAGCGGGCGACTGGGGTAAATCCGATCCGTTGGCCGTACCAGAATTGATTCTTGAAATGCGGCGTCGGGGCCACCCAGAGGCAGCCATCCGGAAAATCGTATACGACAATCCGCTTGCTTTTTTCAGGCAATCGGCCCGCTGGGCTGAGCCAAACCTCCGTTTTGGATTGTCCAGTGGCGTCTGAATTACGTTTTCTTGGTATCGAAACGTCGTGCGATGAAACGGCTGCTGCCGTGTTTACTGACTCGGCGCAGGTGCTGTCGAGCGTGGTTTTCAATCAGCACCACGTTCATGCGCGTTATGGCGGTGTCGTCCCTGAATTGGCGGCACGCGCGCATCTGGGACGTGTCATCCCGGTAATCGACGAAGCACTTCGTCGTTCTGAGACATCCTTATCTGATTTAACTGCAATTGCTGTTCATCACCGTCCGGGTCTGGTGGGAGCATTGGTTATTGGTGTTTCAGTGGCCAAAATGCTGGCCGCGTCGCTCGATATTCCACTTCTGGGTGTTAGTCACCTTGAAGGGCATGTGTACGCGGCCCGCATGGCTGCTGGGCGTGATATCTATCCGTGCGTGGCTTTGGTAGCCAGTGGTGGCCACACGGTGTTGTTTCATGCCAAATCGCCCTTGGAGCTTGTACGTTTGGGCAGCACCCGCGACGACGCTGCTGGAGAAGCTTTCGACAAATCATCGGCCTTGTTGGGGCTTGGTTTTCCAGGTGGCCCTGCCATCGAACGGGAAGCCCGGATGGGCAGGCACGGAAAGTTTTCATTGCCTCGGCCAATGATTCACGATGGATTGGATTTCAGCTTTTCAGGTTTGAAAACAGCCGTGGCGAATGCTTGGCGCAAATGCCAGGCACAGGTTCCTGCTACCGAGTTGCCTGTGGCACGAGCCCATCTGGCTGCTGAACTTCAAATGGCCATAACCGATGTTTTGGTATCCAAGTGCGAACGCGCCTTGGCGTTGACTGGTTTGAAGCGCCTGGCGGTGGGGGGAGGCGTGGTCGCGAACTCCCTGTTCCGCAATCGCATCAACAACCTTTCACGCTGGGGTATTGATGTGATCATCCCGCCCATGGAATGGTGCACCGACAACGCAGCCATGGCGGCAGTTGCCGTGGAGGCATGGCGGCTGAACCGATTCGCACCGCCCGATCTGGATGCAGAACCAACCTAGATTGCCGTTTGGAATGTGCAGATCGTAACGGTGTTGCGGGAATCGTGAGCAAAAAAGCGTAAAGGATATTGAGCAAAGGCAGGCAGGGTTCCAGTCAGGGTGTAGGTTTGCTCATGGCCGTAACCGGATCTTCAGGACGAAGAATCCAATACGCGCCCCAACCCCAAGTGGAAGGAATTCCTCCCATGAAGAAGATTCTGGTCGCGTTGGTTCTTGTGGCTGTTGCAGTTCCAGCACACGCTGGTACTTTTGGATTGTTTGTCAATCCGAAATGTAATAAAGCTGGATACAATATCTGCTATCGCCAGTACAATGCGTTTTCACCCGCGGCATTTGGAAGCATCTACCTGAACTCGGTTGTGCCTTTTGAAGGCGCTCCTGGCAACGAGAATGGTGGATTTGGCGCGTGCCCAGGAACAATTGTTCCGAATGGCACGATTATCAGTCCAGCCACCCCAGCCCAGCCTTCCGCATCCAGCATGCCTAGCCTGAAGGTCGTACCGATGGCTCCTTCCAAAAACGAAACACCGGAAGGCCCGTTAGCCAAGTAAATGATCAAAAACGACTCCACAAGGCGTGATCAGCCCAAGAGTTTGCGCGCGCTAGTCGCCTTGGGGTGCTAGCGTGCGCTGTCGTTTGTGCTGGCGCGCGCGCCACGACTTCTGCTACCAGTTGAACACTGGCTTCAATCGGCCGTGGGGTAATTCCAGACACATTCGCAAACGAAGTGCTGTTTGGTGTTGTTGTCGTTGTCGAAAAGCTAGCCAATGTGGCATCTGTGATTTCGATGGAACGCAGCGCGGACTTTGAAGACGGAGCGCGTTGGCTTGTGGCTGCCTGCGCTGGAACGAAGTCCATTTGCCACGAATTGAATGTGCCGGTGTCGTACCAAGCTCTGTCACTTACAGTGAGTGTCCAAGTTCCTTTTGCCATACTGCCGTCGAATGCAGAAAGAACGGTTTCAGGTTTGAATGAACCTGTAAATGGAGCTGTGCTGTTTTGTAATAACGCGGTGGATTCATCATCGAAAACTGTGTTGACAAGGTTTTGACCGTCTCCGCCGCGGCGCTTGAAAAGCGTCACCACTTTGTTGGTTGGTGACTTCAGTGTGATAATCAAGTCGCCAACATAAGTGTGATTCAGATTCACCGAAACGTTGAGGTCAGCAACCTTGAACGACTGTCCAACAACAATCGTGGATATGGTATTGCGGTAATCGCGGATCGGAACTGCCGTGGAATTGGTGAAACTCAAGCTGCCTGCCATTGTCACATTGGCAACAAATGCATCATTGGCCTCGCCTGTGGTGCCGTTCCCATTCTGGTCCATCAGGTTACCGGTTAGGTCTGCAATGTCTGGTCCAATCGTGAGCGCGTATGATCCCACTGATGAGCTGGCAAAGACAACTCTAAATGTGCGCGAATCGCCGGTATTGGCGGCTTCCACCCCTGTAACGACAACTGGACCATTGGGCCCTACCAGGGTGAAGTCGCTCACGTTAATGGTGGATGGGTTGATGTCTTCGGAAAAGGTGACTGTGGCCCCAGTCAGTCCCGCAGCCCCTTGGGAGAAGATTACAGTCGAGACAATGGGAGCCGCATCGACGACTATTGGTGGTGTTGTTGGGGCCTGAGCAATCATGCCGTTGACGTTGAGTCGGCGCGATGCCACCACGCGATTATTCAGGCTCGCCAATTGGTCAGCACCCGTGTAAAGGCGATCGATCACCTGCCTGTAGGTGAGGTTGGGTTCGCTATCCCAGAGCAGGCTCAAAGCTCCAGAAACATGCGGCGCCGCCATGGATGTGCCACTGTACGTTCCATACCTGTTGTTGGGCAAAGTGCTGTAGATATTCACGCCGGGAGCAGCAATATCAACGCTGGTGCTACCGTAGTTGGAGAAATACGCCAGATTGTCGTTGTGATCGACCGCCGCGACAGACACGACATTATCGTAATTGTAATTGGCAGGATAAGTGGCAGTTATGTTGTTGTTGGCGGCTTCATTACCTGCTGCGGCAACAAAAATGTGACCCGCAGTGCGGGCGTTGGCGATGGCACGAGCCATGAGGGCCTCATATCCACCACCGGCCCAACTGTTATTCGAGATTTTAGCACCCATGCGAACGGCGTAATCTAGGGCTGCAACGGCATCGGCAAGAAAACCACTTCCGGTGCTGTCGAGGAATTTCAGGCCCATCAGTTTCCCATTCCAGTTCACCCCTGCCACTCCAATGCCGTTATCACCAACTCCTGCAATGGTGCCCGAAACGTGCGTTCCGTGGCCATTGTCGTCCATTGGATTGCCGTTATTGGCGACAAAATTGTATCCGTGAATGTCGTCGATATACCCGTTTCCGTCGTCGTCCCTGCCGTTTCCTGCGATTTCACCAAGATTGGTCCAGACATTTGCGGCCAAATCGGGGTGGTTGTAATCGATACCAGTATCGATGACGGCAACAATCGTACCGCCTGTTCCTGTGGCCCTGTCCCAAGCCTCGGTGGCATCGATATCGGCATCTGGGCGACCGCCTGTTTGCCCGGTGTTGTTCATGCCAAAAAGTCTGGAGAATTGCGAGTCATTGGGCGTTTGGGCGATTTCGATGCGCATGTTCGGGCTGGCTGTGACCACAATATTATTGCGGGCAAGCGATTGTAAAGCCCGGGCAACAGTTGTGCCTGTCAACCTTGCTTCATAAAGATCAGGCACAATGGAAAAACTGCGCGTGAGTTGAATGCCAGGACCATACGCACCCATTCTGTAGTTAGGTTGAGTGGCAGGACTCAGAGTAATTAGCATTCTGTTGGCCGCGAATTGTGTGGGATTCGCTAGAATTCGCGAAAAATCCTCGGTCACTGCCGGGGTCAGACGTGTTTCCAATGCTTCAAGGCCCAAGCACCTGTGCCCGAGGGAGTTTTTTTTGATCGACATGTGAGAATCTCCGACGCATGCGTTTTTTGAAGATTGGGTGCGCGTCAAGTAATTCTTGCCGGCAGTTACAGGCTAACCACGCCAAAACCTGAATACACGGCAAAACTATGTTTTTATTTTGCGTAGTGCAAATTCCAGTTGGGATTTTTTTCTCAAGTTGGGTTTTGGCGGTTAGGCAGACCGATCCGTAACAACCGGTTGCAAGGGTTGGGATTTTGAATGTTCCAACCAGTTGCTGCAAATAGGGATAGGAATCCTGTTGCACCATTGGTCTAGGCTTTTGGGCTTGCTGATACTCGCAACATGGACGCTTTGTCAGAAAAAAATCCACGTCATTGTTTCTATGCAGCGCACTTTCATCCAGTTATCTGATTCGGTGGTTCCAACTGTTTTGCCACCGATGGCGGGGCATGTGATTATTTGCCAGATTAACAATCCAACCGATCAAGCCATGCCTTCGCTAGCGCATCCGATGGCATGCGCCAGTCACCTCGTGGCGAAAGGCTGACACTGCCAATCTTGGGGCCGTTGGGTACGCAATCGCGTTTGTATTGCTGAGCAAAAAAGCGTGTCAGGAAGATTTTCAGCCATTTGCGGATGTCTTCTACACTCCAGTGGTTGTCGAAATGGGCATGCCGTGCCAGCAGCATGATTTTGGCTGGGTCCGCGCCATGACGCAGCAAGTGGAACAAAAAGAAATCGTGGAGCTCGTATGGGCCAACACTTTCTTCGGTTGTTTGGGAGATGGTCCCATCAGCTCTGGGTGGAAGCAATTCGGGTGAAATGGGTGTCGCCACGATGTCGAGCAAGCAGCGTCTGGATTCCCCTTCAAATTCATTCTGGGCTGCCCATGCAACAAGGAAGCGAACCAGTGTCTTGGGGACCCCAGCATTCACATTGTACATGCTCATGTGGTCGCCATTGTAAGTGCACCACCCCAGTGCCGATTCAGACAGATCGCCGGTGCCCAGAACAAACCCCGAATTCATGAAAAGTGATGTCCGCAATCGGGCCTGAACGTTTTCAAAAATCAAGTCGCTTTTGCGTTCTCCCGCCAAGGTGTCCAGACGCGCCTGAAATCCAGGCAGATCGAGCCCCGCGATATCGATTCCCAACGGACTGTGGCCCAGCGCCCGCCATTCCGCCAGTGCCATGGAGCGGATATCGACTGTGCGACTGGTAATTCCAAGATGCTGCATGAGTGTCAGAGCGTTGTTGAGGGTGCGTCCCGTTGTGCCAAAACCTGGCATGGTGAGGCCCAACAGGCGCGATCTTGGTATATTCAGGGTGTCGAATGTTTTGCAAGCGACAAGCAGTGCCAGAGTTGAGTCAAGGCCTCCGGATACTCCTAATGTCAAGGCACCCGGCTTGGCAGATTCAAGGCGTCTGGCTAATGCCGAAGTTTGGATACTGAAGATTTCACCACAACGTTCTCTTAGAATTTGCTCGTTTTTGGGGACAAACGGATGGGCTTCGATGGTGCGGTATGAGAGATTCTGCCCGGGGGCGTGCAAGGCGTTGCCTTCCGACCATGGGCAAGCAATGTAATTCTCCTTTACTGGCCATGTGGAACTAAATGTGCCTTGCTGGCGACGTTCATGATCCAGATTTTCCAAGTCTATTTCTGTAATCGTAAGGGAGTTGCCGCGCAGGAACCGATCTGATTCTGCCAAAATGGAGCCGTTCTCGGCAATGATTCCATGTCCGCCGTATACCAAATCGGCTGTGGATTCGCCCCATCCCGAAGAGGCGTAAGCATAAGCGGCAATGCACCGCGCAGACTGTTGCGTGACCAACGATCGCCTGTATGCAGCTTTACCAAGCACCTCGTTACTTGCTGAAAGGTTCACAAGTACCGTGGCCCCTGCCAATGCCAAGCCGCCACTTGGCGGTTCAGGAACCCAAAGGTCTTCGCAGATCTCAATGCCAATCACGAGATTGGAAGAGGTTGTTGCCGGGAAAAGCAGTCGGGGTGATAACTGTGTGCATTGGCCAGCAAGGTGCACGTTGATGGGCGCATCAAGGCGGCCGCTTGTGAAGTGCCTACCTTCATAGAATTCCATGTAAGTGGGTAGATGGATCTTTGGTACCAGACCCAAAAGCTGCCCACCAGCTACGGCTGCTGCCACGTTGTAGAGTTTGCCATGAATTGCGAAGGGTAAACCCACAAGGGCAATGCCCGGGAAGTCTGTCCGGGTGTGTTCGATGACCTGTTTTAGCGCGGATTCGGCAGCATCGAGAAGCGTTTTGTGCTGGAACAGGTCTCCACATGTGTAACCCGTTAGGCCCAATTCGGGGAACACCACCACAGAGACCTGAGCCAGCGCTGCTTGGCTCAAAAGCTTGCAGGTTTCGGTGGCATTGGCATGCGGATTGGCAAGGTGCATGGTTGGGCATGCGACAGCGATCCGCGTGAAACCATGACGCCGCATGAGGGAACTCCATACCGACGGGGCCAAAACAAGGGAATAAGGCATTTGATAGGCAAACTGGCTTCTCTTTCAACCCGCGTTGCTATGGATGACGTGTCGTTATTTAGAAGGGTTGGTTCATGGGCAAGCAACGGCGTCTGAAAGTAGCTGAAGTTCGCAGGCTTGTCTTTGTGCTGGGGGACCAGCTCGATGAAAGCTCAAGCGCGCTCGATGAATTTGACCCTGAAACCGACATTATTTTCATGGCAGAGGTAGCGCACGAATCGACAAAAGTTGTTTCCCACAAGGCTCGGACAGTCCTGTTTTTGTCTGCCATGCGTCACTTTCGCGACTCTCTCCGCTCAGCGGGCAAGCGAGTGGAATATCTGGAACTTGATGCGCCCGATAATCCGGGAACCTTGGAAGGCGCGCTCGAACTGGCGGTAAAGCGATTTAATCCGGCCTTGGTCCTGTGGGTTGAGCCGGGCGAGTATGGCGTGAAAAGGGCGGTGGAATCCAAGGTTCGGGAATTGGGAGTGCCGTTTACTGAAACCATTGACCGGCATTTTTTGACAACGGTCGAGGAATTTCGTGCCTTTGCCAAAGGGCGCAAGATGCTTCGGCTGGAGCATTTTTACCGTCCGGCGCGTGCCCGGTTCAAGATTCTTATGGATGGCGATGAACCCGCTGGTGGCGAATGGAACTACGACACCGACAACCGCGGTTCATTCGGCAAGCAAGGCCCCGGGTTACTGCCAGCGCCCCGCGCGTTTATACCCGACAGTATTACCCGTGATGTGATCGCGTTGGTTGAGCGGAAGTTTCCAAATCATCCGGGTGATCTGTCGAAGTTCGATTGGCCTGTCACATCTGCCGAGGCGGAATTGGCCCTTGAAGATTTTATCGAGAACAGGCTGAGCGAGTTCGGGCAGTATCAAGACGCGATCTGGATGGGCCAGCCGTGGTTGTATCATTCTCGTTTGGCTTCTTCAATGAATTTGAAATTGCTCGATCCGCGCAAAGTGCTGAAACGCGCCGAAGCCGCATACCGGGCTGGCAAGGCGCCACTGGCATCGGTTGAGGGGTTTATCCGCCAGATTCTGGGTTGGCGCGAATATGTTCGTGGCGTTTATTGGCTGCATATGCCCGGCTACATTGAACGCAATCATCTGGCTGCCACATTGCCATTGCCAGCGTTTTACTGGACTGGCAAAACTGAAATGTCGTGCCTTTCGGATGCGATTGATCAAACATTGAAGCTGGGATACGCGCACCATATTCAGCGTTTGATGGTCACCGGGTTGTTCGCCATGCTTCTGGGGGTGAATCCAAAATTTGTCCACGAATGGTACTTGGCCGTTTATGTTGATGCCGTGGAGTGGGTGGAGCTTCCCAACACTCTAGGAATGTCGCAATATGCGGATGGAGGCATTATGGCATCGAAGCCCTATGCCGCGACGGGGAAGTACATCGAGCGGATGAGTAATGCTTGCAAATCATGCAAATACAAGCCTGGTCTGGCAGTAGGTCCGCTGGCATGTCCGTTTACGACTCTGTATTGGGATTTTATCGCTAGACATAACGATAAGCTTACTTCCAATCCAAGAATGCTGATGCAGGTGCGCAACCTTGAACGGAAGGGACCTGACGAAGTGAAGGAAATACGTGCTGCCGCCACGCGGTTTCGTTTGAAATTGGTAGGTGAAGATCTCGCTGTTTGATGCCAAGTTAAGGGGAAATGCTATGGTGCCTGTTCATGTGATTGTGGGAGCGGCTGGAGGAATTGGCAGTGCCACCGCTCGTCTTTTGCGGCAAAAGGGAGCAACTGTTTTGCTTGCGGGCAGGCGGATTGAACCTTTGCAGGAACTTGCCGATGAAATCGGTGCCGTTGCCGTATTGTGTGATGCCACGGTGCCTGCCGATATTGCAGCGTTGATGGCGTTTGCCAAAGAACAGTATGGACGCGTGGATGGTGCCACGGCCTGTGTTGGATCAATTCTTCTGAAACCAGCCCACCTGACTACGGATGCAGATTGGTCTGATACCATTCTCCGCAATTTGACAGCAGCATTTAATCTGGTTCGCGAAGCGACCCGCGCGATGATGGATTCGGGCGGTAGTATTGTTTTGTTGGCCAGTGGTGCGGCCACTATTGGAATTGCCAACCATGAAGCCATTGCTGCTGCAAAAGCTGGAATTATTGGGTTGGGTCGATCGGCTGCTGCCACTTATGCTCCTCGGAACATACGCGTGAATGTTGTCGCCCCCGGCCTTGTTCGTACTGCCATGTCAGCCAGACTGACCTCTAGTGAGGCGGCTGTGAAAGCCAGTCTGGCGCTGCATCCACTGGGTCGGCTTGGTGAACCGGGGGACGTCGCCAGAGCGGTGGCTTTTTTCCTCGACCCGGACAACAGTTGGATTACCGGACAGTGCCTCGGTGTGGATGGCGGCTTGGCCAGTCTCAAGGGCCGCGTCTGATATTATCTGGGAGATTACAATGGCACCTGCCAAAGCGCTCACGATTATGTGGTTCCGCCGAGATCTTCGCCTTGCCGATAATCCGGCACTGGCCGATGCTGTGGCGCGTGGCGACGTACTTCCGGTTTATATCGACGACCACAACTCTGATAATCCGTGGTCTGCAAGTGCGGCGTGCCGGTGGTGGACGCACTATTCGCTGGAATCGCTGCAGAAATCGCTGGCTGCGAAGGGAAGCAGGCTCATCATTCGCGCGGGACCGGCCCTGAAGGTGCTTAAGTCACTCATCAGCGAGACTGGAGCCAATGCAGTTGTCTGGAACCGCGGTTACGAACCAACCGGAATCGCCCGAGACACGGCCATTAAGGAAGCATTGAGATCTCAAGGAGTCGATGCCGTCAGCCACAAAGGGTCCTTGTTGCTTGAACCGCACGAGGTTACCAACAAACAGGGAACGCCCTATCTTGTATATACGCCATTTTGGCGCGCTTGTTACAGCGGTCTCGAGGTGCCTGCTCCGCTTCCTGCTCCATCCCGTATTTTGGCACCGTCAGCGTGGCCGAAAGGCGTTGAACTTTCCGCGCTGAAAATGCTGCCAAAGATTCCATGGGACACCACCATGCGTACCCAATGGGTGCCAGGGGAATCTGCGGGGCATGCCCGATTGCAGCAATTCGCGGAAGGCCCCGTCCTTGGTTATTCCTCACAGCGGGACATTCCCTCTGTGGATGGAACCTCGGCCCTTTCTCCGTACCTCGCGCATGGCGAATTGAGCCCAAGGCAGGCGTGGCATGCGGTGATGAATGCCCAAGGGTTGCGCTCTGGTGGCGCGCGCCCCGAAGGGGTTGAAGTATATTTCAAGGAAATTGTCTGGCGGGAATTTGCCTACCACCTGCTTTACCATTTTCCTCAAACGACCGACCACCCTCTAAAGGATGCGTACTCCCGATTCCCATGGCGTACAGACCCTGTACAGCTGCAGGCATGGCAACATGGGCGCACAGGTTACCCCTTGGTAGATGCCGGTATGCGGCAACTTTGGACCACCGGATGGATGCACAACCGCGTACGCATGGTGGTTGGCTCGTTCTTGGTGAAGCACCTACTGTTGCCTTGGCAGGATGGAGCCAGATGGTTCTTTGACACACTGATTGATGCGGACCTAGCCAGCAACACCATGGGGTGGCAGTGGACTGCCGGTTCTGGTGCTGATGCGGCTCCCTATTTCCGTATATTTCATCCAGTTACTCAGGGAGAGCGATTCGACCCTGAAGGCATCTACATCCGCAAATGGGTGCCAGAATTGAAAAACCTGCCTGCTCCCCACGTTCATCGTCCATGGGAAGCACCCTCGGCGATTTTGAGCCGTGCTGGTGTGGCGATTGGAAGGGATTATCCCAAGCCAATCGTGGACCATGACATGGCGCGAAAACGGGCTTTGGCTGCTTTGGCAACCTTGAAAGACTAAAGCCGCCCCGTCAGTTGCACTCTGGGTCCAGCGGCGCGGCCAATTCTGCCAAGTGAAACAGGCGGCCTGCCATGGTGGGCATGTACGACGATGGAATCCAAGGGGTGGGCTTGTGCAGCAAGGTCATCCGCAGTGACAGGCCTTGCCACTGCATGCCGCGACCAAGAATTCCGTCGGCCCCGCCAATAATGCTATCGCTTTGCAGAAACAGTCCCGGCCCGATGGTATTGGCAAAGGCCGGTACCAATGTTGTTCGCGATTTGAAACTGGTGATGGCATTTTGTTCAATGGTCAGCGGGTGCAGCTTGGCTCCAAGCCGATGCGTGGCGGCTTTCCAGTCGGCTTCAGTGGCGTATTCACCGGCAAATTGCGGTTCCCAAAAGGCAATGTGACAGACTCGCCCGATTCCAAAAACAGTAATCAGCTTCGCGCCCTTGGCTTTGAGGGCTGCTATTTTTTCCGCATAAGTCGGCAGGTTCTGCGGGGTCGCATAGTTCCTCTGCGAGAGTGGAACGGTGAGCGCGCCCAGTGGGCCATAGAAGGCATGTTCCATGGCATTTTGGAACGCTCCGGGGTGGTTTCCTGGAAGTGTGGTTCCCGCGCGATCGCTCCACTCATCCATGTTAAAACCGTGCACATGGTCGCACGGCACGTTCCATTCCTTGAGGAAATAAACGGTCCAGCGGTACATCCCCATGGGGCCGACGGGAAGAATCATGGCCAATTCACGGCCAGCTTGGCGAGCCCGCAAGATTTCAATGGCCATCTCATGGCCCATCAGGGTGTCGAAATCAGCAACGGTGGCGCAGGAAACCAATTGGAATTGCGGGTGCCACCATGGCTGATGGGTTGTTAGATCGGTGCCGGATTTTCCGGCAAGTGTCTCGATATGGCTCAAATCCCATCCAGCGGGGAAAAAAGATTCGAGTGCAGAACCGGGTAGGGTGCTGATGAGGTCCATAGAAGCCTTCTCCATTGGAAATGTTAAGGAGCGATCGGTTGGGTTCTTCATCGTCAGCATAAGTGAAAGTCATGCGATTTCGAGTGGTTAGCAAGCTTTACCCCTTGTTTCCCCTTCCCACCACGCTAACCTGTCATGAGATTGGGTTGATGTTGTTTCTGTGCCCGATGTGGAGGGGTAGGTCCATGATGCGGCGTCTGGTGGCCGGTTGCGGTCTAATGGCTTTGTTGCTTCTGGTTCTGGCGCCGGTTACCGGCCAGGAAACTGCTAAGGAGGCTCCCAAAGCCCCTGCGGCTGCTCCTAAGGCGGAGGCCCCCAAGGCAGCTCCGGCACCTGAAAAGAAGGATGCAGCACCTGCAGCGGCTCCCGCTCTAGCCGGTGATAAGGTCGCTCTCAAGTGGAAGTTCGAGAAAGATAAATCTTTCTTCCAGAAGATGAGCACCACCACCCGTCAAGAACTGACGGTCATGAACAACAAAGTGACTCAGGAACAGAAGCAAACATTTGTTTTCTCGTGGACCACAGTCAAGCAAGAAGGGGACATCGTCACCCTCAAGCAGAAAATTGAGTCGGTCGAAATGGCGATCGATATCGGTGGTACCAAGATTGAATACAATTCGACCGGTGCCCAGACCTCCGGCAACCCACTTGCCGAGTTCTTCAAGGCTCTTGTAGGTGCTGAGTTCACTGTTCTGCTCGATACCAAGGAAAACAAGATTTCCAAGATTCTCGACAAAGATCAGTTCGTAGCCAAGTTGGTGAATGCCAACCCAGCCATGCAGCCACTACTCAATAACATTCTAGATGAAAAAGCATTCATCGACATGTCGGAACCGACCTTCCGTGTGGTGCCAACCAAGCCTGTAGCCAAGGGCGAAACGTGGGATCTGAAATCGAGCCTCAAGCTCGGGCCGATCGGTTCTTACGCCAGCGACTACAAATACACCTACGAAGGCAAAGAAGGCGCTCTCGACAAGATTGGTATTTCCGCAACCCTGAAGTACGAGCCCGGCACCAGCGCATCTGGCTCGCTTCCTTTCAAGATTGAAAATGCCAAGCTTGAAAGCACCAAGGCTTCCGGCACCGTGCTGTTCGACAACACCAAGGGCCGCGCTGAGAAATCCAGCATGACCATGGAAGTTAAGGGTAACCTGACCATCGACATCGGTGGCCAAAAGACCACGGTCGATATCAATCAGACCCAGTCCACCACCTTTGAAACCTCCGATGCCAATCCTTCCAAGAAGTAAAATGGCCGCGGATTGAGAAATGAATAAAGGGAGGCCAACTGGCCTCCCTTTATTCGTTGATGCCCTTTTGGATGAACTTTGTGGGGTGTTGTCATGTTTGCCGCACTGCGCAGATTAAGCCTTACCCACTGGATTTTGATTGCCATGGTTGTGGGCGGGTTATTCGGGTGGGTGCTTCCTGCAGAATCCCAAACGCTGAAGCCCTTCTCGCAAATCTTCCTCCGATTAATCAAATCATTGATTGCACCACTGGTATTTGCCACGCTGGTGATTGGTATCGCCGGTCATGGCGACGACATGCGGCGTGTGGGGCGACTTGCTTTTAAATCGATCATTTATTTTGAAATTGTAACCACATTGGCGCTGTTCATCGGTCTGGCTGCCGTCAACATTACCAAGCCAGGGGTGGGTGTGAATTTGGAGGCCCCGGAAGCATCGGCGCTGGCTTCGGTTGAATCCAGCAAGGGCAAGCAAGCCACATGGGGGCAGGTGCTTGAGCATATTGTGCCTACGAGCATTATCGATGCTGCTGCGCACAATGAAGTGTTGCAGATTGTTTGCTGGTCGATTCTCTTTGCCGTTGCTTTGGCCGGTGCTCCGGAATCTGCCCGGCAGACTCTGTTACCGTTGTTGGATGGCTTAGCTCAGGTGATGTTTCGACTGACCAGCATTGTGATGACCTATGCGCCCATTGGTATTGGCGCGGCGATCGCTGTCACCGTGGGACACAGTGGCGTGAAGGTGTTGATCAATCTGGCAGCACTCATTCTGACACTTTACGCGGCGCTGGTGGTATTCATGCTGTGTGTTTTGCTTCCCGTGGCGTTGATTGCCCGGGTGCCACTTCGCAAATTTCTGCAAGCCACGCGTGAACCTGCACTGATAGCCTTTTCCACCACATCCTCCGAGGCGGCCTTGCCCAAGGCGATGGCTGCCATGGAATCGATTGGCGTGCCTAAGCGGATTGTGGCCTTCGTGATGCCAACGGGATATTCGTTTAATTTGGATGGCACAACGCTTTATTTGGCGGTGGCGAGTATTTTCGCGGCTCAGGCCGCGGGGATTATCCTTACTTGGGATCAGCAACTGCTGATGATGCTCACCCTGATGCTTACCAGCAAGGGTGTTGCCGCGGTTCCCCGGGCGTCATTGGTCATTCTCTCGGGAACATTAGCTTCTTTTGGCCTGCCGCTTGAGGCAGTTGCTGTGATTTTGGGCGTGGACGAGATCATGGACATGGCGCGAACCACCGTCAATTTGGTTGGCAACTGTTTGGCCAGTTGCGTGATGGCACGGTGGGAAGGGGAGTTTGACGACAATGCTGGCGAGCAGCAAGTGGCACTCTAGGAGTAGCCACTGTTGATGGTGTACTTGTGGGCTTTAGCCCGCGCTCTAATCCAGTTTTTCCAGTGTTACCCCAGCTTGTTTCGCAAACAGATTAGCCAGCTTTTGCATGTCTTGCGGCCAATGCGACTTCCAAGCCATGCGGCGTCCGTTTTGCGGATGATTGATTTCCAGATCATGCGCGTGAAGTGCTATTCGTGGCGATCCACTCACGTCTGGGTAGGGAGCGGAATGCAGGCGGCGATCGTAGATGGTCTCGCCGCAGAGCGGTGTTCCGGCTTCGCCAAGGTGAATACGGATCTGGTGTGTGCGGCCAGTTTCAAGCTGGCATTCAATCCAACTGAAGCCGTCGAAAGCCTGTATCAGGCGCACATGCGTGACAGCATGGCGGGAATCGGGGCACTCTTCGCCCGATCCACGGCGGCCGTCGCCACGGTCTGTAACGAGATGCGATGCAATACGGCCCGGCTTGGCAATGCCTCGGGTAAGGCCCCAGTACCGTCTGCCAATGGTGTGGTCGCGAAACTGCTGAGCTACCGATTTGGCGGCGTCTGGATTGAGGGCCAGCACCACTACTCCGCTGGTTTCGTTGTCCAGTCGATGCAGAGGCCACAAGCGCGGCAAGGGAGATCCCGGCCCGTCTGAAAGCTGCCGACGAAGAAGGTCGAACAGCGTTGTCGGAAGGTACTTCTTGTTGCGGTTGTGCTTTTCGGCTAGATCGGCGGTATTGCGATGCGTCGTCAGGCCAGCTGGTTTGTCCACCACAACGATGTCGTCATCCAGATGCAAAAGGCGCAAGGCACCGCGCGGCGCTTCTGGATTGGCAGGTATCAGCCCGCGTCGTTTGGCTTTGACCACCGGTACGGAAGCCGTTTCGGGGATCATAACCACGCGGTCGCCTGCCTGCAGCCGGCGAGTTGTTTCGATACAGACAGCGTCGTTCACCATGATTTTATGGCGCGCGATCAGGTCGCGTGAACGCCGTGGACCCAGCCCATGGCGTGTTTCAAGCCACCGGGGCAATCCCCAACCATTTTCTTCAGCCCTTACGGGCGCATCAGCACCGCCAGCCACGCCACACTCCGCTTGCGCCTAAGGCGCCAGAAACTCGTTTTCAGGAATACTGTCAAGATATCGTACCTCGACCAGTTCCGCCTCCATGATCTTCTGTCCGGCACGCACTGTGGTCATTTTTGCGGGGCGCCTGAATGCGCCCATTTCGCGGAAATTACCGTAGTATTCTTCCTGCCAAACAGGTTTATCCCCTGTTCCAACAGGGTGCTCGGTCTTGACCAATAATCCGGTTTCTTGATCGAACCAGAGCTTGATCTCGCGTCGTCCCGGGGGGGCAACACGAACAATGCGGGAGGGGCGGCCGTTCACAACACCCGCACCAGCAAAGGTTGGCTTAAGTTCTGGGTCTTTGATAAGCGGAACCAACCGCATGACTTGGTTCATAATCAAGGTTTCCCTCAATTCGTTGGCTAGGTTTTCTGTCAGCTTTTGTGGCATATTGTTGATGAACATGCCCATCTTTTCGCCATGGAGCAGTTGCGTCAGGACAACTTCCTGGGTTCCGGGATTGATCCGAACCTGATTCCGCAATCGATCCGGCAGCATGACGCTGGTTTCTGCAATAAACGGCAAGGGCTTGCCTTGCATCTGGATCGTGCCCTTGAGTTTGACCTTGTCGGCACGTGTTTTGGAGAGGGCTTCTAGGCCGCCGTGTGCTGCTATGGCTTTGTTGATGATCTCTAGGGCAGCGGCATCCTGCGCCGGAACCGCGATCAGTAGTAACGCCATCAGGACCATGTTAGTACCCTCCGGGGGATGGCTATAGTTTCCGCCCACGGCCAGAATCAATGGCGAGCTCATGGCAAACGGTTGAGCAGGTTAACGCGAACGATTACAGTTGGGTGCCGATACCGAGAGGCGGAGGCTTCATTAGTACGAATTCGCTCAAACTGCGTTCAAACTCACCTGCAGGTTTCATATGCAACGTATTAGCCGTGAAGATGCCCGCATGTTCGCTTTCGACTGGCGCGATACCCCCCGACTGAGGGTGGCACCGGGCGAAGAATTTGAAATTGAGACGTGGGACGCGGGATCGGGTTATTTCAAAACTGAGGCTGACTTGGCTATTCCGGCGCGCAGGCCCGGATTTGACCGCAATCCTCCCTTGGCCAACCCCGTGGGTGGGCCGGTATTTGTGGAAGGCGCTGAACCCGGCGATACCCTTGTGGTCGAGCTGGTTTCGATGGAGATCGAGGCAACCTCCTGGACTGCCGCTGGCCCCGGCCGTGGTCCATTGGGACAGAGTACCCGGTGGCCCGGCCTTTCTGGTGACTACACCACGCGCATCTTGCGTCACGAACCGGGCCCCGATGGCAGGCGCGCCACCGGGACGATTCACATGAGCAACCGATTTTCGTGGCAGGCAGCACCCTTTGTCGGCACGCTGGGCACAGCCCCGGAACGGGAGGTGCTGACAACACTGGATGGACAGGGCCTATGGGGTGGAAATATCGATATTGATCTGGTTTGCCCGGGAAACCGTGTTTATTTGCCCATATACCATCCCGGTGCCCTGTTTTATCTGGGTGATACCCATGCCAGCCAGGGTGATACCGAGTTTTCCGGAACCGCTGCCGAAACACAAGCATCTGTACGCCTGAAATTGCATCTCATTAAGGGATGGAAAACACCCGGCATACGCATCGAGACTCCCGAACTACTGGTTGCAGTGCGCGCCGACAGGCCGCTGGAAGCAGCCGTGCAGGGTGCCACCGAAGACTTGATGGCATGGATGGGCAGCGATTATGGCGTAAGTCAGGCAGATGCTTACTGCTTGGTGAGCGCCTGCCCTGATTTTCGCATACGCATTCACCAAATGTGCAAGATTGGCAAGCTTAATTATGTTGCCAGTGCATCCATCCCCAAACGCATGCTTCGCATTTAAATAGGAGTGGTTCGATGAAAACGAGATCATTAGCACTGATGCTGTTGCTTCTGCCCGCCATGTGGGCGCTGGCGCAGAAACCAGAGACCATGGGCAAAGCTACCCCGGTGACCCAACCCGGGCAATTCACCGATGGCATCGAGGGCCCTGCCTGCGACCGCGATGGTTTTATTTACGCGGTAAATTATCGGGAACAGGGAACCATCGGTCGCATTTCTCCCGATGGCAAGGGTGAGGTTTGGGTCAAACTGCCAGGCAAATCCATTGGCAATGGCATTGTCTTCAATCAGCAAGGCATCATGTTTGTAGCCGACTACACCGGCCACAATGTGCTTCGAATCGATCCTGCCACCAAAAAAATCACTGTGCATGCCCATAACGAAGCCATGAACCAACCCAATGACCTCGCCATTATGGCAGACGGAACCCTCTTTGCCAGCGATCCCAATTGGCCTAAGGAAACAGGGCAACTCTGGCGCATTGATACCGACGGAACCACCCATCGCGTCGCTAACGGAATGGGAACCACCAACGGAATTGATGTCAGCCCTGATGGCAAGACTTTGTATGTGAATGAATCGAAACAGCGGAATCTGTGGGCTTTTCCAATCCGCGCCGATAAATCGCTAGGCGAAAAAAAGCTTCTGAAACAGTTCCCCGATTTTGGATTCGACGGCATGCGCCTCGATGTTGCCGGCAATATCCATATCACCCGTCATGGCAAGGGGACGGTTGTCGTGCTTAATCCTAAGGGCGAGATTTTGAAAGAAATAGATGTGCTCGGCGGAAAGCCAAGCAACCTGTGTTTTGGCGGCAAGGATGGCCGAACGGTTTATGTTACCGAGGTCGACCACACCAGACTTGTCATGTACCGTTCCGACCTGCCAGGGCTGGCGTGGGCCAGAATTCAGGGGAAGTAAGCCTCGCGTGGCGTAACTTCGGAACAGTTTTACGATCTGTTGGCATCCAGAAGGGAACCAACAGCGGCCAGACCCGGGGCGTTCCTGTGCGGCCGGGCTGGCGATACCAATAGCGATGCCATGCCCGCGCGGCGTGGTCCGGCCACGTCGTTTTCAGCATCGTCGCCGACCATTAATATGTGCGATGTCGCTATTCCCGTCAGATCTGCGAGGTGTTGGAAAAACTCAGGCGCGGGCTTGCGCCAACCAATTTCCGAGCTCACAACTACCGGGCCAATTTGTGCCAATTCCGGTTTGGCGCGCACAATGCCGTGCAGCCTAGAATCGAAGTTCGATGCGATCCCCACCATCATGCCTCGTTCAACCAGCAAGCCGATAATTTCCGCGGCACCGGGAAGAACTTGCCAAGCATCCGGGCGGCCAAAGTGATCGTGTAGTTCGCGGTAGCAAAGGTTCTGGTCGGGAACTCCGGGCAACGTCGAGGCGACAATGGAACGCCAGCGCTGTTCCTCACGCTCCTCGTTGGTGCGCAGGCCAGAGGCCCGATCCCGAGCTTCTTCTGCCGCGAATGCGCTACGAAACCTAAGGTCGACTTCCGCCTCGGTTGCTTCATGGCCATGTCTGCGACCAGCATGGAGGTACGCCAAGCGAACGGGTGGGGATGGTTCCAGAACTGTGCCCACGGCATCGAAAAAAACGGCACGGATATTCAAAGGCAAAGGCATGGGAGACTCCGTTAGACCTTCGCTTTAAACCGTAAACTGCCCGAACTTGCCAACTTCTGAATATCTTATCGTGGGCATAATGAGGCGGGGATGGTACAAAAGAGTATTCGTTCATTGATGTGCGGGGAGAAGGGCCATGCGGCGTGCTAAAGGCGAACAGTTTGCAGGTTTGACAGTGGCGTTGATCACACCGTTCCGCGATGGTGCGGTCGATTACAAAGCCTTGGCCAATACTGTTGATTGGCATGTGTCCCAAGGAACCGATTGCTTGGCTCCTGTTGGAACCACGGGAGAATCTCCCACACTGGGGCATGATGAGCACGAAAAGGTCATTGCCACGGTGGTGGATCGCGCGGCAGGCCGTTTGAAGGTGATGGCAGGTACAGGCTCCAATTGCACCAGTGAGGCGATCAGCCTGACCCGTTTTGCCAAGAAGGCTGGCGCTGATGGCGCGCTTATCGTTGGTCCATACTATAACAAGCCTACTCAGGAAGGGTTTTATCGCCATTTCAAAGCTATTGCCGATGAAGTGGGTTTGCCCATTGTTCTTTACAACATTCCCGGACGTACAGGCTCGTCGATGACCCCAGAAACGGTTGCGCGGCTTGCGGAACTGCCCGCGATTGTCGCCATTAAGGAAGCAACGGGGTCGTTGGATCAGGCTTCCCAGATTTTGGCGCTAACCGACCTTACTCTGCTGAGTGGCGACGACAGCCTGACATTGCCTTTGATGTCAGTGGGCGGATCGGGCGTTGTATCGGTGGTGGGAAATATTGTTCCAGCCGACATGCGCGCGATGGTTCTTGCTTACAGGGAAGGCAAAACCGTTGAAGCGTTGGAGTGGCACCGGAAGATATTTGGCCTAGCCCGCGACCTTCTGGGCATTGCCACCAATCCGATTCCGTTGAAAACCGCGTTGAAGATATTGGGCCGCGACACGGGCGATGTGCGCCTGCCCCTGTGCGAGCTTGATGCTGCCAGTGAACA
The DNA here is from genome assembly GCA_945875585.1 of Candidatus Kuenenia stuttgartensis. Classification (GTDB taxonomy): domain Bacteria; phylum Planctomycetota; class Planctomycetia; order Gemmatales; family Gemmataceae; genus REEB421. The sequence continues at coordinate 1,644 of CAMCLK010000026.1, read as the reverse complement.
GCGCGTTCGCGATGCATTGGCCGCTTACGGATTGGTTGGCTGAGCCGTCGGTCTGACGTCGTTGCCAGAACCATCGATCAGGGGCTCTATTTTGATGTCGTCAAAATAGGCGGTTCCTAAGCCAGTCAGTGCCATGGTTAAATGGATTTTTCCACTTGCCGGCACGTTTCTGTAAAGCGTGATTTGGCGCCATCCAGCAGTAGACGGCAATCGCGAAGCCAGAGGTTCGCCACCCGCGCTATCGTAAAAAAGCACCCCGTCGGCGCTGGCAGCCACGGGTCTGGGAATATGGATCCAAGCACTGCAACGAACGGCCATGCCAGGAGGCAGGTTGATATCGGGTGTTTGAACTGCCACCAGTGCACGTTCAAGTGCCTGAGGCGAGTTGGTGCGATCCTTGGGTTCCATTTTCAGCATCAGGCACTGGGCGCCTGCGTGCGGTGTCGTGGTGACGCGGCGCGCGGTTGGAATGACGGCATCGGCCGTCGCATCTTCCTGCAATGTCCAGCCTTTCAATTCCTGCTCAGGCGGCAGTTCGCAGTCCCCACCGGGAAGCACATTCTGCGCAAGCTTTAAGCTACGTAACCGATCCATGTATTGCCAATGCTTAGCCAGCGTGAAAAAGCTTCCGGAATAGGCTGTTCCCAAGGGAGTGTCGAGTTCCTTGAGCGCCCTTTCCCAGTGCAGGCGCATCAGTAGCCGCAATGGTCTGAGTGCGCGTTCCGCCTCGGCGTGGGCATTGTCGTGTTCACCATTGGCACGCAAGACAGCGCAATTGGTCAGATTGGCCTCCGCGCGGGCAATCAGAGTGGGGGCTTCCGCTTCGCCATGACCGCATTGTTCAAGATCGGCCACCGTTCGGCGGACTTTGGCGAGTGTTTCGATCGATAGTTCTTGCGACCATTGTGCCGCGGTACGAGCGTTGCGGCGCTGAAGTTCCTGGAGGCGAACGATGGGGCCTGTGGTTCCCATATCGGGGCTGATGACCACGGCAGATGTCAGGTGGAAATCACGTAATCGCACCTTCATACCACCGGCTACACGGCTCCATGGCACAGCCCTGACTCCACCTGTGGAAACTTCCCAAGCGCTGGTGCCAACTGGGGCTTGCGGAATGACAATATCGAGGATCTGTTTGGCAGCTTGCGGAGGAACGAACTGTGTCCCACGGCCCAACCACACAGGCAGGATCAACAGCGACTTGTCGCACCGAAGCACCGCTGCCTGAACCTCGGGAACAGACGTCTCAATCCACCGGGGCTCTTCGGCACTGACCAGCAGCGGCTCGAGCATTTGCAGTTCCATATTCAGCAGCGCCATGCCCAAAAGGCGATCGCGTCCAGAATGCGTATCCGACAGAAAACGATCCGACCAGAAAGCCAATCCCTTCATTCCTGAACCGATGGCAATATGCGCCATCAGACGAATCTGCTCGGGTTGTGGCCCTACCGGATCCGGAAATGATTCCGCTGGTTCTCGGTCGTATGCTGTTAGCGTGTGCCAGCGGGGCAGGTGTGTCTGGATCCATGTCCAGGTATAAGAACCCGGGCCGGCGAGGCGGCGCCTTGTGACAAGCCAGTCGCGGTACTGGGCCAATTCAAGACCTGTGTAAAGAGGCCAGCGATGGGCACCCAGCATCGGCTG
>CAMCLK010000025.1 GCA_945875585.1 Candidatus Kuenenia stuttgartensis | reverse complement strand
CCAGACTCTCCATATCTTCCGGATTGCGACGAATCTGGGAAATAGCTTTCGCCGCCACAATATATCGTGACGCGGCAGTTTGATTGGCAGCAATCCCACTAACTCTTCCGTGCCAGTTCACACCTATGGTCGATATCAACCATACACTGAATGATGTTCCAAAAATAGTTAATCCAAGCGAATATCCATAGTCATACGCCAAACAAATAAATGGTATTGATACGATACATCCTAATAATCCTGCCTCACGCATCCCTGTAAAAATCCAGTTAATTCCTTGCCCATAACTCCAAAAACCTTGAACCGCTAACATCAACATTTTACGCAGACCATATTTTGAAACACCTGCAGCACGATTCTGTGGATGGTAATCAATGTATTGAGTTGGGTATTTCAGACTCGCTACGGCTGCCCGCATTAGTCGCGGATTGTCATGCATTGCGTTCAAAGAATTCACAGCAGCACGATCCAGTAAGCGAAAATCTGCAGCCCCTGGGCGAACATCCAAACCACTTAACCATCCCATGACATTTCCAAACAGTCTAGAAGTTATTCGTTTAAAATATGAAAGATTGGGGTCCTCCATGCGTACTGTTTGAACAACGATTGCCCCTTCTTTCCAAACATTTACAAGATCAAAAATTAATTCTGGCGGATGCTGCAGATCTGTATCCATGGTGACAACAGCATCTCCCATGGCATGCTCAATTCCTGCAGTCATAGCATGTTGTTGGCCCACATTTCGAGCAAGTCGGATAGCCTTGGCACCTGGAACATTCCGAATGAGCTGAACCATGATTTCCCATGTCTGATCTGTAGAGCCATCATCTACGTAAATGATCTCCCAGCTACTCGGCGCTAATGTCATTTCTAATGTATTGGTAAGAACAGCATGAAAAAGTGGAAGCACAGCTTCTTCATTGAAGGCAGGACAAACAATTGAAACTAAAGGCTTGGCACCTTCTGAAGCCAGAGAGGCTGTTGAACTCATTATCTCAGCCTCCCATATCAAGCAATCAACTCGATTCAGAAACCGATTTGAAACGCATTAAACCAACGAATTCCCATACCATGAGGAAAAGTGCTGATAATGGGTGCCAGCCCAATGCGTGCCAATCTGCAGTAGCCTTAAATAACCCACCAGTTGCGCTTAAAACAAGACAACCTATGGAACCCAATAAGCAATAATCTTGAAATCCACGTGGATTCTTGTAAGATTCAATGACCGTCCAAAACAACCATGGTCCAAGTAAAATGTAAGTGCTTGATTCAGAGGAAGGCCCTAGCAGTAAAATCCAACCAGTAGACAAACCGAAAATCATCCGGCACAACGAGCGATGATCCAATTTATTTTGTGCCCATAGAATAGGAATGCAAAGCATCAGACCACCGAGTACTTGAATTACTTGGTAAGTTGGCCGATGCGTTGGAAGGCCAGAAAGGCGCCACAACATCCATAAATCTCGATAACCATCTTTCAATGAATAATTCGACCTATCATCCACACCCAAAAATGACATCCATGATTGATATTCTTGAATTACATAACTAGTAGGCGCAGCAACAAATGGAACAATAAACATTCCACCAATCACACCGAATGCCACAACCAGCATGCGCCACGGCATGACCAAAGCAAACAGGCCCAAATAAGCTACTGGAAATATTTTCAGAATCACCGCAATTCCAAGAAGAACACCACATCCTACTGAATGCTTCCGAACTGCCAATAAAGTAGCGCCTGCAGTAGCGGAAACCAATTCAACATTCAATTGTCCATTGTTTAAGCTGGTCAAGGAACAAAGAATCCAAGGAATTCCGGCCAATGCCAACAAACCAGCAGGAATTTTGCCAGATTCAGCCCGTAATGCCTGGACCATGACGTATCCTAGGCACATGCCGCCAAAAATACGCCAAACCATTCCCGCTATATTTTCAGGAAGATAACTATACGGAACCATCAATACAGCAAATACAGGGTGGTACCTGTAAACATCAATTCCACCGACCATGTCCGCCCGGTCGTAAAGAGATTGACGCTCTCCCCAGTGCAATCCAGCCATATAATAACACGAAAATACAGAATGCTTGCGGGGCTGAATCAAAGCGCGAATGGCTGTTGCCATTACAAGCAAACCAAACACAACTGGCAGTATCCACCACAAGCGACTGTTTTTTTTTATGATATGCGATTCTTGCTTATGGCATATCAGCATGCCAATCTCCCGCTTCCCATGCAACTCGAAGGACGTACTATTTGGTAATTGCATGCCGCAGCATCATTTAAAAATTGTGGATTGCCGAGGATGCCCAGTTCCCATTGCCTTCTGGTTAATCCATCACCATATTCGGTTACATCGCGCCCTATCAATGATGTGTCCACATAACCTGGATGGCACATCAATTCAACAATATCTCCCCACCCAGATTGTAAGCATTCATCAAAAAAACGGTCGTTTTTAAGACAATATGGGTCTGTTAGTCCGATCATCGTTTTAGCTCCTGGAAACTTATGGTAATCAAGGGCTTTTGCTTGGACTTTCCCGTAACTGCACAAAAACCAACGTTTCAGTCGGGCACCAGAAATCATGTTGATTGTCTTTTGCGATTCAACAACACGTCGCACCCATGGTTTTACAGGAAGGGATTCAAGAATTTGAACAAGAATATTTGCGAAGGGTGCCAATATTCCAACATGCTGGTGCGTATTGATAAGAACTGGATTTACCCCTGTCATCTCCCGAAAAGCAGTCAACTGAGCACACCATTCTTGATAAACATCTACCTGACTGATCAGCCCAAACATCCATCTCGTCAAAAACGTGTTCAATTTCCAAAAATCCCCATTCCTATCTACCAATGAAGGAACCTGTTCTGGCGCAAGAATGGGCTTGTCCAGCGTGAGGCAGGGATGCCAGCCTAGATCACATGGTTTTCCTGCTTTTAACCATGCCGCAACAGCCTGTCGGGCCGTTGGTGAATTCACGAGGAGGACAGTTGCACTTACAACACCTTTGCATGCAAGTTCAATGATTCCCCTGTCAGTTTCAAAACCAATACCCAGGTCATCAGCAACGACTATAAGTTTTCGATTCACAACCATTGGCTTGCATCCTGCTTGCAGTTGGCACGATGCTAGACATTCTGTCTAGGGTGAATAAAGGCGAAATCCTTACTTGTGCCTCAGGATTCGAGATTGATGATTTGGATACCGTGACATCAAGGCATCAAGATCCGGTTCCTTGTAGTCTTCAAATTCAAAGCCGGGTGACATGTACGTACTGACAAGGGACCAACCTGGGACTCCCTTAGGGATTGCCGCTTGAATAACCCCACCGTTGATAAGCAGTTGTGGAACTTCCCCCAGAACGACATTACTACCCAAGACAACTTCACGGCCGTCTGGGTAATCAGATTCGCCCAACAAAAGGATCGATAAAGGAGCGCCGGCATGATGACAGTATATTTCTGGTCCTGGCAGATAATGCAAACGGGAATGCTGTCCAATGTTCAAAATGTAATAGATTGTAGTGGCAACGCTTCGGAGACCATTGTGACTTGATAGTTGGATGCTTTCATTTGAACGCCAAGTCTCCCGATACCACCCTCCTTCACGATCCAACGGTTGAAGCTTCAAATAGGAAATATATTCTTCAGCAGAGATAGAACCGGGTCCACTGTCAACATGACTGGTCATGGCCAGAACCCCTCAAGGTAATCATTGTCACTTCTGGGGGACAGCGCCAGCGAACAGGCTGCGATCCGCCTAGCCCGCAACTAACGTGCAGAAGTGATTTTCCTATACGGAACCATCCTGAATCAAACCTTCGTCCATACCGGCTAGGCATGATGACAGGTCCAATTAACGGGATACGGATTTGCCCGCCATGAACATGGCCAGAAAAAATTAATTGAGCTCCATTCTGAGCAGCCCAGATGGCTTCATCAGGAGAATGGCACAAGGCAATGAGGAATTGGTTTTTGAATTCTTCCGGTACCACGGGTGGAGACCCACGCCAAGGGAGCTCATTTCCCATGACACAAATAGGCTTACCGCGAACTTGAATTTGAAGCACTGAACCACCAACCATCTGAAACCCAATATTTCTCAGACGGCGCTCTATCATCTTGGGCTCGTACCATGTGTCGTGGTTACCCAGAATTCCAACAGAAGTGGAAGATGCTGAAAGGTGACCCAAGGTTGACGGAATCCAATCGTGTTGTGCCAATCCATCTACCAAATCGCCCGTAAAAAGAACGAGGTCCGGTGATTCCATTCCACACATCCGCATGACAGCCTGATACCATTCCCTCGTTGGTGTTTTCCCAAAATGGAAATCAGAAATATGGAGGATTTTAAGTCCGTTCAAGATTGGATCAAGTGAACCAAGGTTCAACTCATACCGCCTCAGGACAGGATGCAGAACATCGTTGCCCGGAATCATTGCCAAACGCCCTCGCCATCCTGGACCTGATCCAGAATGGCCAAGATACGATTGTGGATTGAGATGCTCCCAACCAAGGCAAACAACTTCGCTAGGCACGATTCTTAAATTACGGAAAATTGTTACGAAAATAAGTAGGCCAAAGCCTGCCAGCGATAGGTAACTGTAATATTGTCCGATCAACTGCACGAACGGATATTGGTCCCATAAAATCGGAACCCATAAAATCGGCATCAAAACCAATAACGCAAGATGAATAAGCTGAACAGCATCTGTTAATCGACGGCCTATAAGCCTGCCGTACCACCAATTGTGACACGCCACAATCAAAGTAGCATGGCCGGCCAATTGGAAAGGCAACAGGAACAGTACACAGAGGGAATTCACTCTGGAGCAACCATCTGACTACTAGGACTTACCGATTGGTAACTTAGCAAATGAATGAGCAAGCAACGACTATTCGCCAGAAATTTGAACCCGCTGAACGCCCGGAATTTTCGCGACCCTCTTGGCGAATTCCATTCCAAGTTGCCTATCAACATCACCATCTATTCGCAGAATTCCATTCACCACCGCATACTTGATCGTGCCAAAACGCGGTTCCATTTGAATCAACTCTGCGACCAACAAACCAACCTCCTTCTGAGGATGATTTTGAAGGGAGCCAAGGGGTTCAATATCTACCTGTGGCAACGTTAAAACACGGCTCACAGTACCAGCAGTTCGTTGATTTGATTGAGGGTTCGATATTTTCGATGGTTGTTCCTGAAAATTATCGATCGGAACATGATTTCGTCGCACTTCAACGGCTAATGGCTGTTTCGCTTGAATTGGGTCCAACCTAGCGGTTGGCAAAATCTCCTTCGAATCTACAACAAGATTACTCCTGACATCGCTGATACCTCTGAGGGCTTCCAGCGTTTGGACAACACGCTTTGCCATTACAGCATTTGGAACAGTACCAGAAACGGTAAGCCTGTTGCCTCGAACGCGAACGATGAGATTCAACATTGCCATATCAGGTTGTTGGGCAAGCGTTCGCCGCGCAATCACGGTTTGGTATAGGTCGCGCGAACCTGAAACTGCAGAAGGAATAGATTCCGAATCAGAAAACAGAGGTGCTGGGACAGGGAGTTGGTTCCCTGTCAGGCCGAGTATCAGGAAGCTAATGAGGTGAGTCGCCATGACTCACCTATTTTCTGGCAAACACCCCGTCGCGCACACGCCCACTCTTGAAGAAATCTGGCGAGCGACACCCGAAACGGGGCCACGCAAAACAGATGCGCGGGTTGTAGGGCTAGGCGTGGATGGCGCGCTTGTGTACCGCCATGGCAGCTTCCCGAGTTACCTCAGAAAGAGTCGGATGCGCGTGGCAGATTCGAATGATGTCTTCGCTTGAGCCACGGAACTCCATAATGGTCACAGCCTCAGCAATCAGATCGGACGCGCGAGGACCAAATATGTGAACGCCCAGTACGCGATCGGTACTGGCATCCGCCAGAATTTTCACGAGCCCATCTTCCTCATCCATGCACTTGGCTCGGGCATTTGCCTTAAATGCATACTTACCAGTCTTATAAGCGATTCCAGCTGCCTTGAGTTCCTCTTCATGGCGTCCGACACTGGATAATTCCGGCCACGTGTAAATCACACTTGGGATGGTAGCATGATCAACATGGGTTTTCTGGCCCGCCAAACGTTCTGCAAAAGCTACCCCCTCGTCTTCAGCTTTGTGCGCCAGCATTGGCCCAGCAATTAAATCGCCTACGGCATAAATCCCTGCCACCTGCGTTTGGTAATTGGCGTCAACTGCCAATTGGCCTGTACGGGAATCTGGCACAAGCCCCACAGACTCTAGGCCCAATCCCTGTGTGTAAGCCTTTCTGCCAACACAGACAAGCACTTTGTCTCCCTTGATGTTCACAGGTTTTCCATCAGCTTCACAGCGAAGAGTAACACCGTTCTTCTCAGGAGTTGCTCCGGTTACTTTTGTCCCAAGCTGAAAAACCATTCCTTGTTTTTCAAGCGATTTGTGAAGAAGGGTGGCCATTTCGGCGTCAGCGATGGCAAGGATACGTGGTAGATACTCAACCACGGTCACGCGGGAACCAAGTCTTTTCCATACAGATCCTAATTCCAAACCGATATACCCCGCTCCGACAAGTATCAAGTGATCAGGAACCTTGTCAAAAGTGAGTGCCTCTGTGCTGCTGACAATATTTTTCCCATCAAATGGCAAGAATGGCAAATTGATCGGTTCACTACCAGTAGCCAACAGAATGTGCTTACACGTCAGATTCGATCTTCCGCCAGAAGCAAGATCAACAGCCACTTGCCCAGGGCCGGAAACTTTTCCAGCACCATGCAAAACGTCAATTTTGTTCTTTTTAAGAAGGAAGGCAACTCCTGAAGTGAGTTCCTTCACAACTTTATCCTTGCGCCCAAGCATGGATGCCAAATCCAATTGTGGCGCTGGAACTTTAATTCCATGTTTGGCGGCCTGATGGCCAATCACGCTGAACAGTTCGCTCGAATCCAGCAGTGCCTTGCTTGGGATACATCCAACGTTGAGGCACGTTCCGCCAAGAGTGGCACGCTTTTCAACACAAGCAACGCTCATTCCCAATTGAGCGGCACGGATGGCAGCCACATATCCACCCGGGCCACCACCAATAACAACGAGATCGTAAGAAGCCACTTCACACCTCTCTAAAATTGCACCAACACGAATCAAATCTCAAGCATTAAACGCTCAGGATTTTCAACGCATTCCTTGACTCTTACCAAAAATCCAACAGCCTCACGACCGTCAATAATGCGGTGGTCATAGGAGAGGGCAAGGTACATCATGGGCCTAATCACCACTTGATCATCCACGGCGACCGGGCGCTTCTGGATCGTGTGCATGCCCAGAATCCCACTCTGCGGTGGGTTAATGATAGGAGTTGATAACAACGAACCAAATACACCACCATTGGTGATGGTAAATGTGCCACCCTGAAGATCTGCAACCGATATCTTTCCGTCACGAGCCTTCACGGCGAGATCGACTATACCCTTTTCAATTTGAGCGAATGACAGCTTATCAGCGTCGCGTAGAACAGGGACCATGAGGCCCTTTCCTGTACTGACGGCAACACCTACATCCAAATAGTCTGGGGTGATGACATCTGTACCATCAATCCGAGCGTTAACAGTTGGAAATGCACGCGCAGCTTCAACAACCGCCTTGACAAAAAATCCCATGAAACCAAGACCAACGCCATACTTTTTCTGGAATGAATCTTTGTATTTTGCCCGAAGCGCCATGATGGCTGACATGTCAGCTTCGTTGAAAGTCGTGAGGATTGCAGCATTGTGCTGGGCAGAAACAAGTCTTTCCGCAATGCGCTGACGCAAGGTCGACATGCGTGTACGATTCTCGCTCCGCACACCAGGTGACCGTACGACAACGTTTGCAGGGGCAGGCGAAGCCGTGGAAGCCGGTACAGCCTTTTGGCTGGATACAACGGCCTGCACATCTTCCTTGATGACACGTCCATCCCGACCAGAGCCTGCGATTTTGGATGTATCAATACCCTGTTCTGCGGCAATTTGTCTGGCAGCAGGAGAGGCAGACGACAAAACTGGCTGGGCCGATACTACTGGAGCAGAATCTGATGCGGCAGGAACTACAGACGAAATCTTGCCCGGGGCAATACGCCCAACAACAGCACCTACGAGTACTTTTTCACCTTCAGGAACAACAATTTCAAGAATACCTTCAGCAGGGCTGGGAATCTCTTGAGAAGCCTTGTCTGTTTCCAGTTCGAAAACAGGATCGCCGGCTTTGATTTCCTGTCCAGACTTGCAAATCCATCGCGAAAGCACACCTTCGGTAACCGATTCGCCAACAGATGGAACTTTGATTTCAATAGTCATGGTGATAACGAGCGGGAGCAGCAAGCAACATCCATTTGCCTGAACACACCTCCCGATCCATTCCCCCTTTCTTCATAAAAAGTAATGTAACTGCTATCAAACGCGTGCTGAAACCTTGTCGCGCGGAGTCGCGGCAGAATCGGCTGCACCTGCGAGTTTGCCAATCGGGCCCACTACATGCATGCCATTGCCACACAATGCCTGATAAACAAGTTCTTTTTGTTCACGCTCGTGGACTTTTTTCACCCCGGTAGCGGGGCTGGCACTAGCGTCACGACCGACAAAAACAGGATTGAATCCGGATGCGCGTAAACGAGGCTCCATAAAGAACCATGCACCCATGTTCTGAGATTCTTCCTGAGCCCAAATCAACTGCTGGCTTTTCTTGTATCGCTTGATCACACTTTCAAGTCGATCCATGTGGAGTGGGTACAATTGTTCCACGCGAACAATTGCCACATCCACCAACTTTTGTTTTTCACGTTCTTCATTGAGATCGTAGTAAACTTTTCCGCAGCAGAGGACAACCCGCTTAACCTTGGAAGGTTCTGCGGAAGCGTCATCAATGATTTCCTGAAAACTACCTTCAACCAATTGCGCCACGGTAGAAACAGCCGCCTTGTGACGCAATAAACTCTTGGGCGACATGATAATCAGCGGTTTGCGGAAATTGCGTTTCATCTGACGCCTGAGGATATGATAGATCTGCGAGGGTGTTGTTGGGCTCGCGACCTGCATGTTGTCTTCAGCGCAAAGTTGCAAAAATCTTTCCAGTCGCGCACTTGAATGTTCCGGCCCTTGCCCCTCGTATCCGTGCGGCAGAAGCATCACCAACCCGCTATCACGACGCCATTTTGATTCACTGGCCGAGATAAATTGATCGATGATTGTCTGCGCGCCATTGACAAAGTCGCCAAACTGGGCTTCCCAAATGACAAGCCAGTCTGGCGCATCGAGCGAATATCCAAATTCAAAACCCAGAACTGCGGCTTCGGACAACAAACTGTCATAGATTTCGAAGCCTGTACTAGGCGGGCAAATGGCCGACAGTGGGCTATAACGCTCATTCGTCTTGGTATCAAAAAGAACAGCATGACGGTGGCTGAATGTTCCCCTTCGAACATCCTGACCGGTGATTCTGACACTGATCCCTTCATTGAGAAGGGTGCCCATAGCCATGGCTTCCGCCGTACCCCAGTCGAGTGGCTGATTATCTTTTACAGATCCAAAGCGGCGGGAAAGGATCTCGCGTACTTTCGGATGCGCATTGAACTCATTCGGAATGGTTCCCAAGCGCATAGCCACGTCGCGAACAGTAGCCTCCGCAACCTGAGTTGGTGCTGGTGCGTGAGAAAAAACGCCTTTCAGACCTTTCCACGTTCCTTCAAATCCACGCATGCCCTTGTAGTTGACAATACCGGCGCGTTCTCGTGTCAGTGATGATTCAAGGTGCTTATCGATTTCACCCGACATGCGCGATCTTTCTTCCGCGCTGACAATTCCGTGTGTTTCAAGATGCTTGGCATATCGAACCGGTGTTGATTGACGCGAGCGAATCAACGAATACATCAAAGGCTGCGTGAAAGCAGGCTCGTCCCCTTCATTATGGCCGTGTTTACGATAACAGACGATGTCGATGACAACGTCTCGCTTGAACTGCTGGCGGTATTCAACAGCCAGGCGTGCCAGATAAACCACGGCTTCTGGATCGTCCCCGTTCACATGAAAAATCGGTGCCTGAATGATTTTTGCAACATCCGTGCAATGATAGGTACTGCGCGCATCGGCTGGAATGGTTGTGAAGCCGATCTGGTTGTTGATCACCACATGAATGGTGCCACCGGTGGTATACCCCTGCAAATTTGACAAGTTCAAAGACTCAGCAACGATCCCCTGACCTGCAAAAGCCGCATCGCCATGAATTAGCAACGGGATGACCCGTGAACGTTCTGTATCTGTTTTGCGATACTGTTTAGCCCTGACCCGCCCCTCTACCACCGGATTGACAGCTTCAAGGTGGCTTGGATTAGGTGTCAATGAGAGGTGAACTTTGCCGCCATCGGACGTTTTCCGGTCACCAGAATACCCCAGATGATACTTGACGTCGCCATCGCCATCCATCGACGAGCTTTCAAAGTTTTCTTCAAATTCAGCAAAAACTTCGTCTACCGGTTTTCCCATGAAATTAACGAGCACGTTTAATCGACCACGGTGGGCCATTCCTAGAACGATTTCGTCTGCCCCTAATGATGGGCAAACATCTGCCATTATATCAAGAAGGGGAATCAGTGATTCACCACCTTCAAGGGAAAAACGTTTTTGCCCGGTGAACTTAACTTGCAGAAAGTTTTCGAACTGTTCAGCGCGCAGTAGAGCTTCCAGGGTGCGGGCCTGATCAGACTGTGTCAGATTGGACCGGCTGCGGCAGTTTTCCATCTTTCCGGCCAGCCACTGGCGCGTTACGGGATCTTGCACATGCATATATTCCGCGCCAATGGTGCGGCAATACGTTTCACGAAGTGCGGAAAGTAGTTCGCGCAATGTTGCCCGAGCCATGCCATAAAATTCAGAACAGTCGAAATAGCGATCCAAGTCAGACTGAGTAAATCCAAACTGTACTGGATCAAGAAGGGGATGATCGGATTGGGGCGGCGCCAATGGATCAAGATGTGCCACCAAATGGCCCAAATCGCGGTATCGCCGGATCAGTCGGGATATTCCGATATGGTCTGAACCGTCTTTAGTGACTGGACCAGTGCCGGAACGATCCAGTCCCGCTTGGAATCCATCGAAGAAATATGTCCACGAGGGATCAACCGACTGGGGATCATTCCTCCAGCGGTCGTACATGTCCTCGATCAATGGAAGATTGGCCGCGCTTGCAGCGGAAGGATTAGTCATGATCAAAGGATCCAATGTTCCCTCACACTCTCCAGATAACAGTGCCGGAGAGTCATGCAGACAGTTTACTTGGAAGAACCGTTCGGTAACAAGCGAGGGTGTGGAGGCTGAAGAAAAGACAATGTTGGAAACCTTCTCCCAAATCACCCAAGCCACCCATCCATTCAATGGCTCGATGTGATTTCTTGCACTTTCACGGCGCCATCGTAACTTCCGAACGATCCTGCCCTGTTCTGGGTATCACCAGCCGAAATCTGGTTTGCCCTTCCGGCCCTGTTTCGAGTGTGAGATCACCGCCATGTTCACGAGCAAGTTTTCGACTCACTGGCAGGCCTAACCCTGTGCCGCGATTACCCTTGCTGCTAACAAACGGCTTGAATATTTCTTCCATTTTTTCCCGGGGAACCCCAGGACCGTTATCTTCCACTGTCAATTCAATTTTCCCGGGATCCGTTCCTGCCGGCACTGTTAACTTTACGATTCCACTTTCTGGTTCCACCGCATCAAGGGCGTTCCCTAGTAAGTTGAGAATGATCCGGTGAACGGCTTCCGGATCCGCCATGATCATTCCATGGCTTTCACCAATTTCAAAAGACATAGCAACACCAAGGTCTTTTGCTTTTTGGCTCATAAACTGGAAGGCTTCTTGCGCCACGCTTCCTAGGTCGCACAATTCCAACGATGGTTCCCGTTCCTTTGAGTAGCTGAGCATATCCAGCACAAGGTCATAGATTCGTTTTTGATTCCGTTCTACAATGCGCCACCCCTGTTTAAGCGTGTCCCATGACTCGTCTTCCGCTGCCATTTTGACGATGTCCGAACCGCTTTGAAGCCCCTGAAGTATGTTCTTGATATGGTGCGATAGCGATGCCATAGCTGTTCCCACCGCGGCCAAGCGCTCCGCCTGAATCAGTGCTTGGTAATGCCGATTTTCTTCTACTGCCAACCCTGCGAGATGCGCCATGGCCATCGCTAGTTTGAGATGATCTTCCTGAAAGGATGGAGAATCCTGAGCTGGTCTCAAGAGTTCCATTGCCGAGGATTCGCGCGTTGTATCGAGGTAAAGCAATCCAACGGTTTGATCTCGGCCGCGCAATGGCACGCACAGAATCTCACGTACACGGGACCTAACAATGCTAGGAGCGGTTTGGAATCGTTCATCGGCCTTGGCATCAGAAACCAAAACGCCTTCCTTACGCCTTAGTACGTGCTCGATCAGTGTGCGGCTGACATGAATTGCTTCAATTCCCGGGGGAGGTGCTCCATGCAATCCACCTCGCCAGTAAACCGCTCGAGGGGTAAACGCGGTTGGGTCAGGATCGCCAGCAACCTCGCGTTCGTCGAGAAGAATACAGCCTCGATCCGCATCAATACTGCGAAAAACCAGTTCCAGCAACCGTGCCAGCAACTTGTCCAACTCGTAGATGTTGCTGATAGCTGTCGCAGTTTCGTACATGACTCCGAGGTTAGCCAGAGCGCGCCGCAGCCATTCGCCTTCACCCTGCCCCCCTCGAGTCAGCAGTTTGTCGCCTTCAGTTTCACCTAGGCGACTGACTACTGTTCCACCCAAGGATCCTTGAACCTGCCCAGTTACCAGATTGATTTTCTCAGCCAGACTAGATGCGCCCGATTTGCGGCTTCCTTCAGCAACAATAACCAATACTGTTTGGCCCACTTGCACTCGATCGCCAGAGCGCAGGAGAACATCTTGAACCGAGCGGCCATTGACAAACGTTCCATTGGCACTGCCAAGGTCTCGCAACCTGTAGCCGTCTGACGTTTCCACTAGTTCCGCATGGCGCCGAGATATTTCCGTATCCAGCAGACGGACTCGGGCAGCAGGATCGCGCCCGATCAAAACCAATGGGACATTCAGGTTATATTGCTTGCCTTCGTCGGCACCGCGGGTCACGATCAGTCGCGGCATGTGTGGTCCACTCCCGGGGTGCTAGATCACGAGCAAAGTGTCTATGGACATCATTTCGCTTCTCTCAGATCCAATGCGCTGGCAAGTTCCCAAAGGTCTGTAAACAAGCCATCTGGTTGGCCTAATGCCAAGGATTCGCGAGTATCAGATCCAGTTGCCACAACCCAAATCGGACACCCGGCAGCCCTACCCGCCTGTATATCTACCAACATGTCTCCAACATAAAGTGAACTGGCAAGAGATACATTCAATCGGCGACCTGCTTCCAGCAACATTCCGGGATGGGGCTTGGGATGAGTGGAATCTTCTGGGCCACATACGGTGTCAAACCGCCCTTCTATTTCCAAGGCCTGTAATATCAAGCGGGTAAACCCTTTGGGTTTATTGCTGCAAATACCCACACCAATGCCATGCTTCGCCAATGAATCTAACAATTCCACGGCTCCGGGCAGCAACCGGGTATACTGAACGCAAGCAACTTGATGATGTTCCTTGTAAAGCGGAATATCGCTTGCTAAGTCGGTTCCCGGCACGGTTGACCGAAGCAATTTTTCAACCCCATGCCCAACTTTTGAACGAACTTCATCAACTGTCAGTGGCTCCAGCGACCGGTTTCGGCGGACATGATTTACACTGGACGTAATAGCGTCATAGCTATCGATCAGGGTACCATCTAGATCGAAGAACACGGCACGCGGTGTTGGTAAACTCATCTTTGATTCTCGTGGGCAGTTAGTTTTATGGCCAATCGATTCAGGAACCAGTCTCGGGATGGGCGTTCTACTCCAAATGGCGCGCACGTACCTGTGCTTCTGCGCGAAGTTCTCGACCACCTCCAACCAGCAGCAGGCAAAGTGATTGCTGATGTCACATTGGGACATGGCGGACATACCCGCGCCATCATCGACCGCATGGCCGGTACCGGAACAATGATTGTTATGGACCTGGACGGCAGCGAACTGGCACGCACTCTTGAAGAGTTACCTGCTACGGGAACGAAGCTCATTTCCAGCCAAGGCAATTTTGCTGGCCTCCCACAGGTATTGGGTGAACACGGCTTGTTGGGTGTCGATGGTTTGTTGGCCGATCTTGGCGTCTCTAGCATGCAAATCGACGATGCAGACCGTGGTTTTTCTTACAGGCGTGACGGCCCGCTCGACATGCGAATGGACCGCTCCCGTGGCGAAACAGCACGTGAGATCCTTGCGAAAATTGATGAAAACACTTTGGCAGAATCGATGATTGAACTTGCCGATGAACCGCGCGCACGTCATCTGGCGCGCGCAATCGTGGCTGCTCGCCAAACGACTCCATTCTTTTCAACAACGCAACTTGCTAATTTTTGCGAGGAAGCGCTGGCCCCGCCCGGCACATCATGGCGTCTGAGGCAGGGGCAAGCTTGGGTTACCCATCCAGCAGCGCGCTTATTCCAAACACTGCGATTATTGGTTAACCGGGAAATTTCGAACTTGAAGCACCTGCTGCGCACCATGCCAGACGTATTGGCACCGGGAGGCACAGCATGCATCATCAGCTTTCACTCCGGTGAAGATCGACTGATCAAGCAAGCATTCAAAGATGGATTGCGTACCGGCCAGTACGACGCCATTTCTGAAGAACCAATGGTTCCAACGGACTACGAAAAAAAGGGAAATCCCAGAAGTCGATCCGCCAAATTACGCTGGGCCCGCAAACCCGCGAATTTGGAACCAGAAACATGATTGCGTTTCTTGCCACACTTCTGTGCATCCACTTCATGGACCCAATGGTCCTGAAGGATTCTGAGCCTTTATCCGCTGAAATCTCTAAACAATGGCGCGACGCACTCATGCCTGATGGCATTGCCGTCAGTACAAGTGGCCAACAACGTATTGTGCTCCATCCCGTTCGATCTCTTAGGGTTACTGCAGAAAATGAACAATTGGCCAATGGCCTAACACCTGAGTGCTTGACGATCGGCAGCCTTTTGGGGTGCATTAATTTCGACAAGGCGTGGACTGATTTTCGTAACCAGACCGTTCCGGCAGGTAGCTATGCCCTGCGCTACGCCTTGCAACCGGTCACTGATGACCACGCAGACACTGCGCCGAGCAGACACTTTGCGTTGCTGGTTCCCATGGGAACTGAACCCGGTACAGTTCCGTCACAAGATGTGCTCTTCAAACAGTCAATGTCTGTGACCTCAAAACATCCCGCAGTGTTGCCAGTTCTGGAAGGCCGCAAAAATAACGGTCGTGGAATACAAAAACTGGAAGCTAATTGCTGGGCTGTTTCATTGGAAATACCAGCTGTAGCAGAACAGAAGCAGACAATACTTTACCTGCGCCTGATCATTGCGGGTAAATCTCAAGCGGCGCAACCTTAGTGCGATCATTCAGAAGGTGCAGCCACAGAACCATCGCCAGCAGAGGCCAAACCTTCCGCCAGACGATCTACGGCTTGCTTAAACATAGGGTCGATTGATGACCACGTGACAAGCTTCAATCCTGATTCCCCTGCAATTAACGTCACCATGCACCCGTTCAGTGCCAATCGAATTTCTTGGAATTCCTCCGGCACTGACTCGTTGGGAAATGCGGGTAAACCATCGACAAGGCGGAGCTGCCACGGATCCTGCAACCCGGCAATCACACTGGCCGTATCAATTTTTCCCCGGTGCATAACGGTCCAGGTCATTCCCATGATCAACTCAATCCCTTCAGCCCTTTGAAATGGCAACCCAGCAATAGCTTTCGACCTTAACATGAGTGTAGCCGTCGAGAGCAGTTCCACGGGATTTCCAGAATGACTGTTGCTTGCACCCTTATGTTTCTCGTCTTCAGCGCTGAACCTCCCTCTGCGGAGCGGGGTTACACGAGCCTTACTACACGGGCTTTTGCGCCGGGCCAATTTCCGCGCACAGTTGTCAATGAAGCTTGGCGTCGATGGGGTTTGAACGAAAAACCTGTAGATTTTCCTGCTCGCTTCCGTGAACGGTACGGCTTGGCTCTGGCCCCTTATCCCAACGACAACTTACCCATGGGCCTCCGCCCGTCTCCCATGCCCTTTGGAACACCTGGAGTATGCCTCGACTGCATGACATGCCATGGCGGGAGCCTGATGGGGCAAAGCATTGTTGGATTGGGAAATACGGCACTCGACCTACAAGCTTTGTTTGAAGAGCTATCCGGACGTTTCGTAGACCGAGTGAAACCGCCTTACACCATGTGCAACACACGGGGCACCAATGAAGCGGGAGCTACATCGGTCTACCTTTCTGGGTTCCGCGATACTTCGCTTAATTTGACGTTCACATGGCGCAATCTCGGCCTTAACGACTCCATGTGTGAAGATGTTCCAGCATGGTGGTTGCTCAAGCGAAAAAAATGGATGTACGCGACAGCTGAAGCTGATAGCCGATCCGTGCGGAGCATCATGCAATTCATGATGCACCCGCTCAACGGACCCGGTCGATTTTCGGAAGAAGAAACAACATTTGCAGATATACGCGCTTATATCCTTTCTGTGAAATCTCCACCCTTCCCCCGAGACATCAACAAGGCGATGGCGGAACGGGGGAGCAAAGTTTACGAAACCTCTTGCTTCAAATGTCATGGCGGGCCGGGCGAAAACAGTCCTTACCCCGGGAAAGTCATTCCTCTCGAAACGGTGGGAACCGACACGACACGTTATTTGGGAATTAGCCAGGAATTTGGGAACTTTTACAACAGCAGCTGGTTTAGTAACGAATCGACAGACGCAGCTAACCCCGGACTCAAGGCGCGCAGAACTGGGGGATATCAGGCTCCGCCATTAGATGGCATATGGGCGACTGCGCCCTACTTGCACAACGGTTCCGTACCCACGCTGTGGCATCTGCTGAGATCGGACAAAAGGCCCACTCGATTCACAAGGTCTTACAACACGGATGCTGACGCCTACGACTGGGAAAAGGTCGGCTGGAAAACCCGCGATGTCGATGCCGAAACGGCGAATCGTGCCGAGGCGCACGAAAAACGCAAGGTGTATGACACCACACTTAAAGGGAGAGGCAATAGCGGACACCTGTTTGGCGACCACCTCTCCGATTCTGAAGTACTCGACTTGATTGAGTACTTGAAAACATTTTAAGTCATCGACAATTCAACTGTATATTTGATAGTCGATGTCGGGGAAAAGGTTGTTGCGAGATTCCAGATCGGCAAGCCAATCCGTATTCACGTCACCCGACCTGATCTGCCGGTCTAGGTCGAGAAATGCCACGACATGGCTTCGGATACGCGCCACCGCATATTCAGCGTGCGCGCCTGTTGTCATGGAAAATGCCCAGTCACTCGATTGGCCAAGAAGTAATTCGCGCGCCGCCTGATTGAGGGCGCGGCGAACCAGCGCCGTGGGTTCGGGAAAATCGCGCGCCAGTTCTTCCATGCGCCAAGCCATTTCATGAAGGTGCGGGTAAATCCAGTCGTTGGTCCCGTTCAGCCAAAAAGAGCTGTAACCGCCATCGCCCCATGAAGAAAACGATGGCGATGCCACCTGCACATGTGCCGCTGATTCGAGATACCGCGACGGAGTGGTCAAAACCACACCCTGTGGACGAAGCGCCGCCTGTCGGAACACTTCTTCCAACCAGATGGGACCTTCGTACCACCAGTGGCCAAATAGCTCGGCATCGTATGGGGCAAGTAGCAGTGGCGCGACGCCGTCCATGGAACCGGCAACCCATTCCGCCTGCTTCTCTCGGTTGAACAGGAAGTTGGCCGCGTGCTCCGCGGCGCGTACGCGTGCCATGCCTGGGTCGTATGGCAGCTTTGTGTCACCAGCACCGGTGATGCGGTAATACTTCACCCCGACAGCACCACGCTCACCAAACGGATTCAAATACGGTCGAATATATTCGTAATCTAAATCGTAGCCCACATCGCGGTAAAAATCACGGTACCACGGATCGCCCGGATACCCTTCCACTTTGCTCCAAACCTGCCGGCTCGATTCCTGATCCCGGCCAAAGGCCACCACATTCGTCTCTGGGCAGCGGATGGGGGCATAGGCGCCAAACCGCGGTTTCGGTTCAGCCAGCAAAATACCATGGGTATCTACAAAAAAGTAATCGACGCCACATTCCTGCAAAATCTGGTCCGCACCAGGGGTGTAACCACATTCGGGAAGCCACATGCCTTTAGGACGAAATCCAAAATGACGTTCGAACTCGCGGCAACCAATTTCCACCTGGGCCACCTGAGCCTTGCGACTCGGGGAAAGCAGCGGCAGGTAACCATGGGTGGCTGCGCAACCAATGAGTTCGAGCCGGCCGCTTTTTTTCAGCTTTTTCAATCCAGCAATCGGATTGCGGCCCAACCGTTCGTATAGAGCCTGACATTGGGTGAATCGTTCCAAGTACATGCGCGCTACATGGTGGAACTCGGGTTCCCAGCGCGTTCGCTCCAGTTCCTTTCCCGCCAGTTCCACCAAACGCTTCAACCGTGTCTGGTAGCGGTCTTGCAGTAGCGGATCAGACAGCATGGCAGCCAAAGTGGGTGTCACGGACATCGTCAGATGCCAGTCCACGCTGTCCCGTTCCAAATCTTCCAACATCTGGATCAGTGGTAGGTAGGTTTCGGTCAGTGCCTCAAACAGCCAATCTTCTTCCAGAAATTCCGGATGCTCTGGATGGCGCACGAAAGGAAGATGGGCGTGAAGGACGAAAGCAAGATGTCCCAGGCGCATGAGCGTGTTCTCGATCGGCCGACATACCACCCGGATGGATTACCGGCCAGAAATACTGTAGTTCTATTCTGATCCATCAATCATGCCATGTCACGCTGGCATTCGCCAATCGATTGATTTTCCGCCATTCTCCCCGCCAAAGTACGCCGAGGGGGTGCCCCAAATTCCAGATGACCCCTTCCAATGCGCTTACCCCTTTTTCGGAATGGCTCACAACCGCAAGATTAGCCAGCATTCCCGGCGCAATGGCCCCATGATCCCGTTCTTGGCCCAATGCCTTCGCGCCGTGGCGCGTGCCGCATGCCAGAACTTCAGCTGGGCTTAGGTCTCGATGTGTATCCAGCAACGGGCCCAGATGTTGACCCATGTTGATTTCCGGGCTGCTTGCCCGACTGTCGGTACCCAAGCCGACGATCATGCCCGATGCAAGCAGGCGGGCTAGCGGAAAAGGGCTACGGCCAAACCAAGTGTGGGTTGCCGGGCAATGAACCAGCGGATGGCTGGAATGCGCTATCAAAAACCCTTCCGAAACAGAATTGGCATGGGCAAGAGTCACGCCCGGCATCCGTTCTAGGATTTCATTAAAGCTTGTTGCTAGGCCGCTGGTTTCACCCACACCCAAATTCGCCAGCATTTCTGCCAACGGGCCACTTCTCTCTTTCAAGAAGAGCAACTCTTCGGGTGTCTCGGCAAAATGAATTTGACTTGGGAGACCAGAAGCACCTGTTCGCGACATCAGTTCCAGATGCGTGCTGTAGGGAGCATGTGGGCTTACGCCTGCCAATATCCGAGCCTTGGTTGTTCTGGCCGCTAACCACCTTGCAAAATCATTCCACGACGATTCTGCCCGCCCATCGTTCACCCCAATCACTTCGCGGTAGACCACCGCATCGATGGGCGCGTGCTCCAGCAACTCGTCGCTCGCACTGTCAGCGCTTATATCGCCGACAAGTGTTGTGGCGGTATCCATCAATTCTGCTATTCCCAGTTTCACGGCAGAAACTGGATCGGCATCCGAACGTCTTCGATGCCTTATCACAGAACCGATCCAATCGGCAAATCCACCGTCTACGGGCAAGGGCTGAATGCAATCCGACAGGTCGAGGTGCGTATGGGCATTGACCAGTCCGGGAACCACGGCAGCATCGCCAAGATCGACATCGGCGTAGCCACCCGAACGCACACCAACAATTCGCTCACCGGCAATGTCGATCACCCCGCCAACGATGGGTGGCGACACTACTGGAACAACAAGCCGTGCTTTCAGGCTCCAAGTGCGCACATTCCCTCCGCGTTGATACTGCCTTCGAGTCCCGGGCGCCTGAGTGGCTGAAACGAATGCGCTGTCAGCGTGATGGCATCGTACTGGCTTTCCACCACTCCCGTCGCCAGCCAAGGGCCAAGATGCATGTGCGCCACCGGCGCGCACATGCCCGGAAAAAGACTGACATCCGCCTCACCCGATCGATCGACCAGCGTGACAAACTGCATCGGGCGGCCTTGCGCTGTAAGGGTATCGCGCCCCGTGGCAAACAGGCCAACAACACTGACACGCCGGCCAACCATCTGCCGCAGATCGGCAGCATCGGCCAACGGAGCCGGCAAACGCGCTCCGAGGCGTGGCAGCCATGGCCGAAACAGGTCAAGCAATGAACAATCTGGTGTAAAACCAAGCAAACGAAACGCATCGGCAGTGCGCTCGAACCACGATGCTGGCGGTGGTGCCCAATCCGGTCCTAACTGATCGGGAAACATCTCCACAGCACCGGCACGCATGCCAAGCTTCTGACGCCATGCCGCATCCAGAAGCAGCGCCCTCCGTTCAACGCTCACAGAATCGAGAGCACCGGCACGCACCAACAAGCGAACAGTCTCCGGACCAGGCGAAAGGCGACTTTCCAGATCACTACAAGACATATACGATCCATAACGAGAACGTTCTGCCAACAACCGGCCGATAAACTCGGCCGGCAGACCGGCAATGCGCCCCAGACCGACACGAAGACCAGATGAGCGAACCGCAAATCCTTCGTCCGAGTCGTTAATGCACGGAGGCAGAATCGGCACTCCAGCACGCCGGGCTGCCTCGACATAAACCCACGATGGATAGCAGCCACCATTATTGTTGAGGGCACCAGCCCAAAACGCTGCCGGATGCCGCGCTTTCAGCCATGCCGAACGCCAAGCAATCAGCCCGTAACTCACCGCATGGCTTTTGCAGAACGAATACTTGTTGAACTTGGCCAGTTGAAGCCAAACAGTTTCGGCATCGTTGGCTGTCAAACCGCTCCGGGCAACCGCCTCCATGAACTCAGCATAAAGGACTTCTGCTTCATCTGAATTCCTATGCTTAGCCACGCGCTTGCGGAAACGGTCGGCGGCAACGTCGTCCCATCCGGTCAGCCCCTGGATCATCCGCAGCGAATCGTCTTCGAACACCATCATGCCATCCGTACCCGGAAGAATACGCCGCAAAAGTGCGGGTACTGCATCGACAGGTTCAAGGCCTCGGCGCCGGCGGACAAAACGCTCCTTGGCACCAATCCCCGCAGCAGCGGGACGCACCAGCGCCAGCGATTCAATAACGTCGTCCACACCACGCGGGCGCATCTGCGTGAGCAAATGCCTCATCGCAGGCGATTCCAGTTGCACCACGCCAAGAGTATCGCCCCGGCGGACAAGATCGAGCGTGGCCGGATCGTTTTCAGGCACGCGCGCCTGAAACATTCCCTGCTGCCTGAGGATTTTTCCCGATTCGTCGAGTGCACCAAGCGCCCTATTTCCCAAAAGATCGATTTTGACCAAACCAACGCGTTCAACACCGTCTTTGTCGAGCTGGGTCATCAGCCCACCGAAATCCGACCATTCGAGCGGAACATGCTCTTCCATAGGGACCGGACATAACACAATACCGCCCGGATGAAGAGAGAGGTGGCGTGGCCGACCGAGCAGGTGCCGCGCATCGGCCACCAGACGCGGCCAACGTTCAGGTTCCAGCGGAAAGTTGCGTGGCCGGGTGGGCCCATCCCCGGGATGTTCCAGAGCAGCGGCAGCGCGTTCATCCATACCGGTAGGTAATGCGGCAATCTGGGCGTCGGAGAGCCCATGCAACTTGCACGCCTCGCGAAACGATGACCTTCCCTGCAGATACTGATACGCACTAATGCGCACACAGTTTCGCTCGCCAAAGCGACGAATCGCCCACCCAATAGCCTCGTCACGCACTTTCCAGTCGAAATCGAGGTCGATATCAGGCAAATCCACACGACCCGGGTGCAGAAAGCGCGCTAGGGGCAAATCGAACCGCAGCGGATCGACATCAGTAATGCCCAACAAATAACACACCAAGGAATTGCCAGCACTGCCCCGCAACGCCAGTGTGTGCCCCATTCGACGCGCATGCCTGGCAATCGATCGCACCACCAGAAAGTAGCCATCCAGCCGCGTCTGGCCAATGATCTGACACTCCTGAACGAGCCGTGCCCGGGCATCCTCGCGCCCATCCATACCGCGCGCTACCATGGCGCGCTCGCAGACATGCTTCAGCAAGGCACCCGGCAATACTCCCACTGGAAGCCGCGGTTGGGGCATGATCAGCCGGTTGGGAATAATTCCTGCGCCCAGACCTTCCGCCAGACGGTGCAGGTTGGCCACAGCCTGAGGTATGTCGGCAAACCGAGCCAACAGGCTGGCACCACTCAAGATCGTGTGGGCCGCACTCCACCGTGTCGATTCCACTTGGTCGATCATGCGACCTGCCGCCACAGCTTCAACCAACCTGTGGCAATGCGGATCTTCCCGGGTAAGCAACACACCGCCTGTTCCCGCCACCACAGGCACGCGCAGGCGCTCCGCTGTATCGAGCAGTCGCCGCTCTTCGCCCGGCAACACACCGCGCGGAACCGGACGAATCAGATGAGCCCACACCCTGCCAGACAGAATGGGTGCCAGACGCTCAAGCCATGCGGCGCGTGGCACCAGAACGTGGATTCCGGCATGGCACGCCTCAACCGCCTCAACGACGCCCATAACCGGTTCACCGGGAGCGCGCCCGCCAATCCGCATACGCGTCACCAGCTGGCAGAGTGTGCTCCAGCCCGATGGGTCCGACGCCAGCAGTACCAGTCGATCAGGGCCCGATGCCAGCGTCACGCCCACAACAGGACGCACCCCGGACATTAGCGCAGCATCAACAAAATCAATGGCGCCATGAAGGCTGTTGGTATCGGTTAGTGCTAGGGTGCGCACGCCCCGCCGGTGTGCCGCAGCCACCAGTGCCGCAGGCGAAGCTACTCCTTCAAGTAACGACCACCAGCTGTGTGACTGCAGGCAGACGGTCATAGTGCCTCCGGAAGCATGTACTGAACAAAAATACAGTTCATTATCGGCAACCGCAATCCCGTCTGTCACTACAATGAAAAAATTCACATTCCAGTGGAGAAGAATCATGCGGCACCACGACGCGATCATCATTGGGGGCGGACACAACGGACTCGTCACCGCCGCCTACTTGGCAAAGGCGGGCAAGCGCGTGCTGGTGTTGGAGCGCCGACATCTGGTGGGTGGTGCCTGCGTAACCGAAACCGACATATTCGACGGCTACCGGGTTTCCACGGCCGCCTATGTGAATAGCCTCTTCCGCAAAGAAATCATCCGCGACCTAAAGCTCGAGTCGCACGGTTTCAAAATGCTCGAACGCAACCCGGCCTCGTTCACTCCCCTTCCCGATGGTCGCCATCTGTTTCTGGGAGCCAACCACACCGAAAACCAGAAGGAAATCAGCAAATTTTCAACCAAAGATGCAGAAGCCTACCCCCGGTACGAAGCCATGCTCGAGCGGGTAGGCCTTGCGCTAGAACCACTGCTCACCACCCGTCCACCCAATGTTCTGAAGCCAAGCCTTGCTGATCTTTGGCGCACATGGAAGCTTGCCGCTCCTTTCCAGCGCCTAGGCACAGCGGGCATGGCGGAAGCGGTGGAAATGCTCACCGGCCCGGCACGGGTGATCCTTGATCGCTGGTTCGAATCGGAGGTATTGAAAGGCACTTTGGCCACCGATGCAGTGATTGGGGCAATGGCCGCCCCCAGCATGCCGGGAACCGCCTATGTGCTGTTCCACCACGTTATGGGTGAAACCAACGGAAAACGCGGTGTATGGGGGTATGTAAAAGGCGGCATGGGCGTTTTGAGCGAGGCGATAGCATCCGCTGCCCGCGCTGCCGGCGCGGAGATCCGAACCAACGCCCAGGTGGCATCGATCATTGTCCGCAACGGACGCGTGGCAGGAGTCGCCTTGGCCGATGGTACCGAACACCTCGCCCCGATTGTGGCCAGCAATGCCGATCCGTTTGTGACCTTCGAAAAACTTCTCCAGCCCTCTGAACTGCCCGCCGATTTCCTCGAAGCGATCCGCCGCATCCGCTACGACAGCGCCTCGCTGAAAATGAATGTGGCGCTATCGGAGCTTCCCGATTTCAGCGCCCTGCCCGGAATTCAGGCCGGGCCGCAGCACCGGGGCACTATCCACATCTGTCCGGATCAGGATGCCATCGAACGCGCCTACGACGATGCCAAATATGGTAGGCCATCGGCTGAACCCATTCTTGAATGCACCATTCCATCGGTGGTGGACGACTCACTGGCGCCCGCCGGCAGACACATCATGTCCATGTTCATTCAGTATGCCCCCTACAAACTCGCAGAAGGATCGTGGGACACCATGCGCGAGCCGTTTGCAGACCGCTGCATCGACCTTTTGGCCCGTTATGCGCCCAATATCAAACGCGCGGTGATCGGCCGGCAGATTCTGACACCTGTCGACATGGAACGCATTTACGGGCTCACCGGCGGTAATATATTCCACGGCTCCATGCACTTGAATCAGTTGTTCCCTATGCGCCCCGCGCCGGGTTGGGCCAGTTACCGCATGCCGATACGGGGCTTATACCTGTGCGGGGCGGGCGCGCACCCGGGCGGTGGAGTCATTGGCGCGGCAGGTTGGAATGCCGCGCGCGAAATTCTAGGTACTTGGTAATTGACATTTTCCCTTTTTGGAGTTTGACGTGCTGCCTCCCATTGTTATCCGCCTGCGTGGTGGAAGAGTCATCGACCCTGCCAACAAAATCGACACTGTAACCGACCTCTGGATTGAGGGTGGAGTCATCGCTGCCTTGGGCGATTTTGGCAACCGCGAAGCCGATGAAACCTTCGATTGTACAGGGAAAATTGTCGCGCCTGGCCTGATCGACATGCATGTTCACTTGCGCGAACCCGGCCGAGAGGAAGATGAAACAATCGCCACAGGCGTGGCATCCGCCATTGCCGGGGGAGTGACCTCGGTCGCGTGCATGCCGAATACCGAACCGGCACTCGACAGCCAGTCTTCTGCAGAGTTTGTGGTCCAGCAGGCGCGGCGAGCCAATTTGGCCAATGTTTTTCCCATTGGCGCCATCACCAAAGGGCGTCAAGGCAATGAACTGTCCGAAATGGGCGGATTAGTGCAGGGAGGCGCTGTCGCTTTTACCGACGACGGCACTCCCGTGAGCAGCGCGGAAGTGATGCGCCGCGCCATGGAATATGCGCGCGGACTCGGTAAAGCGATCCTGAGCCACTCGGAAGATCTCGAGCTTACAAAAGGCGGCGTCATGCACGAGGGCGCCGTTTCTGTACGGCTCGGCCTTAAGGGCATGCCATCGGCTGCTGAAGAAATCATGGTTTACCGCGAAATCGCCCTTGCTGAAATCTCCGGGGCACATGTGCATATCCTGCACGTATCCACCGCCGGCAGCGTGGACCTGATCCGCAATGGCCAAAAGAAAGGTATCCGTGTTACGGGAGAGGCCTGCCCTCACCACCTCACCCTTACCGATGAATCGTTGCGCACCTTCGACACCAACTACAAAATGGCGCCTCCCTTGCGGACGCAAGCGGACATTGAAGCGCTGATTGATGGTCTGAAAGACGGCACCCTATCGGTTTTGGCCACCGATCACGCTCCCCATGCACTCGAGAAGAAAACCAGGGAGTTTGATCAGGCCCCTAACGGCATCATCGGCTTGGAAACATTCCTGCCCATCTCAATTCAGGCACTCATCGAGCCCGGCCATCTGGATTGGCCACGCATGCTGGGGATGATGACGATCGCCCCTGCTCAAGTTTTGGGAATCGACCGTGGCACCCTGACACCCGGTGCTGTGGCCGACGTTACCGTGATCGACCCGGATGTGGAATGGACCATCGACCCGACGCGATTCAAATCCAAAAGCCGTAACTGCCCGTTTGGCGGTTGGAAAGTGCGAGGCAGGGCCGAAATCGTGATGGTTGGGGGCGACATCAAGCAAAGGAAAAGCCCGCTTGCTTGACAGTCCATCTTGAACACCTCTGGTGCCTCACCTACTACTAATGGTTAGACAGGTCCTGCGATCGTGTGCATCGCGGGCCAAGAGGGAAGACGGTGAGAATCCGTCACGGGGCCGCCGCTGTATTCGGTCTGAACAGGTTGTTGGCCACTTCTCAGGTGGCGCCACTGAACTTTCAAAGGGTTCGGGAAGGCATAATTTCCTGCCAACGATGGGAACTCCCATCGATTGAGACCGTAAGTCAGAAGACCTGCCTGTCGTTAGTTCGAGGATGACCAACTACCCCGGACCCGGGTGGATGGGATTCGCGTCTGAACAGCCCCAAGGCTGCGCAGGCCCGTTCTCTTCCATTATTTCCTTACGGTTCAAGGCTTGGTCTTCCTCTCGTCCGCCCGGTACCGGCGGCAGGAGCGAGCCATGATGTTTTTTAGAGTTTCACCAAGTCGCAGGGCGTTTACGCTGATTGAATTGCTGGTTGTGATTGCCATAATTGCCATACTGATTGGCCTTCTTGTTCCGGCGGTTCAAAAGGTGCGCGAAGCAGCCAACCGCATGACCTGCAGCAACAATCTCAAGCAGATCACACTGGCTGTTCTCAATTATGAAAGCAGTTTCCAGAAGCTGCCTCCCAGCTTCACCACCCCGACTCCATCCAACTGGCCATACAGCACCACGTATTGGTTTGGGTTGGTCGATCCCAATAACAATGTAAGCCCCACTGCGGGAATTATTTCCCCCTACTACGAGGCCAACAGCAAAGTCTTGATGTGCCCCAGCCTGCCGCAAAACCTTCTGCAGCAGCAGTACAGCGGACAAACGGGCGGCTACGGTTACAACCGATGCCTAGGCACAACTTATTGGGTTTCGCCCAACTGGAGCCTTCCCCGCTTCCTGACACGCCGTCTGGTGGACTTTTCTTCCACGTCCGCCACGTTTGTCTTTGCCGATTCTGCCCTGATCAGCACTTGGCCCGCAGCCAATGCCCAGGAGTCGTACTCGATGGCGGCACCGTACACCACGGTGGCGGGATCGGCTCAACCCACCACCCATTTCAGGCACTCGGGTAAGGTTGCCGCTGCTTCGTTCCTTGACGGTCATGTGGAAATCCGCTCGGAAGTTGATTTCCCCGACCCAGCTTCTTGGGCTGCCGACGCTTCCCTCTTGAGAAAATCTCTTACAATCGGGTACCTCTCGAACAGTAACATTCCCTACGACGGTATGAAGGGATCAACTGAACCGTAAACCCAGAGGCGGCGTGCATCCGCCTCGCGTTGACTAGGTGCTTATGTCCGGCGGGCCCATGCGTTCTTTTCTCAGGTCGAAAATCCACCGGGCGACGGTGACCCAGGCTGAGCTGCATTACGAAGGCAGCCTCACCCTGGATCGCCTTCTGATGGTTGAGGCAGACATCCTTCCCGGCGAAGAAGTCCATGTCTGGAATGTCACTCAGGGAACACGCTTCAGTACCTATGCCATTGAAGGGCCTGCCGACACCGGGGTTCTCTGTGTGAACGGTGCGGCCGCCCATCTGGCCAAACCGGGCGACATTATTATTGTTGCCACCTTCCATTGGCTTCCAGAATCCGCAATTGCTGGCTACAGCCCACGCGTGGTGTTTGTTGACAGTTCCAACAAGGTCACCGAACGTCGCCCGGAAGTGATTGGGCCTTCCTGTTGATCACTGCTTCCTGTGATTGGCGTTGATTCCAACATGGCAGCAGTTTTCCAATGGTTCCATGGAATCTACAGGTACCACAGCCGAGACATCCACGGGTGCGCGTTGGTTGCCTGTTTGGCTTCTGGCATTTTTGATAGCTTGCCCTTTTTTGCCCACATTGGCCATGCCGTTCGACTTCATCGACGATGGCTGTCTGGTCTACCGTGGTCCGGGATCGCTTTTCGAGCGGATTGCAGACCGCACAGTTGGTGAATTCCACACCCGGGGCCCGTTTCGGCCCATCACTTGGTTTCATTGGGAACTTCAGGCCGAACTCCTGCAAGAATCTCCGATAGCCCATCGCATAGCGCGCTGGGCGTTTTGTTGGCTGACTGCTTGGCTTTCGCTGCACTTTTTCATGGCCATGAATCTGCCACGCTGGTGTGCCGTCATTGCAACCGCTATGGGCTTGCTGATTCCCTTCCGAGGAGAGATCTGGCCGACTCTCGGCCTGACCGAAGCCTTTGCCATGCCATATGCCTTGGCAGCGCTGATTGCTGCCGTCAAAGCCACCAGCAGTGAAAAACCGTGGCGTTGGGACATTGCAGCTTGGGTGCTCATGGCCTTGGCCATTGGTTGTAAAAACACCATGGTGGCCGTGCTGCCTGCCCAATTGCTGCTGCGCGCTTGGGACCCGATGCGTGGTTTTACGATTAGGAACAAGCTGATTCCGCTGATCAGTTTGGGAAGTGCCGGGCTTCTGTTTGTGGCACATCTCATCGCCTATAAGCTCGACCCGCATCCGAAGGAATATGTCACATCGACTCCCGGTCTGGGCCATCTGCTGGCTTGGGGCCGCGCCCTTACCCGCTCGATTGGCCTCGAATTCATCGGCCCTAGCTTGGCCTTGCTCGGGCTAGCGGCGTGGTACCGGACCTCCACTTTCCAGCCTTTGCCCAGCCAAACCCGATTGATCGCAGTGGCGTTGGTTTTGGTGTTCTTCGGGGTTGCAATCCACCTACCCGTGGCCGGTGTTTCTGGGCGCTATTCGGTCGTGGCAGGTTGGGGTTTGGACCTACTGGCAGGCCTGTTTCTGGCGCAGGTATTGGCTCATGGTCAGATTTTTTTGGCGCGATGGGGATTGGTTTTGGTTGCCTGCGGATTGGCAGTGGCCATGCTAGCTGGCTACGACCGCATGGCACGCCAAGCAGCGCGCTCGGCCCTTCTGTGGCAAGTGGCAGAAGCAGTGGAAGCCGAGACATCGACCCGTGAGCCAATTGCTTGGGTAGGCGACCTCATGCCGCGTCGTAACCAGATAGGTCTGGGTGAGGGCGTCCACTTTGGCTGGCATCTGAAAGGGCGTGGCCGGTACCCTGTGACTGTTGTACCTGTCAACACCTGGCCTGAAAGCTCCGCCATGTCACGCGTGATCAGCAGCAGTGCCGAACCGCCTCCCGGCTGGAAACTAAAGCAGGCGTTTGAACAACCGGTTGCACCCTTGGGCGGCATCGACCGCTGTTACCTGTACCATGTCGGGGCCACACCATGACCATAACCACCGCTCGCCCCCGGATCAGTTTTGTGATTCCGCTTTTCAACGAGCAGGAAAACCTACCGGAACTACATCGTCGATTGCGCGCAGCACTCGACCCGCTCGACATTGAGCCTGAAATTATTCTGGTGAACGACGGCAGCAGCGATGCCACGCCCACCATGATCCACATGTTGTCGCAAGCTGATCCACGCGTGGTGGGTGTGATGCTCAGCCGCAATTTCGGACATCAGGCAGCCGTTTCTGCTGGAATCGCTGAATGCACAGGCGACGCTGTGATCGTGATGGATGGCGACCTGCAAGATCCACCGGAAGTGCTGGAGCAGTTCATTGCCCGTTGGCGTGACGGCGCCGAAGTGGTGTATGCGGTACGCACCAAACGCAAGGAAGGCCTGTTGAAGCGCACAGCCTACGGTGCCTTTTACCGTTTGCTCCGCAAACTCAGCGATATCGATATCCCCCTCGACAGCGGCGATTTTGGCTTGATGGACCGCAAGGTGGTAAATGCCTTGCTGGCACTACCCGAACGCCAACGGTTTGTGCGCGGCTTGCGCTGCTTTGTGGGTTTTCGGCAAGAAGGACTGGTTTATGAACGGGCAGGCCGCGAAGCGGGAGCCCCCAAGTACACCTTCAAGGCCTTGGTACGCCTTGCCATGGATGGGCTTATCAGCTTCAGCAGTGCCCCACTGAACCTCATCACCTACCTAGGGCTGGGCAGTTGTGTTTTCGCCTTGGGCCTCATTGCCTGGGTGATGGGGCGCGCCATCATCGGCCAGCGTCCGCCGGAAGGCTGGGCCAGCACCATGGTGGTGGTGCTGTTCTTCGGCTCGGTACAGCTTTTATCACTCGGAATTATCGGTGAATATCTGCGCCGGATTTTTCTCGAAGTCAAAGGCCGGCCCACCTATATTGTGCGAGATGTGAAGCGGCACAACGAAAACCTCGAACGCCGCTCGGCTGCCTGAACCCGGCACAGCAGCACTTTATTCAACCCAAGTAAGGGAATTGCCATGGCCAACCGATGCGTGCTGCTGTTATTAGCTGTCTGCTGCATTCCAGTGCGGGCTGCCGATGCCCCGTGGCAATTATCGCCTGAGCGAATCAAAGCCGATGTGGCTTATCTAGCCAGCGACAGGCTCGAAGGCCGTGGTCCAGGTACCCGGGGCGAAGAGCTAACCACCGAATATCTGGCGGACGAATTCAAAAAAGCCGGCCTGAAGCCTATAGGGCAACGTAATACCTACCTCCAGCCTGTACCGTTGGTTCGAGTGATCACCAGTGAACAATCGACACTCCGCGCCATCAAAGGGGCCAAAACGCTGAGCCTCGCTTGTGAAGAAGAGTTTTCCGGCACCAGCCAAACACAAACCGGGCTCGAGTCCTTCGATGCAGAAGCCATTTTCGTGGGCCACGGCATTACCGCTCCCGAATTCGGGTGGGACGATTACAACGGAATCGATGTGAAGGACAAAGTAGTGGTTCTGTTCACCAACGAACCACCATCAGAAGACCCTGCATTCTTCGGAGGCAAAGCGCTCACCTACTATGGCCGCTGGACGTTCAAATTTGAAGAAGCTGCCAGAAGGGGTGCCAAAGCTTGTTTCATTATCCACACCAACGGCACTGCTGGTTATCCATATTCAGTGGTGCGCCCGCTCGACGGTGCCCAACTCAAACGCGAACCGGGCCAACCGGCTCTTGCGTTTGCAGGGTGGTTTTCCAGTCAGGCAGGTGAAAAGCTTCTGGGTTTATCTGGTCTGACCGTAGAAAACGCCCTGAAAGCAGCCGATACCAAAGGCTTCAAGGCGCACTCTTTAGGGCTGAACCTCAACGGAAACATACCCACCCGTGTAGAAAAAATCCAAAGCCACAATGTGGTGGGCATAGTGGAAGGCAGCGACCCGAAGCTAAAAAACGAAGCCGTGGTATTCACGGCTCACTGGGACCACTTGGGTGTGGGAAAGGCTGTGCTGGGAGACGCCATCTACAACGGTGCCGCCGATAACGCCACCGGTTGCGGCCTGCTATTGGAACTTGCACGCGCTTGGGCCAAGCAATCTCCCAAACCAGCGCGGTCGGCCCTTTTTCTGACAGTTACGGCAGAAGAAAAGGGCCTGCTCGGTTCAAAATATTATGCCAGCCACCCGGTGATGCCTCTTGAGAAAACAGCACTGAATCTTAATTTTGATATGATTTCACCACTGGGTATTCCCCAATCGGTGGTGACAACCGGCGCGGAAAGAACCACCCTCTGGAAAAATGTGCAGGCGATAGCCGCCAAAAACAAATTGGAGATCGAACCCGACCAGAGGGCGCATCTGGGAGTCTTTTTCCGGTCTGACCACTTTTCACTGGCCCGCGCCGGGGTTCCTGCTTTTTCGGTGGGTTGCGGCATGAAAATACAGGGCAAACCAGCAGATTTTGCCCGCAAAGCTATGCAGGAATTTAACGATAAAGCGTACCACTCGCCACAGGATGAAATGCTGCCTGACTGGGATTTTTCAGGTTTCGCCACACTGGGAGCGTTCGCATTGGATGTGGCCCGCGACGCCGCCAATGCGCAGCAGTTGCCGGAATGGAACACAGGCGATCCGTTTCAACGCAAGGTGATTGAAACTGGAAAAGGCCAACCATAAGTGAGCAAAGCATACATTGCAAATGACATATGTGTCACCCCGATCGGAAGAGCCTAGGGTGGAGGGCAGCGTAACCCTAGGTTTTCCCCACCATCAATCCATCATGGGAGTCATTCCCACCACAATGTCGAAACGGGCTGCCAGTTCGCCAATGCGCGAACCGGGCAATGGGTCGAATGCTACCGTCACCGCTGCTGATTGTTTGGGATCGCGCAACGACTTGTAAATGCCGTCTTTGGCATTCTGTGGTTCACCTTTAATGTAGCACTGCGTGGAGAGCACCACCTTGTCGTTCTTGCGCACCTTCACATGGATGTGCGGTGTGCGCCCCGGGTACGGAACAGGCTTGATGGTGCGGAAGTAGTACTCCCCCGACATGCCTGTCACAAACCGGCCAAATCCTTGGAAGTTGGCATCTCGCTTTTCCTTGTTGCTGGTGCCGGTGTGAAGGTAAGCACCATTGTTGTCTACCTGCCAGATTTCAACCACTGCGTTGCGCACCGGCACACCTTTGACATCGGTGACCCGGCCATGCAGGTGCGTGATGGCGCCCACCGCGGAGGTAAGGGCATTGTTGATCACGATCAGGTCATTATCGGTATCGAGTGGGAGTTTGTTGGGGTAAAACGGCCCATCCGTTTGCGCGGGGGTGCGTGTGAGCTCTTCAGCGAACCACCCGGGCGACCTCAGAACCCAGACAGGCACAGCGACGGCAGCCATCCGTTGAATCCAGTTGCGGCGGTCAAACATCTACAAACTCCTTACTGTGATGATCAAAAAAACGCATCTAAATCCCTATACGACATCCACTTTAAAATCAGTGTAGGATCCAGCAGGTGAAAAACGGATGATGAAAATCGTGAAGCTTTATAGCCACACAACTGTTTGTTAATTTAACGCAATTTATTTGCGCTCTAAAACTCCTGTTCCTGCAGGTTCAAACGCCCTAGGTGCATGGGGACTGTTATGGCCAAGAAGGCAAGACCGGCACCCAGCAAAGCAGCAGGTGAGATGATTAGCCATCCCCACCATGGGAACTGTCCATTCCCGCTTAGCCCAGCCAGAATATGCCAAGGTGCAGCTACAAGGCCTACCAAGCCTAGAAGATACGCCAAACCAAGAATCAGCGATAAGGTACCACCATAACCCACAGCAATCTTGGAAGGATCTTTTTCGAGAAAATTGGGCCATACGGCACCTAAGCCGGCCGACAAGGCGCTCAGGCCAAAGGCAAGACACAGACCAGCAAACTGGTGCAGCAGCACAAGCGTGGGTGGCATTCCCAATGAAATGTCGCTGTAGAGCAATAAAGGCAATGCGAAAAAAATGCACAGAATAACTGAAAAAGCCATCTTCCCTCTTAACCAAGCCCAACGCGGCAAGGGTGTCAGGCCCAGCAACCAGACGCGCTTTCCCTCGAGACTGATCAGGGGGAATATGAATCTGCCGCACGAGGCGCACAGGAGCATGCCCACCACCATGAGGTTCATCAAACTGAGGCCGTTGCGGAACACCCAGCCGATGTCACCGGGAAACATGCGTCTCAGCGAGGAAAAGTAAAAGCCCAGCAGAACCAAGAAGACCAGCATTTGGCCCCATTGGCGCGGATCCCTGCGGAAGGTGCGAAAATCCTTCAGCAATAAAGCACGTTCGGCTGGGCCAATACCAGGAACCAAGCTGGGAAGGCGATCCATCCAGACGAACCGTTGCTTGAAGGCTTTGCGGCCGCGCTGGGAAAGCCGATCGAGGCCAATCCGGTACCACAAACTGGCAACCCATGCCGAGAGGCAAAACATGGCCGTGCCAGCACTGAAGAGCATGGCCAGATAACGGAATGCAGGTTCAAATTCATTGCGGGCAGCATGCCTGAGGCCGCGTCCGGTCCAGTGGCTGGGCAGGATTTTAGCGGAGGCAAACCTGACATGGCCCAGAACTTCGTTGAGTGCTTCATCGTCTGAAGAATTCGCACCCGGCCGCAGTCGCCACAATCCGGCACCCAACCAAACCAAGCCAGCAAGTATTACGAGCACAATAATGGCGATCAGGGCTTCCTTGCGCCGGTTGGGCATCCAGCGAACCAGACCGAGGCAAACAATGCCACCAAGGCTAGCGGGGGCCAGCGGGAACAGCAGAAAAAACAGAGGCATTAAGAGGTAATAGAGCCACCCTGCTCCCAGTGAAATGCCGTAGGCCAGCAGCAAGGGCAAAGCAAGCAGCACAAATGCCGCGCTGGAGACCGCAAGCGAGCCCACAAACTGGTGGGCATAAACGCGGTCATCCGGTACGGGCTTGCTAAGTAGAAATGCGGCTTCCTGAGAGTCGTAAAGAGAGCCGTAGAGGATCAAACCGCCAGAAAAAACCAACAGGCCAGACAGTGTGAAGAAGAACATGTCGAGCAGAAGACCAATAATATCGCCGCCCAGAGGTAGCTTTTGTTTCTGCAAGAAATGAAAACCGATCAGTGCCACAACAAAGGCAAAGATAGCCACGCAACCGCACGAGACCACAATGCTGGCCACCTTGACCATACCCTCGCCACGCAGGGCTGTGGCCTGATGGCGCGCCTGTCTTAGCCGCAGCAGCAGGAAAACTCCCAAGCCTGCATCGGGCAGCGGATTGGTCATGCCCCTTCCCCTGCATGGTCGCCTTCACCATCCTCGGTGAGCCGAAGGAACACGTCCTCGAGATGTCCGGCATGCGACGCCTGAGAACGGAGTTCCTCGATAGTGCCGCAACCAATGAGTTTGCCACCAGTGATGATGCCAATGCGGTCGGCCAACTCCTGAACAACATCCAGTGAATGAGACGACAAGAAAATAGTGGTGCCCGTGGCTACCAGTTCACGCAGTAAGTCTTTCAACTGGCGAACGCTGCGGGGATCGAGGCCAACGGTGGGTTCATCCACCACCAGAACCTTAGGTTCGTGAAGCAATGCAGCAGCGAAAACGGTTCGTTGGCGCATACCATGGCTGTAACGCATCGTGATCTGATCGCGAAATTTTTCGAGTTCAAATTGACGGGTTACCGTGGCGATTCGATCGCGGGCTCTTTCTGGATCGAGCCCGTGAAGTTGCGCCACCAGTTCAAGAAACTCAAGGCCGGTGAGATGTTCGTAAAGAAACGGCAGGTCAGGAACGTAGCTTAAATTGGCCCGGGCAGCCAAACCATCTGTGGCCAAATCGTGCCCACAGACTTTGATGGTACCCGCCGTGGGTCGCAACAGACCGCAGAGCATTTTGATGGTGGTGGTTTTACCCGCCCCGTTAGGACCGAGGAAGGCGAACAGTTCACCGCGTTTTAAGTCCAGCGAAAGATCGCGCACGGCCCAATGCTCGCCGTATCGCCGCGAAACACCTTCCAATTGAACCTGAAATGGGGCTTCAGTTGCAGTCATGGCAACTCCATAATTACGAATTCCCATGTTTCATCTGGACCAAATGTCACGCGCTGCGCCACGATCCTTCCGGTGCGAGGCAAAACCCAAGCGCTTACCGACAGTTCCGCTCCCACAGCATCGACACGGTGGCATTCAGGCTGTTTGTGTGTGCGTGGCGGTTTTTCGAGCTCGTTGGCAACACGGCATTTGATTGTTGACCCCGTCAAGCCGTGTTCACCGGGTCGCATGAGGTCACCAACCGGGTCGATAATGGTGGCCAGCCAAGTTTGACCAGGAACAAGGTCCGGATAGCGCCAAGCGGGAATAAATGGGCAAAGCACTGGTCTGCCAGGAACAACATTCCATGGAGCAGGGCGTACTGGTACCCGACCGGAAAATCCGGGCATTCCGCGCGCCTCAACAGCATATTCTCCCAGCACCTGCCGGCCGTTTCGTTCAAAAGAAAACGATGTGACAGCAACGCCCTGATCGACCTCAACATCGCAAGCCACCGGAGCACCTGAGCGTTCCAGAGTGACCCCAGCGTCGAGCTTGACTAACCTGCCCGGCATCTTTTTCCCACCGGAAGCGAGCTCAAACCTGAGGGAAAACCCGTCGATTTCGGGAAGGAATTCCAACGATTGCCTTCCAGTAAGCGATTTTTCGTTGTTGAACCAAGCAGAGTACGCCATGGGAGCTGAACCTGCCGTGGTTTCATCGCTGAGTGCCATGGCAGAAGCAGGTGGCGCACCAGCATTCCAGATGGGCAATTCAACCACCCAGACGTGCCACATTATTGTGGCAAACCAAAACCCAATCAAAAGCATGAATGTGATGCGAGCGGGCATGGTGCTACTATAAGCAAATGAAGTGGAAGTGAAGCGCGACAGAGGGTTCCAAGATGACGCGGACCATTACGATAGGTGTGCCGAAAGAACAAAAAACACACGAATACCGCGTAGGTCTTCTACCTGTTGGTGTGGAAGAACTGGTCCGGTTGGGCCACCGTGTTTTGTTTGAAACGGGCGCAGGCCAAGGAAGCGGTATCGCCGATGAAGAATACTCGCGCCACGGTGCTGAAATTGTCGCCAATGCTCCCGAAGTGTGGGCAGCTTCCGACTTCATCATCAAAGTGAAAGAGCCGGAAGAATCTGAATGGCAGCACATGCGGGCTGATCAAATCATTCTGACATTCTTCCATTTTGCCGCCGATGAACGGCTAACGCGAGCCGTGATGGCATCTGGAGCAACAGCGATTGCCTACGAAACGATCCGCGACAGCAAGGGAGGCTTGCCACTGCTGACGCCCATGAGCGAAGTGGCTGGGCGCATGAGCATTCAGGAAGGGGCCAAATATCTGGAGCGCCCCTTTGAGGGCCGGGGCATTCTTTTGGGTGGTGTTCCCGGAGTTCTACCAGCACACGTTGTGATTTTGGGTGGTGGCGTGGTGGGCGCCAATGCTGCAAAGGTTGCTGCTGGCCTTGGCGCCAATGTGACCATTCTCGACGTTAACCTCGACCGCTTGCGCTATCTCGACGACGTTATGCCCCGCAATGTAACCACGTTGTTTTCCGACAGGCACAATATCCTCGACAGCATCAAGCATGCCGACTTGGTGATTGGTGCCGTTCTTATTCCGGGAGCCAAAGCTCCTCGCTTACTTAGGCGCGAAGACCTGAAGTTGATGCGACCTCGCGCCGTAATTATTGATGTGGCCATCGACCAAGGTGGGTGCATCGAAACCTCGCACCCAACGACGCACCATGCCCCAACGTTCATGGTGGACGATATTGTTCATTACTGCGTAACCAACATGCCCGGAGCAGTGGGACGCACCAGCACTTACGCCCTGACAAATGTTACCTTGCCCTATATTTTGCAGATTGCTCATAAGGGGCTCGATCTAGCAGTTATTGATCAACCGGGCCTCAGGCAGGGTATCAATATTCGTGCGGGTCGTGTTCTCAACAGGGCAGTAGCCGATACGTTTGGACTGACAGGAACAGCATGAGTCCAATACCCCCTTTTTTTCGTTGACGCAGCCTCTACTCTGATTTTTAGTAATTGAGTTCATACTAAGGAAAACTAACCATGTCGAACGTGCGTTACCAAGTGCCTGCCGGGGAGCGGATCACCATCAAGGACGGCGTACTGTCCGTTCCTGCCAATCCGATCATCCCATTCATTGAAGGCGATGGAACCGGCCCGGATATCTGGCGCGCGTCTGTTCGCGTACTCGATGCCGCTGTAGCCAAGGCTTACAACGGATCACGCAAAATTTCCTGGATGGAAGTGTACGCTGGTGAAAAATCGTTCACACAGTTCAATACATGGCTGCCCGATTCTACGGTCGATGCATTCCGAGATTATCTGGTTGGCATCAAGGGACCACTCACCACCCCTATTGGTGGCGGAATTCGCTCGCTGAACGTGGCACTTCGTCAGCTTTTGGACCTGTATGTCTGCTTGCGCCCTGTCCGGTGGTTCAAAGGCGTTCCCTCACCTGTGAAACACCCCGAAAAGGTTGACATGGTTATCTTCCGTGAGAACACGGAAGATATTTATGCCGGCATCGAGTTTGAAGAAGGCTCGGAATCGAACCACCGATTCCTCAAGCTCTTTCAGGAACATTTCCCAAAGGAATTTGGCAAAATCCGGTTCCCCGGGACCAGCGGAATTGGCATTAAAGCGGTATCGCGTGAAGGCACCGAGCGTCTTGTTCGTTCGGCCATCGAATATGCCCTTATCAACAAACGAAAAAGCGTGACGTTTGTGCACAAGGGGAACATTATGAAGTTCACCGAAGGCGCTTTCCGTTCTTGGGGATACGCTTTAGCTGAACAGGAATTCGGTGCCCGGGTTTACACGTGGGATCAGTGGGAACGCACCAAAAAGGAAAAGGGCGAACCTGCCGCCAACCAAGAACAAAAAGAAGCATTGGCTTCTGGCAGAATCTTGGTCAAGGACGCCATCGCTGACATCACCCTCCAGCAGGTTCTTACCCGCCCAGAGGAATTCGATGTGATTGCCACTTTGAACCTCAATGGCGATTATCTTTCCGACGCCTTGGCGGCTCAGGTAGGCGGTATCGGCATCGCTCCGGGCGGCAATGTCAATTATGTTTCCGGGCATGCCATCTTTGAAGCCACTCACGGCACAGCACCAAAATATGCCAATCTCGACCGCGTGAACCCCGGTTCAGTGGTACTTTCCGGCGAAATGATGCTGCGATACATGGGTTGGACGGAAGCCGCTGACCTGATTATCAAGGGAATGGACGGAGCCATCACGGCACGCACCGTGACCTACGATTTCGCTCGTCAGATGGATGCCGCCAAGGAAGTTAAATGCAGCGAATTTGGTACGGCTGTAATCGAACACATGTGATTGTAAAGAGTTTAAAAACAAGAAGAGGCGGGATGATTTTCATCCCGCCTCTTCTGTTTTCAAATCCAGTTTACAAATGCCCGTGAGCGGCTAGCCGTCAGAATGCAAGCATTTGACGGTACTGTTCCAGACGATGATCAATTTCCTGACGCGTGGTGGTGCGAAGGCGGTCGAGACCAAATCCTTCTACCGTTAAGCTGGCGACAACCGTACCGTAAGCCATTGCGCGGCGCAAACGACCGGGTTTATGGTCGGAATCCGCGGCCAAGCAGGCCATGATCCCACCAGCAAAACTGTCACCAGCACCAGTCGGGTCAATAACCGCTTCCGTTGGGAATGCTGGGACCACAAAAACGCCATCGTCGCTGAACAACATGGCGCCATGCTCACCCTTTTTCAGGATGACAAATTTAGGCCCAAGTTTGCGAACAGCATGGCCAGCACGCACGAGGTTGGTTTCGCCGGTCAACAACATCGCTTCGCTGTCGTTAAGCATCAGGCCATCGAGGCGGGGAAGCAATCGCAGAAGCGAATCCTTTTGATGGTTGATCCAGAAGTCCATGGTATCGGCAACCACCAGTTCAGGTGACGATACCTGATCAAGGACCCGGGCTTGGGTTTCTGGTGCGCTGTTGGCCAAAAACACTAGGCGGCTATCGCGGAATTCTTCCGGAAGAACTGGTTGAAAATGCTCGAACACACCAAGATTGATGGCTTTTGTTGTCCGGGTGTTCATGTCCCGGTGGTATTCACCTTCCCAGAAAAAGGTGGAACCTTCCACGCGGGCAAGGCCTTTGACATCGATTCCGCGGGACAGAAAAAGATCGATATTGGCCTGAGGGAAATCGTTCCCAACCACACCCACCAACCGTGGCGTGGTGAAATGGCTGGCGACAACAGAAAAATACGATGCGGATCCACCTAATACCCGTTCGGCACTGCCATGAGGGGTATGAATGGTATCAAATGCAATAGAACCAACGACAAGCAATGACACAATCGACTCCTTGGTGTGATTTCATATAAAAGCAGGACACGACCGGATGCGACGGAGCGACTCGTCGCGACCGAGAATGCCAAGCACATCATAAACGCCCGGACCAACTTCAATGCCCGTACATGCCACACGGAGCGCATGTATAAGAAGTGAAGGCTGTGTTCCCCGCTCAAGACTCAACGCCTGAAGCGCTGCTTCAAGAGCATGGGGTTCGAACGGCTCCATGGTTTGCATGACTTCGGCAAATGCAGCAAGAACCGGAGCAACGCCATCCTTGCGCAATCGCTTGTTCACGGCCTTTTCATCGTAAGAGACAACAGGGGAGATCAGCGGGGTGCCGTATTGGAGGATATCGCTGAAAAGTTTGATACGATCACCAGACGCAACAATGATCCGTTCCAACTGCTCCAATTGGAACGGCGAAGGCTGATCAGGCAAAACTCCAGCGCGAACCAAAAAAGGCAGGCAACCGGCAATCTTTTCAGAAAGCGGCAGCTCTTTCATATATTCGCCAGCAACCCAGTAAAGCTTATCCGGGTCGAAACTGGCTGATGAACTGTTTACCCTTTCGAGGCCGAAGTTTGCCACCATAGTTTTGATATCGATGATTTCGCTGTGGTCGTCCATCGACCAACCGAGTCGGGCGAGATAGTTGATGAGTGAAGCAGGCAGGTAACCCATTTCCTTATAGAAGGCCACGGTTGCCGGGTTCAGGTCGTCACGCGCCGCAATTTGTTCCTTTGTCCAACCGATGCGTTCGAGCTTATCACGGATCTCCGATGTGAGAAATTTAGCCATATCACGCTTGCTGAGTTTCTTTTTGGAATTGGGTTCGTTCACTACCGGAACATGGGCGAAGTGCGGAATAGGCTCACCCAAAGCTGCATAAGCCACCAATTGCAGCGGTGTGTTGGAAAGGTGCTCGGCCGCGCGAACAATATGGGTGATTTTCATGGCAGCGTCGTCAACGACGGTGGCAAAGTTATAGAGAGCCCTGCCATCAGCCCTCAGAATGACTGGGTCACCCAAATCATCTGCTTTCCATTCCACATGACCACGGATGAGGTCATCGAGGACTATTGTGGTGCCGACAGGAACTTTTAACCGAATAGGCAGCCGTCTTTCGGCAAGCAAAGCCACGTTTGAAGCGGGGTCAGCATCTCGCCTAGGGCCGCGGTGAATATAAGGTTTCTTGGCCTTTTCCGAGGTTTCACGATCTACCCGGAGTTCGTCAGCCGTTACCACACAAGGGTATGCATGCCCTGATGCGACCAAGCGCTTGGCAGCTTCGTCGTACAAATGTTGGCGCTGCGATTGAAAATAGGGGCCGCAATTGCCACCTATTTCTGGGCCCTCATCCCAATTGATGCCAAGCCATTTGAATCCATCAAGAATGGGTTGAAGTGCCTCGGTGCGGTTTCGTTCAGCATCGGTATCATCGATGCGCAGAATGAATTGGCCGCCATACCGCTGCGTGAGCAACCAGTTGAACAGTGCGGTGCGAACACCGCCAATATGCAGGTAACCTGTGGGGCTGGGGGCAAAGCGAGTACGGACCGGACCCATTGCGAACCTCGTGAACGGAGACATTTCCAATGAATGGGTCTAACCTACGAGGCAGTTGATTCAGCGTCTTGACCAGAGCCTGATTTCGACGATCCGCCCCTTCCTTCTAGGAGCACTTCGGTGATGCCCGTTTGCACGATTCGGTCTTCCTGATTCACGATTTCGCGGTGCCAACGGATCATTCCACGCCGGCCACGTGACCGTTCCTCACGTTCCAGAACCCGGCAGATGAGCCGCACAGTGTCCCCGGGAAAAACGGGTAGCAGGAATTTCCATTCACGGATTCCCAGAAAAGTAACAATCCGCTGAGGCGGGCTTAACGTTCCCAAGCCGCTGCCTATGGCCATTACGAGCAATCCGTGGGCTATGGGCCGTCGAAAGGATGTGGTGGCTGCGAAGGCATGATCCACATGAATGGAATTAAAGTCCCCCGATACACCCGCAAAATTCACGATGTCGGTTTCAGTGACCGTTCGCCCTGAAGATGTGAATGTTTGACCAATCTCAAGATCATCGAAATATAAATGCAGTGCGGTGAACATGCTTTATCCCGCCTATTCACTAACGTCGATCCTCAACACGGCCATACAAAAGTCTGCAGCGGTGCGACAAGCTCGGTTTCCTATGCCTCTGGAGAAATCCCATGACCAACACAGCTAACTTGAGCGGGTCATTTAACCCATACGAAGCACGGAAAGCCTTTCCGGCTCTCAGCTTTTCTGGCCCAATGGGGCCTCCATGGGTCTTCCTCGATGGTCCGGGTGGCACTCAGGTAACCGCTTCCGTGGCAGCTGCCATTGCTGATGCCATCCTCACTGCCAGTGCCAATCGAGGCGCACCATTCCAAACCAGTTTGAATGTCGAATCCATCATGCGGCAGGCTGGAGAAGATGGAGCCGCGTTTCTGGGAGTCAATGAACCTGATCGGGTGATCTTTGGCCCCAACATGACCTCCCTAGCATTCCATGCTGCCGATGCCATTGTCCCCACTTTAGCCATTGGAGACGAAATCATTGTTTCCCGACTCGACCACGATGCCAACGTTGCTCCATGGGTCCATGCCGCTAATCGCGTAGGCGCGACCATTAAGTATCTGGATTTTTGCCGCGATTCCAT
The DNA here is from genome assembly GCA_945875585.1 of Candidatus Kuenenia stuttgartensis. GTDB lineage: Bacteria > Planctomycetota > Planctomycetia > Gemmatales > Gemmataceae > REEB421. Next base: position 25,014 of record CAMCLK010000025.1, on the reverse strand, counting down.
AACGCTACGATCTGAGGATTTGCTTCCCTTGCTCGGCAAAAAGACCAAGCTGATTGCCTTTACGGCAGCAAGCAATGCCCTTGGATCACTCACACCCATTCAAGAACTGGTAGCAGCAGCAAGAACAACAGGGGCATTGATAGTGGTCGATGGGACCCATTTTGCACCACATCACCTTCCATGTGTTGATCAATGGGATGTCGATCTGTTTTTCTGCTCCGCATACAAGTTCTTTGGCCCCCACGTAGGCATCATGACAGGCAAACGCGGCGTGCTCGAGGCGTTGACGCCGGGAAAAGTGCGCCCGGCTGCCAATACTCTCCCCGTTCGCTGGATGACCGGAACACAAAATCACGAAGGCATTGCCGGATTCAGCGCTGCCATTCATTATTTACGGGGGCTTGGGAAAGGTGGGAGTCCGCGCGAACAGCTCACCAATGCTTACAAGCAAATATCTGTTCACGAAACTGCACTGATGCAGATCTTCATGGATCGACTGGGACGACAAACCCAATGGCATCTGACTGGAATCCCCCATGCAGACTGCAAAAACCGGGTGGCAACGTTTGCCTTGCGTGGCCCCACTTCGCCACTGATTGCAGCGCAATTTTTGGCAGAACAGGGTATTTGTGCTTACGCTGGCAATTTCTACGCTCTGCCTGTAACTGAAGCGCTTGGCTTAGAGTCAGTGGGTGGTTTACTGCGGGTAGGAGCTGTTCATTACAATACTGGTGAAGAAATCCACAGACTATGGGATGCCCTCGATCATTTGGCTGCAAATTCTGCCAAATGAAATCTCAATGGCGATTGGCTTGAAATGGACGCCCTTTCAGCTCATGCCGCTGAACCTCGTTTCCTTCCCGGTTGATTTCAATCAACATCTTTTTCTCGAAGCTACCAACCAGTGTGTTGCCATTGGCCAGTCGGTGTGCGCACACTGGAGTAGGGACAACAGCCTGCCAGAGAACCTGACCTGTTGCATCTATTTCCGCTACTCGACCGCATCCCCCCAAAGCAACGAGCCATCTACCGTCTGGTAATGCTTCAAGGCCACACCAATAACCAGCTCCATGCGCCAGATTTTTGATGACAGCATCGGATTGAATACGCCATTCATTGTTCAATAGGAGCAAGTGCCCGTCTCCGGTTACCGCAGCCAATCCAGAGTTGCCGTTTCTGCGAACCGCACGGAATCCACCTGGATGACTAATGAAATGAATCATGCGACAATCCATGTCCACTTCAATGAGATCACGAAACGTTGCAATGACAGTGGTGGCTCGGTCAGTGCGGATTGCGGAAATTGGGGAGCCTGCCATGGCATACTCCCAAACAATGTTCCCCCGCCGATCCCGCTCTGTTACTTTCCCGGCGTTTCTTTCGGCAATGAGGAGACGTCCTCCCGGCAGCACTTCAACATCGTTTGGCCCTAACAAACCCCGCACGTCACCCACAATGACGCCTTCAGGCCCAATCCGTGTCACCCGGCCACCTTCTTCACCGTCAAAAAGAACTATCAGGGCAAAACCCCTGTCCTGACACGACGGGCTCAGACGAGACCAATCTAAGCCGGGCAATCCAGCGGCCAACCATCCACGCCACCCGCCGGGATACTGTTGACTGGCCCGACCAGAAACGGTCATGAGGCATTCATTGGCCTCATCTGAAATGATGTCATTGATCGATTCGGTCAAGCCTGCAAGGCATGTCAGGGCACGAACATCCTTTCGGCTTGTGCAGTGTCGGGATACCACCAAGCGAATTTCACGATCAGGGTCCTGCAACATTCCAGCAATCTGGTGATGTTCCGGATTCAAACTGCGCCAAAGTCGAAAGGCCAGCAAACGATCCGAGACTCGCTCAGAAGTCGCCAAACGATTGGCCCAAGCCAACGGTTCCGTTGGTTCAAACGCCAATGCTGCTTCAATTAGTTCGTCGCGTTCAGCAGATCGCTCCGCTTGAGCCGCTAGTTCCACCACCAATGGCCACGCTTGTTTCGAATTTAAGGACTTCAATTGTTTGATGGCGGAGAGGATTTCATGCCGTTCTTTTTCCAAATCGATCTGTTGAAGGCAGCTTAAAACCCGTTTTGCTACTTCCGGGTCTGGGTTTGCGCGAGCATTCTGAAGGGAAACAAGGGCTGCTCTTCCCCGCCCAACCAGATTTGCCTCCGCCATTTCCCGTTCTTCAAAGTTATCAGACGCCAACGCGGCAATCCCGCGACCAACGGCAAGGTGATCTTCCTTTGTCCTGACATGCAGGGACAAATTCTTGAGAAGCACCGTTTCACTTAAAACCGGGTTAACCGAGGGAGAATGCGTCGGCTGGGTTGGCACAATTAGGAGTGCCCAGAAATATGGGAGCATAACCACAGCAGGGAATCCCCTCGTGAACCAGCGTCCTTGCTCGTTACTATTTGGTTGCTCTCCGCCATGAAAGCCCACAAGCATTCCCTCAAAGAGTGGCATGCGTGGGTTGATTGCAGACAAAAAAAAATCGGCGGGGCAAAGCCCGCCGATCTGTTCGTCAGATACGGAACTGTCTTATCCCAACAGGAGGCTTGGTTCCCATCCTACGCGTTCCGCGGAGGCGCGAAGTTTCTCGAGAGCCCTGTTTTGAATCTGGCGCACACGCTCTTTGCTGATTCGGAGCAGGTGACCAATTTGCCTAAGACTGTGTGTTCCGCTTCCGGTGAGCCCAAAGCGGAGATCCAGAACCTTGCGTTCGCGAGGGCGCAGATTTTCCATGAGGAAATGCAGCGCTTCTTGCCGTTCGGAATTCTGCCTGAGCGTTGTGCTTTCGTTGTCAGGCATTGCTTCGGTGAGCTTGAAGTCTGAATCGTCGTCCAGAACCGCGTTCAACGAAACAGGTGTTCTGGTTGCTGTTTGCAGGTGTGTCAGATGCTCAAGGCTGGATCCAGTTCGTGTGGCCAATTCTTGAGTGGTTGGAAGGTGCTTACCACCGTGAGCCAACGCTTCCGATTCCTGCTGCAGCAGGCCCAGTTCCTGAAGATGGTGGGGCGAAAGGCTCACCAAATGGCTTTGTCTGGCAACCGCAATTTGGAGCGTCTGCCTGATCCACCACGTGGCATAAGTAGCCAAGCGAGTTCCATGGCTGACGTCAAACCGGTCAATCGCTTGCATGAGACCGCAGACAGCTTCTTGCAACAGATCTGCATAGCTCAGCGCATGATGCCGAAAACGCTTAGCAACGTGCGCCGCAAGCCTGATATTGGCGGAAGCTAAGCGGTGTTTCAGATGGACATATTGATCGTGCAGTCGTTTCACAGGAGCGGAGGCGAGACGCGAATCCTCTCCACAGTTATCACGGATGAACTGGGCCATTGGCCACGGTTCCATCGGAGGCCTAGTGGCCCTCAAACGCGTGAAGCTCTTCAAAAGGGCACGAATGATTGATTTTTTGACTTCCCAAAATTCAGAAAGGAGAGAGCGTTCTTCATCCGGCGTGAGGAGATCCGATGAGTAAACCGTGACGGGAGGGGTACTGGGAGCGTCCTGATCCTCGACAACCCTCTTGGCACGCTTTGTTTTCATGGTGTTTTTCCCTGATTCCGGCGAGATATGGAACCAAACCAGTGCTTACGCAGCGGTTGGATCCGGACAGGTTTTGCCGGGAAAACACCAAAACTTCGCAGTTGTGGCACGTCCCTCAGCAAAAACGCCGGCTAGATTACGGCCGGCAGGCACAACGCCCAAATTCAAAGGCGGCAAGCCAGCGGACCGCGATCAGAATTAAAAGACAACAGTCACCCGACTTATCGGGATCGTTATGGCTTTGAGCCCTGATCTACGCCGCATTCTAAAGCTGTTTCTCACGGTTCGCAAGTTAGTTTCCGGATTTCTAGCGAAGCTCGTCCACCATTTTTTTCCCATTATTTTTTCCTTGCGCCTTCCCTCAGACTTCGCAACAATACAATTTAACCTCTGGATCCCAACCACTGTGATTGCAATCCAACCTCCCTGCCTCATGTGTCTGGGCTGGCCTGACGCCGACCTGCAAATTTTGTTATCTTGGTTTCCCGATGCTGTCTTTGCAACACATCCCGGCGCACATCTTCCGGAACACTCCATATTACTCCTCGGGCCCGACCTCACACTGAATCTCGTCGCCGATTCGATTGATTCGTGGCATTCAACGCACCCGGAATACCCTCTCCTAGCCATGCCTGGATCCGAGGATATCGCTCATTTTCTCGATAAACCCAATCTCGACGATCGTGTCTGGGCCACGTTGAGCCAACCACTGAACAACAACGATCGCCGGCTTATTACCAGAGCGATCGCATCGGTTACTCGAAAAGAATCAACGGTTTCCGCCAAACTCCGTTTAGCCTTGGTAGCGCTTGAAAACAGGAATCGGAGCCTGCAGGATCAGGCGCGAAGGCTAAGCATTGATGCATCCACATGCCCACTGACAGGTCTCAATAATCGACGCGCTGTGGATCGCCTCATCACCGCTGAAACTTCTGCTGTCATTCATGCCCCGCTAGCCTTGGGGCTGGTCGATATTGATCGATTTCGTGATGCCAATGAACGTTTTTTGCACACAGGTGGCGACATCATTTTGCAGGGGGTTTCGCGCCTTCTTCAGGGCACGGTCCGCGAAACCGATGCCCTGGGACGCATGGGCGGCGATGAATTTCTCATCGTTGCCAGGGAAACCGGTTACGAAGGTGCCTTAGCTTTGGGCGAACGTTTGCGCCAGAGCATTGCCAGTGGCCAATTTCTCGTCGATAACGTCAACGCGACCGTTACTGTCAGCGTCGGATTCGCGGTCGTTGGCGCCAACCAACCTATTACAGAAGCGGTTTTGCGACAAACTGCTGCTCAAGCACTGCGTGAAGCCAAGGATGCCGGCAGAAACAAGGTTGTGGTGCGGCAGATCAATGAAATTGCATCGTCCAACTGACTTCAAATGCCCCTGAAAACCTCGCGTAACGCAGCACCTGCCTTGGTGCGGGCTTGCGCCAACCATGGTAGTTTGCTCACCAACAATGAATTACCCAAAATAGATATTAAAACTCGATGATACCGCAATCGGCCATCCGGGCCGCACCAGTTTTCCATGGCAGGCGGCAATGTTTCATCATGGCCATCCAGAACAGCTCGAATCATGCCCCACGATCGCCCATGAGCAGCACACCAACGCGCGATATGGGCAGATTCCATGTCCACAAGGGAAGCACCGGTTGCACTCGCCAAATCAGCTTTGGCCTGAGGACTGCAAACCAAAGTATCAGAGCAAGCGATTCGAACTTCGGGAACAGCGAGAGGAGCCAGCAATCTATGGATACCGGGTTTGTATGTCCGGCCGGATGAATCAACCACGCTACTAACAGAATAAACTGAACCGGGCTTGCAGTGCTGGCTCAAAGAACCAGCGAGTCCAATAACAAGAATGGGCAATGCACTATGTGGCCCCAGCTTGTCGAGGCCACGAACACAACTGCCGCCAAGACCAATCACCCGGGCGCCGAGAGCAGGAACAAGGTCTCTCTCGGCATCCATCGGACAAACAATGACCATCCCGTTCATTCAGCGGTTTAAGCAACCTGCCAGGCCAGCATTTTGAGTGTGTCGCCAAGCTTGCCGTTAACACCAAGTGCCGCCGATGGTTCAAATCCGCAATGGACCAGACAATGCTCGCATCGTGGATCCTTGCCGATCCCATAATTTTCCCACTTGGTGTCGTTCATGAGACCATCAAATGTTTTGTGGTGTTCGTCTGTGATCAGATAGCATGGGCCTTTCCAGCCCTTCACATTGCGCGTTGGATTCCCCCATGCTGTGCAGGTCAGTTCGCGCTTGCCTGACAAGAATTCAAGATAAATAGGAGAAGTCATCATCTTGTGCTTGGCAAGAAGTCCCTCAGCTTCCTTGAACTTGGCGCGAACATCGTCTCTGGTCATGAAAATGTCGGCGGCACCTGTTGGATTGGTGGTGTGCACGGCTTCATAGCCGTAAGCTGGCGAAATCATGAACCCGTCCACACCAAGCGTGGCGAGGTAGCTATAAAGCGCGTCGATTTCCGAGATGTCGGTTTCACGGTAGATGGTTGTGTTGGTGCAGACCAGAAATCCTCTTTCCTTGGCCATACGGATGCCTTCCACAGCCGCCTTGAACACACCTTCCTTCTCAACCATGAGATCGTGGGTCTTTTCAAGACCATCAAGATGCACATTGAAGAAAAACCGGGGAGTTGGTGTGAATTCATCCAGTTTGCGCTTGAGGAACACTCCGTTAGTACAAAGATAAATGTGCTTCTTTCGATGGAGAATTCCTTTAACCAGTTCACCGATTTCCGGATAGATGAGCGGCTCACCGCCACAGATACTGACAATCGGGGCTCCAGCCTCGTCAACACTCGACAGACATTCCTCAAGTGAAAGCTTGTCCTTGATCGTTGTTGAATACTCGCGAATGCGCCCGCATCCGGTACACGTGAGATTACAGGTGTGCAGCGGCTCGAGCATCAATACCAAGGGAAAACGCTTTTGACCGGTCATTTTCTTGCCGGCAATATAGCCAGCCATCTTGGTCGTGAGAGACAGTGGGAATCGCATCATAAACTCCTTGTTAGAACTGCAAATTCGTGAAATTCAGGTAACAACTCCAAGTCGACGGGCGCGGGCAAGAGCCATCAATGGGAAGTAAATCCTATAATAATGATATTTAAGATAAAACACTTTTGGGAACCCCGTGCCCGTGAAAGGTCCCTCATCCCATCCGCCTGATGAATTCTGCCGATCCACCAGCCAAGAAATCCCATTCCTGACAGCATCGGACCGATCACCCGCGGCCATTAGCCCCATGAGAGCCCAAGCCGTTTGGGAAGCGGTTGGCTCACCAATCCCCGCCAGAGACGGATCATCGTAACTGGCGCACGTTTCCCCCCAGCCGCCGCAAGGTTGCTGTACCGAATGGAGCCAATCAACCGCCTTGCGAACCATGGAATCGTTTGCATCAATGCCTATGGCTTCAAGACCCACCAAAACCTGCCATGTGCCATACAGATAATTGACTCCCCAACGGCCAATCCAAGCGCCTCCGGGTTCCTGAGTTTGACGAAGGAATGCCAACCCCTTGTCACAGACAGGGTCACCAATGCGCATTCCGAATTCTGCAAGGGCTTCCAGAACCCTTGCCGTAATGTCTGGGCAACTTGGGTCGAGCATGGCGTTATGGTCCGCAAACGGGACCTTTGTGAGAAAATCACGGACGATATTTCGATCAAAAGCCGCCCAACCGCCATCGCAGTTTTGCATGGCCACAAGCCAACGCAGCGCGCGCCTCACGCGCAGTCGCTCCTGCTCGGAATCTGACGCACCCGTTCGGGCCAATGCCATCAACACCATGGCGGTGTCATCTGTATCAGGATAAAAAGCATTTCTGTATTCGAAATACCATCCAGCCGGTTCAATTCCTGGTAACCGATCGGTCCAGTCACCACGGATGCGAACCTCCCGATCCGCCAGCCATTCGGTTGCGGAATCAACCGCCATGCCACCAGCTTGGTGCCCGCATTCAGCAAGCGCATTCATGGACAAAGCCGTATCCCACACAGGTGACAAGCAAGGCTGCAACCATGTCAGGTTCCGGTCACGAACTTTGAGGTCTTCAATTTGCCGGAGAGCCCAGCACATTTCTTCAGAATCGTCAGCGACTCCCAAGCAGCGCAAGGCAATAACCGTGTAAATCATGGGCGGGAAAATCGCACCCAATCCGTCACTATCCACAAACCGGGAGCGCATCCACGCAATCGAAGCACTCAGGGCTCGCCGGCGTATGAAACCAAGGTGCGGCTCGACTTTTTTGACCAACCAGTCAACGCCAAGAAAGAAGTTGGTCCAACTGAACCATTTTCGAGTTGGTGGAGCTGGCCACGCCTGAGCAAATGGATCATCTATGAACAACTCACGAATGCCACGTGAATCGGGTAACTGTCTCACAGGACGGCACGCCGAAACAATGCTCAGCGGCACCACGATGGTTCTGGTCCAACTCGACATCTCACCCAAATGCACTGGGAACCAACGCGGAAGCAGCATCAATTCCGGCGGCACGCTTGGACAACTCTCATAGGGAAACTGTCCGAGCAATGCCAGATAAAACCGCGTGAAACTGTTGCTTTTCCGCGCGCCACCAAGCGAATGAACAGTTTCGCGTGCGCGCTGCATCAATGGGTCGTTTACATTGCGGCCCACAAGTTTCAGCGAAAAATATGCTTTCACAGTCGCGCTAATATCGGCGGGGCCACCTGGATAAATGGACCAACCTCCAGTGGGCAACGCCTGATCCTCAATGGAACGGCATGCGCGACGACAATCATCCTCGCCTTCGCGGCCAAGGAATGCCATTAAGAGCACGTATTCAGATTCCAGTATGGTGTCGCCTTCAAGCTCGCCACACCAGTGTCCATCTGGTCTTTGCAGGTCGAGCAGATAAGCCTCGCCTTTGCGTACGCTTTCTTGCACCCGCATCGTCAGGACTGGCGATTCAACTCCGCGTGTCTTGGCTGGTGGATCCAGTTGTACTGTCCGTCCCGTCACGACTCACCCTTCCCTGGTTGCTTGCCGCTCCATGATCCATCCTGAATCTGGCTCAGATAAACTATGAGATTACTGGTTAGGGCAACAAGACTAGACTTGGCCCTAATTACCACTTGGCTGAACGGATCGGCAAGCTGGGTAAAGAGTGCGGGCAAAAATCATCGCAAGTGACCATTACTCCGCAACCAATCGATGGAATTAATCAGTGCAGTGTCCACAGATTCCGGGATCAAACCCAATTCAGCCAAGCTTTCCCGGGCATCGAACACCATTCGTCTGCGCGCCAGAAGCACGCCGGTAATCGATGGTTCAGGTTCTGTTCCGGTCACAAGATCGGCTGCCAATTCCGAGCACAATGCCGCCAACAACGCGATGTGATAAGGAATGCGGTAGCGCGGACCAGGTAATTTTGTGATATCAGAAAGCCGTTTGAACAGGTCGTAAACCGTCATATTCTCGGAACCCAACAAATAGCGGCGGCCTGGGACTCCTCGTTCCATGGCCAACACCAAGCCACGCGCGACATCACGCACATCAATCAAATTCAATTCCGCATGGATATATTCTCTGCGTTTGCCAAGGCAAAAATCTCTTATTAGTCGCGTTGGCGGCGTCAGGGAACTGTCCCCCGGTCCTATGGGAAGTGTCGGATTCACAACAATGACCGGATGACCAGACCGCCCCATTGATAGCGCCAATACTTCAGCCTGATACTTGGAACGGCAGTACGGCCCAACCACATCGCGCTTGGGAACCACCTGATCGGGGCGGATGGGATCGTCCTGAACTTGCCGAGTCAGAATACTTTCCGTGCTGCAATGAACAACACGCCTGCACCCAGCCAAACAGGCTTCCTCTAAAACGATACGGGAACCCACCATGTTGACGGAATGAAAATCGCCTCGGCGGCGGGTCCACAATCGCGGATTGGCTGCCAAATGAAAAACGGCATCAGCGCCCTGCACAAATTCGCGCACTGTGGAAATATCACGGATATCGCCAAGAACCCAATCAAGTTGGCCTTTTTGTATGCAAACAACAAAATCCGGATCTTCACATGCGCGAATATCAAGAACTCGGACCTTGTCTCCACGATCCAACAATTGGCGTGTGAGATGGCTTCCAATAAATCCACCACCACCGGTTACCAAATAAAGTGCCATGAATCGCCTCGTCCGACTTTCAACTGGCTCGCCGCTTCAATGGTTTGCCATCCAATTCACGCGCCAATGCAAGGGCTGCCTGTCGATATCCGGTACTCACCAAGAAACCCGAAGCGCGACCGTACGACTTGGAACCAATGGTGTACCAGCCCGGTTCGCTTGTAACTGGCCCAGGAGACAACACGGGATCCGGCAAAAGCCCGGTTGGAGGAAGGTCAAGAACCGGGTCAAATGCAATTCGCAATTCCCGTGTCAGCTGTTTAGATGGCTGATAACCACACAACGAAACTACTCGATCCGCCTCAAATGACCGGCTGATGCCTTTAACGCTCGCCGTCACAACAACCCCTTGATTGTTATTGCCCGGCCGGAGTGAATCGATCCAGCAACCACCATGGCACTCAACGTTGCCCGATCCACGTGCTGCAAGATGGTTCGCCATTGCCGCGATCTTATCGCGCCATGGCATGGGATCATGAACCTGACGCCGCACGGGCAAACTGTCTTCGCGCCTTACAAGCCATGTAACCCAAGTCGATTGATGGGATTTGGCCAACTCAGCAAGCAAATTCACTGCTGAGGCAGCGGAAATTCCACCCCCCACGACAATAATCGACTTCCCGGCATATTTGTCTTTATCTGCCCCCAAAATATCTTCAACAAAATAAGCGACTTTGTCCCTGCATGAACTTTCGCCCGGCGCGCTGATTCCTCCCCTACCCATGGGGCGGGGTTGAGCCAACACCCCTGTGCAATCGATGACTGCGGGGACTTCCACAACCGACTCAGCGGTTCCTTGCCGGAGATGCAGCAAAAACCCACCCGTCCGCTGATCGTCTTCTCGCAGCGAAGAAAACCTTGAGGCCGCTACAACATCCACGCCGCTCTTCAATATTCCTGACAATTCAGGTGTTTCCGCTAACGGTAAGAGATAGCCTTCCACCCAGCTTTTGCCTGTGGCCTGGCTACCGGGAGACGGAAGCCATTCTGTTAGCTTGGCACGGGCCAGGGCTTCCATTCCAGCTTGAGAAACCAGTGTGGAAAACGCGCCATGCGTTTCCAAATGCCCCCAAACAGCTAAATGCTCGCCGGGTTGCCCCCGTTCATACCATGAGAATGGAATCTTTCGGGCCGCACACAGCAAAGCTGCTTCAAACCCGACAGGGCCAGCGCCAATAATCGCCAGACGGGGTTGCGCGTCATTACTCATCAATCGTTCCGCCTGAAGCCATCCTAGCCATCAAGGGGCCAGCGTAAGAATCTCTCCCTTACCTAAAGCAACCATGTCGCCACAATAGCGAACAAAACGGCGGAACAGGATCTGGCCCAATCCATCCACTCCAATAGTCCTCAGATGGCACCCAATCATTCGAATGTATTGCGGCGCAACCACTCCAGACCACTGAAACGTTGGCAACAATTCCGGCGCTGGGCCACAGGCGACAATGCTTGCGCGTTTCATGCCCGCACCAGGCCTTAATCCCAATCGTCCGCCCGCAATCACGGTGCCAGCTAGCGCATTGAAACCACAAAAATCTCCAACAGATTTCTGAACCACAATCAAACCACGGCGCAAGTAGGCGCCCGTTTCGTGCCCCGCATCACCATCAATGATTATTGTGCCACCCTTCATCCCATGAACAGATCCGCGATAACCTGCCCCCGCGCAGTTCCCAACATTGCCATGCACCTTGAGCATGCCACCGCTCATTTCAGCTCCTGCCCAATCTCCAGCGTCGCCCGACACTAAAATCTCCCCGCCCGACATACGCGATCCTATGTGCATTCCGGCAGAACCATCAACACGCAAGGTTCCTCTCGACATGGAGGCACCCAACCATTTGATTCTTGAGCAATCGCCTTTAACCACAATAGATTCGTCAGAAGCGCTTCCCTCCACGCTGAAATGATCCGCAAGGCTCTCTTTTCGGTTTCCATGAAACACTGACAACCGCTCAATTTCACACACAGCCAATCCCGCAAGGGTGTTTGGTGAAATACATTCGGCCTCAACTGGCACAAGGTGGTTGTGAAGCAACGAAAGTGTCAGCATAAATTCCCACTCCTAATCCCGCGTCAACCCGGCAATGGTCCGGAGATAAAGGTGGAATGGTCCAAGTTTACCGCCATAGTTTCCCGCTGTAATTCGGATCACGGACGGATGTCCAAGTAGGGCCGCAATACCTCGCCTTGTGGCTTCTTCAACTGAAACCAGATCGATTCCGTCGGCGACAATTTCGTAAGCAACAACCGAATCCACTGGCATTTGCGTTGGAACCAAGGCTCGCAATGTTGGACAATACGCTTCGTTTGTACTCGCTTTGAGGGCCTTGTACCGGCTTCCCACCTTGCTACCAGACCGGACAATCCCATGCGGAAATGGCAAAATCACACCCGGAACATCACGCATGGCCGCGGCACATGCCTCGGCAGCATCCAGTCCCCCAGCAGCATCTCTGCACAGAAGAATCAAATTGCCGCCGCCTACCCCCTTCACTGTTCCAAACTGTTCTTCCACCAAAAATTCGCCATCCATCACAGGAATGCGCCAAAACCGACTGCCGCCGATTTTCTTGCTTCCCTGCCAACCATCACCGAAAAATCGTAGTTGCGACCCAATTTTGAGACACTTTTCCGGATCCACTGGTAAGCCGTTGTAACACGCCGTTGTAGGGCAGGTCAGAATGGCCTGCCCTATCCGATTTACCAGCGATTTTTCAAGCACAGGACGGGAAAATGAAAAAAACAAAAGGCTGGCGCCAGGTCGGCCATCGGGAGTTGCTGCTGCGGTTAACTCGCAATCGATCCCCGCTTCAACATCGCAACCGATAATGCTTGATGCGAAACCAGTGGCTGCTATCGCCGCCGATTGTACCAGCCTGCTGTTGTCTGCTGTCACAATCACTCGAGCCACGGTGAGCGGGAATGCTTCTGCAAACGTATCCTCGATGACCGCTTTCGAATCCATCTCGGTCATCGAGCCTCCCCGCTTTCAAATACGATCGACACCTCCACCAGTCAATCAGGCAAATGGAGTCCGGCCAGGCAAAGCAACCGGAGGTGTGGGCAATGGATTGACATTCAGATCCAGCGCTTTAGGAGCCAGTGATTCAGTGGATGCCAGAGCCTGCTCCCACGTGATACGCTTGCCTGTGTAGGTCACCATTCGGCCCAAGATAGCTACCAGCGTGCTGCGTGTCATCCATTCGCCATCGTTAATTGGTTCACCTTTGCGAATGCTTGCGAACAACTCGTTGTGTTCGCTCTGATACATGTCGATTTCCTTGCCGTCGCGCTTGTAGGCCCAATTCGTATCACCAGTGATCTGGTGTTTCATCACACTGCATTTTCCTTTGCTACCCGCAAGGTAGTCATTCACATCATTGTAGCAACCGTCTTGCTGACGGCAGAAACTGAAGATCTTGGCACCGTTTTTGAATTCGTAAACAACCGCGTGGTGATCAAATATGTGACCAAAATCCGGGCCGGTGCGAACTTGGCGTCCACCCAATCCATAGGCGGCAATTGGAGCCTCGTCCTTCATGGCCCAAATGCACTTGTCCAGGCTGTGAATGTGCTGTTCCACATTATGATCGCCCGACAACCAAGCGTAGTAGTACCAGTTCCTGAGTTGGTACTCCATATCCGTCCATTCGGGCTGACGCTTCTTAACCCATAGCCCGCCCACAATATAGTTGGTGTGCAACGTGTGCAGTTCGCCCAACGCGCCATCGTGAATTCGCTTCATCGTCTCGCGCTTGGGGCGGTCGTAACGCCAGCAAAGCCCCGATACCACCGCCAGTTTCTTTTCCTTGGCTTTCCGACAAGCGTCGAGCACCATCTTGCAGCCGGGTGCGTCCACCGCTACTGGTTTTTCGGCAAAGATATGCTTGCCTGCTTCAACAGCAGCGGCAATGTGCATGGGCCGAAATCCGGGGGGAGAAGCCAGCAGCACAACATCCACGCCCGCGGCTAGGACTTTTTTGTACGCGTCAAATCCGGTGAACGTTGTTTCAGGTGTCACCTTCACGCGCCCGGCAATTTCTGAGTCCCGCTTCAATTGGGCAATACTGCTCTCGGCGCGGTCTCCAAACATATCGCCAACAGCAACCAGTTCCGTTTGGGGATCTGCACGTAGTGCTTGGCTGGCCGCACCAGTTCCTCGACCTCCGCAACCAACCAATCCAACTTTCAAAACACCGCTGGAGCCGGCATGTACGCCCCCAGGAAGCAGCGAAATCGCGGACATTGCTGCCGTGGTCTTCAAAAACGAGCGACGCTGTTGTGGCGGGTAGTTCATGAAAGCAATCCCCGTGGAATGTGGCGGATGAACCGGATTAAGCCTTTACCATGGCCTTGGAGTTTGGTGGCGTCAAGAAGACTGACCAGGCTTTTTCCATCCGCGCAAGAAAAAAGACCATGCTCTTTGCGCCCCGTGCGTTGCCTGAAGCGGCATCTCCATCCAACCGTTCCCTACGCTCTCTTCAGCTAATTCTCTCGCAACACGAACGCCATGCGCGTGATCAACGCGCGCGGCAATCCATGGGACAATTCCTTCCGAATACCCCCATTTCACACCGTTCCTGACTCCGGCTGGGATCCATTCATCCACACGATCTCCCAACGATTGACGTGCCGATTCCAGGCATGCCTGAATCCCCAACGCCTTGCGACCGCCACCATCTGATGCTCCGTAAGGTGGAGTCCATTCCATTGCCGGCGGCACCAAATCGATGGCCGTCAACACACCAAGAACCGCTGGGCGAACACGCGCCTCTCCAAGCTTGGCGTATAACCTGTCGATTAGCTGAATATCTGCATCGCGGGCTGCAGACACAGCCCGACTTGCCAGAATCAACACATCAGCTCTGGCAATCAACGAACTGACGGCATCTATACCCGACTCCGAATGGCCCGGCGTCCAGAGACTCGATGATTCCCTTATTTCCCATCCTTCAAGCTGTGAAAATTGCTTCAACTCTTCGACAATTGTTGAAACACCCGACCCCGATTGACCAACAACCATCAGCACTGGCGGAATAACATCCGTCTTGGCCCGAACCAAAAATTCAACCTGCCATCGACCTGAATGAAGGTCCAGTAGAACATCCCCAAGCATGCGACCGGTGGCGCGGGACAATGCTTCACGCAAAGTTGAATCGGCTTGCCTTTTGATGACTCCACCAGCCCAAGCCAAAGCCAAACCTGCCAAACCACCACCGCCACGGAAGGCGCTTACCAATTGCGTTCCACCCTCAGACACCCGTCCCAGCCAACCCAACCAACCGCCCGCTGCCATCCAGTCGGACAAGCAAATATGCCTACTGCCGGGCAGTGCGCGTCGCACCAAATCTTCTAATCGATCTGTTAGATCTCTGCATGCGCCAACGAGTTCAAGGGCGCTCCGGCTTTTCCAGCCCGCAGGGCTTCCCGTCATTGCTTCAGAAACAGCGCAATCAAACTTAAAAACAAACTGCAACAGTTCCTCTAAATTTGCTACTCCCGCCAGCGCGCGTTCTTCACGCGCCAGAATCGTTTCAACACAATGCTTTGCCTGTTCCCTGCCATCCTTAATAGCAAATGGTGGCAACAACCAACGACTGCATCCCACAACAAAAAGCACCAATCCAATAAGCAGCATTAAAACTGGAATAACGACCGCCCATATACCTAAGTGAACCAAATAAACCATTCCAGACACAAAAACTACAACCAAAGGAATCGACTGTGTTAATCCCAGTACAATCGGCCTCCAAAGCCTGATCTTTCCAGTAATCGGTGCCATCGGCTCAACTAGTGCCGCATACCTGTCTGCTGGCCCAGTCAATCGGCCCGCAAGAAGATCAATCAGTACCACGCCCGTATCGCGCACAAACAACGACCACAGCGATCGCGTGGCCTCGCGCTTCACACCTTGCTCTGCTGGTCGACGCAAAACAATTCCAGCCACAAATCGGATCGCGGTATCGACTGGTGCCAGAATCAATCCAGGCAACCAGGCAACAGACCCGTACCGACCTGCCAAAATTCCTGCATGCCACGCCAGCAACCAACGATCAATTCGCAGGGTGAGCATTGGGCCTAGTAGAAGGTGACTGCGACGCGCCAGACGCTCCAAAATAGCCCGTAAGGCGGTGGTCCATTCGGCAACGGTGTGGGCCGACCATGCCGGTTTGCCATCGGCACGGTACGGCGCTTCAAGCAGCTCCCATTCCTTTTGAAAAGCTGCCACCATCGCTGGGCCTGCTGGCACCCCGTCCAATAAAGCTTCCGGGGGATGTTGAGCCAATTCCCGCAATCGGTTCCATGTTTCACGGTCTCGGGGGAGAAAATGCGCAGGTACTGTCCAATCGGGTGCGGGAATTGTGGCTCCAGGCCGAGTCCATCTCCAAGCCAAGTACCATCCACCGCAAAACACAACCAAATTCACCCAGCCCAGCCAACTGCCAATGCCAATGCTATTTAGCCAAATCACCCCTGAAACAGCCAAGGTCGCTAGGCCGATACAGGCTAGAAAAGTACCCAACGCAATCATCGCGGTATCAATCCAACGGCTCATGGGGCGCCCCCTGTCCAATGGCGAGCGGCTTCTGCAAATCGTTTCCGATACTCATCAGCAATCTCTTCAGAATTG
Source organism: Candidatus Kuenenia stuttgartensis (assembly GCA_945875585.1). Taxonomy (GTDB): domain Bacteria; phylum Planctomycetota; class Planctomycetia; order Gemmatales; family Gemmataceae; genus REEB421. The sequence continues at coordinate 8,648 of CAMCLK010000025.1, read as the reverse complement.
GGAGATAGGCCACGGATCAGTCGCCGGCCGTACCAAACATAAAGATGCCCCAGAGCAACCGTTGAAATGCCATTGATAGCGGCGCCGGACAAAGCTCCAAGGAACGAACCAATTCCAGGTATTAATTTAATCAAACTAGCCGCGGCACGCCTACCGATGGTAGCCAACACGACCGGAGCAACCATACGAGTGAAGCCAGAAGCATCCTGTGGCACCTTCAGTAGTTGCGCGAGTTCACGGATCATGGCTGCCTGAACTGCTGTCACTCCAACAATATCAGCACCTGGCAATGGCACACCACCCGCGGCAGCGGCCAGATAGGCATGGCGTTTGATGACGCTGTCCACCGCAGCTTGATCAATGCCAATCCAATCGGCGACTCCTTGCCCCAATGTTGCTGGCAAAAGTTCTATAGTACTGTCGCGCATGGCTTCAAAGCCGTAAAGAATTGGTTCGTAACCATCTTCAGCATGGGTAAAATCAACCATAACCGCGCGTGTTGCTCGTTCACCCATCATCGCGATTTGCTGCTGTGCCGCTTTATTCAACGGCCCGAATGCAGGGTTTGCAGCCAACCATGGAGATGGGGAGGCAAATGGATATGGCAAGGGGTGCTGAATGCCAGCGTAGGCTTCATGCAGGCAGGTCATTACAAAAAGAATTGGCCGCTTGGGTTGGTGGCTTCGGATTTTGTCCACGATTTCAATCACGCGGTGCTGGGCTGTGTCAAGAACTTTGGCGACGACAACGAGCATATGAGCTTGGGGGTTGCAGGCGGCGATGTCTTCGGTTGGGTCGTAGTTAGGTTCGTCGATGCCGCGGGTGTCGAGAAACCGCATGGCGGGTTTGGTGCCGGGCGGAAAATCGAACGATCGAGTTGCGCGGGTGCATGGGGTGAACCCGCTACCGATAACCGCATCGGTACAACCGGTGAGTGCGCGGACGATACTGGATTTTCCTGATTGGGTTCGCCCAAGCATCCAGATGGTGGGAACGGGCTGCTGGATGATTGGTGCACTTGATTGAGACCAAGGGAAAACCACGGCAATCTCCAACGGAGCTGAGGATCTGGAGAAGTGTATGGTACCTGTTCCATGGCATGATCGTCCTTGACTATGCCAGTGGAAACAAGTAACAAGTAGATATCGGGGCGTGGCGCAGCCTGGCTAGCGCGCTTGCTTGGGGTGCAAGAGGTCGCTGGTTCAAATCCAGTCGCCCCGATTAACCATTCTGCACGAAATCCCCTTCTGCTGATTTCCTCCTGCGTTTATAAGTCCCAATGGGTTACTCAGGAACTGTTCAACGGTTATCGCTCCGTTTGCAATAGCCTGATTTGTGTGCAACTGGCTGTTCCTTAATCCAGTTCCATCTCTTTCCTTAACATTCACTTCGTCTAATTGATTATCCACCGTGTTGTTCCGGAACTCAACATTCACAGGTACATCTGGAAGGGCACTTTTACGGTCGGGATCACGAAAACCTATGCCCGCTCAACCTGCACGAACTTGAACAGATTCGCAACCAGGCTCTGCCGGACGACTGGTCGGCAGTCATTTGCGACGGGGCAACGCTAAACGATCTAGAGCCGAAAGCCATCGCCTTCGCCCGGCAAGAGTTCACGAAGAAGAACCCGATGTTGGCTGCGGAAGTTCCAACTTGGAATGACGATATGTTCCTGAATAAGGCCAAGTTGTGCATCGGTGGCAGGATCACTCGGACGGCGATCATCCTTCTGGGCCGATCGGAATCTGATCATTTTCTTGGCAACTGCCATCCTCAGTTGAGTTGGATTTTGAAAGACAAGGACAGCCTGGAAATGGACTACCAGCATTTCCATCCCCCTTTGCTCCTAGCGGTCGATCCGTTGGTAGCCAAAATACGCAATTTGACCTGCCGGGTGCTGCCATGGGAGACGCTGTTTCCTACAGAGATTCTGCAATACGGACCATGGGTATTGCGGGAATCGCTGCACAATGCAATTGCCCACCAGGGCTATTCACTAAGCGGACGAGTCGATGTAGTGGAGCATGAAGATCGCCTCGTTATCGTAAACAAAGGCAAGTTCATGCCGGGCGATATCGAAAGCGTGATTCGCCGGGATACTCCTTTCAGTGTTTACCGCAATTCGTTCCAAGCGCTAGCTATGGTAGGCTTGCAGATGATCGACACCATCGGCAGCGGCATCAAGCGGATTTTTCAGGAACAAAAAACGCTCTTTCCCTCTCCCGGATTTCGACCTTACGGCACCGAACAAGGTCAAGGTAGTGATCAGCAACAAGGTGCTGGATGAGCGATACACCCGGTCGTTTCGGCTGAAGTGAAAGAAGGCTGAAGCGAAACGAGAGGACTTCGACGGGTTGCTGAGGAAGAAGCTCTCGGATGCCATCACTGATGACCAAAAGACCAACTTCATTCGGAAACTTCTTCAAGAGATGCTGCGGGAGGGGGCTATTGAACGGGTGGGTTCCAGCCGTGGGCCGAATGCAGCCAGAAGATTATCTAAATGAGTGAAGAAAAGCGATATTTTGTCAGCCGCCTAGACAATCCCAGAGCGAGTCATTCGAGGTAAACCCAAAATTAACAGCAGGTTATGATTGTCTAAAACCCAGAGGATTCGGAAGCCATTCCCACAGTTTTAGACAACATCAGGTCGAGGAACTGTACATTCCCCCCAGAAAAGCAGGCAGAGGATTTAAGAAGGAATTGCTGCCCAGAAGTCATTCGTCCCCGTACCATGCGTTCGGTGCTATTTATGGTTGGGTTAAGCGGGACAGGTTCTGGTTCGCCGACCTGATTCCGGGAGAACGAGGCAGCCAATGATCATCCCTGACGCAACGCCCGTCGAGGGCATCGACTACTACATCGAGAGCGGCACGTGGATCTTCACCGCCGCGCATCACCGGAAGCGCGGCCACTGCTGCAAAAATGTCTGCCGCCACTGCCCGTTCGGCAACTCGCCAACCGACCGCGAGAAGGCGGCGACTGAGGGTCTGCCCCACACAGCAGCGAAGTCCTAGCCCGCCCGGGCCGGTCCATGAAATCGGATCAACCGGCGTCCGGGCCTAGCCGTTCCAATCGTCTAGGTGATTGGCGTACCTGAACAGCAGCGGCGCCGCCAGTGTGGCCTCGGAGAACACCCTCTGCTTGTTGAGCAGATCTAACTTGGCCCAACTCGCCACAAGGCAATCCGCGAATCTTCTGCCCTTGAGTTGCTCGATAATGTTCCTTATGCGGGGACTTCATGAATGTTTTTATCGCAGCGCATCATCAACACAGAAGGAAATCCTGAACTTCCCGAAGAAAAGCAATCAGATTCAAACATACCAAGGTTTGTTCAGTGTCCCCTGGCTTCAAGTAGCCCAGTGATGAACGAAAGGTTTTAATGTTGAAGACTTCGGCCTAATCACACTGGCCTGGTTTTGCCTCTGCATACGAATCAGCGAAGTTATCAATCGAAGTGCCATGTCAACATTTGCAGAAATTGCTCGTAATGTGTCCATCAAACCACCGCCACCCCGCCCTCTGATTCACTCCGCCTCAACTCTCGACCACTTACTACTACTAATTTCAAACTTAATCCTACCATCAGATACTTTGAATAAGCATTTATAAAAACTCAATCAATCAAGGTCGTTAAGGATACTGGCAAGTTTACGTTTGTTGCTTGGTGGGATTTAGTTGTCAGTTGCTGCAAGGTTCAATCGTTGCCAAACTGCCTTGGAGTCGTCTTGATGTGTGGCCAATGAACCAAAGCGGTGCCTGGGAATGATTGGACTACACCTCAAAGGGAAAGTTGTTGTTTGTGTGAATTGGGTTGGTATGGCGTGTGGTGAAGCAGGTAAGCGAACTGGCCTGAATGCGACATATTCTTCTACAACAACTAGATTATTCATTTATTATGGGGGGACTTGGTGGCGGGAACTTTGGGGTTGGTGATCTGTTCCTGAGCCGGTATTGGTTTTCTTGAGGTGACGTCTAGGTCCAAGATTGTGGTACCACTACGCGATATTATTATGTGATTTAAGTGAGGTATTTCATGCGTTCGGCTACTAAGGGAACCACTCTTTCATTGATTATTGGTCTATTTTTCTTGCAAGCAAGTTATTCAAATTCCCAACAGCCAACCAAACAATCTTTAACCAACAGCATTGGCATCAACCTCGTACTGATACCCAAGGGCAAATTCCTGATGGGGAGTCCTGAAACCGAAGAGAAACGGGTTAAAGATGAAATCCAGCACGAAGTAACGATCAGCCAAAATTTTTACATGGGTTCTACGGAGGTCACACAGGCCCAGTGGAATAAGGTCATAGGAAACAATCCCAGTAGTTTCAAAGGTGATGAATTGCCTGTTTATCAAATTAGACCGTATGAAACAGTCTGGTTTTGTAAGCGATTATCGGAAATGCCGGAAGAGAAGAAGGCTGGTCGCAAATACCGTTTGCCAACTGAGGCCGAGTGGGAATACGCGTGTCGGGCAGGAACAATGACCCCATTCAATTTTGGCAGCCAATTGAATGGTAGGCAGGCCAATTGTGACGGTACAAGACCGTATGGAACTGATACGAAAGGGCCGAACCTTGAAAAAACATCACCCGTTGGCACTTATCCAGCCAATGCGTGGGGTTTGTATGACATGCACGGTAACGTGTGGGAATGGTGTTCGGATTGGTACGGAGAATACCCTTCGGGATCTGTGACGGACCCGAGTGGCCCTGCAAGGGGCTGGCAACGCGTGTACCGTGGTGGCGACTGGAGAGTCGATGCCGTCAACTGCCGGTCTGCTGACCGCGGATGCGATCCGTCGATTCGCTCCCGCTTCATCGGCTTTCGCGTAGTCATGAGTTCCTCTGGAATCCCCAAGTAAAAGTTGGGTTGTAAAGCAGTTAGAAAATGGAGCTAGTTAACGTAGGCACGGAACTGAGCCCGCGACCGAAGCTGACGTAGTTAACCGGCGGAGAGAGCGCAGGTGGTCAAAATGAACTTGCCCCAATGACAAATCGACACACAGATTACGTAGCAAAATAAGTGTTTATTTAAAAGCGTGGATATGACAGAACGCAACTAACCTTATTCCACAACCAGTACCGAATACCTGCGTCTGAAATACTACAAAAAAATAACTCAATTCATGAATCCACCGCCAAACCCGTCCTCTGAATCACTCCGCGTCAAACCTCAACCACTTACAACTAATTTCAACCTTCAGCTCCACCACCAGATACTTTGAATAAGCACATATAAAAGTTCAATCAATCAAGGTCGTTAGGGATGCTGGCAAGTTTACGTTTGTTGCTTGGTGGGATTAAGTTTCTGGGTGCTGCAAGGTTGAGTCGATGCCAAACTGCCTTGGAGTCGTCTTGATTGGTGCCCAATGAACCAAAGCTGTGCCTGATAATGCTCTGAGTACAGCCTCAATTGGAATTTCTATGCTTCAATAAAAATGGTTCATCATGAAGGTGGTTAGCCAAGTGAAAAGGTAATGGCAAGCCTGTTGAATATGTTGAAGTCTTCTACAACAACAAAAAGATTCATTCTTCACTGGGCTACTTGACGCCCTCTGACTATGAACAAACCCTGTAATCCTTAAACCTGTGTCCACTTTGCTTGGGGAAGTCCAGCTGTTCATGACCAGCGTCATGGAATGGTGCGTTTCCGAAAACGAGAACAGCCCCAGCCAACGTTTGAACAAGCCGCTTCTTTCCTTTGATCTTTGGTTCGAACAAAAGACGTGTTTTTCCGCAATGTCTGGATTCCTAAAAAGCACGGACTTTTTCATTTGAACTATCATGCGATGCAGTATAAGTGATGCATATAAGGAGGCCACAGATTTGTTGAGGCTTCTCGCGATGGCCGCCATCATCTAGAAAAAACCAAATAATGAAGACCACAATCGCATCTTTCGCCATTCTCTTTTTGCTCGCCACGGTCTGCCCGGTTTTCGCGGCGGATAAGACGATGCCCAACCCGAACTTCACCCAAGGCGGGAAGATCCCTGCAGGTGCGAAGCACGACTGGAACCTCGGTGCCACGGGCCTGCGCGGTTGGATTTATTGTGACAAGTTGGTCACCTCCGACGCGCGTCAGATCGCGATCACGAAAGTGGAAAAGGGATCTCCTGCTGAGGGCGTTTTAGCGGTTGGCGATGTGATTCTCGGCGTCGGCGGCAGGCCGTTTTCCTATGACCCGCGTACCGAAATGGGCAAGGCTCTAACCCTTGCCGAATCGGAAGCAGGCCAAGGCAAGCTCACCCTTACCAGGTGGCGCGCAGGCAGCGCGTCGGAAGTCGTGGTGAAGCTTCCAGTACTCGGAACTTACAGCGCCACGGTCCCTTACGATTGCCCAAAGTCCAAACGCATTCTCGAACAAGGATGCAAGGATCTTGCCACGCGAATGGCGAAACCTTCCTACGCTAACAAGATGGATCCCATTCCACGATCGCTCAATGCGCTCGCTCTGTTAGCCAGCGGCGATCCGAGGTACCAACCGCTCATCAAGAAGGAAACCGAGTGGGCCGCGAACTACAGAACTCAAGGAATGGCAACATGGTATTACGGCTACATCATGATGTTCCTTTCCGAATACAAAATGATAACAGGCGATGATTCGGTTATGCCTGGTTTGAAGCGACTCGCCCTCGAAGCTGCCCGTGGTCAAAGCGCGGTCGGCTCGTGGGGCCATAGTTTCGCTCGGCCCGACGGACGACTTTACGGCTACGGAATGATGAACTCGCCGGGATTGCCTCTGACGATTTCGCTGGTGATGGCACGCATGGCTGGCGTGAAAGATGATGCCGTGGATCTAGCAATCGAGCGCAGTGCCAAACTTTTGCGCTTTTATATTGGCAAAGGCGCGATCCCTTACGGAGATCATAGCCCATGGATTGAAAATCACGAGGACAATGGCAAGTGCGGGATGTCTGCGGTGCTGTTCAACCTGCTTGGAGAGTCAAAAGGTGCGGAGTTCTTTTCGCGCATGAGTATCGCCTCCCACGGCCCGGAACGGGACACCGGGCACACGGGTAATTTTTTCAACGTCCTCTGGTCTATGCCCGGCGTGGCAATGTCAGGTCCCAAGGCGACTGGAGCGTGGATGAGCGAGTTTGGGACATGGTATTACGACCTCGCACGCGGTGCGAAAGGAAACTTCCTACACCTAGGCCCACCTGAAAATGAAGAAGACAGCTACGCGGGCTGGGACTGCACCGGCGGCTATCTTCTGGCCTACGCAATGCCGCTGAAGAAGCTTTATCTCACTGGCAAAAAGCCTGACACAGTCCCGCAACTCGATGCCGCCGCCGCTCAATCACTCATCGTCGATGGGCGTGGTTGGAACAATAAAGATCGTAACAGTTTCTACGATTCGCTAAGTGAACAGCAACTCCTTGAGCGGCTTAACAGTTGGTCGCCGGTGGTGCGTGAGCGAGCGGCTATGGCGCTGGGGCGCCGCAAAAACACTCCTGTAGCACCGTTGATTAAGATGCTTGACTCTCCAAACATCGACGCTCGTTACGGCGCCTGCCAGGGGTTAATTTTCCTGCGCGGCCGCGCAGCGCCTGCTGTAGACGCCTTGCAAAAAACGCTAGCACACCAAGACCTCTGGCTCCGCATCAAAGCGGCTGAAGCACTCGCAGCCATTGGCGCGCCAGCCATGAAGGCTGTGCCACAACTACTCGAACTGCTGGCTCAAGTAGATCTAAAGAATGACCCGCGCGGCATGCAGCAGCGCTATTTCTCATTCGCCCTGTTTGAACATGGCGGTATGCTCGGCCGCTCACTGGAGGGTGTGGATCGCCCCGCACTCTACAAGGCTGTGCGCGCCGGGCTGAAAAATGAGGACGGCCGCGCTCGTGGCAGCATTGGGTCCATCTATCGTTATCTCTCAATCGAAGAAATCAAGCCATTGCTTCCTGCCATCCACGAAGCAATCATAAAGCCGGCACCAAGCGGCGAGATGTTCGCCGATGGAATTCGCGTGGAAGGTTTACGCCTGCTGGCGCAAAACCATATCGAGGATGGCATGACCGCTCTCGTGAAATACACCCGCGATCAGAACCCATGGGAGAGCCAAATCAGAACCCCTGAACTGATGAAGCTCCTCCTCACATACGGCACCCACGCCAAGGTTGTGATTCCGGAACTGACCAAGATCGCGAACTACTTTGAGAAGGACGAGAAAGACTTCCCACCGCATCTGATGCGTATGAAGGCCAAGAGCGTCCGCGATACCATCGCTGCGATTGAAGCCTCGACAGAATCTCCGAAACTTGTCCAAATCAAATAAAACAAGTGTTTTAAGAAACAATCAGAACCACAGAGCACAACAAACACCAATAAGGAACCACGATGACACAGATCCCTTTCAGGCACATCAAAATGGAATACATCGCCGCATTTCTCATCACAACCCTCTTTGCCGCCGCCAGCGCGGACGCGAAGCCGCTGAAAGTGTTCATACTCGCCGGGCAGTCCAACATGGAGGGGCATGCCGCAATCAGGACGTTTGACTATATCGGCAAGGATCCGCTTACGGCGCCCATTCTTAAGGAAATGCGCAATCCCGATGGGACGCCACGGGTATGTGACAAGGTCTGGATGTCGTATTTGACCGGCCCTTATGATGGCAGCGCAAATGGCGAGGGGCTGGGA
>CAMCLK010000024.1 GCA_945875585.1 Candidatus Kuenenia stuttgartensis | reverse complement strand
GTGCGCAATTGGTGCACAGCCGCACCAAGGAAAAACGACTTGCCTGATCCGGGTGCGCCAACAATGGAAACAAAGAGAGACTTATACTCAAGAAAAAGACGGGGCAGTGCCAGATGGCAGCGCGGGCAGGCGATTTCCGTACACACCTGATCCCGAGCGTCGATGGCCAGACCACGGGCATTGAATCGGGTGGGCAAAAATCGCAGGGGGGCATCCACACCCAAGCGCGGGTCGCCTATGAGGTCGCGGTGACGCGATACCCATACAGAATCTTCAGGTTCCCATGCTTGCCAGCAATAAGGACAGATCACCGATTTTTGCAAGGGCAGCGACATGGGGAAGACCTAATTCGGGGCAAGAATGGGGGAACAACCACCACGCGCCGAATGACCATGGGTATTCTACCAATAACGGTGGTCACAGGGCATGGGGGCACGGAAGATGATGGCGTTGGGACTCGATATCGGCGGGACGGCAATTAAGGCCATGGTGGTGGATGTCACTGGAGCCATTGTCGGTCGGGCTTCACGGGAAACACCCGCTTCATCTGGGGTGGAAGCGTGCCTTGGCGCCATTGAAGCCGCTGCAGATGCGGCGCTCGAAGACGCTGGCCTGCGACGCCATCACATGGTGGGTGCCGGGGTGGGTGTGCCAGGAATTGTGCTGAGCAAAACGGGAATTGTGCGCACCGTGGCAAATCTCGACGGCTGGTCCGATGTGCCGCTAAGGCAGTTGCTGGCCAGCCGGCTTGGCATTCCCGTTCTGTTGGCCAACGATGCGAATGCCGCAGCCCTTGGGGAGGCTCGCTTTGGTGCCGGCCGTGGAATTGGGAACCTTGTCCTGCTGACACTGGGGACAGGTATTGGCGGTGGTGTGATCATGAACCACCAAATTGTGGAGGGCGGTAACGGGCTAGCAGGTGAAATCGGCCATATGCGAATCGAAATGACGCGGCCCCGTCCGTGCGGATGCGGCCGGTTTGGCTGCCTTGAGGCCTATGCTGGCGCCAAGGGCCTTATCAAGCGCGCCCACGAGGCTTTGGCCGATGACTGGAAGCGCCATAGTGCCTTGCACGAGGTTGCTGAAGGCCGGTCGATTGAAGCTGTCGATGTCTTTCGTCTGGCCGACGACGGTGATTTTCTGGCCATTCGGCTGATCGACGATACAGCGCTGGCATTGGCAGCAGGCATTGTTAACGTGATGCACCTGCTGGACCCGGATCTGGTTTTGCTGAGTGGTGGCATGACAGCAGCAGGGCCAGAATTTCTTGGTAAAGTCTGCTCGTTTGTTAGGGAATTGGCTCTTGAGCCCGTGGCAGGCACACCCATTCGGTATGCCGCGCTGGGCGCCGATGCTGGTGGCATTGGCGCCGCTGCTTTGGTTCTGAAATGATCCTGTTACTCAATCAATCTAATTCATGGCGTGATGCGGAGCTTATTCGAGGTTGCTGACCAGTCGCCAACCACAGCTTCGCCCACCACGCTGCGGCGGTCGCGCCAGAATTCAAGCCTTACGCGACGGCCCGGTGCCAGATCGGCAATCATGTTAATGCAGTGATTTTCATCTCGCACCTGAATGTCGTCGAGTTTGAGCAAAACATCGCCCGGCTTCAGCCCTGCCATGGCAGCTGGGGTTTCGGGATAGACCGACTCCACCAAGGCCCCGAGGTGACGTTCGAGACCAAGACGAATGGCATCTGAAGCATCGAAGGCCCCGGCCACCTGCAAACCCAAGTAACCACGCGAGACCTTGCCTCGTTCCAGTAGGTCGCGTGCCACTCGTTTGACCCGGTTGATGGGAATGCTGAACGACACGCCCGTATTGTTGCCACTGGTGGAAGCAATGGCGGTGTTGATGCCAATGACTTCGGAGTCGAGATTGAGCAGTGGCCCGCCGCTGGAGCCCGGGTTGATGGCAGCATCCGTTTGCAGAAAATCCTTGATGCGTATGGTGCTTCCAAGGCTAACTTGGCCGCGTTCCCGCGCTGACAAAATGCCATGCGTGACTGTCTGATTCAAACCAAACGGACTGCCAAATGCCAAGACCCACATTCCTAAACGTGCCGAATCACTGTCGCCTAGTGGAGCCGTGGGCAAACGTTCGCCGGAAATAGCCAAAATGGCGATGTCAGATTCCGGGTCGGTCCAAACTCGGGTGGGGTGCAATACCCGGTTATCAGACAAAGCTAGCGTGATCTGATCGGGCGAGGAACCACTGATAACATGGTTATTAGTGATGGCAAAAACACCATTCTGTCCGGGCAAGTTGACCAAGACACCAGAACCAGATTCCTCGACGGTTTTACCACGGGTCTTTTGGCTGGGGCGGGAGCTTTCAATAGCCACCACTGCAGGCATAACACGCCGGACCACCGATTCAAAGCGTTCCGATCCGCTTCTGGCATCTGCGGCAAGCGCGGGAATACCCGGCGGTGGCGCTGGATCCGCAGCGCGGGCCTGATTCACATGGCGGGTCCACCACGACGTGCCGGCGCCCCCGAGAAGTGAGCAGGTCCCGACAAACAGGAAATAACCCAGGCGGCGATGCATAAGGGATCGATCCAGTTCAGGCCAAAAGAAGTGTGCCCGCAGAATCCTATCCCTTAAAACTTGAGTCGATTCAGTAATTGGACAATTTATTCCGAACTCGAAGCTGGAGGAATCGTTACTACCGGCATGCTGGTGGCAATATATTGAGATAATCCGTCAAGTGCTGTCTGTGCCGCCAACGCTGCCAGCAACATTCCCAGCACTCGGCTGATCAGGTTGGCACCCGCTTTGCCCAGCAGGTGCTGAATGGGATTGGCCAGCAAAAACATGATCCAGGTCGTGGCCAAAATGATCAGCAATATCGCACCCACCAACACGCGATCCACCAGAGTGGCGCGCCCCGGTTCGCTGACAAGAATAACAGTTAGCATGGCGGCAGGGCCGGCCACGGCCGGAAAGGCAAGCGGAAAAATGGCCAGATCGTGACCAGATTCCCCATGGGCTGTCCGGTTTTTTTGTTCCGTTTCAAAAATCATCTGCAAGCCAAACAGGAATACAACAATCCCACCAGCCACGCGAAAAGCTGGAATGCCAATTCCCAAGGCACCAAGTAAACCATGGCCAAGAACAAGAAAGGCAAGCAGTACTAGACCGCTGGCAATCACGCACCGTGTGGCTACTTTCCGACGGGAAACGGGATCAAGATGCCTCGTCAGAGTCAAAAAAAGCGGAACTGTTCCAACAGGATCAATCACCACGAATAACGTTATGGCATCTTGCGCAAGGCTGGTCATTGGGTATCCCCTCTGACCATTATCTTATGGATGTCACGGCGATTTGCTGTCGGTTAGCCGCTGATTCAACCAAGCAATCATGTCTGGTACAAAGGAAATGGCAGCACGGCTATCGTGGCGGCCACCTTTTTGTTTGATGACGGTCATTTCAAGACCCCGTTCTCGGGCACGGTAGGCAAAACTTTCCACCTGAGCATCCATGTTGAACTGGTCGAGGGTCCCATAGGCGGCAAACATACCCAAGTCGTTGGGCTTAATGTCGAGGGTGTCGAGAAGCTCATAAGGATTTTCGCTGCTGACATAATCAATAGCCAAAGGGTTTTGCCGGCTGACGAGCGGATTGAGAAGGATCTTGAGTGGGATGGGAATAAATCCAAAATAGCGCGCCACAGCCAAATGCTGCCGGCTGAAATCGTCGCGCAGTTCCATGCAATTAGGATTGAAATTTCCCAGCAATCCGCCCTTACAATCTTTGTAACGCAAGTTAAGTGGTGGATAAATTCCCATCACAAGGCCAACCCGATCCCGATTTCGCATACCCATGCGAAACGCCGCGCCGCCACCCATGCTGGCGCCAGCAAGAACATGCTGATTGCGGTCAGGGTCGATCGGATAGCGGCGGTGAATGAACTGCCAGACATCGTCCATAACATAATCTTCATAGCGGCCGAGTTGGCTGTTGCTGAAGAAAGTCGCTTTTGGGATAGGCTGGCAGCGACCATCCACCGTGCCATCGATGGAAACAATGATCAAAGGCTTCATGCAGCCTTTGGCTATGGCCGCATCGAACTGAGGAGCAACAGTTTTGAGGAAGTCGCATTCGTCGCTGGTGAAGGCGTGCATCCAGAACATAACTGGATATTGGCGAGACGCATTGTAACCGGGTGGAAGATACACATACAGGTCCCGACACGACTGAAGTGCCTCGGAATAAAACCTGCGGTTCACCCCATGATTGGCGGTGTGGTCGACTATCTGGCCTTCAAGACGGCGGTTAAGCCGCTCAAGCTCGCCTCGCCTGAAAAGGCTGTGCGAGAAAAAAAAGGCCTGAGTGCATCCAGCCGGTCCGGCAAAGAGCAGCACCAGGGCTAGCCATAACCAACAATAGCGCATGCTACGCGATTCCGCGATTGAAAGCTCTCACCTGAGGCGTCATCGGCACGGGAATGCCGGGACCCGCTTTGAAAATGGATCTTCAGACAGTACTCAATGCCACCGCGCAACCGGTGCTGGCGATCATGCAACGGGGAACGGTTGTACCGCCACCGTTAAGTCGCTTTTAATTTCCGTGCGGACCGAATCGCAAGGAGGGCCACAGGAATGCCAACCACGAGGGCTGCAGCAATGAGCCAACCTGCCAATGGCGCGTTTGAATCGATGGGTGTTATGGAACCGGGTGCAACCAAACGGTTCTGGGAGCCTTCGCGGCGGATCTCGAACGCATCGAACCGCTCACCCGTTGCCGTGATTGCCTCGTAACGAATGGCATCGTTTGCAACGTCAATGACCTGAAAAAGTTGCGTTTGTCCACCGCGCACTTCCATCCATGCGCGGTCGTCCACTTCATACATTTTTGGGCCGCTCACGGAAACCACATAAACCGTGTTGCCCCGCATAGCATTGCTTTCGCTGCCCGCCGCGTCTTCCGCACCCATCATCAACCCACTGCGACCGTAACTATGATCGTGACCCTGAAGGACAAGATCGACCCGGTGCTTCTCGATGACAGGACGAAAGATCTTGCGCACCTCGGCGTTGTCGCGTTTTTTGGCGGAGGAATAGACCGGATGGTGAAACGTGATAATGGTCCACCTGCATGGATTTGAGGCAAGGACCCGGTCCAGCCATTCCGACTGTTCCGCAAAGGTCTCCTTCTCGTTGGTATTGAGCGAAATCAGGCGCGTGTTTTGGTAATCGATAAAATAACTGCTACCCTCAAGGCCTGAAATTCCGTTATCTGGCAGATTGAATTGGGCGTTCCAGTGGGGCGTCAGACGGCTCTTTTTGAGTGTGGTGGTCATTCCCGCGAGGGTCAGCGATGATGCACCAGAATACTCATGATTTCCCGGTGTTGACAGGCATGGCACGGTCGCGTGAATCCATCCGCCAGCAGCATGCCATTCGCCCCAATCCTTATCATTTTCACCCCTGTTGACGAGGTCTCCGGCATGAAGGAGAAAATCGGGGCGGTAACGATCCGACTGGCGGATCACACGCGACCAGTAATCGAGAACGTCGTTCTGGGCATCGCCAAAGTACACAAACCGAAACGGTTTTGGCCCCGATTTTGCTGGTCGGAACTGGTGCCATTCCGACCAGATCTTGCCATCGCCAGCGCGGTAGGCATAAAGCTTGCCGGGCTCGAGCCCCTCCAATGTGACCTGATGGTAATGCGCTTTCTCCCCACCAGCATCCGATGGTTTGGTGCGCGCCTCGATGGTGCTGTAACCACCAGTACTTTTCTCGGCATGCGCTTTCATGGCATAGCCTGAATCGAGTGCCGGGCCCACTTGAACCAATCCCTTGGATACAGTCGCATCGGTGCGCCACGAAATCCCCATGCGCGCCTGCGGATGTTCGAGCAACGTAAGTACCAGACGCTCGGGGCGCCCCGATGGAGAAAATCGGTCGAAAGGGCGAGCTGGTTTTTCTGGCTGCACTGCGGGAGTAGCTGAGGATGGATCTGGTGTTTTTGGTACCGGGGTAGGCTCGATCTGCTTGGAAGGTGCGGGTTCTTTTGGCGCCTCTACCGGTGGGGTTTGGGCGAACCCCGCAAAAGCGAATACCCAAATCAGATAACCGGCTACGAACAAGCTGCGCATCGAATGCCCCCATTTGGCGAGACTGCATCAAGACGTTATTACAGCTTAATCTCTCAAGACAAACCATGAAGAGTTATTGAAGATTATTTGCAGCAACAACATCAACGGCCCGGTTGCCTTGGAACCAATCAGGCCTAGCCTGAATTTAGGTTGGCAACGATGACACTCTGGAGTTTTTTCATGCAAACGGCAGCACCCGGCACAACCCGAATTGGCTGGATTGGAACGGGGGTCATGGGCCGCTCGATGTGCGGCCACCTTCTCGCTAAGGGATATCATGCTACTATCTACAGCCGTACCCGCGAGAAAGCTGAAGATCTTATCGCCAAGGGAGCAGCATGGGCCGCCAGCCCGCGTGAAGTTGCGGCGCAATCAGATGTTGTTTTCTCCATTGTCGGTTTTCCTGCTGATGTGCGCGAAGTCCTGCTGGGGCACCATGGAGCTTTGGCCGGTGCGGCCCCGGGTACCGTTCTGGTGGACATGACCACTAGCGAACCTTCGCTGGCCGTGGAGATCGAAACAGCGGCGAAAGCGAAAGGTGTTCATTCGCTGGATGCCCCTGTGAGCGGTGGCGATATTGGCGCCCGCAACGCGGCCCTCTCCATCATGGTGGGAGGCGATACCGCCGTTGTGGACTCGGTTCGCCCTCTGCTGGAATGCATGGGCAAAAGTATTGTGCATCAGGGGCCCAGCGGCTCTGGTCATCACACAAAGATGGTGAACCAGATCCTGATTGCCGGAAACATGGTGGGCGTGTGCGAAGCGCTTTTGTACGGCTTCCGCGCTGGCCTCGATGTGGAAAAAGTGCTGCAGTCGGTTGGTGGAGGCGCGGCTGGCAGCTGGTCGCTGAACAACCTTGGCCCGCGCATTATTAAAGGCGACTTTGAACCGGGCTTCTATGTGGAGCACTTCATCAAAGACATGGGCATTGCGCTGGCGGAAGCCAAACAGATGGGGCTTGTTGTTCCCGGATTGGCGCTGACGCATCAGCTTTATTTGGCCGTTCAAGCACAGGGCATGGGCCGCAAAGGCACGCAGTCGCTCATTCTGGCCTTGGAGCACATTGCCGGAATCAAGCGCTGAAATCCATTTACAGCGCGGGTTGCCCTGAAGAACCCGGATAAAAGGGAAGCGCCTCGAGGTACTCTGAAACGCCCGGGTAGATCTGCGCCGATTCGCGCGCTACCCGCACAGCGTCGCGGCGAAGTTCTTCTTCCTGCGAAGGCTTGATGCGCCCGCACAGGCGTTCGAAGCGCAGGAACACAAAATAAGTGTCGAGCGTGTCGCAAATGCAGTAACCGCTCACGCGGTCGATACGACCTGCTTCATAAAGCGCCGCAACATCGTCGCCCTTCACGCCTTGTTTTCCAGGCAAGCCAAGTCGCTTGGCAAGCATGTTCAAACCGCCATAAAGGCGCGAGGCGCCGTAGTTGCTGAGTTCTTCCTGCAGGTCGAGGTGGTACTGCGGCTTGAATCTGGCCCGTTTTGGCCAATATTTGCTGATATCAAGGCCTTGATCGAACGCCGCCAATTCCAGCAAAGGAAGGTCGAAACCGCGGCCATTGAATGTAACCAGCGCCGCATGAGGCTTGGCACACACGCCGCGCCAGAACTGGTCGACCATGACGTGAGAACGAAATTGTGGAGCATCGAGGCATGTGATTTTGCGGAGCACATGGTCGGTTCCAACGCTCAAAACACAGATAGCCACTGGTTTGTGGAAGGTGTGGGCAATGAAAGTGGATTCGCCGCCGCTTTTTTTCAGTGCCCTTTCGGTTTCAAGAATCATTGCCTCTTCAGGAGATGCTCCCTTGTGCATGACATTGGCTAAAAGTGTTGCGTCAACCACGCTTTCCACGTCAAAGACAAGCCAGCCAACAGGGATTTCTTCAACCGAAGCTGTGCTGGCCATGTGTCATCCTCTCGGGAATCTATGAGACAATATGCGTCGTATTGTACAGATGAACAGAGAGAGGCAAGGCTGATGCCTCATGTCAATTTGCCGCCGTCCGCTACAACATTCTCATCCACCGAGGTTTTCGCATGCCGTCAGTTGCTCCTGTTTCCCGCGCCGCCAAATTACTGGTCTTCGTGGTCGTGTTCATCGACCTACTCGGCTTCGGCATCGTGTTGCCGTTGCTGCCATTTTATGGCGACAAGTTTGTTAAACCTGTGCTGGGTGCCGAAGCGGGTAGCGTTCCAGCTGGGATCGTTCTTGGTCTACTGATGTCGTCGTTCTCACTGATGCAATTCTTGTTTGCTCCAGCATGGGGACGGCTTTCCGATGGCATTGGCCGTCGGCCTGTTTTGTTGCTGGGCCTGCTTGGCTCGGTAGGCGCCTATGGGTTGTTTGGTTATGCCTCGTGCCTGAATCCTGAAACTCATGCACAAATGGCGCTTATCTTGCTGTTTGTTTCACGTGCAGGTGCAGGTATCGCCGGTGCCACCATTTCCACCGCCCAGGCGGTGATTGCCGATTCCACCACCCCTGAAGAACGCCGGGGGGGTATGGCCCTTATCGGCGCTGCATTTGGTATTGGCTTTACATTTGGCCCATTGCTAGGTGCCGCGGCCAAAACGTTTGCACCTGAAACCCCATGGGCGACTGGTGCGTTGGCATCAGCGTTGTCGTTAGCCGCGTTTTTCTTCGCGCTGCTGAAACTCCCCGAAACACGCGTTTTGGGTGGACACCGCGCCGCGCGCAGTATTTTCGATACGCGCGCCTTTGTTTCAGTTCTTGCCGATAAGGGCATTGGCCCGATTATTTTCATCTCGTTCCTCACCACCCTAGGTTTCGCGGGCTTCGAATCGACATTGGCTTTGGTGAATTCCGATTTTCTGGGCTTTGGCGAAGGCAACAACTTCCTCGTTTTCGCCTTCGTGGGCTTTGTTCTGGCCATGGTGAACGGCGCCTACCGAGGCCTCGCCAAACGGTTTGACGAAATCACCGGCATGGGCGCAGGCATTGTGCTGATGGGACTGGGAGTAGCTGGATTGTCTTTGGTTACCGTGCTGGGAGATCAGACAGCATGCCTTTACGCGGCATTTCCTAGTCTCACACTCGCCGTGGCAGGATTCGCATTGCTGACCCCTGGGGTGCAATCGCTGGTCAGCCGGCGCGCCGATCCAAACCGTCAGGGAGAGATTCTGGGAGTTAATCAGTCGTGCTCGGCTTTGGCGCGCATTGTAGGTCCGGTTGCAGGTCTTGGTCTTTACCGAGCATGGCCAACCTTGCCATTTGTGCTAGGCGGGCTACTGGTTCTGGCCATGCTCCCAGTGTTGGTTCGATTGAGGCAGTGGAAGGGCCCACAGGCCTGAGGTGCCATGCCCATTGCCGCGCCAATTCTCGATAGCCCCATTGTGCTGATGCACGGCCTGTTTGGGTTCGATGCCATAGGTTTAGGCCCTTGGAAAATGCCTTACTTTCCAAGGTTGCGTGAATGGCTCGAATCCTCGGGAAATCGAGTCTTGATAACGCGCTCTCACCCGGCAGGACGCATTGCCACGCGAGCCAGTCAGGTGGCTCAGCAGATTCAGGACCAATTTGGAAATGCACCAGTTCACCTGATTGCCCATAGCATGGGCGGCCTCGATGCCCGCTACCTGATCACGCATTTGGGATGGTCGCACCGCGTGATTAGCCTGACCACACTAGGCACACCCCACCATGGATCTGTAGTGGCCGATGTTGGTTCCGGTCTGGTTCGCCCTGAAGGGGCCGCCGCCGGATTACTGCGTTTATTGGGCTGGGAACCAGAATTCGGTGTGGAGTTGAGTCGACCGGGCTGTGCCGCGTTCAACCAGCAAACACCGGACTCCCCAAGTGTTTATTACCAATCGGTTGCAGGCATTTTCCCCAATGCCTGTCGTCGCCATTTCCGCCAATTGCCGCATCGAGTCTTCACGGTTCCACTGCTCGACCGCTTCGAGGGTCCTAATGACGGCATGGTTTCAGCAACTTCAGCACGGTGGGGTGCGCATCACGAGGTTTGGGCAGGCGACCACTTCAACTTGGTCAATTGGGTGAGTTCATCGACCCGTTGGCCTGAAGTAAATGCGACCAGGCTTCCAGAATTTGCCGGATTGCTAGCGCGTATGCGCACGGTTGAATGCAACGGTAATGTGACTCCGTCCGAATCTGCGGGGACTGACGTGCTCGGCGGGTAAGCAAAATCTTCGAAAGGCCTCAAGTTTTTTTGCCTTATTCAGGGGGTGGGTATAATCGATTGCGCTGGAAGTTCTCCACCCAAGTGGCGGATCACCGAGCGCGAGGCAAGCATGTCTGGGATAATGCAAAGGGTGTTACTTCTCGCGGACAAAACCACGGATCTTGTGCTGACAAGCATGATCCTGGTGCTCGTTCTGCTGGTTTCGGCGGTATTGGTCCGTGTGGCCGATCGCTGGCGCCGACAGGAAGACACACCGGCGTGCACCCCGCACGATCAATTGGCGGAGTTGCGGCGCTGGCGTGAGGAAGGCCTGATAGAACCGGAAGAATATGCCCGTCTGCGTGAAAAACTCGAGGCTCAGTTGAGGGCCACGATGGGTTTGAAAAGCAGCCGGGAAGTTCCTCCAGATCAGCTTGGCCAGTTCCTTGTACCGGAAGATGCATCCAAGACGGGTGGTTCCACCAAGCCTGATGGCAATCAGCCACCTGTTGCTTGATTGGCTGAGCCCTTCGCTTGCGTTTGTCGGCAAAGATTCCTTAGAATCGTTGCGGGACGCAAACAAGGACGTGAGCCAGCCCTCCCGATCGATGGGCTTGCCTGAATTGGCTTGAACCGACACCGCCCCCGGCGCATGATGCCGGCAGGCACTCTGGAGATGGCATGGGCACTAAGGATCTTCCACCCGGCGGCGGCAACCGGAAACCAACCGGTGGTAGTACCCGGTCGCGTAACGCTTCTTGCTCTTTCTGCCGTAAAAGCTACCGCGATGTCGGTCCGCTGGTGGAAGGCCCATCCGACGTATTCATCTGTGGTGAATGCGTTGAGCTGTGCACTTCGATCATCGAACAGGAAAAGCGCAGGCGCACCACCGGTAGCCCAGTAACCAGCAACACGCCAACCCCAAGGTCCATCAAGGACAAGCTCGATCAGTACGTGATCGGCCAAGGGCGCGCCAAAAAAGTGCTGTCGGTTGCCCTCCACAACCACTACAAGCGCCTGACACTCACCGCTGGGCACACTGCTGGCGATGTGGAAGTTGAAAAAAGCAATATTCTGATGATCGGGCCAACCGGGTCTGGCAAAACCCTCCTCGCTCGCACACTTGCCAGGGTTCTCGATGTGCCGTTCGCCATTGGCGACGCCACAACGCTTACCGAAGCAGGCTATGTGGGTGAAGATGTCGAGAACCTGCTGCTCAAGCTCCTCCACGCTGCCGATTTCGATGTTGAAGCCGCCCAGAAAGGTATCATCTACATCGACGAAGTCGACAAGATTGGCAAAACATCGCAGAACGTCTCCATCACCCGCGACGTCTCGGGAGAAGGCGTTCAGCAGGCACTCCTCAAAATGCTTGAGGGAACCGTTGCCAATGTTCCGCCTCAGGGTGGCCGCAAACACCCCGAACAGCAGTACATTCAACTGGATACCACCAATATCCTGTTCATCTGCGGCGGCACATTTGTCGGCCTCGAGAAGTTCATTGCCAAGCGCATTGGCCGGAAGGGCTTTGGCTTCGGCAGCGTCGCCGACGAACGTGAAACAGACATCGGCAAACTTCTGGCGCAGGTAACAAGCGACGACCTCATCGAATTCGGTATGATCCCCGAGTTCATTGGCCGTCTGCCCGTCTTGGCGCCGCTCGATCCGCTCGACGAATCGGCACTCATCAAGATCCTAACCGAGCCCAAGAATGCGCTTACAAGGCAGTATGCCAAGTTCTTTGAAATGGAAGGAGCAGAAATCGAATTTGCTCCCAGCGCGTTGAGCGCTATTGCCCACATGGCCATGGCACGCGATACGGGCGCCCGAGGCCTGCGCAGCATTGTCGAACAGGTCATGCTGGATGTTCTGTACGAACTCCCCGAGCTGGAACACAAAGGCAAATTTGTGGTAACGGAAGACGTGGTGAAGGGACTGAAGCCTCTCTTCGACCAAATGCCTGAAAACACGAAAATGAGCGCCTAAGCGGCAGGCAAGCGACTCATTGCTTAAATATTATCAGGCCCCGGGAATAACCCGGGGCCTTTTTATTGCTGAAATCTTATACTTGTGCCATCAGAGACTTCATTTCGCGGCACACAGCTTCAATCAAAATCTCCAGACAACCAGGTGCCGTGGCGGCAATCACCTCTTGGTAAATACCGTAACCAAATGTCGATGCGGGAGGAATGTAGCCGGGTTGCCAATCACCCGTCATGGTAACAACCACAACCGGATGCGGGGCAAACCGCTCCCTCAATGTTTCCTGAAATACCTGATACAACTCACCCGGCACAAATACCCAGTAGGCATCGCCGACCCTGCCCACCGAAACCGACAACGGGTAAGATCGCCCGGGAACCAGAACATTCAACCGCGTTAGCTGACGATTCATCTGCTCCGCCGAGGCACGGCAATCGCGTACCCGAGCCATATCGCCTGCCTGCCTGGCTTCCATTTCCTGATTCACATAGCGGTCTCTCAATTCTGTTGTGTCGGCCACGGTAGGCAAATCGTGGCGGTAAGGCATGTCCACAAGGAAGGTTTTCCACCGCCAGACGGCGTACTGCTCCAAAGCCCCGGATGCCACCGGAACGTCAGCCCACGTGCCGATCCATGTTCCGGATATGACTGGGCCAACATAACGAAATTCCGTACCGGCCGCGGGCAGCGATTCAAGAACCGCAAGGGCTGCATGGCCCACCTGCCTGCCGTTGCGATCAGCCACACGTGTGTCGCCGACAAAGCCGCGCCTTGGCCCGAGGTCTCCCGATGCTCCTTGCAGGAACAGGCATGGGGCATCGGTGGCGGTTTCAACCAGTCCACGCATCGCCCCCACCCAATCGGGGCTGATCAGACGGTTGTCCCATGCCAGCGTCGTTGGATGGCAGGCATAATTCACCACAGTGGCCAGCATTTTCAAATTTGAATCCGTGATGCGACCCACAAGTATGGTGTCGTCGGCATGGCCGCTCGGGTTGAAACCACACACCGAATGTCCCGTTTGCGGATCAATCGAATCGCGGTGAGCGGCCAAATTGCAACGGCCCTGACCGTACACGATGGTGGCAGGAGTGGTCGCAGCGCGTGCCTCGAGCGCCATATCGGCAACCGTGTTCACAAGACTGTCGAGGTAAGGGCCAATGAGTTCGCCCCCCGGCAATCCAGAACGTTCCCGCGACATCCAACCCGAACCGTGGGTATGCGAAACCGTGATAAGCGCGGCGGATAGATCAATATTAACGGCTCGAGCTATGGCCCTGCGCATAGCATCGATTTCACGTCCATCGAGAATGCAATGATCGAGCGAAACCACCACATGCGTGGCATCTACTGAAGGTTCCGCCGGATCGAACAAAACAAGCGTGGCCAGCAGGGGTTTGTGCACTCCCTCGGCCCGGTCGTGCATGGCGGCACCCCACATGCGGTGGTAAATGCCGGCGGGTGGTGTGATGTCGCGGCGGGCAACACCAACGCGACAACGTGTTTGGGGGGTGCTAACAAGAGTCATGGTTGTCTCCAAACAAGGGCGCCTTTGGATTGAGAATTGCCCAGCAAACAGCATCCACGGCCATGATGGCTGCAAAAAGAAAAATGATGACGTTCCAGTTTCCAGTGTACGAGACAAGCCATCCCGCGGTGACAGGGAACAGCGCGGCGCCAATGTTGCCGCACATGTTCATGGTGCTGAAAACAGTTGCGACATGCCTGCCACCTAGATCGATGGCCACCGTATAACCACTGACACCGCCAAAGGTGGCGCAAAATGCTCCAACGCCTATCACCATGGTGCTTAGCGTGGTATCGGCAATGAGGTGAGACAACAAAATAAGAATCGAGCACGACGCCATGCCCGCGCAGGCAATCCCCTGGCGGCTGAGGCGGCGGTTACCGGTACGCGCCAGCAACCAGTCCGAGGCAAAACCGCCCAGAAGGCTGCCAAGCACACCGCCAATGCCTGCCCCTGTGGCAAGCATACCGGAGTGCAATGCTGTAACGCCTCTGACCTCCTGCAAAAATACCGGGAACCATGTGACAAAAAAGACCATGGCGGCGGCGCGAAAAAACTGCTGGGCGCACAAAAGCAGGAGATCGATACTACGGAACATACGCGACCAATCGACAGGATCGGGCGCGCTACCCAATGGCGACACGGGAAGTAAAGCGTTGGGCACCATGAACCAAAAAAGCAATACCCACGCGAAACCGGGCAAGGCATAAGCCACCAGAAGCAAACGCCACCGTTCCACACCCGTGGCCTGGGAAGCAGGCATCAAGGCTTCAAGCGCCAGCGACGTGATCATGGGAGCCACCGCCGCACCGATAGTCATACCAGCGGCAAGCATACCCGAAGCTCGCGCCCGTTCGCTTTGGGGAAAGGTGGCACCAATAGCCTTGGTTGCACATGGAAAGACACCCGCCTGCGCTGCACCCATCAGGCCCCACACGCTGGCCAGAACAAAAATACTGGTGCTGCCAGCAGCAACCATCGTTAGCAACGACCAAAGCGCGGCAAGAATCAGCACGGTGATTCGGCTTCCAAGGCGATCAGCCAGCCAGCCTGAAGGGAGTTGCAGCAGGGCATAACCTGCATACCAGGCCGACTGCACATATCCCATGTCTCGAGCAAGATCAGAGGACCCGAGTCCGTGAGCAATTTCACCGGCAGGCACGCCCATTGCCGCTCGCTGAATGTAGGCAATGGCTGCCACACAACAGAGCAAGGACAGCACACGGTAGCGCGCATCCACAGCAACTTGGGCAACCGTTACCGCCATGACATAGGCCTTGGGTTAAGTGGGCTGAAGCATTGTCTGCATTCTGGCAAACAACCTGTCAACTTCGTTCAGTGTTTCCCGGTCTGGGCTCCAGCCAAACGGTTCACGACGACGATCGCTTGAGAAAAGGCCTCGGCGCACAAGCAAGTATTTTTCGATCGCCAGAAAACCATCGAGCCCGGCTTGCAATTGCAGAGAAACAATAGCGGCAATAGGCTGGTGCAAGCGATCAGCCAGATCGATATCACCACGGCCAAGAGCATGCCACAGGGCCACTACTCCATCGAGTAGATCCATACCGGGCATGGTACCAGCCACGCCGCGCTGGTGACTATCGATGAGATAGATACCACCCGATCCTTCAAAAATACGCGCCTTGCCTCCGGTGGCATCGCGCAGCGCTGAAAGCAAAGGCCCGGTGGGGTTGGCCTCTGGCTTGAAAAGCACTTTATCTGGCCCGAATTTGTGGAAAAGTTCAGCCTGAGTCTCCACGGGTATGGGTTGGCCGACATAACCAGAAGCATCCTGAACAATAACGGGAATGGAAATACCCTCTGCCAGGCGGATGTAGTAATCGCGAAGGGCAGATGCAGGCAACCGCAGCGTCATTGGGGGTGTGGCCATGACAGCATCGCAACCGGCGCGCTCTGCAGCGCGGGCAAATTCAAGAGCCTGATGGGTGCTTTCTGCGCCCACGGCAGCGAAAACAGGGCCTCGGCCATCGGAAGCTTCAATCATGGCTGAGATAAGTTGAATTCGCTCCCCGGCAGTCAGGCGCACAGTTTCAGAAACCATGCCGGTGCCCACGCCGTGAGCACCCACACTGAAAGCCCAGTCCACCGATCGCTTCAAGGCCGCCGTATCGATGGTGTCGTCTGCTGAAAACGGTGTCTGAACAATGGGCAGCACACCGGAAAGATTGCGTGGCATGGAATGGATGTTCCTTTCAGAAATGAATCACCAGTCGCCAACACTGCCATCGGACAGAAACACCCGCTGCAGAATTTCCTGCTGGAAGGGATGGCGCCTGACCTCGGCTTCGTTGATTTCGATTCCTAATCCGGGTCTGGTATTAGGCCTGACAATGCGCCCAACCTTCTCGACAGTGAACCCTTCGGAAACCACATCCTGCCGCCATGGCACATCGTGATGGACGGTTTCGCAAATAATGTAGCTGGGCTGGGAAAAGCCGAATTCCAAAGATGCGGCGGTGCTAACAGGGCCTTGCGGATTGTGGGGCGCCAAGGCAATACGCCAAGCCTCGGCAAGCGCCGCCACACGGCGCGCGCCAGTCAACCCGCCACAATGGGTAATGTCGAGCTGGCAAATAGCACATGCACCGGCCATGAACAGATCGCGGAATTCCGACAGGTGCGTCACACGCTCGCCCGTGGCAATAGGAGTGCGCACGGCAGCGGCAATGGCTGCCAGACCTTCCCGGCTTTCCGGCCAACACGGTTCCTCGAAAAAATACAAACCGTACGGTTCAAGCGCCTTGGCAAACTGCATGCCCATGGCGGGCGAAGGACGGGCATGGCAATCGACCATAATATCGATATCGTCACCCACCGCTTCGCGCATGGCGGCGACAGCCTTTTCGGCGGCACGAATAGGCTTGAGTCCTTCAATAGGTAGAGTCGATGGCACAGCCATCGATTTGAATGCTGTAAAACCATCAGCCACGGCCTGCCGCGCCAGATCTGCAAACCTGGCGGCATTTTCCACAGGCGTCTCGTAGAAGTCCTCCATATTACCACCGCCCAGATGGCAGTAGGTGCGCACATGATCGCGGACAGGGCCGCCCCAAAGACTTGAGCAAGGCATGCCAGCCACCTTGCCCATAATGTCCCACAAAGCCAAGTCGATCCCAGCAATCGCTGTGGCGCGGACAATTCCGTTGCCATGCCAAAAATGCTGCCGATGCATCATTTGCCAAAGATGCTCGACTCGGCGTGGATCTTCGCCAATGATCAGTTCTGAAATATCCTCAATCGAGGCGACAACGCCGCGGGTATGCCATTCGAGTGTGGCTTCCCCCCACCCGTACAGACCATCTTGGTCTGTCAGGACTTTCACGAATATCCAGTTGCGCATGCGGGCATGGCAGACATGTGTCTCGATGCGGGTGATCTTCATCGGGTTGGGCATCCTTCCGAATGGGTCATGGCTTGGGACGCAGGTCGGCTATGGGCTGCGCGAAACCGGTAACCGTGTTGTCGCGCAGGGTCATGCTACCTGTGCCGGCAGCGAAGCGGAACCCGATCCTTTTGGCGGGCGAACGGGTCTCACGCAGGGTATTACCCACAAAAGTAAGGTCGCCCGTCTGGCCTTCCACGTCGATGGCAATGGCCTCGTCGGAGCCGGTATCGGTGATGGTGTTGTCGCGGACTTCGTTGCGGTGTCCAGCAAAAGCCTTGCCCCGCTCGGCGCGAAACAGAATGCCGTTTTTAGTACTTTTGGCAACGGTATTACCTGTAATCAGGTTGTCGGTATCGCGATGGCCAACGGAAATACCAACGCGGTTGGCTTCAATGGTGTTGGCTTCGGCAATTCCATGGCGAACACCCCAGCAGAAGAAAAGCCCAATATCGTTATTGCGCAAGGTGTTGCCGCGCATGACCGGGCGCTGCGAGCCGGAACCGGGGTGCAACCCAAGACCGGTGTGGCCATGGCTGTGGCATTCGGTCACGGAAACATCGTGGCAGATCTGCCAACTGATGCCGTCGCCGTTGTTGTTGATGGCCACGACCTTGCGGATAACGACATCACGGCAGTCCTGCAGGAAGATGCAACCGGCATAGTTGCCATCAAGATTGTCGTTGTTGGCGCGGTTGCCATCGATCGTAAGGTTTTCCACGGCAAAGCCATGGGCGTTTTCGGCGGTCACCAAGGGGAACAGTGTGTGGACCGTGGATTCGGCCATCAACCATAGGTTTTCACGCAATGGCCGGTCGAGCTTGAAGCGGTTACCCTGCCTGGCTACCAAGGTCCGCTTGATAACAGTCGGACCGCCGTTGTGTGGATTGCGACACCGCAGCACCACGCCGTCTCCCACACGGAAACCAGAGGCGTCTGCCAAGGTAACTTCCTGATCGAACCAATCGGAATCGGCGATCAATTTAGATTTCACCATGGTGTCTTTGATGAGCACGGTATCCGGCCCCGCACCCAGCAACCGCACACCATTAGCCAGAGTGATGGCATTGCGCAACCGCCATGTTCCAGCAGTGAGGCGGACCGTGCCTCCGCCTAAGCGCGCAATGTAATCCACCGCCGCCTGAATACACTTATCGTCGCTACCGACGATGGTACCCTTCGACGTTCCAACATCGATGGTAAGTCTTTCAGCCCAGTCTGGTTCTGCCGCGACATCGCCTGATGTGGCGCGGGGGTTGGTAATGGGTGGCCTATCTGCGGTGGCGCTGACAGTCGCTGCACCAGCAGCAATAGTTGCGGAAGCGGCGAGAAAATCACGGCGCTGCGGATTGCTATCTGCCGGACGGGTCATTGCCAAATCTCCCTGAAAAGACTTTCACCGAATCTGGAGCAGTTTCGACATGGTTGCAACGGTTGCGGCATGTGCCGGATCAGCGGCCAAGTTTTTGAATTCCAGGGGATCGGCGTTCAGGTCGTATAGTTGCCGGCCCTTGGCGCCTTTGTTCCACTCCGTGTAACGGAATTGCTCGGTGCGCACCGATCGGCCATCAGCCATGGGGCGTCGCACCTGGGTAATGGCGGGGCGGTCGCGCGGCGCCATCGGATTGTCGAGAAAAGATTTCAGCGACAACCCGTCGAGCTCCGCAGGAGCTTTCAGTCCACAATAATCGGCCAAAGTCGGATACACATCGATCATCTCCACCGTTCGGGGACTGGCTTTGCCTGCGCCTTTATTG
Organism: Candidatus Kuenenia stuttgartensis; assembly: GCA_945875585.1. GTDB lineage: Bacteria > Planctomycetota > Planctomycetia > Gemmatales > Gemmataceae > REEB421. Next base: position 52,442 of record CAMCLK010000024.1, on the reverse strand, counting down.
CCGGGAGCACGGATAATGAGCGGCACACGCGCAACTCCGTCGAACAGGCTCATTTTCTGCCACAGATTATGTTCGCCCAAATGGTAGCCATGGTCGGAAACAAAGACAACGATTGTCTTTTTAGTAAGGTCAAGCCTGTCAAGGGCTTCGAGGAGTTCACCCACGCGCGCATCCATGAAACTGGTGCTGGCCAAATAGGCCTGAATTGCCTGACGGCGCACATCGTCGGTCAGGGCCGATTCTTCCCGCTTACGGTTGGCAATGGCCGGCACTGGAACCCCGGCGTCGTGCCCTTCTGGAATGACAGGCAACTTGATCGAAGATGCCGGGTACATATCAAAATATTTTTTAGGCGCCACATAAGGCGTATGCGGCCTGTAAAATCCCACAGCCAAAAAGAAAGGCTTATCCTTGTATTCCTCAAGCAGGCCAATGGCATGGCGCGATGCAATGCCGTCTGTCTGCTCAGCATCGGTGCCATCGGCAGCCAACCAACTGAGCGTGGCGCCAAACTGCCCTTTGGCTAATGTGAAAATCTGGGATTCATCGTCCCTGTCGCGGCCTTTGGGATTGAACACTTTGCCCCATGAACGCGCATCGTCTAGGCCTGAGGTGCCAATGCCATTGGGAACGTTGTAGTGATAAAGCTTGCCCACGCGGGCCACGGCATAGCCATTCTTGCGGAACAATTCAGGCATGGAAACAGCGTCTGGAAGTTTATCGCGAAAATGCGGATGTTCGGTATTGCCAGGATTGGTTTGCACACCTGTGGCATCGGGGCGACGGCCTGTCAAGAACGATGACCGGCTTGGACTGCACAGCGGGAACTGACAGTAAGCACGATCAAAGCGCACGCCTTCATGCGCAAGACGATCGATATTGGGCGATTTTACCTGCGAGTCGCCATAGCAACCCAGCCTGCAGTTGAGGTCGTCCGCCATGATGAGCAAAACATTAGGCCTCTCGGCGGCCGGGGACAAGAGAGTACACAACGCGAGAAACACGGACATATCGACTCTCCAGTTCTATCAGGCAAGAATGGGACGGATCACGTTGCCATGGTCTATTTCCAGTCGCTTCCGCTCGGGCAGTTCAAGCCTCCGCGAATCGAGCCCCATCAGATGGAGGATGGTCGCATGAACATCTGTCACATAGTGCCGGTCTTCCACCGCATGGAACCCAACCGCGTCGGTGGCGCCATGCACCACCCCACCCTTCACACCGCCACCAGCCATGGCCACCGAAAAACCAAAAATGTGATGATCGCGGCCGTTGCTGCCTTGGGTTCCAGGAGTACGGCCGAACTCTGTCGCAAAAACAACGAGCGTCTGATCAAGCAAGCCCCGGCGTTTTAAGTCTGCCAGAAGGCCAGCGATGGGTAGATCGACTTTGGCGCAGTTGGCGGTATGATTGCCACGCAAATCGCCATGGGCATCCCAAGCACCAGCGCCGCCCCCTCCATGCTGAATCTGGATAAAGCGCACACCGCGTTCCACCAGCCTCCTCGATGCCAGTAGCTGCATTCCAAAATCACGGGTTACTGGCCGGTCGAGACCGTACATCTGCTGTGTTTGCTGTGTTTCTTTTGAGAAATCGATGGCTTCGGGCAGAGCCCGTTGCATGCGGTAGGCCAGTTCATAAGACTTTAGCCGGGCATCTAGTACCGGATCGGTGGGCTCAGCCTCTTGGCGCAGGCGGTTCAGCCTATTGGCCAACCGGAAGGAGCGGTCGGTATCGATACTCGCCATCTCAGGCTTGCCGTAGTCGAGAGGGTTGGCAGGGTCCACGCGCAGGGGCACGGCATCGTGAGCAGGCCCGAGGTAATGGCCATCCTTACGGTTCCAGTATTCGCGCGTTCCCATCGATATGAACTGGGGGAGGTTGGCATTGAGACTGCCAAGTCCGTAATGAACCCATGCGCCCAAGGTTGGGAACTCACCATCCAGCATGTGCCGACCCGAGTGAAACTGGGTCTGGGCCCCATGGTTGTCGTCGGTGGTGACCATTGAGCGGACAATGGCCATTTCATCGACCATGGCGCCCATGTGCGGCAAGAAATCAGAAACGGGAATGCCCGATTTGCCGCGTGGCTGAAATTTTGTCTGGGTGCCAAACAGCACATTGCGTTGCTGGCCATTGGCGTCGTTGACCACGGTTACCCGCGCCAGCTTCAGCTTTTCTGGATTCTGCACATCCTTGTGGGGTGTGGCTGCGATGGTTTTGCCAGCATATTTGTCGAGTTCTGGCTTGGGGTCGAAGGTTTCAAGGTGACTAACACCCCCGTTCATGAACAGCCAGATGACCGATTTAGCCTTAGGCGCAGCATGAGGTCGGCCATCGGGAGGCACCCACACGCCGGTGGAGGCGCCGGAATGGGCACCATCGGCCAAAAGCGAAGCCAGTGCCATGGGAGCCAGAGCATTGCGGCCAAGGAAGTCGCGCCTGTTGTTGATGCCAAACATGGGCATTTCCTCCTAGCGGACGGTGATGAAATCGTGATGGTTGACCAATGCCAGCACCAGACCTGCCCGGGCCCTGGAGTTGTCTTCAGCCAGCTCGGAATTACAGAGATCCAGTTCAACAGGCGAGGGTGACCGCGCCAGCATGAGTTTGAATGCACTACGGATGAAAACATCTCGGGGAACAGTACCAGCCGGGTCTAGCAACTGCCGCACAGTTTCAGACGTTTCAGACGCCAGTTTGCCATGAATAAGCGCCAGCGATTGCTGGGGCACAATACTTTCGGAACGGCGGTAACATTCCTGCACACCGGCATCGTCGAACTGGGCCAGAAAGCGGTTGTGGTCGTTGTGCGAATGCACAAAATAAAGCGATCTACGCCTGGAAGCCTCGTCATTGACGGGTATGGAAGCGCCACCCCGGGTGGTGTCGAGCTTATTGGCAAGCACCAGCAGGGCATCACGTACCACCTGCGATTCCAGTCGCCGCGACGGAAATCGCCACAGCGATTTGTTCTCGGGATCTTTTTGTTGTTCAACAGGCTGCAAAGTGGATGAGTCAAGCTGATAGGCTCGCGAGGTAACAATGAGGCGGTGCAAATAACGCAGGTCCCAGCCGTGCTCCATCAATTCCACCGCAAGCGTGTCGAGCAGTTCCGGGTGCGTGGGAGGGGTTCCCTTGCGGCCGTAATCGAAAACAGTAGGAACCAACGGCTGGCCGAAATGGCGGTTCCAGATGTGATTGACAATCACGCGGGCCGCGAGGGGATTGTCCTTGTGAGTAATCCATTGGGCCAGGGCGGAACGCCTTCCTGTGCTGGTAGCCGGAAACGGCTTAGCCCGCGACTCTGGCTTCTCCATATTCGATTCAGGCGACTTACTGGAGGCAACAAGCCTTGTGTAGCCGACTCCGGGCGATGCAGATGCTTTTTCGGCAGCAGCAAGCGCCTTGACGGCTGCATCTACTGCTGGTTTCTTCGAATCACCATCGACCGCCACATCGCGGCTGGCTTTGGCCAACGCTGCCCGCGCCTTGATGACGGCGAGCAGGCTTTCCAACCGAGAGGCTTCGCGCGCTGCCGATTGGGCCTGAGCAGCGGTGCCCTTCACTTCCTGCAAGCGCGCTTGAAAACGCGCCTGCAATGTGGCTGGTTCCGCCTCGCGGGCCGCCACTTCGGCGTGGGCCCATTTCTGATTGGCTTCTGCCTGTGCCAACGTCATGCGGCCAGAAGATTTCCCGGCAGGGCTGTAACCAACTGGTAATGGGCGAATCTCAAAATGGTCGAATTCCGCTGTTGCTGTGAAGGTCACCAGCTCTAGCGCCCCTGCTTGGCGGTCTGGCAGCGTGGCACTTGCACCCGGCTTGCCGTCTACCAGCGCTTCTACCGATTTTCCGGCAACGCGAATCTTAAGTTCGATGGGCGTATTAAGAGGCACCGCGCGCTGCTGTTTGGTTTCGTTGGGGTAGACATACTGGCCATTGCGCTGCCAAGCGATCTGCAGCTTCGGTTCACCGGTGTTGGCACTCATGTACACCATGGTGTCTCGGCCTTCGGCCGCATCAAACGAAATTCCAACCGACCGATACGGTTCGCCGCCGGTGATACGGAAACGGAGCACTGCTTCAAAATCGGCGGGTATGGGGTTAGCCAAGCGCAACCAAGCCCGGCCATCAATTTTGGCAGTCTGGGCCAAGGCTTGCCCCAGTGGTTTCCACATGCCAGCCCCCATCGGCTTCCAGCGTGCCGAATCCAAATTGTCGAATGGCTCCACCAGCAGTGGCTTGGCCGCTTCACTTGAAGTCGCAGAAGGTTGCTTGCGAGAATGGGCCACTTGGGCCTCCGCTTCCGAAGCAACCTTGCGGGCAGCCACGAGGGCTACCTCGGCCTCTTTCAAATATGCTTCCAAAACGTCCGCCCGGGTTTCAGGGGCATGCGCTTCCGCGGGCAACGCAACAGGTTTCCCTTCGACCTTGGCAAAATTCAAAAACACCGGAGGGCCCGCATCCATGGCCCGACGTGTGTCGGGCCGCGACTCGTCGCCACGGATGTGTTTGTGCGTGACCGCGTTGAGGTTACAATCGAAAACACGAGGGAAACCAGCCATGGGATCCGTTGTGCCCGAAGGGACATCGTAGCGGACTTGGTACGGTTCAAATACGGCACGCAGGCGGTAATAGTCGTCGGCTCGGATCGGGTCATATTTGTGATCGTGGCACTTGGCGCAATTGGCTGTCAGGCCCAGAAACGCCTTGGATGTGTGTTCAACCGTCTCATCCATCCATGTGGTGCGGTTGAACAGAAAATACTGACGGGCTAGAAATCCGGTAGCGCGCAATTTTGAAGCATCGGAGGGATAAAGCTCGTCGGCAGCCAGCATCTGGCGCACCATTTCATCGTAGGGGACATTCTTTTCCACCGACTCAATGATCCAGTCGCGCCAATGCCAGATATTTTTCTGGCTGTTGCGAACTTCGGCACCCAACCCCCACCAGTCGCTGTAACGCCAAATATCCATGAAATGGCGGGCCCAGCGTTCAGCATGAGCAGGACTGGCCAGCAGCTTTTCCACTTCGCGGCTTGTTGCATCCGGAGCGTTGTCAGCAAGAAATCGCTCGATGTCGGTCATGCTTGGGGGCAAGCCAGTCAGGTCGAGATACAGTCGCCGCAACAGTGTTAGTCGATCCGCCTGAGGACGGGGAACGAGTCCTTGCTCCTTCCACCGTTTCGCGATCCAAGCGTCGATAGGGTTGGCGGTTGCTTCGGCGGGCGTGGCGCGCTTGGGTTTGCGGAAAGCCCAGTGGTCGCGAGGATCGGGGTCCTCGGTTTCTTTGGAAGGCGCAGGCGCGCCTGCCGCAATCCACTCCGACAGACGCATCTGTTCAGCCAGATTCACATCTTCGCCTTCGCCTTTGGGAGGCATGCGGCGGCCTGCACCATGGCCGGCGACCCGTTGCCACAGCGGGCTTTCTGAAGGCTTGCCAGCAACAATAGCAGGGCCGGAATCGCCACCAATGCGCATACGGGCTACCGTATCGAGGCGCAGGCCGCCCTTCTGCTGCAAAGCACCATGGCACGCAACGCACCGCGTCGCCATGAGCGGTTTCACTTCGGTGAGATAATCAACTCCCGGCAAAAGAGCAAGCAGCGCGAGGGCAATAGGTGGCATGGCATCATCTCGCAGGGGGAGTTGCCAGTATCGGGCATATGTAATGCCCGGTCAAGATTTTGAAAATTCTCGGTACGAGTCTGGGGAATGGACGGCATCGGGAACAATGTATTGGGTACTTCTGCAGAAATGGCGCGGCCCCCGGTAACCATTAAAGGTTACCGGGGGCCTGCCGGGAGAGAGTTGTCAGGAAAGCTGCGTGGTGCCAGGCACCGCAACCTTCCACTCGGGCAATACCATGTTATCAGAAAGATTGGCCACATCGAGATAAACTTTGTTGGAAGCCAAAGCTTGTTCCCAAGTGATTCGCTGTCCGGTGTAAGCCGACTCACGCACCATAATGGCCGTCAAGGTTGATTCAGCAACAGTCTTCAGCTCATTGATAGGCTGTCCCTTACGGATCGACTCGATCAGGTCGGTGTGCTCCTGAACATATGGGTCGGACGCATTGCGGACCGCGGCGCGGTCGAGAGCGGGCTTGCCGTTGATAGTGAAACCACCCACGTGCGAGTTGCCCTTGGTGCCAGAAACGTACTCGGTAACCGAGTTCCAGCAGTTGGAGATCTGGCGAGCCATTGAAATGCAATGACGGTCGCCGGAGTACTCGATCTGCGCCGAGAAGAAGTCGAAAATGTGCCCATATTCAGGCTTGTTGCGGCTGCGTCCACCCATGGCGACAACGGCCTTGGGGTGTTCGCGGAAGCACCAGTTGAGCACGTCGAGGTTGTGCACGTGCTGCTCGACGATATGGTCGCCGCAGATCCATGAATAGTTGTACCAGTTCCACATCTGGTACTGAAGATCGGTCATGCCTTCCTTGCGAGGACGGCTCCAAAGAATACCCTGGTTCCAATAAACCCGGCCGGTGACGAGCTCGCCAATGGCGCCGTCGTGGATCTGCTTGATGGTTTCGATGTAGGCCTTCTGGTGACGGCGCTGCGTGCCAGCAGCGGTGCCCAGCTTCTTTTCGTTGGCCACTTCAAAAGCCTTCAGCACAGCGCGGATACCGGGTCCATCGACGCCCACAGGCTTTTCGGTGAACACGTTCTTGCCGGCGTTGACCGCTTCGGTGATGTGGAGCGGACGGAAACCGGGCGGGGTGGCCAAAATAACATAATCGACATCTGGATGATTGATCACCTTCTTGTAGGCGTCGAGTCCCCAGAACACGCTGCCATCGGGAAGGTTGACCTTGTTGCCCAGTTCCTTGACCTTGGCATCGTTCTTGGCAATGTCGTTGAGGCGGCTTTGGCAGCCTTTGGCCTGACCTTCAAAAGCATCGCCCACTGCAACAACGGTCACGTTAGGAGCAGCATGAAGTACGTTGTGAGCGGCGCCGGTACCACGACCGCCGCAACCAACCAGACCTACGCGAATCGGCTTTTCGCTGGCGGTGGCGTAGAGCGAAGCAGGCAGAGCGGATAACGCTGCTGCTGCCGCGCCTGTCTTTAAAACGGAACGGCGATTCAATGAGCCTGAACGTGCCATGGGAGGGATCTCCTGGTTAAAGAACAAGGGGGAAAGGAATCAGGGGCTTTGCTTGGTCACCTTCGAACGAAGGCCAACCAGTTCGGTCTGCTCCTCGAGCGGGCGCACCACGCGGAACCCGACAAACTCGGCGGAGGTCAACCACCAGATGCTCTGGGGGCGCTGTGGATCGAGGCGAATCCAAGACTTATCTGATCCACGGCGTGCGCCACTGCGCAAGCTGACGGGCTTGTCGGCCCAAGAACCACCACGGGCAGCATGGGAAAACCGCTTTTCAGAAGGCATCACCACAGGGCGCACCGAAAGCTTGTTTATGGCAAAGCGCGCGTACGCATCCTTTTCATAATGATCCACACACCATTCCATCACGTTGCCGTGCATGTCGTGCAGGCCCCATGGGTTGGGTTTTTTCTGGCCGACCTTCTTGGCCAGTTCTTCGGAGTTGTCCGCAAACCAGCCGTAATCACCAACCGTGGCTGGATCGTTGCCAAAACTGTAAGCGGTTTTCGTGCCAGCGCGGCAGGCATATTCCCATTCGGCTTCAGTGGGCAACCGATACCATTTGCCCGTTTTGCGGGAAAGCCACCGGCAATATTCCATGGCGGTGTGGTGCGTGATGCAGATCACCGGGTTTCCGTCGCGACCATGGCCAAACGTTTCGTCGGCGTAGGCAGGCGTTGGACGAGTAATTGCGTCTGCCTTGCTGGCAGCCGGTTCATCTTTGCGGGCGTTGGGCTGATCTTCGGATTTCCAATAAACGTCGAATTCATCCCACGTGACTTCGCACTTACCCATCCAAAATGGTTTGAGTTCCACTTCGTGCTGAGGGCCTTCATCGGCTGCACGGCCAGCTTCCCCCTCGGGGGTTCCCATCAGAAACGTGCCACCAGGAATGGCCTGCATATCGAAGGAAACCTTCGAACCTGGCAGTGTTTCCTTATAGGAGGCACCTTGAGGTGCTTGGGCAGAGATCGTTTCCGGGTGTAGTACCCAGGCAACCAGCGAAGCAACAGCTAGAGGCAGGATCAGGCAAATCCGGCGCATATGTATCCTTCCAAACCAACGTCAAAGCAAGAAACCGGAAGATACACTATTGAAATAGTGTGCGCCAGTTGATCAGGAGAGTTTTCCATGCTTTCGATTCATACCATTGCGGCCTTGATGTTCCTAACAGCCACAATTCAGGATCAGCCATCAGTTAGCGGTTTGAAACGGATGGAGGAAACTAGGCGTTGCATGGGAACGACGTTGCGTGTGGTCATACACGCGCCCACAGAAATCTTGGGACGCAAAGCACTGGACCTCGCTTTTGCTAGGGCCGAAGAACTCAACAATATTTTAAGCGACTACCAGAATTCCAGCGAATTGATGCGGCTGTGTGCCCGCGCTGGCGGCCCGCCGGTTGCCGTGAGCCGTGAGCTATTCACCGTCCTTTCTTCAGCACAACATTTATCTCGGATGACAGACGGGGCGTTCGATGTGACGATTGGCCCAGTCAGCAGGCTGTGGCGGCTGGCGCGCAAAAGCAAGCGGATGCCCGATCCCGCAGATCTCGCATCAGCGCGCGCCTTGGTGGGTTACCAAATGATGGAACTTGAACCGGCCACAAAAATGGTGAAGCTTACCAAACCGGGTATGCGACTCGATCTTGGAGGAATTGCCAAAGGATTCACCAACGATGAACTGCTTGAACTGCTGAAAAGGGAAGAAATGCCCAGATCGTTGGTGGCTTTGGGAGGTGATATTGCATGCGGCGAGGCACCTCCCGGCAAAAATAATTGGGAAGTGGCGATTATTCCTCTTCCCGGCGACCCGGAGCCAGGGGGAACGTTGTTTTTGAAAAATCAGGCAGTTTCAACGTCGGGTGACTTGGAGCAATATCTCGAAATCGATGGCGTGCGATATTCCCACATCGTCGATGCTCGCACGGGAATAGGAACAACACGCAGAGCTTCAGCAACCGTGGTGGCTCCCAAAGGAATCGATGCGGACAGATTAACAAAAGCAGGCATTTTACTGCCTTTTTCGAAGGCCCTGTCCATTATCGTCCGGCAGGAAGGAGCACACATTCGGGTGGTAACACCGGCGGATTCCGGTCCGGGAAAGGTCCAGATGGATGCGGGATTTCCAAAAGCAAAACCTGCTAAATGACAACAGTTTTTCGAGATTAAGCAATCTTTCACGATCATTTTGAAACGCCAAAAAAACGGCATTCAGACTTGGGATTCCTGAATTGGACCAAGCTGATTTTGTTCGTTTGTACCAATAACCTTGACAATATTCTCCAATAATGTACTGTAAGCTCCTGATTCGTAAACCGTTAGTGAATGGATGTCACTTTCGGAACTTGTCTCAGGAGCTTGACATGGCAGATGTGGAATTGCTGGACGACGCGATTTGGAAGAAAATTGAGCGGGTGCTTCCCGTTCCTGCTCCCCGGAATCGGCTTTATGCCGGCAGAAAACCGGTCGATCCGCGCAAGGCCATCAGCGGTATCGTGTATGTTCTCAAGCGCGATATCCCATGGGAAGACCTTCCCCAAGATCTCGGATTTGGTTCCGGTATGACCTGCTGGCGCCGCCTTCGCTTGCTGCAGGAACAAGGCGTTTGGGACAAAGTCGCCGCTCTGCTGCACAAGCACCTTCCAGCCAAAGCCGGCATTGACATGGCTCGCGCGAAGGCTCCGAAGAAGACCTACAATGTGAAGCCCAAGGCTGCCAAGACGGCAGTAAAGGCTAGCAAGTCCGCCACAAAGGCAGCTAACAAGTCGAAAGTCAAAATCGATAAGGTAGCTCGCCCAAGCAAGGTTCAGGCTGCTAAGGTGGTTCGCGCTGCCAAGAAGGCCGCTGGTCGCCCAGTAGCCGTTGTTGCTGCACCAGAACCAACCAAGGCACCATCGAAGGCTAAGGTTGTTGCCAAGGCACCAGCCAAGGTCGTTGCACCAGTTAAAGCAGCAGCCAAGCCAGCCGCTAAAGTTGCGGTCAAGGATAGCACTGCTGCCAAGGCAAAGGCCAAAGCGAAAGCACGCTAACGTACCTTTTCAAAACAGTTCACCTTGCCGGGGATGGTTTTCAACCATCCCCGGTTCTTTTTTTGTATGAACCTCTCTACATGCACTGTCATCGTTGGCCACAGAATTGACTCTGAAACCAACCCGAGCATAGGGTAGGCCAAATTCTGTAAGAGGTTCTATCCAATCGGCAGATGCCATGTCGATTTTCTGAGCCGTGTCAAGCCAGCGCTTATGCGCCGAACGATCCACTATCACCGGGCAGCGGTTGTGAATGGCTCCAAGCCATGGGGGCGCAGCCCGCGTCAGAATGGTGCAGGTTTCCACTATTTGGCCTGTCGGATCGTGCCATGTGTCCCACAAACCAGCAAACCCGAATGGAACCCCTCCGGGCAATTGGAAATAGAGCGGTTCTTTCTTGCCATCCGGCAACAATTGCCATTCATAAAAACCGTCGGCAATCACCAGACACCGGCTGCGGCTCATGAGGTCCCGGAACGCTGGTTTCTCTAGAACTGTTTCGGATCTGGCGTTGATCATGCGGGCTGCCCCGCTTGTATCTCGCGCCCACCGAGGCACCAATCCCCAGCGTACCCATGCAGGCTCGCTAGAGTTTCCTTTCAGAATCAGTACCTGCTGGGTTGGTGCAATGTTGTATCGTAATCGGCGCTCAGGCCATGAATAGTGCCCAAAAACACCATCGAGATCATGATCTGCAGCAGCCAGTGTGAAACGTCCACACATGGGATTCTCCACCGGGTGGAACCGAATCAGGGCGCGGAAACGGGTATAATTTCACTGGGTTGTTTGAGATGCATATGAAGTATCCTGCGGAATTCTGCCAGCGCCCTTGGATGATGGTGCACGGTCATGTGATCTGCCAGAACCGTGACTTCGCTTTCCGTGCCGTCAAGCCGGGCACTGGTGTAAGGCACCACGCCATCGCCATGGAAGTCGTTATCGCGGCCCAGCAGCAGGTTTTCGACTCGAATCGTTCTGCTGTTGGGAGGAAGGATACCCGCTATGGTGTGGAACGGTACAACGGGTTTCACTCCGTTGGACATCGCACGAATGAAGGGGGAATCCGGAGATAAAGAATCGACGCTGGTCAGGCGTGATGCAAAATCGTTACCCAAGGCGCCAGGTGCCTGTTTCAAAATCGCCCGCCCCCGCTCCATCAATTTGGTCGGAGGACTGGCCAGCGCCCTGCCCAGACGCCCAAGACTGGTATTAGCAAGGTTGCTGCCATGGTGCGGCGTGGCTGCAAAAATAACCCGAGCCACCTGTGGATGCGGCTGGAAGTAGCACACTTGTGAAACCGCCTGTCTGGTATCAGAATCCAGTGGAATATCAGCAAGCTTGCGGTCGCTAAGTGCCGACCAGATCTCATCTCCGGACGAACTGGCCGCTAGCCGGGATACGAGCCCTCCCATACTGTGGCCGATCAACACGGAGCGTTCCAGGGCCCGGTCGGTTTTTCCCGGATCCACACGATGGCGTACCCGATCGAGTTCCATGCGTAGTTGCGATGCTGTTACCACAAATGGTTGACTGGTCGGATAGACAAACACCCAGAACTGATACTTGGCACTGATTTCCGGATCGGCCATGAGATCGTTCACCACGGGCGTCCAGGTCACAGGCGATGACAACAATCCATGCACCAAAACGATGGGGATTTTGCCGGACGAGTACGGTTCAAGAAGCAGCAATTGCCCGCCGTCAGCCAGTGAATCGCCTCGCAAAAAGCTAATTAAAGACAATCGTTCAAGGCCACTGTCAGCCAATCCGTAGGCCAGAGGTGTGGTGAGATTTTTTTCCAGAGGGACCACATGATCACGTACCAGGAATCCGTGCGTGCGCCTCGGATCATGCAGTTCAATCACAACAGATTGGCAGTGACCCAATGTCACAAGGTCGTTGTCGAAATTCAAGTAGGCTGTTGCAGGAATCGTGAGTGTCTTCAAATAAAGTTTTTCTACTTGTTTGGGATCGCGCCTTCGCTCCACAACCAAAGGCACACCCAACCCATACCCCACCACTTGCGTGGAAAGCCCGCTCACACTGAATTCGGAAGCAAGATGAATGGTGCCAATTTCATAGGTTGGCAGTGCCAAACCGTGATCTTCCAGCCTCAGGTCCAGTTCGTCGCCATTATGCGATGTCATGTGCACGTTATCACCGGGCCGCGTCACATTCATGCCGCGCAGCAAAACCAAACACCGAGACAACGCATGGTTATAAAGGTCGCAGGCCAAACGAAACCGTGGATCAAAAGCATCGGCCGGAGCCAGTGTCGGACGCTTATCTTCCGTTTGCTGGGCCCTTGAGGAGTTCAGGAGGTAATGATGGGCAAACCCGGCACATAGATAATGATGCCTGAGCGCGTCGTCGGGCTTGATGCGGCGCGCACGCGCCCGTTGATGGTGCATTTCCGCCAAGGCAAATAAGCGATCCGCCGTGGGAGTTACCACCGCCGTTTTGAAAAGGGTATCAACTGCCGATTCAGGCTGGTTCTGCCAAACCGCCTCAAGACCTTCGTCGCGCAGTGTGCTCATCGTGCGTTCTGAAAGGCTGTCGATCCCAAGACTGGCATTGAGGCTATCGAGTACGCCAGCATCGCGACGAGTTTCCACACGCAAGCTCATGCACCCTGCTGATACCAGCATGAGCATGGCCACCGGCAGGGGAAGCCCCATCAGAAGTTTGGTAACGCGACTCAGCATGGCACCTTCCCAAAACACTGAAGGCAGGGATGCACTCTTTGGCCTGTTGAAATCAAGACAGATTGATCTTGCGTCAGAAGTGTAAAGGAAGATATGCGGCCGTTTGAGTGAAGGCAGCGTTCCTGACGGGGTGTTTTCAGGAATGTGTCTTTCTTGATATGGTCTCCGGCGTCCCGGGGGAATTCGTTATGAATCGTCCATTTATTATGGCCAAGCTGAAGTCATTTTTGAGTACTCTTGGGTGCATTACCGCCCTGGGATTTCTTGGGGGCAACAGCTTCGGGCAGGAAACCGTACCCCCTCTCGATCTTTCTGGTGAAAAACTGAGCGGCGGCAGTGCTGCCCCTGTACCTTTCGAAGGGCTTCCTCCAGCAGAGGAACGCGAAAAGGCTGATCGCGCTTATCACCCCTACATTTTTGCCGACCTGCTTCTACTTCGTCCACACCGCCAGTCGTTCGATTTCGCGTTATCGTCGAACACGCCCACAGGCACTGGCGTGAATGGCGAGATGCAGAATCTCGATTACTCGTTCCGGGCCGGTCTTAAAGCTGGACTTGGCTTAGAACTGCCCGATAAGTGGCAGATTGAACTGAGTATTCTGAATTTCCACACCGAGACCCAGCGCAACGTCACCGCACCCGATGGTGGTGCCCTATACGCCACAACAACCAATCTAAGCTTCGATGAAATTGGCTCGGCTCAGGCTAACGCCAACCTCAATTTCAGCGTGATGGATCTCGATTTCGGACGCTGGGTGGAATTGGATCCTTCATTTTCATTCCGATTCACAGGTGGTGCCCGTTTTGCCTGGATCGACCAGCAATTCACAGCACTGTACAACGGCGGCCCCATGAACGCGCAGAACAGTTCTGTCAATATGCCCATTCGCTTCAGCGGCGCAGGCATCACGGCAGGTGCGGAGGGCGTATGGAATTTTATGGGGAAGATTGGCCTGTATGGCCGAGGTAAGGGTGGTTTGATTTCTGGTCGTTTCAGCAGCTATCTAACGGAAACAGCCAACGATGGAGCCACGACAGTTCTTAACGTTCACGACAGATACGATGGAATTATACCAACCATGGATGTTGGCGTCGGACTCTGTTACCGAGGCGAAATCGCTACCGTGCGTATCGGCTACGACCTTTTCAACTATTTCGATATGGTCGATTCCCTGCAATTCCCCGGCCCACAGATCGGGAATCCGGTTCGCCGTACCAGCAATATTTCACTGGATGGCGTGACCATGGAACTGGGCTTCCGTTTCTAATCGTCCCGACCAGCCTTCACCAATACCTCGCCAGCTACAGTATCGGCGAGGAACCGGCCTTCGGGAGTTAACCGGACCGTGCCATCCGGCACGATTTCCAAAAGGCGCGCATCGATCACTTTTTCCAAGCCCGGCAGCATCGACTGGAGTGAACGGCCTGTCCGGCGTTCAAATTCCACAGGATCCGCTCCACGCGCACGCCTCAAGTTCAGAAATAACGTTTCGCGTGCTGCTTCCAGACCTTCAAAGCGCTCCCCCGGGCGGGCCGTCGGCGCTCCGGACAATGCCAGACGAAGGTAATCCGACAAATCGCGCGTGTTTACGGAGCGTTCCCCACCCACATAGCGCGCCGCCCCCATACCAAGACCCCAATATGCCTCATTGGCCCAATAAACACCATTGTGGCGCGATTCCATCCCGGGCCGGCTGTAGTTGGATATTTCGTAATGCTGGTAACCAAGAGCTGGCAGCTTTTCCATCACCAGACCGAACATGGCATGCTCGGTGTCATCACACACCGGAAGAACCAGACCTGATCGACGCCTGCGCTCCAGCGGTGTGCCTTTTTCGTAAGTGAGGCCATAGGCACTGACATGGTCGGGGGCCAAGGCTACGGCGAGCTCAATATCCCGATTCCAAGCTGGCAGATCCTGTCCGGGTGCTCCAAAGATCAAGTCAATCGACACGTTCAGCCCGGAATCCCGCGCCACTTTCACGGCCTGTGCGGCTGCCTCCGCCTGATGGGGACGATCGAGAGCATCGAGCGCCACTTGCGAAAATGATTGCACCCCGATGCTGACACGGTTGAAACCGATTTCCCGGAGCAATGATGCTTTTTCGTGGTCAAACGACTCCGGGTTGGCCTCCAAAGTTGCCTCACCACCCGCAATAAGCGGAAACCAGCGGTTAAGAATAGTACCCAACCGCGCCAAAAGAGGAGCAGGCAAAAGCGAAGGTGTTCCGCCCCCGACATACCAAGTAGCCACAGGCCTTGGCACAATCACACGTGCCGCCTCGGCTTCCAAAGCCTCGAGATACTGCTCCATTTCCGCATCGCGGCCAACGGCGATGGCAAAGTCGCAGTAACCGCACCGGTGAGCGCAAAACGGTATGTGAACGTAGACTGCCCGAGGTTCAATCCACGGCAGCCCGTTGAACAATTTGTCGTTGGCCATTGAATACATCAGGAACCATGACTTTCAGTGCACTAGAAGCCAGTATAAGGAACGCACCATGAAATTGACGGGAAAGAAAGCTCTGGTAACAGGTGCTGCAGGTGGAATTGGAGCAGCAAGCGCACTTGCCTTGGCTGCGGAAGGTGCCGATGTCGCCTTGATTGATCTGCACTGGAACAACAGGCCGGGCAACCCAGCAGACGCCATTCGGGGTCTGGGACGCCAAGCATTGGAAATCCCATGCGATGTCAGCGATCCGATTCGTGCCGGCGACGCGTTTGCCGAAGCAGTTTCGGCACTCGGAAACATCGATATTCTGGTAACCAGCGCCGTTTACAGCGACCGGGAATTCTTTCACAAAGCCGATCTCCAGGAATTCCGCAAAACCGTCGAGATTTCACTATGGGGTGCGTTTTACTTCTTGCGCTGCACCGCACAACACTTGCTCGAACGCAAGGCACCCGGATCCGTGGTGTTGATCAGTTCGCCCCACGCCCATGTGCCCGTACCGTCGTGCATGGCCTACAACATGTCGAAGGCAGCCCTCGACATGATGGGTAAAACCGCTGCCATTGAATTGGTGAGCCAAGGCATTCGAGTCAACATGATCTACCCCGGCTGGACCGACACACCGGGCGAGCGAAAATTCTTCACGGAATTAACATTACGAGAAGCTGGCGCGGCATTGCCGATGGGAAGGCTGATGCGCCCTGATGAAATCGCCCGGGGCGTGGTATTCCTGTGCGATCCCGCATCTGAATCGGTCACGGGAACCATTCTCTCCATCGATGGCGGCACCCAGCTTCCATGGTGGTCGAAGCGGGGCAGCGGGCAATTCTGAAATAAAACTGCCTGATCAAGGGGCCTCACCTGAACATCAGGCAGATACCCATTGGGTAATCGTGCCATTTCGGCAATTATCCAGCGCAGAACGCGCGAATTCGGCAGATCAGATCCGCTAACTCCAAGTCCAGCCGTTAGAATGGGTGCCGCGACACACATCAACAGAATGACAAATAAAAGACATGGAATTCATCATTGCCAATCACAATACAACATCAGACACGGGCTTATCGTACTGGATATGATCTTCTAGGCCATATTTCCCACCGAATCCGATAAGACTGACCACGACATCAAATGGAGGATCGGTAAGCTCCTTAAAATCTCGAATCATGTCGATAACGTCAGGATCGATATAATACGTTGATCGGGCGTCAAGAAGGACATGGCCACCCCGTGGCACTTCATGTAATGCCCGCGACAATGAGGCGCGATTCAGGAAGCTAACCTGATTGGGAAGCTCAATCCTGACCAAATCTCCAGCAGGAGTCTGCTCGATCGTGCGGCGCAAAGGGCTTCGTAGATTGCTCTGCAGAATATTGAAAATACTCACAGACAAACCTACAAGAATCCCGATAAGAAGATCTGTCGCAACAATACCAACAACAGTAACAGCGAAAGGTATGTACTGATTCGGGCCTTTGCTCCACTTCTCTTTAAGGAGCTTGAAGCTAGCCAGTTTAAGACCAGTTGACACAAGTATTGCAGCAAGACAAGAAAGAGGGATTTGGTTCAGCCAAGTGGGTAACAGCAGAACACAAAAGAATAGCAAAAAACCATAAAAAATAGTGGCGCATTTTGTTCGCCCGCCAGCATTCAGATTCACAGAACTACGGATGATCACCGATGTGATGGGCAACCCGCCGATGAGACCACTTGCCATATTCCCAATTCCCTGGGCAATGAGCTCGCGATTCGGCGGTGACACTCTCTTTTGAGGGTCGATTTTATCGATTGCTTCAAGGTTGAGTAATGTTTCAAGAGACGCGACCGCTGCCACCGTCAATGCGGACGTGTAAACGACAGTGTTGCCCAGTTGCGAAAAATCCGGCTGCTGCAAGAAACCCAGAAATTCACTAAGGTTTTCAGAGACTGGCACCTGAACCAAACGGGTCGGGTCGACAACAAAGACCCCACCAATGCTTCTGAAAACAGAACTCAATGCCACCCCGAACAAGACAACGATAAGTGGAGCAGGAATAATTGATTTCTTCAGGACTTTTGAGCTGCTCCAAGACTCCATAATAATAAGAGAAAATACCCCAAGAATGGCAGAACCAATGTGGAACCGGTTGAGGAATTCCGTCAGGCTGAAACCTCCTGTTTCCTCAGTAAGCGGCAAGAATTTATAACCAACGACAAGAGGCGCTTGCTTTATGATCAAAATTGTACCAATGGCGGCTAGTAGTCCCTTGATAACGCTTGAAGGGACAAATTCCGCGATCAGGCCCAATCGGGCAACGCCAAGAACAATTTGAATCAACCCAGCCAACATGACAACTAGCAAAAACGAGTCAAACGAGCCAAGGGTTTGGATCTGAACGGCGACAACGGCAGTCAAGCCAGCCGCGGGCCCGCTTACACTTGAATGTGAACCACTGATAGCACCCGCAAGAACACCACCAACAATTCCGGCCAAAAGACCAGATAAAAGTGGGGCACCGGATGCAAGGGCTACACCCAGACATAACGGCAAAGCCACCAGAAACACTACAACGCCAGACACAAGATCACGGGAGACTGTCTTGATCATTGGCTCGGACTGAATCGCCATCACACTTCTTACATTCTCGTTAGTTAAATACAGCTCTCTTGATCAACAACAAAATAACACATTAAAAATTCTACAGTCCACTTCATGCCCAAGATTCGACCTCGTATGCATCAACAGCACACTCAATCATCCTGAAACTTTCGGGCATTGTCGCCAGTATGATGCCTGAGACAGACATTTTATGATCATTCATGAGAATCTCCACGCTCCGGGTGCTGAATGATCAAATGGGCAGATTCTGACGCCATGAAATGATGCTCCATTTCATGGTCATCAGTGTGATGGGCAGTACCAAGTGAATGAACAAAGCCCGTTGCCACAAGCAGCAGGGATGTGGCCAGAACAGGAATCCATTCACGATCGAGAAGATCCGGAATAGGCCCATCACTCACCGGCCCGCGGGGCGGTCCCCAGCAGCATTCCATTGTCAGTCGCCCCACTCGGAAAGCTAAAACTGCCCAGAATCCGGCCAAAATCATGCACATCCAGGGGGAAAAAGACGATGCCGATTCCATGGCACCGTCGATCAATGCAAATGAAATCCACGGTGGCATGCCGATGAGGGCCCCCAACAACAAAAGGAAACCGGCATGAATACGTGGAACCTGTCTCGCCAGTCCGCCCAAACGGCCCCAATCTAACGGCCCAAATCGGTTGACAATCGCTGAAAGGAGCCACGTTGCCATAAGCCCCGTAAGGGCCAGATATACAGCGGCACCCATCGCCACTCCGTGGCCGTAAGACTGGGCCAAAAGAGCCATACCAGTGGTTCCCTTGATTGAGGCAGCGATCACCACTGCGAGGCTGTCTGATCCCAATACAATCACAACTGCCGTAATGACAATAATGATCCCACCCACAAAAAGGACTGTGGAATTACCATCGTGATCAGCAGCCATCAAGGCTCCGGTCATGGCTAGCGCGCAAGCCCCGGTGGCACCAGACAACAGTGGGCGGTTTTCCGAAACATGGAAAGGAGCCATTGCCAGAACAAGAACAACAAGGCACGACGCAAGTACCACGACAAAACCTGTCTGGTGATCCGAAAGGCTGCCTGCATATGCCAAGGCAACAACCAGAGGAAGTATACTGGAAAAGCTTCGCACACTTGGCGGAAAAACAGCGCGGCACGAGGCTCGTCCAGACTGAAGTATCCTGCCCACCATTTCTGAAGGCGCTTGGAATAACCTGCGCCCTAAAATCCAAACATGAACTACAAAAGGCGTTCCTGCCACACGTCCAAGTGACAAACCCATGTACCGTCGATACCAGACAACATCCATCGGTTGTGATGGGGCACGAATCAACTGGTACCAACGGATAACAGCATGCCCGGCAATGAGAGGAACAACCCATTCCCAAAAACCAAACCCGATCATGGCCACCATGAATCCAACCGTTGACACGGCACTCCATGCAAGTGCCGTCTTGGCATCCGGTTGAATCCGACTGCGTATGCCTGCGTCGAACGCAGTGAGTAAACCACACACAATGAAAAGCCATTTTGCAAGCGGGGATGTTTCCCACAAGGCATGCAATCGCGCGGCAAGAAGAAGACCCACGTGCAAAGATAGGCCACCATAAAACAAGGCGCTCGAAGGGGTCGGACCTTCCATGGCACGGGGCAGCCAACCGCTGAATGGCAATTGCGCGCTTTTTACAAGCACTGCCAATGTGAAACCAAGCGCGGCAACATCTCTCACCTCGGGGGGCAACAAGGCCGCTGCCCCATATTCGCCATGAACCTCATTGGCAAGAATGAGACCACACCCCACAAGCATACCGGCATCGGCAATTCGGTACTGCCTAAGCACGGCAATGGCTCCCGAACATGGGCCTGGGCGATCGTGGTAAAAACCGATCAGCAGAAGCGAGCTTGCACCGATGAATTCCCACCATGCAGCCATTTGAACCGGGTTGTCGGCAAAAATGGCTCCCATTATCGACCCTATAAAGGCAAGTGCCACCGCCATGAATCGGGTAAAGCCGGGTTCACGATGAAGATATGTGCCTGAAAAACGCAATGTGGCCAGTCCCATCATCGCTGCAACGATGCTCAGCAGCGCGCTGGTTCTGTCGTACAAAAAAATATTCCAGATGCTGAAGATCTTCCACGGCAACGTAAGTTCCAACGTTTTCATGCCACCTGCAAGCCAAAGCCCTGCCATGGCGATCACCAACAGAAGCGAAACCGTCATGCTGACCATGGCGACCATGCCAACAGGGCGTTCCCAACGTTCCCCCGGCTTGAAAAACGCCAGCAATATACCCAGGAGCAGGCTTGTTCCCACAGGCACTGCAATTGTTAATAAAACCAAAAGGGATGCCAGATTGCTTGATAGTTCAAATGGCATAAGATGCCTCCTTGTTTCCGGTTCCATTGGAAACCACACAAGGCCCTGCTCCCACCAAAACGGGATCAAGGTTATTCATGTGCCCGCCATACCATTCTTCAAATCGCTTCAGCCCCTTATTTGCTGGAACTGGTTCAGTGTCCAGCATTGTTGTCACAAACCCTTGGCTCTCCTGATACAAGTGAGTGCTTCCATCACGAAAATCCATGCACACCAGTCGAACCCAGCCGTTACGCACAACCCGCCCGACCTCCGGTTGTTTTTCAATAATGCGAATCAGGATTTCAGGAGTGGACGCGACCAGAACCATCAGGCGTAGTGGGTGATGAATTTCAACTGTCTGGCGAGGCAACCCCGTGCGGAGATCCCCGGTAGCGCCTTCCTGCACGCCAAACAATCCCACAGGATTGTGAGGTAATTTGGTGCCACAACCAAGACGATCGTTATCAACACGCGAAAAGTAATACTGGAGGTTGATTCCTGAAATTACCGGCATAATGCCGGCCAACATGCGTTCGATGTAAATGCCTTCTTGATCTGACTGAGGATTGTAGGAAATCAGGAATGAACGCCTGTCGAGAAATACCCCTCTGGTCCATTGCCTTGGTCCGAAGACCGCCATGGCATTGTTGGCATGACCAACCTCGGGGCGGGGTTGGCCGAGGTCCGCGGAACGCGACTGCACATGGCGAAGAGCAGCATCCGGGGTTGGCAAAAAGGGTGCGGAATAAAACCGCCTGCACCGTTCGACGGAATTGATGCGCACGCAATGATTCAGTTTCGCCTGCACTTCATTGACCGTGCCTACCGCCCAACGTGGCACGATGTCTAGATCTTCGATGATTATGGATTCATTGCAAGTGTCGTGCATACCACCCAGAAACCAAGTATCGGAGGAAATTTTGATTCCGCGTTTTGCCAATTCGATCCGAATAACAGTACTGTTGGCCAATCTGGCTAGCAGACGGGCATTGGCCAACCCTTCATTTCCACCACACGCACCGCAATCATAGGCGGATTTATGAGGATTGTTCACACTGGTTGATCCATGCCCCAGAAATACGACAATCCTGGAAAACGGGCCTGTCATTCCAATGTTGACCATCAGGGCATGCACACGCTCCGCCTGATCGGCAGTGCTGAAGGCACCTTCCTCTGAATCCGCTTTCATTTCAAAATCAGTTTTCACAAATGACCGGGAAGCGCGCGCTATGGCCGCACGCAATCTGGCACCCAAATGAGGCAGCAGAAAAGCAACCACCAAGGCAGGGTAAGCCAGCAATCCAAGCAACCCGGCGACCAGGGAGCCACCCACACTGGTTCGACTGGCCTTGTCCAGCCGATGCATCACCCGGCTGAAGCTCTGCTGCTGCTGAAACCTCGCATGAGAACGGCCTTCCGCCGGAACTTCACGAACATGATGCACAGCCTTAACATGAAGCGGACAAAGATCCTGAGTAATAATTTGGCCAATGGGAGTGAACCGAACTGGCAGTCCAAAAAATCCGGGACCACCAAACGTTTCAGCAGCAGGATAGGCCTCTTCAACCGCGCGACGAAACGACTCTTCCCGATCGTCGAGACACGTCATGACTTGGAATTCAGGGCGCGCCGCCGGACCGGGATCAGGCGCTTGGCGTCTTACAGAAATAACCGACAAGACCCGATTGCGATATGACGCCTCAAAGGACTCCTGCCAAATAATCCTTCGATGATCGCGTGTGAATCCTTCCACGGCAGCACAGAGGGCGTGAGGATCATGATCATCGAGAAGAGGCAAACTTCTTTCGGGATCTGATGCGATGGCATAAAAAAGGTCCCATGCATCATCGGTTGGACCAACAAATTGATGAAGGGACTGCTCTATGGCCAATGTCAGGTCTGCCCTCAGGGCAATACCAGAACTGCGCATGGCACTGGCACCACCCATGGCTTCAAGGCACAAATGTTTTTCCAATAATAATTGAATTGCAAGATAATCAACAAGTCTCACGGGTTGGTTGGGAACGGCACGTTCGGCAGGATATCGTTCGAGACGCCACATCATTCCTGCCCAGCCAGGATGAGCCATCATGCTGCGTTTCAAAATGGACGGATGGTGAGCGGGATCAGCCTGCTGCCAAGTCAGTAATGTGTCGAGGAACAACTCTGCTGTAATTCCATCATTCAGGATGAACTGAGACTCTCTACCAGCATCTGCTTGCCAAGCCTGCGTGGTCGGGCGATCCGCAAGAATCTGCAATGCAAAAGCAAAAAAGCTATCCATCCTGCCTGGCATGGACCAATCACCACTCCCACGGTCGAGATACATGGCACATAATGGGCCAACCGTTTCCCGTATTCGTTGCCAAGGCAAATCAGACTCATTACGTGCCAGCAATTCAATGAGAGGCAAGTCATCCAAGCATGTTTCAGAATGCCCGCCTAAATTCCATGGCAATGCGCAAATCTTGTCCCAAACGATCCTCGGTAAGTGAGCTTTCAAGCCCGCAGGCGGTTGTTCACGGACCAGCCAACTGCGGGCTTTGCGTGTGTATTCCGGCACTTCAGACAGAAGAAACAGTCGTACCCAATCAATGGCACTCCAACCCGTTGGAACCGATGAAAGCTGAAATCCCGATCGGAGAAATCCTTCAGCAATATCCGAATCCCGAATAACACCAGCTCGATACATTGCGATGTATTCAGGAAACGAAAGGTAGCCATTTGTGCCGATCAAGCGTCTGGCCCGAACCATGGCTTCATGGAACGGTTGATCTTCGAGAAATCTCAATGTGTTTTGTGATACAAACGTGGTGACTGGCGCCTGATCCGGCAGGAAACTGGCCAAATCGACCAATAATTCTGACCAGTGGCGCGTATGGCCATGAATGTCTCGTGCGTGGTGCGATGCTTGCTTCGAACGCGGCATATTGGGTACCGGTGCGCTTTGGCTGGTTCACTTATTCGATAGTGTCAACCAAGAGCCTGGGGAAGCAACGAAGAGTGGGTTAAAAACCAGCAAGAAAACGCGTTAGTTTAATTTGATGCAAGATAAGCCGGTTCTTGGCCTCAGATCAGCCAATGGGAATCTTCAACCACATCTAGCAGAATTATGTCTGGGCCGATTTATGGCTTGCTCGTGATGTGACATAGCACCCCGTCGCCGCACCTGGCTTCGGCTAAGCGCAAGGCCAGCTGCACCTTGGATTGGGACAGGCCCGAGAACAGGAATGGAACAAAGACTGGTTCCCCGGCTGAAGGTGCGACCAATCTACGGTTATGACAGCTTCCGCAAGCAATGCAGGCTAGCCCAAAACATCGGGCGGCACTTCCAAGACCCGAATCCAAATAACTGAGCAGTTTGCCTAAAGGCAATTACATAATTTAAACAGCCATGCTAGCAAATCCTTTTCATCTTATGACGCGATATAAATCTTAACAGGATCATAAAAGAGCTTAAACCTAAAACAAAACATCCATAAAACAACAAAGAGCCCCGCACGACTGAGTAAGGGGCTCTTCATGCCCGCGGGTGTAATGGGCTATTGTTTTGTTAAAACCACTTATTTGGTATAAACTAAGCCTGTTTTTGGTCATTACTCAGCCACATGGCAGTTTCACAACCACTCGCGCCCCGCCGGTGGGCGCGTTATCGATTTGGATCGACCCGCCACAACCGTCAACGATGGCCTTGCAGATGGAAAGCCCCAGACCCGTGCCACCGCCCGAACGCACACGAAATCCAGCTTGGCTGAAACGCTCAAACAATTTCGGCAGAGCCTCTTTTGGGAATCCCGGCCCGGTATCGGTCATGCTGAATGTCAACCAGCACGGATTGGTGCGGTGATCAGATTCCACATTCAGGCGCACCATGCCACCCGACGGAGTGTTTTTAAGTGCATTGTCCAGCAGATTGCACAGCACCTGCTTCAGCATTCCACGGTCGCCACGCGCCAGACCTTCTGCCATAATTCCGCACTCGAGCCTAATTCCCCGTTGTTCGGCCACGCCGCGAAACATTTCAATAACACGCTGACAAAGGCCCGATAGGTCGGTCGTTTGCCCCGCTGCTACCAGCCCCCCGGCATCGCTTTCCGCCAAAAGCAACAGGCGGTTCACCAGTAATGTGAGCGATTCCAATTCCTCTAGAACATCCAGCAAAGTTTCGCGTCCTTGCTCAATGGAAGGCGGCCGATCCAGCGAAAGTTCAATTGACGCCTTCACGGCGGCCAGAGGGGAGCGTAGTTCGTGGGCAGCATTCGCAACAAAATCTCGTTGACGGACTGTATATTGCTGAATCCTGTCAAGAAGCCCGTTGATGGTTTGGGCCAAGCGATCCAGTTCATCGCCCACACCCCGCTGTGGCAACCGGCCATCGAGCGCCACGGGCTGCAAGGTGCGGGCCATAGCCAGCATCGAGCCCAAAGGCTCGGTAGCGCGTCCAGCCAGCCAATACCCAAGGACGGGTGAAATGATCAGCATGGCCAAACCGACAACAGCCAGAACCAGACGCATTCGGCCCAGATCATCGGCAACAAAACTTAATGAAGATCCAATTTGAACTTTCAAGGCGCCTCGGCTGTATTGAACCAGACAGGTGTCCGCCACATGCCGTCTGCCATCGGCAATATCCCAACCATCATTCAAGACCACATCCGGTATCGGACCAGCTTCAATAACACTTCCATCGGGAAACCTCAATCTGCCATACCACAATTGTTCCGTATGGCTTTCAACCTTGCGAGCCAAAGCCGATCGTACGGCATCCGGATTGGCGCCTTGCCCCACCAACAGTAGGAATTCCCGACAATCTTCGTCGAGCACTTGATCGAGTTCACGGACCAGCAAAAAGCCAACGCCCAGATAGAACCCCAAACTTACAGTCAGGAGAATCACCAAGGCGCCCAAAGTATTCCAGAAGGCGAGCTGAAAGCGCATGGAACGAATGAAACGCCCAGCCCGGCTCAACCGCGTCGGCAAAGTTATGCTCCCGCTCGCAGCGAATAACCGCGGCCACGGACCGTCTGGATCAAACCATCCAGCCCTGTTTGGCCCAGCTTGTTGCGCAGCCTATTGATATGGACTTCAATCACGTTGGTAACGCCATCCCAGTCGTCTTCCCACACATGCTCGCAAAGGGCTTTGCGGGTAGTCACCTGCCCAGCGTTCCGCATGAGCAACTCCAGAATAGTGAATTCTGTGGGTGTGAGATCGATATGCTTGCCCTGCGCTGTCACCCGACGATTGGTGAGGTCCAACGAAATGGAACCCACCTGAAGGTTTGGAGATGGGCGCTGACCACTGCGTCGGCATACAGCGTCAACCCGCGCGAACAGCTCGCTGAATGCGAAAGGCTTAACAATGTAATCGTCCGCTCCGGCGCGCAGGCCAGCCACCTTGTCATCGACCGAACCTAGAGCCGTGAGGATCAGCAATGGCGTTCGCACGCCTCCGGCACGCAAACGCCGTAAAACTTCCAAACCACTGATTTCAGGCAGCATCATGTCCAGAAGAATCACATCGAATTGCTGGGAAAGCGCTTCTTCCAGGCCACGGGTGCCCGTCTTGGCCCAATCGCAATGATGTCCCGCTCCAATGAAACCATTTTCAATGAGCCTTCCAATATGAGAGTCGTCTTCAATCACCAATACCCGCAATGGCACTTCAGGAATGTCATCCTTGGTATTTCCCATGAGCGCGGCATTGGTTCCCATATTACAACCCCAGTTCCTTGAGTTGACGCAAATCAACAGGCGCTGGCGCGCCGGTCATCAGGTCGCGGGCACGCTGATTCTTCGGGAAAGCGATCACATCGCGGATATTCGATGTCCCCGACAATATCATCGCCCAGCGATCGATCCCCAAAGCGATGCCACCATGGGGAGGCGCTCCCATCTTGAGGGCATCGAGCAGAAATCCGAACTTTTCATGAGCCTGCTCGGTAGGCATTCCCAAGACGGCAAAGAGTCGTTCCTGCACCACAGGATCGTGGATTCGGATGCTGCCGCCACCACACTCATAACCGTTGATCACCAAGTCGTAGGCGCGCGCCTTGACCTGCGCTGTGTCTGATTCGAGGCGGGGGATATCTTCCACGCGTGGCGCCGTGAATGGGTGGTGATTGGCCACCCAACGGCCCTCTTCCGAATCGCGCATGAATGATGGGAAATCAACAACCCACAACGGCCGGAAAAGGTGGTTGTCCGCGGGAACCAGCCCTAATTGCGCTGCCAAATGAACTCGCAATCCGCCTAGTAGTTCAGCGGCGCGATCGGGCACATCCGCTACCAAAAGCAAAAGATCGCCCGGAACGGCACCCAAGCACGCACCAAGGGCATCCACAGCACCCGCGTTAAAGAATTTCTCGATACCGCCGCTGTACTTGCCTTCTTCAACCTTCAGCCAAGCCAATCCTTTGCCACCCGCGCGGGTAACCACTTCGGAAAGCTTGCCGCCCGGCTTGAGCTCGGTGTTCGAGAACCGTCCAGCGGCCTGTTTGGCATTGATGGCGCGCACAACCTGCCCGCTGGCGACAGCTTCCTGAAATACCTTGAAACCAGAATTCCCGGCCCAGTCGGTGACATCGACAATTTCCAAGCCATAACGCAGGTCTGGTTTGTCGGAACCATAGCGCAGCATGGCTTCGTCGTAACCAAGCCTATGGAAAGGTGTGGGCAATTCGATGCCAAGACAGGCCCGAAAGACAACAACTGCCAGCTCTTCGATCATCTTCAAAATGTCGTCCTGATCGACAAACGACATTTCGATATCGAGCTGAGTAAACTCGGGTTGGCGGTCTGCGCGCAGATCTTCGTCGCGCAGGCAGCGGGCAATCTGATAGTAGCGATCGAAACCGGCGACCATCAGCAGTTGCTTGTACAATTGGGGCGATTGCGGCAGCGCATACCAAGCACCCGGGTGCACACGGCTTGGTACGAGGTAGTCGCGGGCTCCCTCCGGCGTGCTGCGTCCCAGCAATGGAGTTTCCACTTCGACAAACGAGCGTTCATCTAGAAACGAGCGAATGGTCTGATTCAGGCGATTGCGCAGCAGCAACGACTTTTGCAAGCTTGGACGCCGCAAGTCGAGGTAGCGGTACTGCAACCGCACATCTTCCCCGGCCAATTCCTCGCCGGGAAACTCGGTCACTTCGAATGGTGGTGTAGGGCAGCGGTTGAGCACTTCGATATGCCTGGCAACCACTTCCACTGCTCCGGTGGCCAAGTCCGGATTTTCCTTGCCGGGAAGGCGGCGCCGCACTTCACCCTGCACAGACAGGCACCATTCACGGCCAACCGATTCAGCCGTTTCAAACAGGGCAGTGGAAACCGCTGGATCGGCCTCAAATACCACCTGCGTCACGCCATGGCGATCGCGTAGGTCAACAAAAATCTGCTGGTTGTAGGCACGGCGGGAATTGACCCATCCGTTCAACGTAACGGTTTGTCCGACTTGGTCGTGACGCAGGGCGCCACAGGTAAAAGTTCGCTGCCAATCCGCCATGAAAGTCTCCCGCTAGGCCCCGACTACCACGCTTGGTTCGAATACCGGGGTGCAATTAAGGAATGATACAAGAACCTTCCCTCGAATAAACGCAGCGATCATTTCAGTCGCCAGATTCTCGCGCTCGCCTACCACTAATTACATGGAAACGCAGCAAGTCAATCCGGTGGATGTGTTGGTGCTTGGCGCCGGGATGGCCGGTTTGGCTGCCGCACAGATTTTATCCAGAACCAATTGCACTATGCGCCTGATCGACAAGGGGCATCAGGTGGGTGGGCGTGTGGCCGCTAGACGCATTGGCACGTCATTGTTCGACCATGGGTTGCAGCATTTTACGGCACGGTTCGCCCCATTTGCCCAACAACTGGCTCGCTGGGAGCGTGAAGGCAAGATTACACGCTGGGCCAATAGCTTCCCCGGCACCGATCCGCTGGATTCGGCAACTTCCACCCCCCACTACCGTGTTCCCGGCGGAATGCACCTTTTACCCTTGTCACTCGCCTCGGGCATGGATGTTGTTCTGGGTTGCAAGGCCTTGGCAGTGTGCCAATCCACCGATGGCTGGCACGTGCACCTCGACAATGGGACAAAGTTGCAGGCGCGCGCCCTTGTGGTAACCCTGCCAGCACCACAATCCATCGCACTCATGGCCGCAGGCGGCACCGTTCTGCCCGCAACCATCCGCGATCGACTTGCCTGCATCAATCACGCCAGATGCCTTACGGTTTTGGCACACGTCGATGGCCCAACCGAATTGCCTCCACCCGGCGCCATGCATGTCGGCCCTGAACCGTTGGCATGGATCTCCGACAACCATGCCAAGGGGGTTTCCGAACCACCCGGTGCCGTGACACTTCAAGCAGGCCCCGAATACAGCCGGCAGTTTTGGGAACTGGGTGACGACGGCGTTGCATTTCAGTTGTTTGGTTGTGCCCAGAAGCGGATTGGCCGTCGTTTGGTTTCCTACCAGGTCAAGCGATGGCGCATGGCCTATGCGACCAGTACTATTCCAGAAACGCATTTGGCAACTGACGCCCCATTCCCTTTAGTTTTCGCCGGGGATGGCATGGGTGGCTCTCGCTCCGAGGCCGCTTGGATGTCTGGAGAGTCAGCGGGCCAATGGATGGCGGAACGAATCTGCCGTTCCTGACCCCGCGTCTGGAGTACTCCATCATGAACAACAGTTGGGCAGAAGAGTGGCGCGCTCTCCTTCTGGTGGGTGGTGGTGGCGCACTCGGTTCAATGGCGCGTCATTTGTGTGGTTTTGCAGCCCGCTGCGCCGGTTTGCCAGCGGAACATTCTCATTTTTCAACGTTGGCCATCAATGTCTTCGGATCGCTCCTGGCCGGCTGGCTTCTGCGCCAGTTTGGCCCTGTCAACAGCACGGCGTTCTTGCTCTGGGGGCTGGGTTTCTGCGGCGGATTCACCACATTTTCGAGCTACAGCCGTGAAATTGTTATGCTTCTGCGCGACGACCGCTGGTTGGAAGCCCTGCTTTACGGCGTTCTGAGCGTTGGATTGGGCGTGGGCGGGTTCGTAACCGGTTGGGCTTTAGGCTCCTTCAACCGGGGAACCATACCTTCTTAACAAGTCTTATGCTTTTTGCGGATATCTGTTGACGACAAATCAAGTCTGAACAACGCATCAGGAATAGGGGCAAAAAGACCTTCGGCCATTGCAGGCACCTGCAAATGGTCAAACCCGTGAAACACACCTGCCTCGGTGGCTCTGCCAGCCACAAGAAATGAGCAGCACCGCTCTCTTAAATGGTCGAGAGCACCTTTTAGGCCACCTGTTTTCTCAGGATAAAACCGCGACTCCAGAACACGGGCTGCCGTATCAAATCCCACAACGAATATGGCACCTGGCATGGCATCTGCCTTGGCGGCAAAGGTCGACAACCGGGTTACCACCAACGCCCCTACCCCATGAAACTGCCTGGATCGCCAAAGCACCTCAGCGGGTTCCATGGGAGGTTTATCCGCGTTGACGGCTGTCAGCTCATACACAGCGCGCCGACCGCTTACCTTTTCTGCCGCGCGCGCCAGCCCCACGTGGCCCGCATGCAAAGGATTGAACGATCCGGAAACAACCAATTGCGGTACCGGATCAGATCGGATGGCACCATCCAACTCGATGCGCGCCCATAATCGGGTGCCAGAAAAAACTTCTGTCAGAGGAGATGCAACGGTTGCGGGATCTTCATTGGGGAGTGCTGCGGAATCGGGGCCTGCCAATAATCTTAGAAGCGCTTGTGAAACCAATAATTCTTGCCCAGACCTGTCCAGCGACTTATCGAGGACCATCGTCCAAGTGCGGCAGTTCAAACCGTCACACCATCCAAAATGGGCACGATCCTGACCTTTGCGCTCCCGATCAGTAGCTAGTGCCGCGCAGCAGGAAACCCCTACAGGACCGGGAAGGCCATGATGAAGTTCGGTGGCCCTGCGCCAAGCCCGCCACGCCATGGCTCGGGCCGCTTCAGCAGACGCATGTGATTTCAATAACTCGCCCAACCAACGGTCGAGCGATAAATGGCCGTAAGGAACAACAGCTTCAAGCAACAGACGCGAACAGCCAGGAGTAGATTGCAATGCCGCTAAGGCAGCGGTTCCTGCGCCAGCACATGCCAACACCACCCGCCGGCCTTGACCGATGGCAAGGCTGGCATCCAGCCCGGTCATTGTTGAGTGGTCTGAATGGCCCGTTCGGCTTCTGCCAGAAGGTCCCATATTGCACGCGGAGATGTGGCAACCCGCAAGGCGTCCATGAGTTCTTCCCGCATGATCAAACGGGAAAGACGTGCCAGTACCTGCAAGTGAGTCGCGTCGTTGCGACACGCAACCATGAATACAAGATCTGTAGGCCGATTGTCTGCCGCTCCCAAATTCAGCGGTTCTGCCATCCGAGCGAATGCCACCACCGATTCACCCAAAGCATCGGGCAACCGACGTGCCGGGTGGGGGAAGGCTACGCCGTTGGCCACGGCGGTTGTTGAGCGTTGTTCACGTTCGCGCAAGCTGGCAAGTAGTGCTTGCGGGTCCCAAATTTGCCATGAACGCTCTGCGATCTTCACCATTTCATGCAGCATGGAAGTGCGGGTACGCGCATGCAGATCCAATTCGATACTGTCTTGGGCCAGCATTGAACAAACCAATAGGTCGTTCGACGGAGCATGCGACGAGTCGAGCCGACTTAGTTCGTCGTCTTAATAATCGGGGAGGCGCTTTTCCAGCCATTCATGGATTTCAGCCGTGGCAAACGTCCACTCTCCCCCCACGCGTCGAGCTGGGAGGTAACCACGGGAGGCCATTTTCTCAAGATCACGGGCATCCTGACGGAGCATGTCTGCCAGCTGCTTGATCGATAGTGTCGATTCATTCATAGTGTCGAGAATGCTTCCAATGAGTTAATGGGGTCAAGGCCGGGCATCTTCACGCCCGGCCTGTAGCATGGTGGATCAGGTCAGGATTTACCGGTTTCGCTGCTTGGACCGGCAATACCGGGAAGCGTGAAACCACGGCCGTCCTTCAATAACTGAAGGTGCGCCTGCGTCTGCTGGCTGAGGCCCCACAGACGGATAAAGCCTTTCGCTGCCTCGTGGTCGAACTGGTCACCCGTTTCGTAGGTGGCCAACTTTTTGCTGTACAAGCTATTATCGCTCTTTCGCCCGGCCACAATGACCGAACCTTTGAACAATTTCACACGCACCTGACCAGAAACAAACCGCTGGCTGCTGGCAACAAACGCTGCCAGATCCTGATGAAACGCACTAAACCATAATCCATTATACACAAGGTCGGCATATTCCTGCGAAACAATCGTCTTGAACC
The DNA here is from genome assembly GCA_945875585.1 of Candidatus Kuenenia stuttgartensis. Classification (GTDB taxonomy): domain Bacteria; phylum Planctomycetota; class Planctomycetia; order Gemmatales; family Gemmataceae; genus REEB421. The sequence continues at coordinate 20,859 of CAMCLK010000024.1, read as the reverse complement.
GTTGCGCCTGCTTGCTCAGACACAACGACTCCAGCTCGCGATGGGCAAGGTGCAGGATCACGGCAGCAGGAGCTTCATAAAGCTCACGCGATTTGATACCCACCAGACGGTTCTCGACATGGTCGATCCGTCCAACACCATGCCGGCCACCCATTAAATTGAGAGCTTCAATCAATGGCACACCGTCCATCGGTTGGTCATTCAAACCAACTGGACGACCAGCTTCAAAATCGATCGTTACATATTCAGCGACATCAGGTGCCTTGGCGGGATCAACCGTCCACCCAAAGGCTTCTTCTGGCGGTTCCAACCATGGATCTTCCAGAACGCCGGCTTCACAAGAACGGCCGAACAGGTTCATGTCGAGGCTGTACGGGCTCTTTACCGTCGCCTCAACTTCGATGTTGTGCTTGGTGGCATAGGCCAGCGACTCGTCGCGGCTCATCTTCCACTCGCGCACCGGCGCAATGATTTTCAGGTCGGGGGCAAGTGTCTGGAATGTGACATCGAATCGCACCTGATCGTTGCCCTTACCGGTGCAACCATGCGCCACTGCGGTAGCATTGTGGGCGCGCGCGGCATCGACCATCAATTTGGCAATGAGTGGCCTGCCAAGTGCGGTCGCCAGCGGGTATTTGCCTTCGTAAAGTGCGCCCGCTGCCAGCGCGGGAAATACGAAGCAGTCCACGAACAGGTTGCGTGCGTCCTGCGTTACGGCGTCAACAGCACCTGTTTTCAGCGCTTTTTGGCGAATCTTATCAAGGTCGCCCGAGCAACCGAGATCTACCGTGAATGTCACAACGTCCAGGTTGTACTTTTCCTGGATCCACGGGACCATGACGGACGTATCCAGACCGCCAGAATATGCCAGTACAACCTTGCCTCGACGCGTCGATGTCATGTCTGCCCGTCCGATGCGTGATTGGGATAAAAGATTAGTTTAGATGCCGGAACGGAATTGCGCCATGGCCAAGTTACTCGTCCCTCCGCATATCCTCAGCCGCATACTCAACCATGCGCGCTCGGAGAGTCCATTGGAATGCTGCGGACTGCTCGGAGGGCATCGCACCACTTCCGATTGGCACGTCAAATCTCTGCATCTGCTGATCAACGAACTGGCAAGCCCGACCCGTTACCGCTCGGAACCAGCCAGCCTTTTGAAGGCCCTCAAAGCGGTCCGCCTAGCGGGTGAAGAAGTCGTGGCCATCTACCACTCGCACCCCACATCGGATCCGGTCCCAAGCCTTGTTGATCGGGACTGGCACTGGGCCGACGATGTGGTGGACCTGATTATTGGACTGGCAGGCAGTACCCCGCAATACCGTGCCTGGCTTCTCAACCCTTGGCCAGCCCATGAAGTCTTGGTGGAAGAATGGTCAGGCTTCCGGGGTGATGTCGGGCAGGCGTCGCACTTCCAGGCCGATTTGAAAATAAGAGATGCCGGTGAAGATCAGATCGATGCCCATAAACGTGCCAATTACCCACAGGCCTGAAAATGGCATTTGATGCCAGATCATGACGCCCAGCATGAGGGTGACGATGCCGTTGAGGAGTATCAGCCCCCGCCCGCGAAACGGACTGGCAACCGCAGCAAAAATGCGGAAAAGGCCGCCAACCATGAAGAAAAATGCCATCAACAATGTGTAAACGATAGCAATTTCAGCGGGATGCCTGATGCACATGAGCCCGACATTGAGCTGGAGGACTCCCATCAGCAGTGTCAGGAAGAAGCCTCCCCAGTTGCCAGTAAAAAACGATCCGCCAACGAACATGGCTCCGCCGACAACAAGCAAGAATCCAAGAACCTCCATGCTTGCAATGGTGAAAAGGGCGGCATATCCAATCGCGCAAACACCTAGGGCCGCGAGCGCCGCCCCGAGAATGAGGAAGTAAATGGAGGAGTCCTTCAGCCTTTTCAGATCTTCCTGAATGAGGGGGGCTAGACGCGAAAAAGGGCCAAACATTGAGTTGTTTGCTGCCATGAAGAGTTACCCCGAGTTTTCAGATTCAGTGCAAGGTTGGATCCAACCGGAAAAATGCGGTTGAGGATATCCAGCACGAAAGTTACATATACGAATATATGCAACGCTGCGCAGCATAAAAAATAGGAATCAAACTTTGCAGGCGACACATTAGGGCTTCAAAATATTTCGCCAATTGCGTTTCACGCATCAAATTGATCCTGCAAGTTCCCGTATTTCTTTATGTTGCACGCGCGCGCTGTGCCGTGTAAAAAATAACCTGAACAAAAACTGAACAATCCAAACAGGTACCCGCATGTGACTCCTGAAACGTCTCTCTCACTTTTAAGCGAAATCAAAACCACAACGAACCAAGTGGCTTGGGAGCGTTTCTCTCGAATTTATTTTAATCTGATTCAGTCTTGGTGCGAACAGTGTGGTCTCAACCATGAAGACTCACTTGACCTCACCCAAGAAGTACTCATCCGCATATTTGAGCGCATTAAGGATTATACGCATCAGGGCAAAGGATCCTTCCGAAATTGGTTGCGCCGTGTCATTCAAAACTGCTTTGCCAATTTCAAATCCATACGAGCAGAACTTCCCATGCCAGCCGAAGAATTAGAAGCCGCTCTTGGTGGTGTTTTCAACAATCATTGGGAGGAGGATTTCCCCAAAAAAATCTATCAGGAAGCCTATCGGACTTTGTCAGCGGAATTTGAAACCGACACATGGCGTGCTTTTGAACTAACGCAAATCCACAATCACAGCGTTACTGAAGCCGCTGCGTTGCTTAATTGCACCACCAATGTCATTTACATTTCTAGATGCCGCGTGATCTTACGGCTAATACCTTATTTGAAGGAACTGATCGATTGACAGTGACATTAAGTGCCTTCAGCCAATATCGCCTCGTTATAACGGGAACCGTTTGAAAATTGATCTGATGGATACGTTGACCGCATCGATTTTAATTATGGCTACTGGTGAACCATCGTGAATTCAGCCAATCCCAGTGCTATAGCGTGTCCCGGCAACGACACGTTCCAACTGATCATGGCAGGCCATGGGACAGAAGTAGCTTCCGCACATTTCGAAAAACATATCGGATCCTGCCAGCATTGTCAGCAACGGTTCGATACAGCCGTAGGCACCCTGGTGTTTCCCGAACCCAAGAATCCGACGTTAGAAATACCGGAAGTAGCGCGAAAAAAACAAAGTGCCTTCAACTCATTGTTGGGAGAATGCTGGGAAGCCGATTTCGGGTCGTTACCCACCTCCCCGGAACTAGGCATGTTGGGCCGACTAGGCAGCTATGACCTTATACGTACCCTTGGTGTCGGAGGCATGGGCATCGTCTTCGAAGCCTGCCATGTTTCCACAAAGTCCAGAGTTGCCGTCAAAACACTGCGTCACTTTCGAATAGCTAACCGCGCAACGCGCCTTCGTTTCCTTCAAGAAGCGCGCACGATGCAAAGTATCAACCACCCTTCCGTTGTCTCGCTCCTTGAAATCAGCGAAACAGACGGCATTCCATGGTTTGCCATGCCGCTTCTGCACGGCAGCAATGCAGCAGATTTCATACGTTTGAATTCACCACTTTCCTTTGAAATTTGCATTGAGCTTATTCGGCAAGCCGCCGTGGCACTTCAAACTGCCCACGCGCAAAATATCTACCACCGCGACATCAAACCTTCTAATTTGTGGATCGATGACACAGATCCCCAGCATTTGAAATTACTGCTCCTCGACTTCGGTCTCGCTTGGCAAGCGGACAGCGATGCACTGTCCACACAATCGGGCATGATTCTTGGCACGCTGGCCTATTTGCCACCCGAGCAGCTAGAAGCGCCTCAACGCGAACCAGATGCCGCGGGTGACCTCTATAGTTTAGGTTGCGTTTTTTACGAAATGCTCACGGGGACACCGCTTGTAAATGGCGCATCTCCTTTTAAACAGATGCATCAAATCAACGCGTTAAAACATCCGCCATTACGCCGATTGCGCCGCGATATCCCCCCTAGCTTGGAACGATTGGTCCTGCAATTGCTGGATCGTAATCCCGCGCGCCGAACGCCCAATGCAGCAACGCTGCTGCGACAACTCGACGCGCCAAATCTGCTTAAGATCCCTTTGATTTCTCGAAGGCAGGCCTTGTGGGGCGGGATTACGCTTGCCACTGCAGCGACTGCCGCCACTGGAACATGGTTGCTCAATCGCCCCCAGCGTGCGCCAAAGCTACTGTGTGATTTTTCAATCGATGTGCCAGGGGCAATCGCTTTAACCACATGCAGGTCATGGAAGGCCGGTTCCCAAGCTGACGCGCTTGTTTGGTCCAACTCAAGCGGCACAATCTTTCGCCAAGAAATCAGTGGCGGTAGGTCCGAAGTGTGGGGACAATTAGAATTTCAGGCCACACAACTCCACATGTGCCACGACAATACATTGGCAGCATGCGGTAGCAATGGCCAGATTCAATTCATCGCATGGCAAACACAGGATTGGAAACCAAGCCATTTGTTCATTACGAATAGCAAAACCATCCGGCATGGTCTTACCCTTCAAATAATGAAAAACACTTTTTTTGCCATCGAGGAAAACACGATTTCCTCGTACAATTACAAAATTGGTTCCACTTTCACTTCCGGACCTCGCTACAATTCGCCGATCATTCATGCTGCCGAACAGCCAGCCTCCTATTCGGCTTTAATTGCACTTGAATCGGGCGAGGTGAACGCCTTGGATATGCCCAAGCAAGTGCTGATATTGAAATCTCTTCACACTTGGCTGGAGCTTCGGGTCGCTTCCAATCCGTTTCGATTGGCCTGCCATGCAGACGGAAACACAATGGCATGCCTCGACGTAACAGGGAAACTGACGTTTTACAACCTCAACAATACTAATTCAGTTCAGGCAATCCACAAATTGGACATGGGCAACGGTCCGGTCGAATTAAAAAACATGTTTCACCCTGGCACAAGCAGAAAGCTCGTCGTCCACCAAATAACCAGCGGAAAACCTTCAGCCTATATCATCAATCCCGACACAGACTTTTTACTAATAGAACTCGACGCGATTTCGCCAGAATTGGTAGGGCAACTGGGCGGTAACATCTGGTTATTGGATACCGAAAAACGCTGGAAACATTACACTGTTTCGTAATCGACGCGCAAACCAGTGAGAGAATCTATTCCCCGCCGGCATTACGGCGGGCAGGCAGCCGGTACTCCAGCGGCGGTTTTTGGTCTTTTTCCATGAGCGGCCGATAACCCGATTCCCCAAGCCTGCGCTTGAAATCCACCTTTGCCTGTTCTAACAGTGCCGGGTTTTTGATGAGGTCCCAGGCTGAGGCAGCAAGAATATCGGCAGCCAGCAACATCCCTTTCCGGCCAATAGTGGTGCCACCACAGGCTACCGCTTGCCACGAATGCCCGGGGGTACCCGGCGCCCAGCATGCCGCGCTGAATCCTGCTGTAGGAACCACCCAAGACACATCGCCCACATCCGTTGATCCCATTGTGGTTCCGCCATTGTTGTCATAAACGGTGGTGATGTCTTCCATGGGAGGAATTTTGCCCGATATCGATTCCCGTAACCGCACGGCAAAGCGCGTTTCGGCATCGTCGTAGCGCAGCTTATTAAGGGACTTGAAGTTCGCGCGAATCACTCCGGGAAGCACTGAATTAGGCAGCAGTTCCAGAGTTCCACCCAGCGGAACCACCTCTAAGCGCGTTTCCGTGGCCAAGGCTCCAGCCTGAGCGCATTTCAATAGCCGGGGATACAATTCCCTTACAACATCCGATTGTGGATGCCTTACATAGAAAAAGCCTTCGGCAAACTCCGGTACAACGTTGGCGGCGCCGCCCCCGGAAAGAATGGTGTGATGCAGGCGGGTTCCCGTGGGAGTGTGCTCGCGCATCAACTCCACACCATGAATGGCCAGCAGTAGCGCATCGAGCGCAGACCGTCCCCGTTCAGGAGAACCAGCGGCATGGGCCGCCGTGCCATGAAAACGAAATCGCACGGCGATGCGTGCCAGGCATGACGGATCACCCACACTGTTACGACTTCCAGGATGCCAGTGAAGCGCGCAATCGACATCGGAAAAAAGTCCCGCCCTAACCATGAATGCCTTGGCTGCTCCACCTTCTTCCGCCGGGCACCCATAATAACGAATGGTGCCAGAAAGCCTGCCTGCCCGAATTTCATCGGCAACAGCAATAGCGGCCACCATGGAACCCACGCCAAACAGGTGGTGACCGCACGCCTGACCATAACCGTTGCCTTGGGTACGCGGTTGGCGGACTGGCACGGCTTCTTGCGACAGTTCCGGCAAGGCATCGTATTCACCCAAAATAGCAATGACAGGTTTGCCACTGCCATAGGTGGCTGTGAATGCCGTGGGGATTCCAGCCACTCCACGCGCCAATTTGAAACCAGCTTTTTCAAGTCTCTCGGCAATGAGTGCTGATGAGCGAGTTTCCAAATAACCCGGCTCGGCAAACTCCCAGATGCTCCGGGCCATGGACCACGATTCTTCTGCCATGGATTGCACGGAACGCTTCAGGTCTTCCTTGCCTGCCTGCGCCTGCGCCGTGATTGCGAGCATTACCGCCACGAAACATGTCATTCGCATCATGGTCTGTCTCCGCTTTATCAAACGTGCAGTTCCGCCCGCTGACCCAAGGCTCCACGATATGGCTCCAAGGCAGGCTCCACCACTTCGGCTAAAAATTCATCCACCTGCTCGGGAGCACGCCCGGCAAAGTTGCCAGCAGCAACCACCGCATTGATATCCACCAACGCCATGGAAGGATCCGCTTTCAGTCTGTCGAGCAAGTCGTTCCGCGCCGCACCCTCTTTCAGTGCCAACGTGGTGGCATGGCTGTGCTGCCGAATCACTTCGTGCACTTCTTGCCGGTCGGCACCTGCCGCCACCGCCGCCATCAGAATGTTTTCGGTGGCCATGTACGGGAGGTACTTATCCACTTCACGGCGGATAACCTCCGGGTGCACCACCAGTCCATCTGCCAGGTTTTGGGCAATGCGCAAAGCCGCATCGGCCGTCAGAAACGCCTGCGAGAGAACCAACCGCCGGTTGACGCTGTCATCGAGCGTGCGTTCGAGCCATTGCGTTGCCGCGGTCTGCGCGGCATTGGCAGGAAGCGACATTAAAAATCGCCCAAGTCCGCACAGGCGCTCCGCGCGCATGGGATTGCGCTTGTAGGCCATGGCGCTTGAACCGATCTGATCCGCCTCGAACGGTTCGTCGATTTCCTGACGATGCGATAACAAACGCAAGTCGGTACCCCATTTGTGGCCCGTTTGGCCAAGGCCGGAAAGCGCATCGAGAATCTGCGCGTCCACCTTGCGAGGGTAGGTTTGGCCCGTCACCGGATAAACGCGATCGAAACCCATCTTCTGCGCCACTAATGAGTCGAGAGCACGCACCTTGGCATGGTCACCACGAAACAGCGTGAGAAAACTAGCCTGCGTTCCCGTGGTCCCTTTGGCGCCACGAAATGCCAAGGTGGCACGCCTGTGCGCCAGTTCGTGAAGATCGAGCAAAAAGTCTTGAATCCACAAGCAGGCGCGTTTGCCTACTGTTGTAAGCTGAGCGGGTTGAAAGTGTGTGAACCCAAGGGTGACCACATCTCTGTTCTGGCGCGCGAAGCGGGCCAATGCCGCAATCACGCTGGCAACCTTGCCTGAAAGCATATCGAGGCCTTCACGCATTATAATAAGATCCGCATTATCTGTTACATAGCAAGACGTGGCACCCAAGTGAACAATATCACGCGCCTCCGGGCAGACATCGCCCAACGTGTGCACGTGCGCCATCACATCGTGCCTGAGTCGCTTTTCATGCTGCGCTGCGTTGGCAAAATCAATGTCGTCTAGGTGCGCGCCGAGTGCCGCAAGCTGGGCTGGAGATATTCGCGGTGTTACACCATCTTCAGCCAACAAGCCTAGCTCTGACTCAGCCGTAGCCAAAGCCAACCACAGGCGCCGCCATAGCCCTATCCGTTTGCGGGGGCTCCACAGTGATGCCATTTCCTTGCTGGCGTACCGCGTCACCAGCGGATGATCGATGTCCTTGAGCCATTCCATCGTGTTTTCCTCAATTTCCCTTCTCTTAGCCGTTATAATTCCGACCTTTGGTTCCACTCTCTTCGACGTTGCGATCGGTCATTACAGCGGTTTATTCCACCTTCGCAATAGTGTTTTTCATGGCCTGCCAGATATACGGGGTGTATGTTTTTCGCGGATGGATTGTAAACTCCGTGCCCCCCACTGGTGGAGATGCAGCATGATGCGCGCCTTGTTCGTCCAGGCGGGGCTTATAGCCCTCCTGTCCGCTTTTGTAGCAACTACTGGTCAGGCTCAGGGTGTTGACCCGCGCTTGCCGAAGATGTTTTACTACCCTTACCACTACTTTCCCCACAACTACTGGCCCAACACCGGCCCCAAGTGGCCCGAGCAGCCCGGCCAGCCTTACATGCCACCACCTGCTTACATGGCAAATCCACCCTTCAAGCCACCGCACTGGATCTTCGAAAGCCAGCGGCCACAGCGTTATCATAGCGGCTTCCATTTCTGGCTTGACCAGTTCTAGGAACCTGCAAAACCCAAGGCTAAAATAGACTCTCCAGTACAACGAAGTACGGGCCGCCCCAAGGCGGCCCGCTTCATTTCACCTGCCGAATTGTTCCGTGTTCTGCCAGTTTCAGAGCCCCGGGAAATCGATTTTCAAACCGTTGAACCAACTGAAACATTAGCGGGCCTGCCAATCGCCTGACCTTATCCGCGGTGCCGCGAGGTATGCCCCAGTATGCTCCTGCCAGTCCGCCCGCCATGCAAGCGATAGTATCTGCGTCTCCACCCACCGAAATAGCAGCACGCATGGTTTTGGTGTGACTGTGCGACTCCAGAAAAGCCCTGAATGCCACCGGAACTGTTTCTTCACAGGCACTTGTAAAACGATAGCCAATGCGCCATGCGTCGAGTGGTTTTTCGAGGTTGTAATGGAATCGTGCGGCAATCTCCCGAACGATTTCGCCGGGAGGGAGCCCTTGTCGGGCTAGAAAAACCCCAAGCGCAATGGCCTGCGCCCCGGCAATGGCATCAGGAGTGGTATGGGTTGCCATGGCATTTTCTCTCGCCAGTTCCAGCACGGCTGCTGCATGATCTGCGGCATAGCCAATGGGGGCAGCCCGCATGGCAGCACCATTCCCGATGCTACCGCATGGCGAATCCGAATCTGTGGCAGCCCACGCACGAAAAAAAGTGCCAAAAAGCATAGGTTTTGACGATGCCCGAAACCATTGACGCAGGCTTGTTCGAGGATCCCCGCCCTGAAGCAGCCATTCCATCACGGCAACGGTGAGAATCGAATCGTCAGTAGGATGGCAAGCTGGTTGGAACAATGGGAATGCCGAAGCAGATTCACCGCTGGCATCGTGGAGCACATCTGTCTGATCGTAGCCGACGCACGTGGCACTGCGAAAAGTTTCGCCCTGCCAAATTGAACGCTCAAATCTGGATCCGGCAATGTCGCCAGCCATGGCTGCGCGGGTCATTCTGCCAACCTCTGCTTCCTCTTACGGATATGTTGAAATGAACTGCCGATTGTTTGGCTACTGTACCTGTTCCTGAGAGGTTGGTCATGGCGAAAGAGGGCGGACGCGACATCGCTGGCATTGCAGCCAAGGTTTGCGCCAACATCGAGAAAGTGATTGTTGGAAAACGTCACCAAATTGGCTTGGCGCTAACGGCTTATCTGGCCGAGGGACACATCCTTCTGGAAGACGTTCCCGGCGTGGCCAAAACCATGCTTGCTCGAGCCATCGCCCGCAGTGTTGGGTGTGTGTTCAAGCGCGTACAGTGCACGCCCGACCTGCTGCCAAGTGATATTACGGGCGTGAGTGTTTTCAATCCAAAAACGACAGAGTTTGAATTTCGTCCCGGCCCGGTTTTTTCCCAGACATTCCTTGCCGACGAAATCAACCGAGCTACCCCCCGCACGCAAGCGGCGTTGCTGGAAGCAATGGCCGAACGACGTGTGACCGTAGATGGCCAAACCTACAATCTAAAACCTCCATTTTTGGTGATTGCCACACAAAACCCGATCGATCAGGAAGGCACATTCCCGCTGCCGGAAGCACAACTCGACCGTTTCCTCATGCGCCTAAGCCTTGGTTACCCCTCACTGGAAGACGAAGAGCGGTTGCTGGGGCGGTTGCAGAAAAGTCACCCGATCGATGAGATTCAGCCCGTGGTGAGCGCAACCGAGTGGCAGGCGGCGCAGGAAGCCACACGGGATATCCATGTGGATGACAAAGTGCGTCGGTACTTGCTTGAAATCGTTCACGGCACCCGCGAACACGAAGATGTGGCCTTGGGTGGAAGTCCTCGCGCAGGCATCGCCCTTTACCGCGCCGCGCAGGCACAGGCTGCCATGGCGGGTCGAACATTCGTGACACCCGATGATATCAAAAAATTGGTGCAGCCCATTTTGGCACACCGAGTCATATTGCGGCCGGAAGCAAGGCTGCGGAAAGTAACCGCCGCTGCCCTGCTGCACGAAATTGTCGCCGACGTGCGCGTGCCGCAAATACCCGGCGCCGGTGGTCAGGACCACTTTTCCAGATGACACGCTGGTTGATCATTGCTGGGCTGATACTTGCGGCCGCGTTCGTACTCGAATCGGGCCTCCTGGCCTATTCCATGTACGCGTTGGTTGCTTTGGTACTGGCAGGTCGCGGACTGGCAGCAGGACGCCTCGATCACTTGGAAGCGCGGCGATCGCGCAAATCGTACACCCGCGAATTGGGTGGCATTCTGAAGATGCGGGTGAAGGTTTCCAACGGGTCAAGCGCCCCCATCCCTTGGGTGTTGATAGAAGACTTGGTGGCACGCGAAACAATCGATCCGCGCAACGGTGCCCTCAAAATTAAAGGGAAGCGCATACGCTTGGCCATGATGGCACCCAAGGGGGAACTGGTCCTTGAATACACGCTGGAATGCCAGCGACGCGGATACTTTCAGATTGGCCCTTTAGTCGTTGAAAATGGGGATCTTTTTGGTTTGTACCGGCAATTCCGTGTCATGGCGCCTCCGGCTTTTGTGCTGGTGCTGCCCAAGGTGGTACCACTGATAGGCTACGATATTGCTTCCCGCCGTCCGATTGGCGAGATCAAACTTTCACATCGGCTGTTCGAAGACCCCACACGGATTGCCGGGGTGCGCGAATACAGTGCGGGCGACCCCTTGAACCGAATTCATTGGAAAGTAACAGCCCGCACAGGAACTCTGCATTGCCGGATCTTTGAACCAAGCTGTTTGGCGGGCGCCACGATTGTTGTGGATTTTTTCGCGGACGGTTACCCATCTCAGGGTGAGCCAACGCGTAGCGATTTAGTGGTGACAGCCGCTGCCAGCTTGGTGGGCGCCCTTTGCGAGTTGAAACAGCAGGTTGGTCTGGTAACCAATGGCCGCGATGCGCTTGAACGCATCCGCACAGAAGGATACATACTAGAGCCTGGAAGGCGTTCTGAAGCACAGTCTGCCAATGAAACCGTGCGAGAAAGCCAACGACTGGATCCCCAAGTACTTCCCGTGAGAAGGTCAGACGATCAGTTGCCAAGGGCCAGGGAACTGCTGGCACGTCTGGAACTTACCAGCGGATTGCCGATAGAACAACTACTGGCCGTTTGCCGAGACCGAATCCCCCGCGACACAACAGTATTGGCGATTCTTCCGCAGGTCAGCCTCGAAGCCGCAGCAGCATTGGGCGACATGCGGAGGCAGGGCTACGCCATTGGCGTGATCTTGGTCATGATGGAACTAGGAGCACTGGCGCAAGCCACCTCGAGGTTGGCTTCCGAACGGATTTACGATGTCCGCCATCTTACCGGTGAAGACAGGCTACCGGAACTGTGCTTGAATCAGGTTGACAGGTCGTCTCCTTATTCCATCTCAACTCATTGATTCGTTGGATCAGTTCCACATCCCGGCCAATCCGGGAACAGCTCGCCCGTGATTTCCCGTTTGATGATTGGTGTTTTTGTTATCATTGCTTCCAAGGCCGGGAAGTGGTCAGCCTCGGCAGCGACTTTGTCGCGTCTCCAGCGAGAAATTCTTGGAAATCTGAGAGCCACACCGGAACGGTGCCTGGCTGATCGCGACACTCCCTCGAATGCCAATTCAAAAACGTGCTCCGGCTTGACAGTCCTGACCGGGCCGAACTGCTCCAAACCCGAATTCTTGATGATTGCGTTGAGTTCCTTCATTTCCGCGTCGGTCAAACCGGAATAGGCACTGGCCACTGGCACCAAGACTCCATTCTTCCACACGGCAAATGTATGGTCGGTGAAAACCCCCGCGCGCCGGCCACTACCACGCCTCGATTGCACCAGCACCGCATCGATGACGTAAGGATCAACTTTCCATTTCCACCAATCTCCACGCACACGACCCGAGCGGTAAGGCGACGTCTTGCGTTTGAGCATCAGGCCCTCGGCAAAGTTTTGTGCCGCCTGTGAACGCTGAAATTCCAGTTCGCTCCAATCGCCTTCAACAATTGGAGATATCATTATCTGATCTCCCGCGACTGGACGCACCAACTCTTCCAAGTGCCCACGTCGCTGCGACAGCGGCAGATCGCGAAAATCAGTACCATCTTGTTCCAGCAGGTCGTAGGCGATCAGTGCCACGGGTATTTCACGCAGGATACGCTTTGGAACAACCGATCTGCCCAAACGCTTTTGTAGTTCATGAAACGGCAATATCGAGCCATCCCGTCTGGCCACAATTTCACCGTCGATAATGCAATCGTGGCACAGGCGCTCGACCTGCCTGGCGATTTCCGGAAACTGCTCCGTTACCAGCTCCTCGCCCCGGCTCCATAAGTATGCGCGCCTCCCGCGACGAACAGCTTGGCATCGTATGCCGTCCCATTTCCATTCGGCTTGCCATTCGTTACAAGGCCCCAAATCCGTAATTTTGTCCTGTAGCGGCGAAGCCAGAAAAAAGGGCCGCGGTGATGCCGGATCTGCCGCTGAAGCGGCGTCGCCCAGTTGAGCCAGAAGGCCTGGACCGGGAACCCATGGCCCCATCAACCGCTCTTCTACACGCGCCATCGGCGCAGACAGTGCCTCAGAAACGGCCCGGGTGATCAGGCCACGGGAAACTCCGACGCGGAATGCTCCAGTCAACAATTTGTTCCAAAGGAACCGTCCGCTTGGGTCGAGTTGCTTCCATGACTCGACAAGTAGACATCGTTGTTGGTCGGGCGTGGCGCCTACCAAAGGCATCAACCGTTCCTCAATCCACCAGGTCAAACCGTGCCCTAGTGTTTCTTTTCCGGCAGGAACAATCAGATTGATGGTTTCTGCCAAGTCACCTACGGCATTGTAACTTTCGTCGAACAGCCATTGGGGAATGTCGGCTTCTTGGGCTGCCCACGCTTTGATATCCGCGCGGCGAACACCCAGTTTGATTCGGCGGCCAGACAAAAAATGAATGGCCCAAGCCGCGTCGGCGGGTGGACAATCACGAAAATAGGCCACCAGAGCGGCAATTTTCTGATTGGTGCGCTTGCTGCCATCGAGGGTGCGGTAAAGTGTGCTGAATGCTTTCATGGGGCAGGTTCCGATTCGGTCCCGTCCGTTTCCCCGCTCCACCGCGTGGCCAGTGGCCCCGCATCAATCCCCTTCTCCGACAAATAACGACTGAGCACTGCCACCTGTCCATGAGTCGCCAAGACCCGTTCCGCACCCGTGGCCGCAATCACTTCCAGCAAGCCCGGCCAGTCGGCATGGTCGGAAACAACAAAACCCCTGTCGAAACCCTGCCGCCGCCGGGCGCCGCGCACCTGCATCCATCCCGATGCAAATGCAGTAGATATTTCACCGAATTTCCGAATCCAGGGCGTTCCCTGCACTGAAGGCGGCGCAAGCACCAGACTCCCAGCCCATCCACCTTCGGGCATACCTTCGCCCGCTACGCGTGTTTGTGGCAAAGCCACTCCGGCTTCGCGGTAAGCCTTGGTCATGGAGGCTACGGCCGCATGTTCCACGATTGGGCCTGGGCCATCGTGGCCCACCATGGCAAGCAAACGCTGCGCCTTACCCAGCGAGTAACCTAACAATAGTGCCACGCGGCCAGTATTCTTGCACTCGGTCCACCAATCAAGAATCTCACTTCGGACAATATCGTCATGATTCCAGCGGTATATGGGTAGACCGAAGGTTGATTCTGATATAAATACCCGGCAGCGAACCGGTTCCATTGCCAGGCATGTGGGGTCGCTACCATTTTTGTAATCGCCGCTGGCCACCCACACATCGCCCTTGTGCTCGACACGCACCTGAGCCGAACCCAGAATGTGCCCGGCAGGATGGAGCGATATATGCACGCCATTGAGCTGGACCGTCTCCCCATAAGCCACGGTACTGATGGGAGCATCGGCACCAAGGCGGGCGCGCAACACTGGCAGGCCATCGACACTTGCCAGATAAGAGGCACAACCACCTCGGGCGTGGTCGGCATGGCCATGAGTGATGACGGCACGCGCTACCGGGCGCCACGGGTCGATGAAAAAATCGCCCGCTTCGCAGTACAATCCTTCTGTGGTGACGCGCAGCAGCTCGGCCATGTCTCATTCATATGCAGGCGACGATTGTCATGATGTCATTCTACCGCGACTTGAAGGACGAAGCCGCCACACACCGCGCTGGCATGGAACTCGGCCGCCTCGCCCGCGCTGGAATGGTTGTGGCACTCATCGGCCCACTGGGAGCCGGGAAAACAGCTTTTACCAGAGCCATGGCGCAGGGCCTGGAGGTGGAAGACCTGGCTGCTGTCAGCAGCCCTACGTTTACTCTGGTGCAGGTCTATGAAGGCCGACTGACCATGCACCATTGCGACACCTACAGGCTGAAGCACCCCGCTGAATTCGACGACCTTGGCACATCGGAATGGCTGGGGACCGATGGCGTCTGTGTGGTTGAATGGGCCGATCGCGTAGCGCACCTGTTGCCCGAAGATTTACTGGTGGTCGTGCTGGAACCGGGCGAAGAAGGTCAACGGCGTATGCGTGTCAGGGCTACAGGCCCATTTCACGCTGAAATAGCAGAACCATGGGCGCGGGTTGAGTTGTAGCCATAAAGCAAAGCAAAAATGACTACTCAGGAAGGCCGCGCGTGGCTTCACGAAACGCCGCCAGCGTCTGCCTTCCGGCTTCCTGCGGATTGGGCAGCGGGAATATCTCGGCAGAAAGATATCCTTCGTATCCTGAACTGTGCAAATGTGCCACCAATCGCTTGTAATCGGTGTGCCCCATTCCCATGGCGCGGCGGTTGGAATCGGCAAAGTGCACATGGCCCAGCAAAGGGGCAGCACGGCTGATGGAATCGGCCCAGTCAGATTCTTCAATATTCATGTGAAACAGGTCTGCCAGCAAGCGAGCGTTTTTGCGGCCAGTCATAGCCAGAAGCTCGAGACCTTCATCCACCGTGCGCAGCAGATTGGTCTCATAACGATTCAACGGTTCCACCAAAAAATATTGGCCCAGTTCGCCCGCCAGATCCGAAAGTTCGCCAACGGCGTCTGCCAGCCATGCCAGCGCTTGTTCCCGTGAAACATCGCCTTCCGCGCGTCCCTGCATGGAACCAAGAATAACGGGGGCGCCCAGACGGCCCCCAGCCAGAATCATTTCCCGCAGAAACCGACGCGCCGCAGCGCGCACCGTGGCATCCGCGGACGTCAGGCTGAGTTTGTGCCGAATCCAACCGGCGCCAGAACCTAGTGCCGCCAGCCCCAAACCGTGGCGGCGCAGGATGGCTGCCACAGGGTCGGCCGGTAACGCCTCGGGTCCGGGCGCGAAAATTTCAACCCCGTCAAATCCAAGCGATGCCGCCTGATGGCAGCCCTGGTCGAGGTCGCCATGAAAGACGAAAGGGCCAGCAGCAGCCTCGGACACCAAACATACCGTGATGGCACTTCGCATCGTGAAGATCTCGCGGATCTAGCCTGGTCTGGCACACCCCGCTGGCATGCCTACCCTCTGATCCCTAGTCTTTCTATAGAGGAGATGACTGTGACGCACATCAATGAGATCACTGTTCGCCAAGTGCAGGACCGCATCCGGGCTCTTTATGGCTCCAAAGATGAGGCCCGCGGCGTGAACGGAACCTTCATGTGGTTCATGGAAGAGGTTGGTGAACTCGCCACGGCTTTGCGTGGCGGAGAGTCCCCCGAGGCCGTGGCCGCCGAATTTGCTGATGTGCAGGCGTGGTTAGCTACACTGGCCAATATCGCAGGTGTTGATCTGGGCAAAGCAGTAACCGAAAAATACGGTCTGGTGTGCCCGGGTTGCCGAACTGAACCGTGTACCTGTCCTCCCCACGAAAAACCATGAGACAGCGGAACATGGCTCGAATGGTACTATCGTTGCTTGCAGTGATGGCCTTGGCAGGAATGGCCGACGCCTCCTCCGAATTGGCCGCTGTAACCGCTGGCTGGCCCGCACCCGGCGGAATAGGCACCATGCGTGCTGGTGTTCCGTTTCCTTTGCAAGCCACGATTTCTTTACCTGCCGCCCAAGCCGGTGCTCGTTACCAACTGGCTGTCTTGACCCGCGACGCTTCCGGAACTCCTTGCCGTACGGTGTTTCCCGTGCCACCGTACCTGCTGGGTGGTCGGCACACGGTTCCATTGGTGGCCCGCCATCAGGGAAACTGGTTGCAACCACTGCGTGTGGCCCTCGAACGTGAAGATGGCGCCGTATTAGACACCATCGATGTCCCTTTGAATTCAACCCGCACCTTGGCTGCTCACCAACCAGTGGTGCTGACCTTGGGCGGCGTCTTGCCAGAACTCGACCGAGTACTAGGACGCATCGACCGCCCGCTAGCAGCCGGTGCCACTGAATCGCAAGATCTGCGCACAGTGGAACCGTATGCAGGCATGATCCCACTCGAACAGGTCGGCACGCTCCCGGTGGAACCACTGGCCTACAGCGGTGTAGACCTCGTTGTGGTATCTCTGACAGATGCCTTTATGGAAGACTGGATGCGCCCCGAACATTCGGCTCAGCGGCGCGCACTGGGATGCTGGCTTGTCGATGGCGGCCGACTTGTTGTTTCGGCAGATCCACGAACCGCCCGGCACTTGGCGCCATTTGGTGCTTCTCTCGATGGCCATGAGGGAGCCCAATGGCTGCCCGCTGTGGCATCGGCAACTCAGGAAGAGCGACGAACGCCAGTGGCATCGTTACCACGGTGGGTAGCAGGCAATCTACCTCCTCTGTCGGCCCGCCCCATTGCCCATCTGGAATTGCGGAAAGGGCAAGGCGAGACCCTGGCACGTGAACCTTCACCGGGAAGAGCGCCGCGACCAGTATTGGTGCAGGGCGGAGTGGGGCGCGGGTGGGCCATGGTTGTGGCCATTACGCTTGAACCCAAGGACGAAGTCGCCCGGCAAGAAAAAGAGATCTGGCAAGGATTTTGGCGCAAGGTGCTTGCCGATGCCGGCGTGCCCATTCCGCGCGCTGCCGGTTCTGCTTTCATTGATAATTTGGCAGACACCGGGGTGCCCGTTGTCCCCTTTGGCTGGACCGTTATCCTGATCATCCTGCTGGCTGTGCTGGTCGGCCCTCTTGATTATCTGTTCACATCACGCCTTCTCGGCCGGCCATCGGCCACATGGTTCACGTTTCCGCTGACCGCCGTGGCAGCCACATCAACCATTTTCGCGGCATCGTGGTTCCTGCGAGGCAACCAACCGGTAGATCGGTATTTTGCTCTGGTTGATATCGACACCCGTCAGGTAAGTGCCGGACCACGCGCGTGGGGCGAAATCTTGCTGGCCCGTGTGGACCCTACCGGAAGCCGACACGATATTTCACTGGCATCCGTTCCCGGTTGGCTCGACGCCACCGATTGGCGCGTTGGCCCGGTGGGCCCGCTGACGGTGGAAGATCGGCTCAGGCCTGTGGCACCATGGCCCACACGCGCAATCAGTGAGCAGGCATCGGATCTATCGACTATTCGAGGTCTTTTATGCCCTCCAGGCGGAGAGCAACTGCTGGGCGGCCGGTTTAGCGCCCGCTTGGCCACAAGCCCGATCAAATCGTTATTGCAACCATCGCGTACAGCATCTCACCTATTTGGCATTTTGGAAAACCATTGGCCCGAAGATCTCACCGATGTGGTTCTGCTTTACGGTGGCCGGCAGTTGGCCTTGGGCGATCTGCCCGGCCGAGGCGGGCGCCTGCGTGTGGAAACAATCCGACTGGGAGATGCCGGCGAATCTTCCGAAACATGGCGTTTGCTCATGCACCAAGGAGCGGGTCTTGTGGAAGGTGGCCGCGTGATGGGAGGGCGCGAACAGGCCCGACCAAACCTGCCTAGCGCCTTTCAACCGTTCCTTTTTGCACGACCTGAAGCTTCCGACGCCGTGCGCGCCATGGGTTCCGGTTGGGACCAGTCGTGGCGTTTGCGCAAACTGGAAGACATCTGGCGCGACGAGGTCGTTTTGATAGGCCGTATGGCGCGCGCTCCTGCCGACATTCTTCTTGATGGAATTCCCGCCACGGATAACCCGTCCCGTGGCGCTGTGCTTGTACGCGTGTTGCTGCCCGTCGTCCGCTCCGTGGAGCTGCCGGAATGATTGAAACCCGTGACCTTACCAAGACCTATGGCGAGCTCTATGCTCTCAATCGCCTGACCATCAAGCTGGATCCGGGCGACGTCTACGGTTTCATCGGTCCCAACGGGGCCGGCAAAACCACCACGATGCGCATTCTGGCAACGCTGCTCAACCCCACTTGGGGCGAAGGCTTTGTCTGTGGCCACAGCATCCACACCAATCCGCGCGAGATCCGTCGCGCCGTGGGTTATATGCCCGATTTCTTTGGCGTATACGACGACATGAAGGTGATCGAATACCTTGAATTTTTCGCCAGCGCCTACCGAATTGTTGGCGAGGCGCGCCGCCGCAAGTGCGAAGAAGTGCTGGAACTGGTGGACCTCACCTTCAAACGTGAGGCCTTGGTAACCAGTCTCAGCCGCGGCATGACTCAACGGCTTGGTTTGGCGCGCGTGCTGCTGCACGACCCGCAGGTGCTGCTGCTCGATGAGCCAGCGAGCGGATTGGACCCGCGCGCCCGCATCGAGATGCGACGGTTGCTGAAAAAGCTGCGCGGCCTTGGCAAGACCATCATGATTTCCAGCCACATCCTGCCCGAATTGTCGGACATTTGCAACAAAATCGGCATTATCGAGAAGGGACAACTCCTGTTTAACGGTGATGTCGCCGAAGCCATCCGTCAGGTGCGGCAAAACCCTGTCGTGCGTGTCGGCGTGGCTGATGGCCGCGACCGCGAAGCTGCCGATCTCCTGGAAAAACTTCCCGAAGTTTTCAGTGTTGAGCCGTGTGTCGAGCCTCCGTGCCTGCGCGTCACCTTGTCTCCCGGCACCATCGATCCCGGCCCGCTGGCCGATGCCTTGGTCGGTGCCGGCTTCCGCCTCCGACTGTTGATGGAAGAAGAAATCGACCTCGAAGATGTCTTTTTGGGCATCACCAAAGGCATCACCAGTTGACCGTGGAGACGCGTCGATGAGAGTCTTGGTCACTGGCGGTGCCGGTTACATCGGCAGCCATACGGCTCGCGTTCTGGCGGACCGTGGCCACGACGTTTTGATATACGACAGTCTTGCCCGCGGGCACCGAGCCGCCGCCTTGGCCTCTGTAGGTTCAGGCCGACTGATCGAGGGGGATCTCCTCGATGAAGATCGACTCGATCAAGCTCTTCTGGCGCACCGCACAGAGGCTGTCATACACTTTGCGGCCTATGCGTTGGTCGGTGAATCGGTCACTCAGCCCGGACTGTACTGGCGTAACAATGTGGGTGGAACGCTGTCGCTATTGCGGTGTGCCAAACGGCAAAAAATCGGGCATATTGTTTTTTCGTCCACCTGCGCGGTGTATGGCGAACCATCGGGCAGCGACTTGGTGGAATCCTGCCAGCTTGCCCCGGTGAATCCGTACGGCGAAACCAAGCTGGCTTCCGAATGGGCTCTGGCGGCGCATGCGCGCGCCCACGGCATGGGGGTAACGGCGCTCCGTTATTTTAATGCGGCGGGAGCGCATCCGGATGGATCGCTGGGGGAAGATCACGACCCCGAATCGCATTTGATTCCGTTAGCGCTCGATGCTGTCGCGTTTCCCAACAGGCAATTGAAGATCTTTGGACTCGACTGGCCCACGCCTGATGGCACCTGTATCCGAGACTACGTCCATGTGATGGATTTGGCCGAAGCCCATGTGTTGGCGCTCTCCACCAGCAAGCCCGGCACGTTCCGCGCCATCAATCTGGGTACAGGGACTGGCGCCTCGGTACGCGAAGTCATCGACATGGTGGCGCGGGTCACCGGCAAGCCTGTGCCGCATGCGGCAGCGCCACGCCGCCCGGGCGACCCCTGCCGACTGGTAGCTGGCGCGGGACTGGCCGGCCCAGAACTCGGTTGGCAGCCCAAGCATTCCAGCCTTGAAACCATTGTTTCCACAGCCTGGGAATGGCGTAAAAAGCACCCTCACGGCTACCGCGCATAGGGTCTGAAATAGGCAGATTTAATCAGTCGTAGCAAACCAGACCGGAAAGGGCAGCACAACCCATGCCGCAATCGCTGGCCCGGCTTCACCTCCATCTTATTTTCAGCACCAAACACCGCGAGCAGATCATTTCTGACAGAATTCGCGATTCGCTCCATGGTTACATGGCTACTGTGTTGCAAAACATGGGATGTCCAACTGTCCTCATCAATTCGGTCGAAGACCACGTTCATATCCTATTCGAATTGGCTCGCACCGTCGCGGTAAGCTCTGCTGTGGA
>CAMCLK010000023.1 GCA_945875585.1 Candidatus Kuenenia stuttgartensis | reverse complement strand
GCGGCGGCCAAAATATTGGAGGCAGGTTTGGGGGAATCGCTCAGTTACATGTCATTCCCCAGGGAACATAGGATCCGGATCAGGACAAATAACGCCATGGAGAGACTCAACCGGGAGATCCGAAGGAGAACAAGAGTTGTCGGAAATTTTCCTGATGGCCAGTCCGCCCTCATGCTCGTTGCCGCCAGACTCAGGCATGTGGCCGCAACGCAATGGGGAGCCAGACGGTACCTCGACATGGACAGATTCAATAACCTCAATTCAACCAAGGAGGAATAAATACCAAATCCACCCATGAGGGAATCAATTCATGAAGCCTTTACTAACTTGCGGATCACCTAAAATTAATGTGCGCAACTTGACGGACGCGACCGCCACGGTGCCAAGTTTCGGAATCTGAAGTCATTACAAATTCAATTTAGTTTCTGCCAGGGAGCCATTGGCCCCTTACTCAGTCGTGCGGGGCTCTTCGGTTTTTTTATGGGTGCTACGCATCTGGCTTCGAGCCTGTGGCCCTCTTCGGCCTTTTATGGGTGCTACGAATCTGGCTTTGATTCCAAACCCTTGCCTTGGCCTGCTTCCCTCGCGGCCCTACACCATGTGTATGGACCTCCCCACCATCATTCTCCGCAGCCGCAAGGAGCGGAAAGACCGCTGCACTGTCTGGCCACTGCGGAACCACCCCGCGGTGCGAATCGTTGGTTATCCAACCCAGAAAATGCCCGATCCGGAAGGCGCCATCCTTCTCCATCCGGATGGACCTCCACTTTCCGCAGCCGATGCGGGCAAACCACTCATCCTCCTCGATGCCTCGTGGCGGCATGCTGGCTCCATGGCCACGCACTACCAGCACCTCACCCGCCGATCTCTTCCCGGCTACCCCACCGCCTATCCGCGGTGTTCAAAACTCGGCACCGATCCGGAAGGCGGACTCGCTAGTGTCGAAGCCCTGTACTTGGCTCATATGCTGACATCACGCCCCACGGCAGGCCTATTGGCTCACTACCGTCAGGGCGCAGAATTCCTCGCGCTGCTGGGGCTTACCGATCCCGCGGCACTCGGAGAAACACCATGCTGATCGCCTGTGTCCTGCTCGCCATGCTTCAACCCCGCCTAACGCTGGAATGCCCCGTCGAACACCAAGTGTTTCAACGCGAATCCAAAGACAAAGGCCGCATCGGCATCCGCGGTCGCATCGATGGCGCAGCATCAGCTGCCGATAGCCTCGAGGCTCGCTTCACCGGAGGTAAACTCGCCGGAAACTGGAAGCCCCTACCTTTCGATCCACGCGTCTCCGCTTTCGCCACAGAAATGGAAGCCCCCGCAGGCGGCTGGTATCGGTTTGAAATACGCCTGAAAAAAGCAGGCGCTGTCGTGAGCGAAACAGCCGTTCAACAGATGGGTGTGGGTGAACTCTTTATTATCGCAGGCCAATCCAACGCCGCCAACCACGCGGAAGCCTTGCTGAAGCCGGCTAGCGATCGCGTGGTATCGTGCGACGGTACCGCATGGCGCGTCGCACAAGACCCACAAACAGGGGCATCTGGCAGCGGCGGCAGCTTCATACCACCCATGGGCGATATTTTGGCCGAACGGCTTGGTGTGCCCATTGGCTTCTTCCCCGTTGCCGTGGGTGCCACAAGCGTGCGGGAATGGACTCCCACAGGCGTGACATTCAGCCAACCGCCCACACTTACCGGCAACGTGCGGCTTGCTGGCACAGGGCAATTTGAATCGACAGGGCGGTTGTACCGGAATCTGGCAGATCGCCTCGAACGCGCTGGCCCTGCAGGCGTACGCGCCATTGTGTGGCATCAGGGCGAATCGGACGCGAATCAGGCAGATCCGTCGCGCACGCTGCCCGGCGCGGAATACCGGCGGCTTCTGGAGGAAATCATCCGTGCCTCATGGCGCGATGGTGGCCGGGAAACCCCTTGGTTCGTGGCCCGTGCTAGTTACCATACCCCAAATGACCAAAAATCAGACGATATCCGCTCGGCACAGGAAGCCGTAGGCCGCAGTCTGGCATTACCTGGCCCCGATACAGATCAGTTGGTCGGCGATTTTCGCGATAACAAAGGCCAAGGCGTCCACTTCAGTGCCAAGGGACAGAAAGAGCACGGCAAGCTATGGGCGGAAACCGTTGGCCCATGGATTGCCCGCCAAACCGGAGACATCTGGTCTATTAAACGCGGGCCGAGTGTTGTCACCCTCACGCCCGACGGAAAATTCAGGCAGCACTCCATGGACCGGCCTCGGCCACCGGTCGTAACACCGCCCGAAATCGGAAAAGCCCCTTCCGATGCAATTGTCTTATTCGATGGCAAAGACCTGTCGGCATGGAAACAAGTGAACGGCAAAATGCCAGACGATTCCGCCCTATGGAAGGTAGCGGACGGCATATTTGTGATCACGCCGCGTACAGGCTCCATCCAGACACGGGAAAGCTTCGCCAACTGTCAGATCCACCTCGAATATCGATCGCCCTCTGAAATTGTGGGCAAAGGGCAGGGGCGCGGCAATTCAGGCCTGAATCTGGCAGGGCACCCCGAAATTCAGGTGCTCGATTCTTACAACAACGACACCTACCCGGACGGCCAAGCCGCAGCCATCTATGGCAACTACCCACCGCTGGTTAATGCCTGCCGCAAGCCGGGTGAATGGAACAGCTATGATATCATTTATATAGCTCCGCGCCTCGACACACGCGGAAAAGTCGTCCGTAAAGCGCGCTACACCGTGCTGCACAACGGCGTGCTGGTGCATCACGATGTGGAAGTTCCCGGCTCGGCAGTGGCCTGCCCGCTGGTCCTTCAGGATCACAATAATCCAATTGGCTACCGAAACATCTGGGTGCGCCCCGTGCGCGACTACGACAAGCCGTGAAATAAGCGAATATATTCCGGATCCGTCCCGCAACATCCCCCCACAAACCGGGCACCGGCACGCACACACCGGCGGGCCATGGTTGCCCATGCTGCCGGATCAAGTCCGCATGAAGCTGGTTTGGCCACAATGGGTAAGCGGGTTTGCGTGCGCAAGGCTTCAACCGCTCTCACAGAGGCCTCGGAACCGCCTTCCCAACCACAATTCACTCCCACGGCACTGGCACGGAACTGATGCGCCATATCCGCCAATCGATTTGGCTCCCAACCAGCCGTGGTAAGCGTTTTATCGGGCTGAAAACAGAAGGACAGAATCAATGGCGGCGTGTGTTCCGTGCGCGCTAATTCCAGCCATGGCAGTAGGTCGGGGCCAGACCACGTTTCAAACAGCACGGCATCAGCTTGCGCCAAAAGTGGCCACCAAGAGGGTAATTTTGAAGGCGCCCGCGCAGCAGGCCCCAGACTAACCCACACCGCCCCGAAAGGCCGGGCCAGCTCAATGGCGCGCGCCAATATTTCAAAGGCCGTCGCCTCGTCTTCTTTCAACAACAAAAAGGTGTTGGTGGCAGCGACTTTGGCACCGGCTTGGGCATATTCAGCATGCACGGCAGACACAGCTTGGGGAGCGTGCAAACAAGCATGATGTGGATCTGCCAAAGACGCCATGGATCGGGCTACAAGCAAAGAGCCCATGGCCCCATCTAGGACCACGGGCTCTTCTTGTTGAAAAAGGCTGTCAGACAGCACGTTCGATTACTTGGCAGGGGCAGGGCGCGGCGAAGCGTCGCCCTTGTCGAGGCCCATGGCATAACGCAGGCCACCATGAACATGCTTCATGAACAGCGGATTGGCCCACACTTCTTCGCGGTGTCCCAAGGCGGTGTAAAACACGCGTCCCTTGCCGTATTCGCGCACCCATGCGAGAGCGTGGTCGTCGTCTTGGCGGTGAATGCCGGGCTTACGGCTGTCGATCTGCTTTTGCAGTTTGTCGGCTTCGTCCTTTTTGCCATCTTCACGGAGTTTGGCAATCTTGGCAGCGCCGTCGGTCTTGGCTTTTGCGATCTGGGCGAGTTCATCGAGGCGGCGTTCCTTGGCCCACGATGGGTCGATACGCATCAGCACGCGCAGCTTCGAGCGATCGTAAGGCGTGCGGAACTGGTACAGCTCGTCGGTGATTTCAAAAGAAGTGCCCAAGCCCTTGGTTGCTGGGCTGCTGGCATCTTCCACCAGCACCTTGACCTTGGTGTGCCAGGGGTGGCCGTCGAAATAAGCACCAATCAGGTTGCCGTAGTCGGGCCACTGGTAAAACGTATCGGTGGCGCAATGGCTGCCAGAAAAGCCTTTGCCGGAGCGTACAAACGACAAAAGATCGGCTTTTTGGGTTTCCGACAGCGGCAGGTCGCCGGTGGTGTAGAAGAACACTGCGTCGTACTTGGCCAGATTTTCGGCTGTGATTTCCTTGCGGCTGTCCTGTGAGCAGACAACTTCGAAATCGCCCATGTCTTGGGCCAGCTTGGTGAGCGCTTTTTCAACGGTGCAGAATGTTTCCGGAGCGGGCCTTTTCACCACCGAGTGGACAAATCCTTTCGATTCGGTGATGACAAGCAGGCGCGGCTTTTTCGCATCCTGGGCAAATACGGTGCCAGCCATCAGCAGGCAGGCCAGTGCGGCAGTGAAACGGAATGACATGGTGAACTCCAGGAGAGCTGGGGCCCGTACCCCGGGCCGAAACGCCACCATAACCTGCCATGCAGATCGAGGCAAACAATGTGCTACTGAACTGGAAATCGCGGTTCCGGCACCTTGGCAAAGCGGATGGCACGCGCCTGCTTGATGAGGTTTCGTGGCGTTACCTCGGCTGGGCGCATGCGCAACGCCAAATCGGCCAGTCGCTCTGTCTCGGCAGGATCACGCGAGAGGGCACTGCGGGCTTTTTCGATGAGGTCTTGGTACCGGCACTCTTCGAGCATTTCAGCGACACGCACTTCACCAGGAAACATGGTCATGGCGTTTTCTAGTAACGGTAGCGCCTGCGAATAGCGTTTTGCTGTGTACAAGATTTTCGCGTCACTGAACACCTTCTGGAACTCCTGAGCCTTTTGGCCAAGGCTGTCCGATTGCCGGCGAGCTTCGAAAAACGCCTGCCGCGCGAACGGGTCGGAGTTGTTCGACTGCGCCAAGGCATTTTGAAAAGCTTCCATCGCCATAAACGGGTTGCCTTGAGTGAGCGCCATACGCCCCTGCGCCATCCAGTTCTGATATTTTGGATCGGATATGAACGGGTTGTTCATGTTCTTGGTCAAGGCCATGCGCTGCTGCGCGTCCGCCATCAACCGGCGCACCTGAGGGTTGCGGGGGCTGAGGAAATCGGCATCGAGCAACCGGTAAAACGCTTCAGATGGTTTGTTCTGGGCAAGAAACGCCTGGGCGCCGCGAATAATCATGGAAACAGTATTGTCCAGTTCGCGGCGATCGGTGCGGACTTGATCTAAAAGCCTTTGTGGCTCCTTTTCGTCGCGCATAATCTTCGCGGCACGCTGAAACGATGCCTCGGCATCGTCGAAGCGCCTGTCGCGCAGCGCCTTGCGGCCGTCGTCGAGTTGCACAAGGTATTGAAGGCGCTTTTCCTCGAGTTCCTCCAGAGACTTCAAACCGGCAATGGCTTTCTGCTGGCCAGCACGCGCCTCGGCATTGTCGGGAATGATGGCAAGCACAGTTTCGAAATCGCGCAAGGCTTCGCCCCACCGATCTGCCGTGAGGTGCGTCTGACCGGTGCGCAGGCGAACCATGGCAGATTCGCGGGATGTTCCAGCGCGCTCGCGCTTGAGGAGGTCATCGTAGTCTTTTTTAAGGTCAGGATTATCCGGATCCAGCAGGGTGGCGCGCTCAAGGGCACCGCGGGCACCAACGAGATTTTCGGCCACCATTTCTTTGCGCGCCATCTCCAAGGCCTGCTCAAAGGCTCGCCGGCGGTCTTCCACTCCCTTTTTGGCAATTTGGTTATTTTGGCGGGCCCATTCAGCGGCGCTGCGCGCCTTTTCCAATCCAGTGGCAGCGGTCAGCATCCCGTCGACAATCTCGGTGGGGACATGGCTTAATCGCGCATGCTCGCGAAACCGCGCCAAAGCAATATCGTTTTGCCCCTTGGCAAGCGCGTCTTTGCCTTCCCGCAACAGGCGTTCTAGCGCCGGATCGGGAACGGCTACTTCGACTATGGTTTCTTGCGCGTTTTGATCTGGGAGGTTCTCTTCTACAAGAGTGGTGGCGCGAATTCGCAGGCTCACAACCACCATCAAGACACACCCAAGAAATAGAGTGGCTGCCGCGGCTACCAGCAAGGGGGCGCGAATTCCTGTGTCTCGTGCAGGCACCTGTTGCGGAACAAGTAACTTCTCAACCTTGAATGTCGCTTCGCAGAGAGGACAGCGTGCAGAATCACCCGGACTGGCACCTTGCGGAAAAAACACTGCTGAATGGCAGGCAGGGCACGGTAATTGTGGGGTGGCCATAGCCTTCTCCCGAGCAGTCAGGTCATTTCAATTGTAACGGACAGTCAGCGGTTTCTTGCGATCCATTTTATTATTCGGTCGTGGTTGGAAGCTTCCAACCGAACAACACGTCGCCACCGTCACGCAGATGGCGCAGGCCTGCAGGTGCGGAAGATTCTGCCAAGGCCGCCAAACCACGAACCACAGCTTCATCGGTAGGGCGAACAACGCATCGAACCACCCACTGGTCATTTTCTGGTTCAACCCATGCAGTCCAGGCATTTTGGGAGATCTGGCCGGCCAGTGCCGGATTTTCAGTACCGGGAAAACCAAGTTGCTTCAACCAGCCGGGCGCATCTTGCTGATTCCCAGCTGCTGCGATCCAAAACAGGGCTTTAGACCCGCGCCGCGATGCCACCAATCGCGCCAGAAATGGCAAATTGTTCTGCTCACTCGGTTGCATCTGTTGAGATGTTGCAACCGCACCGCTTTTGGAAATTGTCATGCACCATGGCGGGTCGCCGGGATCAGCCGCCGTTTTCAGCCACTGCTTAGCAAAACTGCCGGCAAGCGCAGCAGGAACAGGTCCGGTCCACCCGCACGCCATGACCGTGTCCGCTGCCAAATGGTTCAACAACGGGTCAACTGGCCCAGGCCGAAGGTCGTGACCACGGCGATTGGCAACCGTCTGCAGTGCAAAAAGAAAAGTAATGAGAGCCGCTGCCGACATGACAGCAAGAACAATAAGGACCGTACGCTTTTGGGATCCGGCTCGTGGTTCAGGCGTCTCATCCGTCATGAAGCGCCTCCGAGGCGATAAAAATCGGTTGCATGGAAGCAGGAGAATTTCCTGCGTTGGTTGCTTGAGCTTACGATAATGTATCAATGCCTTGGGAATGATTCCTGTCAGGAGAGTTGCACCATGCCCGTATGCATGCGCCTGCGCCGAATTGTGCTGTGTGAACTGCAAGACGCACACTCGATCACTCTTCTGGAAGTTGATGGGGCACGCCATCTTTCCATGGTTGTCGGCTTGTTTGAAGCCAAGAGCATTGACCACCGCGTGCGCCACATCCAAACCCCCCGGCCCTTGACCCACGACCTGATAGGGGGCGTGATCGATATTCTGGGCGGCGAACTTCAGGACGTGATCATTCACGAACTGCGGGAGCAGACCTATTTTTCGCGCCTGCGCATTCGCCGTGACGGCGAAATGTTCGAAGTGGATGCACGCCCGAGCGACGCCATTGCGGTTGCCGTGAGCTTAGACGTTCCCATTTATGTTGAGGAAAGCGTGATCGAGGAAGCAAACTCCGCCTGATACCCCCAAGGCAATCCCCGCGACACGAATTGGTCTGGTTTCGAGACGGCGATTCTGATTATGAGGCAGCATCAGATTGCGTATTCGAGGTTCGTAGCGACTGCGAACCGTGGGGGTGTCCATGCCTGTCGCCAGCTCAGCCCGAGTCCACCCAACAGCGGTGATCTCTGCCCAGTCCCATGTGGGTGAGGATTGCGAGATTGGGGCCTATTCTGTTCTAGACGGCAGAGTCCGTCTGGGTGCGGGATGCGTGGTCCGTCCACATGCGGTGCTGGTTGGCCCGCTTGAAATGGGCGAATCCAACATGGTTTACAGCGGCGCCGTGCTTGGCGAATTCCCGCAGCACCTGAAGTTCAGTGGCGAAGAAACACGCACTGTTATCGGCAAGAACAATATCTTCCGCGAAAATGTCACGGTTCACCGTGGCACCAACGAGCGATTTGAAACGCGCATTGGCGACGACAATTTTTTCATGGCAGGCAGCCATGTGGCCCACGACTGCATCATTGGCAATAAGTGCATACTGGCCAACGGCGCGCTTTTGGGCGGACATTGCCAAGTGGAAGACAGTGTTTTCCTGTCGGGCAATAGCGCTGTGCATCAGTACTGCCGTGTAGGGCGCTTGGTGCTTCTCAGCGGCGTATCGTCAACCACCAAGGATATCCCGCCTTTCATCATTCAGCAGCACATCAACCATGTCTGCGGCATCAATGTGGTGGGGATGAGGCGCGCGGGAATACCGGCAGCAGGCATCGATGCCGTCAGACGGGCCTACGCCATCATTTACCGTGGAGATCTTGGCCTGCCCAATGCACTGAAAGCTGCTGAAAATGAACTCGGCGATGTCGATGTCGTGGCTGAAATGATCGCGTTTATCCGCACGGCAGGGCGCGGTATCAACCTCACACACCTGCCTCAGCAAACCCGCAACGCTGCTTAGTGCTGGCGAACAAGTTCTGCAAGCAGTTCAGCACTTTTCTGGGTAAGAACATGCTTGATGCGGTCTTCGGGCACTTTAAGAGCCCGAAGCGATTGCTCGGCTTGCTTCCAAAGCTTCGGTAAATCTTTGGGCTCCGCCAGATACAGGTCGGTAACCAAGTCGCCTAGTTTCTGCAGGGCAATGGTTTCACGGTTGTCGTAAAACCGTTTAATGATGCCTTGTTGATGGCGGCTAAACTCTTCCATGGCCATGATCAGGCCCTCCCACTGAAGCCCCACTCCGCCTCCCATAGGCGGGACGATGCCTGACAGATTCTATAGTATAGCGAGTGGTCCGGGCACGCAGAAACGGTGTGGTGCAGGATGAGAACAGTCATCCAACGAGTAAAACAGGCTCGAGTCACAGTTGATGGGCTGGAGATCGGAACGATCGGCCAGGGAATTGTCGCATTACTGGGCGTTCACACACACGATGGCCCCGACCAAGCCGCATGGACCGCTACGAAAATTGCCGGCCTACGTATCTTCGCCGACGATTCCGGAAAGATGAACCTCGATGTGCGGGAAGCAGGCGGATCTGTTTTGGCTATCAGTCAATTCACACTTCTGGGTTCCTGCGAAAAAGGCAGACGCCCCAGTTTTGTCGCGGCGGCTTCCCCTGAACATGCAGAACCTCTCTATGAACGGGTGATACTGGAACTGAAGGCGCTCGGCATACCCGTTGCCACCGGACGGTTTCGCGCCGACATGCTCGTGGAGTTGACGAACGACGGTCCAGTCACCCTGATTCTGGACTCCCCGCCCACCTCCACACACACCAACTGAAAGGCAGACCCTCAATGAGCTGGCAACAACTCTTCGCAACCAAATCACTCGAGCACGTGATGGAAGACGTGGAGTCTGGCGAACGCCTCAAGCGCGCGCTGGGGCCGTGGTCTCTGACAGCGCTCGGAATTGGCGCCATTATCGGCACCGGGATTTTTGTTCTTGTAGGCAAGGCGGCTCACGACACCACCGGCCCGGCACTCATGGTGTCGTTCGTGGTTGCAGGGTTGGCGTGCATTTTCGCGGCGTTGTGCTACGCGGAATTCGCTTCCATGGCCCCTGTGGCAGGCAGCGCCTACACCTATGCCTATCTGACATTAGGCGAAATGATGGCTTGGATCATCGGCTGGGATCTGGTGCTGGAATACGCTGTGGCCAGTTGTACGGTAGCTCATGGCTGGTCGAAGTACTTTCAGGATCTTTTAAAAATAGCGGGTCTCTCGCTTCCTTCCGAACTTTCCAATTCCCCTCTGGGTGTGGAAAATGGCGCCATTGTCTCCACAGGCGCATGGCTCGACCTGCCAGCTTTTGCCATCGCAGCGTTGGTGACGGTGATCCTCATCCGTGGTATACGCGAAAGCGCCATGCTTAACACCATTATGGTCATCATCAAACTGGCTGTGGTTCTTTTCGTAATTATTGCCGGCATCCCTTATGTGAAAATCAGCAACTGGACTGATAATTTCGCGCCGTACGGCTACGGCGGCGTCAGCTTCTTCGGCCATCTGGTTTGGGGCGAAACCAACCCTGCCACCGGTTTGCCAGCAGGCGTGATGGCTGGCGCAGCCCTCATTTTCTTTGCCTACCTCGGCTTCGATGCGGTATCCACCAGCGCCGAGGAAGCCAAAAAACCAGAGCATGATGTGCCTTTTGGTATCATCGGTTCACTCCTCGTTTGCACGGTCCTGTATATAGCTGTTGCTGCCGTCCTTACTGGCATGGTTCCCTACAACCAAATTCAGAAAGAAGCGCCCGTGGCCAATGCCTTCGAACAGGTTGGTTTCCAAGGGGCCCGAATTTTGGTATCCATTGGAGCCATCACCGGCATCACGTCGGTTCTACTGGTTATGATGTGCGGGCAACCGCGCATCTTTTTGGCCATGGCTCGCGACGGACTGCTTCCCCGGGCATTCTTCAGCGATGTTCATCCAGTCTTCAAAACACCATGGAAGTCGACCATCGTGACAGGCGTTATGGTGGCACTGGGAGGCAGTCTGCTTCCTCTCGATTTATTGGCTGAGCTCACCAATATCGGCACGCTCTTTGCCTTTGTGGTGGTGTGCGCCGCAGTGCTGGTGTTGCGTGTCACCCACCCAGACACGCCCCGCGGTTATCGCGCGCCATTAGGCCTTGCCACACCCATTATGGGTATCGCCCTGTGCTTGCTGCTGATGTTTTCCCTTGGCTGGGAGAACTGGTTGCGGCTGTTTGTGTGGTTGGCTATAGGCATGGTTATTTACTTTGGTTATGGCGTGCACCACAGCCGGCTGCGCGCGGTAACCAATGCGGGAAAACATTCGTCATGACAGAACCGCAGCACCATTTCCAGCAACGTCTGGGACTATTTTCAGCAACCATGCTTGTTACCGGAACCATGGTGGGTTCCGGTATCTTCATTGTCTCTGCTGAAATGTCACGCGATGTGGGTGGTGCGGGCTGGTTGCTGCTGCTTTGGATTCTGACGGGTGTCATCACCATACTCGGCGGCCTTTGTTACGCCGAGCTCGCCGGCGCCATGCCACGCGTGGGCGGTCAGTATGTTTACCTGAAGGAAGCCTTTGGCCCACTTTGTGGTTTTCTTTATGGCTGGAGTGCCTTCACGGTAATCCAGTGCGGGTCGATTGCCGCTGTTGCCGTGGCTTTTGCCAAGTTCCTAGGGGTTCTGGTTCCGGGCCTTGGCACAGGGCCGGAAGCCACCATCTTTGAAATGCCCCTGCATATCAGTATTCCCTTGCAGTTACCATGGATGCCTGAAGCC
Organism: Candidatus Kuenenia stuttgartensis; assembly: GCA_945875585.1. Taxonomy (GTDB): domain Bacteria; phylum Planctomycetota; class Planctomycetia; order Gemmatales; family Gemmataceae; genus REEB421. The sequence goes on along the minus strand of CAMCLK010000023.1, from coordinate 61,463 downwards.
GTACCGCTGTTTGAACGCGACATATTCACCATCTCAATGGGGCAGGTTGTTGCCACCGGGGTGATTGTGATGCTGACCGTGGTGAATTGTTTGGGAGTGGCGGCGGGAGCCTGGGTGCAGAACCTGTTCACCGTGGCCAAGCTGCTTGCACTTGGCCTTGTTATTGTTGTTGGCCTGACGGTGGCTCTCGACCCTGATGTGATACGTCGCAACTGGGCCACCGCCTTCGACAGGGCTCTGGATACCGACCGAATCCGACAAGCAGAAACGTTAACCGGTTTGGCGCCATCGCTGGCCTTTTTTCTGGTTGCCGCTGGAGCCATGGTTGGCTCCCTATTCTCTGCCGATGCTTGGGCCAATCTCACATTCACGTCCGGAGAAGTGCGCGACCCGCATCGCACCGTTCCACGCAGTCTGGTACTGGGTACATGTTTGGTCATCGCACTCTACTTGCTGTGCAACATGGCGTATCTGGCCGTACTTCCAGCCAATGGCGACGCCGAGCTTGCGAAGCAGCTTGCCGGCCAAGCCAAAGGCGACCGAGCTCATGTTGAAGCCGTTTACGCGGGTTCAGCAGCCCAACTGGGCATCAGCAATGCGCGCGATGAACGTGTGGGCACTGCGGTGATGGAGGTTGCGTCGCCACGATGGGGCAGAACATTGATGGCACTGGCCGTGATGGTTTCCACATTTGGATGCGTCAATGGCATGATTCTGATGAGCGCCCGGCTGATGTGGGCCATGGCACACGATAAGCTGTTTTATCGGGGTGCAAGGCACTTAAACCGCCGTGGGGCTCCGCAAGTTGCTTTGATTTTGCAAGCCATTTGGTCGATTCTTCTCCTTTTTTCGGGCACTTATTCCGAGCTACTCGACTATGTTATTTTCGCCTCGCTGCTGTTCTACGCGCTGACGGTTGCAAGCTTGATCCGCCTGAGGTTTACCAAACCAGAATTGCCTAGGCCGTTCCGTGTGCCGTTTTACCCATTCCTTCCGATTGTTTACGCAATGCTCTGCATCTCCCTTATGCTGGCACTGCTGATTGTGCGTCCGGGCTTCACGTGGCCGGGCTTACTGATTGTTGCCTTGGGAATTCCCGTGTACGGAATGTTCCGCCTGATGGGTGGCCGCGACGAGGCACAAGCCCGCGCAGGCAGTTGACAGACGCATAGTGCCCCTCCAACAATCGAGATACGTTTCGTGTTGCTGTGCCGAGGTATGGAATGGAACGAACGGGAACCGAACGAACCAGCCGCGACGGCCTTCTGCTGCTGCTGGCAGTTGTGGTTGTTGGTTTGATCTGCATTCCGCTGTGGTATCTCCGATTCGGCCAAGAAGCCTTGGAAGGCAGCGCCAAATGGGATCAGGAGCGCATCGCCCGCTTGCTCCTCGGCCCTGAACAGATCATTTGCTACGCCGCATTTCTGTGGGCCCTGCTCCTCTTGGCAGCCCGTTGGTTCGAAGTGGGGCGCCAAAGGCGTGCCTTTGCCACCGATTGGCTTCCTACCGATCCGGGCATTCGCATCCTGCCGGAAGATGCGTTCGACCTTCTTCGCCGCACCGAACAGCGTATGGCGCGCCATGGTAGCAGTCTGCTTGGAAATCAGCTGCGTCTGGCACTCACCAAATTTGCCGCCAGCCGTTCCGGCCGCGATGTGGGTGAAACGGTCCGTGTGCAAGCTGAAACTGACCTTGGGCGCTACGTATCAGGCATGGCAACGGTGCACTATCTGGCTTGGGCTCTGCCCGCCATCGGTTTTCTGGGCACGGTGCGTGGTCTTGCCACGAGTCTGTCGCTTGGGGGCCTTTCTGGTCTGGATGTCGACACTGTGGGAGAACGGCTTGGCGAAGCCACCCGGCACTTGAACGTGGCCTTCGACTGCACACTTGTGGCGCTCGGGCTCAGTATTGTGCTGATGTTTCTGCTGAGTGCCGTGCAACGCGATCAGGAAGAGGTCGTGCTCGATGGGCAGCAATATTGTCTCGAATATCTGGTAATCCGGCTATATGAAGTGGAAGCTACCGACCGACCAAAATCAGGCCTGCCCTGGGAAACCCTGCCACGCACATGAATGGAGCCACATGACCGATCTGGCGCTGCATCTAGATGCCACACGGGCGCGCGCCGCCTGCGTCTCCCCATCGGGCAGCTATCTGCCCGTGCTCGATACCCATGGCAGATCTGCCATGCCTCTTGTGGTGGCGGTGGGCCTACGCGGTGAACTTCTCACAGGCCGATCAGCTTGGGACGTGCTTTTGGAAAAGCCGGAATCAGCATGCGGGGCTTTCTTGCCGCATGTTGGAACGGGTCGCCTTTTCAGATTTGGCAACCGCGAAGCAGACCCGGCACAGTTGCTGGCCACCGTTCTGGATTCATTCCGCAGGTTGCAGGTGCGCGCGGCATCGGTAGCCCTGACCACCCCGGGCTATCTGGACGAAGCCGCAGTAACAGAAATAGCCCGTGCCGTGGAATCGGGCGGGTGGAAGGTGAAAGTGGCGGCACCCTCGGCACTGGCGGTTTGGGCCGCAGCGCGCCAACAAACGGCAGCGCCTACCGGGCTTGTTTGCGAGTGTGATGAACACGCCATGGTTCTAAGCCTTGTGGAGGAATCAGCGGGCCGCAGCAGGGTGAAAGCTTTGCGCGTCTTGCGAAATGCTGGCTACCCTGCATGGCGCCGGGCTATTGCTGCCGGTCTGGCGGATACCACGGTGCGTTCATGCCGACGCGATCCCCGTGCCACTCCCGGCTTGGATGCAGTGCTAGGGCGGCATATCTCCGCTTGGATAGACGAAGATGGCCCCCCATTAAAAACCCTGCCACTGTCCTTGGAAGGCACAGGCTGGGCTGTCCGTTTGAATATCACAATAGATCAGGTGGTCGAGTGGTGTTCCAAGCTTCTTGTTTCCATGCGACATGCCGCAATGGAATTACTGGCTGATCCGTCTGTGGCTTCGCCCGCCAAGTCGCTGGTTTTGGCATCCACCACACGTTTGCCGGGTATCGACAGGTTGGCGCATGCCCTCCATGAAAATATTGGCGGTTCCCTTTTGCCAGATGCTCTTCTCATGGAACAGTTGGCGTGGATCGGTGCCATTCGCAGCCAAAAGGCAACTGCAGGGCTATGGCGCGACGCGCCCGTGTTCGACCCTGTCTCACCCACGCAAAAAGAAGCCGATCGGGCAGACCTGATTCAGGCGGGGGCCTAGCAGATCATGAAACTGCGGCACAAGCTTCCAAGTGTGTTTGGCTTGTACATGGTGGATGTGCTCTGCTGTTCGCTGGGTTGCGTCATTCTTCTTTGGCTGTTCAACGATTACAAAAATGCTCTGCAATCCAGACAGATCGCGGAGCAGAAGGACAGGCTAGCACACTTGTCGGAAGATCAGGAACGCCGGGAAAAAGATCTGGCACGCACACGAACCGACCTGGCAGACCGAGAAAAACAGGCGTCGCGCCTTGGCAGTGAGTTGATGACACGCCAGATAGAGCTTGAGAAACTAGGAAAGGATCTTTTCAGTCTGCAAGATCGCCTGAAATCGGTGGACAAGGAACGGATGGATGTCCGCGTCGCCTTAGATAAAACACGCAAAGACCTGGAAGAAACCGAAAAACAGCGCATGGTTCAGGCCGATAAAGCCAAAGATATTGCCACCAGACGCGCGGAAGCGGAAGCCCGTCTCGCCATGCTTGACAAGGAACTCAAGGACCGGACAACCCTTCTGGCACTAAAAGATGCAACAGCCAAAGACCTGATGGTCACTCAGGCGGAACTGGAAAAGAAGAGACTGGCTGCCTCGAATCGAGCCGATGTAGCCGAAGCTGCTCTTCAGGCCGCCCTGAAGTCGATGACCGATCAAAAAACCATGGCTGCAACCCTGTCCAACGATAAAGATAAAGCCGCCAAAGACCTGGCCATGCTCCAGAAGCGACTGGGAGTATTGGAGGCCGCTCTGGTAGCAGAAACAGCATCGCGCAAAGATGCCGAAAAGCTTGGCGCCGCGGCAGCAATGGACCAACAGAAAAAAGAACGCGACCTGAAAGACCTGCAAACACGCCTGCAACGTATTCAGCAAGTTGCTGAAACACGTTTTGCAGGGATCCAACTGACCGGCCGCAAGGTCGTGTTGGCTATCGATGCCTCCGGCAGCATGGAACTGATTCGCGCCGACACGGCGTCCCCGGAGAAATGGGCCGAAGTGGGCCGCGTTGCTGGTTTGGTACTCGACAGCCTGCCCGATCTGGAAAAATTCCAGGTGATTGTGTTTTCCGAATCATCCAGATGGTTGTTGGGCGACGGTTCTTGGATCGACTATAACCGCGCTACTAGCAGGTCGCTTGTAGTTGATGCATTGTCCCGCGTCAGGCCTAAAGGAGGAACCAACCTGTACGAAGCCTTCCGCATGGCGTTCACGCTGCGGACGCAAGGCATGGACGCACTTTACCTGCTGTCCGATGGGCTACCCAATCTGGGCGAAGGATTAACCGAAAGGCAGCGCGAATCACTGCGCGAGCAGGAAAAGGGCGAAGTCCTTGGCCAGTACCTAAGGCGCAAGCTGCGCGCCGAATGGAATGCCGAAAACCCCAACCTGCCTCCCGTGCGCATCAACACACTTGGATTCTTTTATGAAAGCCCGGACCTTGGCGCCTTCCTATGGGCGTTGGCCCGCGAAAATAACGGCAATTTTGTCGGCATGAACAACCCCTGAAATTCCCCATGGAGTCCCTGATATGAGCTACTCTCCCACCGATCCCGAACGACATCCGTTACGACTGCCCCGTGGCACGATCCGCGCATTGTTGACCTGGATCATTCTTGGAATTGTTGCCTGGGATGTCACTCGCCCCGTGCAGGAAGGCGAAACCAACAAGTCGTTGAATGTGCTGTGGTCGGAATGCCTGATCATTGCCATGGCCGGATACTTCACATCGCGGAGGTTTGTCAGTCTGCCACGCGATGTGTTAGCCAGACTCGATTCCGAAGGGGTTTTGGCACACGACCGCAGCATATTTCACGGTCCCGGCATGCGGTTGATGCTGGTGGTCGCGTTTGCAGCGTTGGGGGGTTACCTGTACAGCGAAGGCCGCTTGCTTGAATCCAAGGCGACTCAAGTGCTGGGGTTGGCCAGCGCCTTCTTGTTAGGTTCGATCACCCGTCCCATTTTGTCGTGGTTGTTCATAGGCGAAGGCAGCAGGTGGGGAGATCTGTGGGAAGACGCCAAAGCCATCAGCGCCCTGACGGGTGTATCGCTGTGTGCAGCCATCCACTTAACCCAAGGCCCTGAAGCACTGCCCGAATGGGCAACCAGCCTTACGGTCTGGTTAGTACTCTTCTACTTCGGATCGCGTTGAGGCTCGTCGAGGAGTACCTTCACAGCCGCCTCTAATTCGGCGCCTCTCAACCCCTTGTGCCGGATCACTCCGGCCTTGTCGATCACATAAATGGTGGGGAAAAACTGCACATTCCAGTCGCGGATCATGCCACCGCGGCCGGCAAACCAGTGTGTCCACGGCATGGGTTCCTTCTTGAGGAACTCTGTCAGAGTCTCGACTTTATCGTCTCCCGATATTGAAATCAGCTCAAAGGGCTTGTCCTTCAGGCGCTCAACCATTTCGCGTTCGTGCGGAATCATGGCGCGGCAAGGGCCACACCATGTGGCCCAAATATCAAGCACGACCACCTTCCCCCTGTGGCGGGAAAGTGCGTCGGCCACAAGGTTTGTGCCGTCGAGCTTTTTGCACGCCGCATCTGGTGGAGTTTTTCCAATACCCAAATTGCGGATTTCGAACAGAGCCGATTCGGCCTGCTTGACCAACAATTGGCCACGCGCATCTTTCACATCTGCGAATTCCGCGACAATGCGGGAATAGGCCTTATCGGCATTGGCCTCAGCGCGATTGACGGCTTCTATAGCAGCACCTGGCGCCGTGGTTTGCCTCTGCCAGCTTTTTCCCAAAGCCAGTAGGGCACGGGCACGCGATTCGCGGGGCACTTCGGTGTTGTCGATAATCGCCTGACACATGGCGCGACCTTCGCTTCCCGACAATGCCAAAGCATCGATCACCTGGCCAAGCTTCGGGTTTGCGGAGTGCAGCTTGATAAGCATGTCTCGAGACTGGATCGCCTCCGGGGAACCCGGGGTCGACATCTGGGCAGCCATCAAAAGTGCATCAAACGCAGAGGGGTCTTCCGGAGCGTTTTTTGCCATCGCTAATGCACGTGCCGCAAGTGGGGCGCGGGAAGGCATGTCTTTCAGAATCCGCGCCTTGGCTGCTTCGTCTGTCTCTGCCTTGTAGCGTTCAAGCACTTCCATTTGGTCTTTCTGGAACTTCAACCTCATGGCTTTCAGTGTCTTGGCTATCGGACTCTCAGGGGCGTCTGGTTTCGGAACAACTGGCATGGGCTTCGATTGCTGGAATCCATCAGCGCGCGCCGCAACCAAAGCAGCAACACAAGCCAAAGCCATCAGACAGTTTCTGCACATAACGGCCCATCCCCTGGAGTGAAAAGGCACACATTCATGAGAACAATGTCCGTTATTCTCATGAAATCGTTTGATCAACGCAAGCATAAACCTCACTTCGGCCTCGCTTGCTTCCGTCACGCATCCCCTCTATAAGTCGGCCCTTTGGTGGCATCTGGCATTCTCTGGAAACTCGCAGGCATGGCGGATTCGAACTCAATTCTCGGCAACCTTGCCCTCGCATTGGCCCGTTTAGGCTCTGCGCGTCCGCGTTTGGTTCTGGTTTGCGGCGCTGTATTGGCCATCACCTGCGTAGCGTTTGCCTGCACCAATCTTCGCTTTCTCACCAGCCGCGACGATATGATCTCGCCCTCCAAGGAAGTCCAACGCCGCTGGAAAGACCACCTTGCCAGAGTGGGCACCGAAGATGACATGGTTGTGGTTGTGGCAGGCAGTTCCGAAGAAGCCATGCGGCCCGCCATCGATAATTTAGTAGCCCAACTACGCAACGAACCCGCCCGATTCCAACGCATCTGGCACGAAGCCGACCTCACCCCTCTGGCAGACAGGGCACTTCAGCTTTGCCCACCAGATCGACTCAATGCCATTCTTGGCCAAGTGCGTTCCATGCGCCCATTGCTGGAATTACCTTTGGCTTGGAACCTCTTCACATTACAAAATTTTGTCTACGAAACACGCATGCGCATCAAGGGACTCAACGGGGAGGCCGACCTTGCACGACGCGACAAAGCCACGCAAAAACCCGGCGCTGAAACAAATGCTGCTGTACTGGATGGGTTTGCCCACATCCTCGATCAGGCCCGGGGAGCTTTGGCTTCGGGAATCGTGGCGGGCTCGCCATGGCCAGCCGTGGAAAACGACCCACAGGCCGCTCGATTACACAAGGCAGGCCTGTTGATGGCTCCAGGCGGCCGGCTAGCTTTTATTCTGATAAGTCCCGTTACAGATCCAGCGAATCCTCTCAACGCCAACAAAGCTTCTGTAGATCGTCTCAGATCTTTGGTGTCTGAAGTGGAACGCCACCACAAAAATCTGGAAATGGGGGTCACCGGCCTGCCAGTTCTGGAACACGACGAAATGGAGGCTTCTCAGGGCGACACCACCCGATCCAGCTGGCTGGCATTTGTTGGTGTCCTCGTCCTTTATGTTGTGGTCTTCCGCACGTGGCGGGCACCTGTCATCAGTGCTGTGCCCTTGTTGCTGGGCACCGTCATGGCACTCGGTTGGGCTGCCCTCACAGTTGGCCACCTCAACCTTCTTTCAGCCACATTTGCAGTCATGCTTATTGGTATGGGTGATTATTCGGTCCTTTATGTCAGCCGATACCTAGCCGAATGCTCTATCCAAGACAATCATGGGCAAGCCCTTGAAGCCACGGCACGCTCGCTTGGTGGTAGCGTGGCGACAGCCGCCCTAACCTCGGCTCTCGCGTTTATGGCCGCCATGCTTTCTGATTTTCAGGCCGTGGCAGAACTCGGCTGGATCGCTGGATCGGGACTATTGTTCTGTGCTGGTGCTGCTCTGGCACTGGTTCCAGCATTGCTAACACTTCTAAAGCCACAACCTAGCGCGCGCCCTTCCCCTGTTTCAGTTCAACGCTTGCCTCTGGATTTTCGCATGGCACTATCCATTGCGGCCTTGGCACTGTTATGTGGTCTGGGAACAGTATGGCTTAAATACGATCACAATCTGCTTCATCTCCAGTCGCCGACACTGCCCAGTGTGGTATGGGAGCACCGTTTGTTGGAAGCTACCCCAGGCGCCTCATGGCACGCCTTGGTGTGGGCCAATTCCCGCGACGAAGCCATCGCGTGCAAAGAACAACTGGCCCGACTGCCAGAAGTCTCCATGGTCACCGAAGTGGCTTCACTCACTTCAGAAGGGCAAAGCTCAAGCATTGCAGCCATCGGAGAAATAGCTCGGCTACTCGAACGACTTCCTTCCAGAAACACTCACTTCCAGCACCCTCGCCCCAACCCGGAACAACTAGGGCGCGAAATAGATCTGCTCCTCACAGCATTAATAGCCGGTCCGCCACCGGATGAACCGTATCTCAGCCGGATCATCACCTCTGCAAAAGGGTTGCGTGGCGAACTCGACCGCTTGAAAGAACAAGCCACGCCACTGCTGGCACAATTCGATAACACTCTTGCGGAAGGCCTGCTCCAACAACTGCACGAACTAAAAGCCATGTCTTCGATTCGCCCAATCACGCTCAACGATATTCCGCAATCACTCCGCGAACGACATACCGATGCCGATGGACAGTATCTGTTGCGGGTATTTGCCCGCCAACCGCTATGGGAATCGCATCACCTCGAACAATTTATCCACGCCGTTTCTTCCGTTGCTCCCGAGGCCACAGGCAAGCCTTACACCACTTGGGAAGGCCTCATCGGCATGCAATGGGGATTCATTCGCGCCGGTTTGTTGGCGCTCGCCGCTATCGTCATTATTTTGCTGTTCGACTTGCAACACTTTATGGATGTTCTGTTAGCTCTGATACCACTCACCGTGGGGGTGGCTACCAGCTTGGGTGCGTTTGGATGGCTGGGGTGGCCGCTGAACCCAGCCAACATGATCGCCCTACCCCTGATTGTTGGTGTGGGTGTCGATAACGGTGTTCATGTGATTCATGACTGGCGCGCCCGACGCATAAGCGGGGCCACCTACCAGATCGATACGGGCACCTCTCGCGGAATACTTGTAGCTGGGTTAACTACCATTATTGGATTCGGAGCTTTGATGATCAGCCACCACCGTGGCCTAGCTGGACTGGGCGCCATTCTTGCTCTTGGCGTCAGCGGTAGCTTGATCACCGCGCTGACACTGCTTCCGCAGATTCTGAACAGCATGGCTGCAATGCGCCGATCCACCAAACCGGCAACTCAAACCACTGATTCCGAAAATGAAACTGCCCGAGCAACTTGGGCCCGGGCAGCATAAGTATTCGTCGAATCAACGTTATCGCCGGCGACCAAAAAGACCAAACCTAACACGGTCTTCATACATACTGTCGCCAGGCCCGATGCTTCCAGAGCGTACCCCTCCCTGATAGGCATGAACGACCTGAGCCACCTGCCACTGCTGGGCACGCGAGTCCCATCTGGCCCAAACCAAGGCTCTGAATACCAGCAGAACCTGATTGATGCTGCTGTACATGTACTGTGTACCACCCGGGAAGTAATAGGTTCCCTTGTCGCCTGTATAGATCAGCACGCCTTCATAGTTGTTCATGCCTCCGTAACCACCCACGCTTCCGTTACGCGAGTTCCGGTTGTCGACCAGAAACAACTTCAAACCGTTTTTCGTAACATCGGGAGAATCAATTCCGCCTATCTGGGCGGTGGTTGGATTTTCCGGACGCGCCCACACGGCATCCATACGGATGGTCCCTGGGTATCCAAGAACCTGCAGAATGGCGTTGCAGTAGCGGACAATCGAAATGCAACTGGCACCTCCACCACGCACACCCCACGTGCCCGGAACAAACCACGCATTGTCATCATTGAAGTGGTTCACGGGGTTGTAATAACGGCCAACTTGCTTGCTGAGGCTATGGACCTGCTCGTGAGTTGGCGTCTGTAATTCTAGATTACCCGTTGCCGACGTGAACCTCGAATAGGCATGTTCAATTCGCTTCGGTGTCGGACGGTAGCCGTGGTGCCCTTCCCGCACGATATCGGTGAACACCAGATAGCATGTAATTCCCGTGGTGGTTCCAAGATCGGCTTCTGAACGCTCTCCGCTGGGTTGAATCAACTCCACCTTCCAGCGGATCTTGTCCTCCATTTTCTTAAGGCCTTTGGCCAAGTTTCGGCTGGCAATCACGGGCACTCGCACCAATTCGTTTTCCTCCACGAATCCGCTCAAAGTGATTTCACCCTTCAGATCAAGGGTTAGAAAAGCATCGCTTTCACCTGTGACCACAAGTTTCGAACCGGGGCGAACTCCGCGCAGTTGCAACACGATTTCAGCCTGAACAGGCTTATCGGCTGCATGCATGATGGGAGCAACGGCGTCGCTGCCTCGCTGCCATTCAATTAAAGGGTATTTGTCGCCAAGGGAGGAAAGACGTGCCCCATCGCGATAAAGGTTGTGAACGTTGGAAACGAAGTCCAAGGCCTCAAGATTGACCTCAGGCACGGGTGATGCTTCGGCACCCAAAACCATGGAAGCAGCAATGGCCGCCATGACTGGTGAAAGAGCAAAGTGGAACGGTGATGGAGCGGGAGCGCACATAACTGCGTTTGGCCTCGGCCGTCACGGGACAGCGGTTGGGGTAACGATGTGGTGGAGGTACAGTGAAAATACGTGATCTGGGAACTTGGCGCCAATCATAGATAGTCATTCCGTGTCCAGAAACCGATTGGAAGCCATCAAATTAGGAGTTTTGGGAAATGTGTGACCAAAGCGAATACTGGGAAGTTTGAAATATGCAGAATGACGAATAAAACAGGTAACCGAGTAAAATGTAGCGTATGGTAATAAAACGAATCCCCAATGACCGGAGTCATAGCTTGGCCACAATAATCTTGCCAAGGGACAAATCAATCATTCAAATCAACTGGCCCTAACTGCAGATTGGGACATTCAAGCTGTTGACTGTTTCGCCTCGGTGTAGGGCTATCCCCTTTTTGCGGAAAAGCAACAGCCAGCTACCAAGACACGTGGCTCAAACGGACTTCTGTTCGTTGAGCAGGCACTGAATGGCTTGCGCATTAAAACCCTAGGCGTGGCTATCTTTCGCAATCCACGCAATGAAGCGAAATGCTAATCGCAACAACTTCCTATAGAGTAAATGATGACACTGGCAAAAAATCCCATCAGTTGGATTAACCAGAAATTGCCGCGCAGAAAGAACCTTGCATGACACTTAAAAAACAGTGGCCAGAGATTACCGAAGTGAGGTCCAGCGTTCATGACAACGAGCGGATCAAACGAATTCTGCCCGGTTTGTTTCACTTCTTTTTGCCTTTCCTTGTCTGGATTTGCACCCTTGTCGCCATCGTTTTCGCACCATGGTGGGCCAAAATCATCCTCGGTTTGTTAAGTGGTCATGCTATTGGAGTGATGCTTCTTATCGGCCACGACGCGTTGCATGGCCTGTTGTTTCCCATTCGGTGGATGAATCGCTTGGCTGGCCAGATTTCCATGGCACCCGCCTTTCATCCCGTCACTTCTTGGGTCCATTCCCATAACGGTTTGCATCACGGCTTTACCAATATCAAAGGTAAAGATGCGGGCTTCCCACCGTTAAGCTTGGCGGAATACCAGACCTTATCGATGCTGGGAAAATACAGCTACCGCTTAAGCCGGACTTGGTATGGTTGCGGCTGGTTGTATCTGAAGGAAATGTGGTTTAATTGGGAATTCTTCCCTAACGCTGCCCGTGCCCCGAAGAATTCGGGTGCATTTTTGCGCGATCGCCTGCGATTAACAGCTCTTTGTGTTGTTTGGATAGGCGTGCTGGTATGGTCGGCGCTGATCCGAGGGGAAAGCCCATGGCTCATGGTGGTGTGTGGCTTCGTGATTCCGCAATGTGTTTCGAATTATCTGATTGGATTTATCACGCTGCAACAGCACACCCACCCCAAGGTGCCATGGTATTCCGGTTTGGATTCTCCCTCGCCAGCTTTTGTTCAAGCCCAGCTCAATGGAACGCCTCATATTGTCTTTCCGTACCTTTTTCGTGCTGTGATGCGCAATGTGATGGAGCACACCGTGCACCATGCCGACCCGGCGGTTCCGCTGTATTGCCTACCAGAGGCGCAAAGATCGCTCGAGAAATCCCACGGCGAAGAAATCGTGCTTGAGCGCTGGACGCCATTCACATTTTTGAAAACCACCGGCACTTGCAAATTGTACAACTACTCCACGCATCAATGGATCGATTACTCTGGAAAACCGCTGACAGAGTCGCTGTATGGTGGGAGTTAAAGTTTGGATCTGACATTACAATCCAAATCCTAGCCTTGCCGCATTCACTCGCCAATATTTGTCAAAAATATTATCAACATCACCAGATTATTGGCCGCATGAAGGCCTGATAGAACCGATCATTGTCGATTTTTAGAGCCTTTTATTCCAGAACACCTATTACACGAAGGCGCCGCGCAGGTGATTCAAATTTTAATACGTCGACTCGCGCACAAATCAGGTAAGGCCTTCCGACTCAATATTTATAAACGGTTACCGATTGCCTTAATACAAAAACCGCATCCTGATTGGATGCGGATTTGCGTTTGCGCTCAACTTGTGTTGTATTCGTTTATTTCAGACAAGCCCCAATCAAGTCATTGGTTCAGTCTGTCTTATCTACCCGGCTAGGATTCGAACCTAGACAAAGAAAGCCAAAATTTCTTGTGCTACCGTTACACTACCGGGTAATCCGCCCAAGTGGCACGGTTATCGTAGTTACCGTGCCCTTCTGTGGTCAAGCGCAGCTGGAATTAACCCTTCAACATATCGTCGTGACGCATGCCCGAAGGGGGCAGATCCGCCGCGCGGGCACGGGCCAAAGCCGCCTGCGCTCCCGCATGCTGCTCCGCATCGTTGTCTTCCCACTCGATACTCACCGCGCCATCGAACCCTACACGGTTCAACTCGATGAAAATATCCTCGAGGCTGTTGGCGTCGCGGGCTGAACCGGCTGTCACGAAGTTCCAGCCATTGGTCCAGTGCCCCATGGGGCGATGACCACCCAAGCGCCCAGCACGGCAATGCTCGCGCGCCACCCACACACCCTTCACGTGCGCGCAGTGAATGTAGTGGTGGAATTCGCGGATAAACTGAACCACCGAAACGTTTTGCCACTCGAGGTGCGAGCCGTCGAGGTTGAAGCCAACCACGCCTTCGTAACCTTTTTTGCACATGTAATTGATGTAGTCGCCGGCACTCTCAAGGTCGCCCATCGCCCGCTCGGATGGATGGCACTCGAGGTCGAACGTGACGCCGTACTGGCGGCAGAGGTCCCACACCGGAGCAAATCGCTCCACCAGCAGCTCGAGGCTGAGCTCACGGACGTCGGGAAGTGCATGGCCATCGAGGCCCGATGGAAGTGGCGGAAACAGGAACCAGTGGCTCCAGCAGTTGGCGGGTGAACCAACAAATCCGGGCAGCACAACCTTGCGATCCTGCAGCTGGCCCAGATGCCCGGCCAAGCGAACGCAGGCCTGCAAATCGCGGGTGGCTTCCTGATGCATCAGGCGGCCGACCTCTTCGGGCACAAAGTAAGGGTTGGTGCGAGGTGGCTGATGGCCGCTGTCGCGCCATGCCTTGTATGCCTGCCTCGACTGAGTGTTGGATCCCATGAAGTTAAGCGTTTTAGCGGATGGTTCATCCCCCAGGATCTGGCCCTGAAGGTGGGTGGCTACGGTGAAAATTTCCAAACCGTGCCGTTTGGCGAGATCAACCCTTTCATTCGCGTAGGCGGCGGCGCCTGCATCGGTATCGCAGCGACGAAGGTCGAGTTCCCACGACGCTTCTTCCCAACCGTCGAAGCCACTTTTCTGCAAAAAACCAACCCATTGATCGAAAGGCACGTTGCCAAACTGGCCACGGACCAGTCCGATCTGGTGAAAAGAACCTTTGCCATTGCGATGCTGCTTGGTCTGGTGGAAGCCCACAGGAAATCCTCCGTCAATCTGGCGATGAAGAGGTAACGCCGCCATTAAATGATTTTGTATAAGCCAACAGGCCTCAGGCGAGGAGTTCCGGCACGATCTGTCCCCATGGGCAGACTTGGAACGGACGTTCCAGCCGGTCGCGTAGCTCCCTTTGCGGGTTCACACCCAAAGCCTGATAAACAGTTGCCATAAGATCTGCTGGAGTCAAAGGCGCTTGGCTGGGCTGGGCACCGATGCGGTCGCTGGCACCATGAACGTGCCCGGCGCGAAATCCACCGCCCGCCACCAATGTGCTGTAGCAGAAGTTCCAGTGGTCGCGGCCCGCGTTGGCATTCACCTTGGGCGTGCGGCCGAACTCGCCCCCAACCATCACTACTGTGCGGTCGAGAAGCCCTCGTTGGGCCAAGTCATCGATCAGCGTGGAAGCGGCAGCATCGAGCTGCGGCAACAGTGTTGTTTTCAGGGAATTGAAGTTTTGGCCATGCGTGTCCCATGTGGCATTGGCATGGGGAGCCCATGAGAGGCATACCAGTCGGGTACCCGCTTCAATCAACCGACGGGCCAGCAAGGTGCTTTGGCCGTAAATGTTCCGACCATAAGCATCGCGCAGGCGCTCCGATTCCCGACTGATGGAAAAAGCGTCGCGGCAGGCATCGGAATCGAGCAGGCGGAAAGCGCGCTCGCGGAGCGGTGTGATTTCTGTGGCCACACTCTCAAGGCGCGTGATCAGGCCCTGCCTGTCGCGTAATCGAGGGTTGTCGATGCCGGGTGCTGGCTCGAATTCCGCCAAGCGGAACCCGTTTTCATTGGGATCGCGAAGCACATAAAGCGGATCGCGTTCCTTGCCCAGCAGGCCGCCGGAAAACCCGGGCTGCGGTGGGCCACCTAGCCCCTCTTGGGTGACATAAGGCAGGCTGACATAACCGGGAACCAGCGACTTAGGCGGGCGCACAAGGCTTGTAATGGCCCCCATGGCCGGCTGATCGGTCGGCCGGGCTCCACCTCCCGCTTCGCCGCGATCGTGCCCTGTCAGGCCACAATAGACAGCCGCGGCGTGGGAATTGTTGACCGAGTGGTGCATGCTACGAATAAGGCAAGCGCGGTGCATCTGCTTGGCCAAACGAGGTAGGTGCTCCGAAAGCTGCAATCCGGGAACCGAGGAAGCGATGGGCTTGAATGGTCCGCGGATCTCCTCGGGGGCGTGGGGCTTCAGATCCCACATGTCTAGGTGACTGGGCCCACCGTTGAGGAAAATAAGAATGGCATGGTCGGCACGAGCAGGAACGGCATCGGCAGCATGAGCCCGATGCCACAGTAATTGATCGAGGCCAAGGGCGCCCAGGCAACCAAGCCGCAGCAAACCACGGCGATGGGGTGTGAATTCTGCAGGCATCATTGCGATCACCCGTGCCCATGGGCGCGTCGGGAAAGTTCAGGATAGAACTGAAGTGTACCCAACGCGCCTACACAAGGCCAGCAGTGCCTTGCATTGGCAAAATTATGGTCCTGTACGGCCAGATGGCAGCGCGGGCGCGCCTGTGGCAGGCGGATTCAACGCTGCACGGTCGGGCAGATACACATCCATTCCCGGGAGGAGGGAGCCGTCTTTGGGCGCGTCTTCCCGTGCCCGCGGGTGATTGCGGTTATAGATGAAAAGCGCGGAAGCCATTTTGGGATCTCGGTAATACTGTTCCGCAATCGCGGGGTACGTGTCGCCGGGTCTGGCAACATGAACATTTTCACTCCATGTTGCCACCTTTGGTCGTACTGGAGCGATGGCCAGCGGCGCGCCGGGTGGCGCCGATGGCGTGAATGTGATACCCGACGGCGTGATCACCCCGCTAGAAACCGGACGATCCATAGCTGTGACTGGGGTGATGGGACTCGGACCATTTGGCGTTGGGGCGAGTGCCGCCGGGACCGTGAATGTGGAAGCCACGGCAGGGGTAGGTGGCTGGGCGCTGGGCGAACCCGGCATGGTCAACACGGGAATCGACCTGTTGACGACATCATTCGAGATCGGTGCCGGTGTGAATACCGGCCTATTACCGCCAGCGGCAGGCATGGTGAGTGTTGGCAAGCCGGGTGGCGGGGTACTGTTTCCCAGACTGAAAGCGGGAGCAGGCCCAGGCGGGGCAGATGGCGCGCCTGATGGCGGTGCGGACGAGGGCGGTAGCGGTGCCGGGAAGGACGATGGCGGTGGCGAGGAAGGTGGCGCCGGGAACGGCGTCGGCGTGGCAGACTCTGGAGCGGGAATAAATTCCGTGCGGCGCGCAGGCCCCTGACCCGATGGAAACGTAATGACCCGTGCTTCAACTGGCATGGCAACACCAGGGGCATTGAATGCTGGTGCCGCTGGCGCGTTGAACGCGGGCGCAGCAGGTGCGGAAGGTGGAGGCGGCGAGAACGAAGGCAGAGGCGTTGATCCCGGGAAAGCCGTAACGGCTGCCGGCGCCATCGGTCTTGTTTCAGGCACCATGGCAGGCGGGGGTGGAGGATTTATTGGAGCTGGACTGGCATCAATTTTTGGCTGGGTTGGTGGCGGAAACGCCGATGCTGGTGACGGTGCTGGTGAAGTGGCACCCGGCAGGGACGGTAACGGCGGCAGACCAGATGGTTCATCGGCTGCGCGCTTAGGGGGCATGGCTGGTCCGGGTAGTGGCGGTGGCGGAGAAGCCGAAGAGCTTCCTGGCAATGGCGGGAAGGCGGAACCGCCCGGCGCTGGGAACGACGGCAGTGGTGCGTCATTCTTAACACCCGGCAGAGGCGGCAACGGCGGAAGGCCGGGGCTATTCAGGCTAGGGGGATTCGACGGTAATGGCACAGGTGCGGGAGGCGGTGGCGTTCCAGCACCCGGCAAAGGAGGCAGAGCTGGCAAAGCACTATTACTGCCTGTTAAGGGCAATACCATGTCCTTGGCCTTGCCCTGATTGTCTTTGCCAGATTCCTGGGCCGACGCGAGCATCACACCGGAAAGGCCCATCGGGGTTTCGGGAGCGGGTGGTTCCGCTGCTTTGACATCTTTTTCATGATTTTCAGAATCGGGCTTGTCCGGAAACTCATACGCCACCTGTTCTGTTGTTGGCTTGTGGCCAAGCAACTCCTCGGGGGCAAGGTGCTTCTTGACCATCACCCCGGCTACCAAGCAACCAAATGCTCCGGTTGCCAACAGCCCTGCCTTTATTTCCCGGGACATTCCCGTTGTTTTGGCTGGATCCGCCATGGTTCGTCTCCTGTTGGGTGATTATTCGTCAGACCCGGCGGCAGGCCGCCGAGCGTAGTCCATCCACTTGGTCGCATCCCATAATTCAAAGTGGTCGTCAATGCCCACCAGCACGCACTCGCGGCTTAGGCCAGCAAAGGTCAACAACCGTTCGGAAACCGGTAATTTCCCGTCCGCCGCTACTTGAGCGCGTTCGACTTGGGCAAAGTAAAGGCGCCTAAACGCGCGCACATCGATTTCCGATGCGGGTGACGCTTCAAGCCGTTCTGATAGGCGGTCTAGGTGCCCTTGGTTGGTAATCCATAGGCAGGTATCGGGACCGGGAGATACCAGCATTTTGTTGGTGGCTCCAAGCTGCTCAATCACCTGCTGAGGCAACACCAGCCTGCCACTTTCCAAAGTGCAAGCAAAGGTTCCATTCAACGAGGCCAGCGATTTGGCGCGCGCGGGCGATGCCTTCGGGCGCGCCGCGGGCAACGGCGTTACTGCTTGCTGTTCTTCCGGCAGCTTCATAGGGGTGAGCCCAACCGGACGCAGCCCAAGCGCGGAAGGCCGCAGAGGAATTTCAATTTCAACAGCCGGGCTCTTTTTTTCTGGCGCGGGGGAAGGTGTCGATGCCGTCGGGGCGGCATAACCCGCGCGAACAATATCAGAAATTGTGGTCATGGTAGCCAGTGGAGGCTCCTCGGTTACGGTGAAACCAGGAGGAAGTCCGGGCGGGGGCATGGGCGTTTCGGTACTGGGAATGGCCAGTGCCATGGAAAGCCTTGATGTTTCGATTGGTTTGGATTTTTCTCGTCGGGAATTACCCGAAAAAGCGAACACCACCCCGGAAACGAGAACAAGTACCAACAAGATTGTTTGATACGGTTTCATGGACGAGCCTCCTTGCTGCCACAATGAATCGCGATCATCTGCCAAAAATCAGAGCAAACGTCGTGCCACCCTCAAACGGGCACTGCGTGAGCGTGGATTCGCTGCCGACTCGGCTTCCGATGCCTCGATCGGCTTGCGGTTGATCCGCTCCCAAATCTCGGTGCGGGCAAATTCCCGCTTCACCAGGCGATCTTCCAGCGAATGAAAGCTGATAATGGCTGCCACCCCGCCGGGTTTGACCATGCCACTGAGCTGCTTCAACATCGACTCAAGCACACCCAGTTCGTCGTTCACGGCAATGCGAAGCCCTTGAAACGAGCGGGTGGCCGGGTCGATGCGGCCGGTAACAAACCGTGGAGGCAGGCACGAGCGGACAATATTGGCCAGTCGCGTTGTGGTCCATGGCAGGCGTTCATGCCGGGCTTCGACGATCTTCCTAGCAATGCGCCGCGACTGTTTTTCTTCACCATATTCCCAGAGAATGCGCGCCAATTCGCGTTCGTCGAGGCGGTCGAGCAACCGATGCGCTGGTTCACCCCGGGTTCGATCTAGCCGCATATCGGCTATGCCTTCATGGCGGAAAGCCAAGCCACGGTCGGGGTCGTCGAGTTGTTCGGAACAGAATCCCAAATCTGCTAATACGCGGTCAGCCTGCAGGCTCCTACTTCGGAAAATTTCCCCCGCCTGATCGAACCGTGCATGGATCAGCTCAACGGGAAGGCCTGCTAATCGGGTGCCGGCGCGCTCCAGTTGCTCCGCATCGCAATCAATTCCGATAAGCCTGCCAGATGGTCCCACACGCTTCGCCAGAAGTTCCGCATGCCCCCCGCCACCGAGGGTGAGATCGGCAACGACGCAACCATCCAGTGGTTCCAAGCCTTGCACGACCTCGTCGGGCAGAACTGGAACGTGGCGTTGTGGTTTGAATTCTTGGGTCATGGGATCCATGCGCAGTCCGCCGACGGCTCATTCCGGGGCAGGGGCATGATGCTAATGGCAGGAGGATAAAAAAAGACAGCCCTCCCGGCGGGCGAACCCGGGGGAGGGCTGTCAAGAGGCGCAAGTAGGGGGTTCGGCAAGGGCTGGGAGGCCACCGATTCCCCTATCCACAAACCCGCCGGCTGCTCCCGGGAGATTTGGGTGCGCTCTCATTCGGGCGTGGAGGGCCCCCTCAAGGGTGGGGCAAAGGCCTCCTCCGCTACTTGGTCGAACCGGGACTCATGCCGCCGCAGGTAGGCATCCCACTGACCGGCGTCCCACACTTCCAGATGGTCCCGAACCCCTACAAGAACCACTTCATGTTCGATTCCCACCGACTGCACCAGCCTGTCGGGCAAAAGAATCCGGCCGGCGCGATCGACATCGACCGACTCTGCCTGAGCAAAAAACAGGCGGCGAAACAAACGGGCCTCAGCATCGGTTGCCGGGCGTTCATCGAGCCGTGCCGCCAGCCGTTCGAGTTCCCCGTTGGTGTGGACCCACAAGCATTTGTCGGGCCCGGGCGCCACGAACAGCGAACCGGGGTCCCCCAACGCCTCCCGCACCTTTTTGGGAAGCACCAGACGTTTCTTATCGTCTAGCGTCCGTTGGTAGGTGCCGGTTAGCAGCATGGTGAATCCAACTGCCCGTTTACTTGCCTAGTGAAACCGCAAAAGCTTCCCATCAGCTCCCACTTGGCCCCACTTGTTCCTAAAAGTAAACAAAGTTTCCCCCGGTCTGGCAAGCACCCCCACAAAAAAAGACCCCGGCCAAAGCCGGGGCCATCAAAGTGAATCGATGAGCCGAGATAATCAGCGCCCCTGCCGCCACAATGCCGCGCGCTGCAAGGCCAGCCGAACAGCATCGCCTTCCGCCGCACCTGTGCCTTCGATCTGCTGCTGCCTGCCATCGTTGCCAATAACGTTGCACACAAACCGGTGGCTACCATCGGGTAGCGTGTCGAACTGGAATGACTTAACACCCAGGGATGTCATCTGCTGACGGGCCGCCGTCCAGTCGAAGGCATCGGCCGAAACCAATACGGTTGGTGCCGGGGTTGCTGGATGAATTCCCAAAGCTTCGGGAGCAGGGAGTTTGAAGCTTGCCGTTGCTGGGGCTTCGGGCATGGCACCACGTGCCACGAATCCGGCGGAACCAGACCGAGCGGGTTGAGGTGCTGGTACTGGAGCAGCAGCAACTGGTGCCGATGGTCTAGACCATCCGGGCGAAAGAGGTTGGCTTGCCGCAGGATAAGAATTCTGTGGCGCATAAGCAGGCGCCATCCCCAAAGGCTGCCGAGGGTAAGCCCCCGGCCAAGCGGGTGGTTGGCCCATGACCATGTTCGGTGCGAAGGCTGGCAAACTGCCAGGCGTGCACCCCACGGGTGTTCACCCTGCGCCAGCGCGCGGCGGAGCCGCTGCAATCCAGATGTAGCAAGGAAGCGCGGCGAGCATCAGTCGCCAAAGAGCCTTCGTCATGCAGGGCCTCCGTGCCTTGGGTCTGCCATCCATGGCTGACCGTTGGGAGGGCGCCGTATAGGACCCATCGGTTTTGGAAAAAAGGCCAGTTGCCACAAGTTGTTACAGCGGAATAAATTACAATCTTTTTGTAAAAATTGCCGATGCTACTACTGCACGGGCCCAACCAAAGCTACGGATTCGGGGAGAGGGTAGCGAGGACGGCGTGGTTGTACTGCAGACCTATGCCAATGCACCGGTAACTCGCCTGAAATGGGTCAGTGGCCCCAACCCCAACCGCAACTGGGAATTGACACCCAACGACATTGTGTAAGGCGTTCCAGAATATGAAATAGGAACCAATTCCAACTCCGCCGATGCAGGTATGAAGAGCCCCGCACGGCTGAGTAAGGGGCCACAGACTCCCTGGCAGCCCCCTATTTGGGTATCCCATGCATGCGCGACAGGTGGGACAGGCGTCCTGCCGGTCTGCTTGCGGTTCTTGATTGAAGCAGACCGGCGGGACGCCGGTCCCACCAAACAATCAAATCAAACCGTTTTGGGCATCTCCATGCGCGACCGGTGGGACCGGCGTCCCGCCGGTCTGCTTGCACTTTTCAATTCGGCAGTTTGAAAAGTATGGCAGTAAAACGGTTCTTGATTGAAAAAGACCGGCGGGACGCCGGTCCCACCAATCAATCAAATCAAACCGCTTTGGGCTTCCCCATGCGCGACCAGTGGGACCGGCGTCTCGCCGGTCTGCTTGCACATTTCAATTCGGCAGTTTGAAAAGTATGACAGTGGAACGGCTGTTGATTGAAGAAGACCGGCGGGACGCCGGTCCCACCAACCAATCAATTCCAACCTTTTTGGGTATCCTCATGCGCGACCGGTGGGACCGGCGTCCCGCCGGTCGATCGAATAGCAAACCTATTCCAGTCGCGATTCCATGTAGGAGGCTAGCCCCTTACTCATTCGCTCTTACCACTTAAGGTCTGCTTAGAAGTAACTATTCCAGACATGCTCACATGGCGTCCGGATGAATCGACCGGTATAAGCGGGAAACGGCTGCTGGCTCAATGCGGAGGTCATCCAGTGGTTGGTCTGCCAGCCATCTGAGCATTTCTGGAGTCACTTCCGAAACTTCAAAAACAAGCCGCTCGCCTTGGCTTTGATCGATCAGGCCTTCCCCATCTGGGGGTGGCGTCAGCAAGGGCATTTTGATACGGGCGGTAATTTTGCGACCGCTGCGCATTTCGTCGCTGGCACACGAAGCCGCCAATTGGCCTTTTTGGAGAATGACCACCCTGTCGCATACCTTCTCTACTTCTTCAAGGACGTGCGAACTAAAAAGGACCGATTTACCGGCAAGCTTGGCAAGGCGAATTTGATCTAATAAGCACTCGCGCATGGCCGGATCTAGCGTGTTGGTTGGCTCATCGAGCACCAGAAGGCGCGTATCGAGAGCCAGAATAGATATCAGCGCGGCTTTGCGCTTCATGCCCGAACTGCACGACGATAATGGCGTGGCAAGGTCGAGATCAAATGCCCGAGCCAATGATACTGCACGGGGCATGTTGAATCCGCCGTGCAACTTTCCCAAGAATTGGCATAGTTCCAGTGCGGATAGATTGTCGTATAGGCGTAATTCACCAGGCAGGTAAGAGACTGTCTTGCGGGCCATCGGGCCCTGATTCCACGGATCGAATCCCCCCAGCCTGACTGTTCCAGCGGTGGGCCGCATGAAACCCAGCAACAACCTTAAAGCCGTGGATTTTCCAGACCCGTTCGGCCCCAGAAGCCCGACTACTTCCCCCGCATTCACAGTGAGGTTGAGCTGGTTCAGAGCCCTTTTGGGAGCCCACCAACCGTAGTCGCGCGTCAGGTTGGTCATTTCCACAAGTGGTTGCATGACAATCCCCGATTGCCTCCTATTCCATTCGTAGGCGATGAACCAATCTCGCGCGTCACCTACAATAGCCGAATCGATTCCCAGACACCCACGGAGCGCACAGCGCATGGCCGGAGAAAAGATCACCAGCAGGGCATCTGACTATTCACAATGGTACCTCGATATCGTCAACCGTGCTGGATTAGCCGAAAATTCGTCCGTGCGCGGTTGCATGGTGATCAAGCCCCATGGATACGCGATCTGGGAACGTATTCACGACGCACTCGACCGGATGTTCAAGGACACCGGCCACGTGAACGCCTACTTCCCGCTCTTCATTCCCAAGAGCTATCTGGCCAAAGAAGAGCAGATGGCGGAAGGTTTCGCCAAAGAATGCGCCGTGGTCACGCATTACCGCCTCAAGTCAATCCCCGGTAAGGGCGTTGAGGTCGATCCCGAGGCCAAGCTGGAAGAAGAACTGATCGTTCGCCCGACATCGGAAACGATCATTTGGCACACTTACAAAAACTGGATCCAAAGCTACCGCGATCTCCCTCTTCTGATCAACCAATGGGCCAACGTGGTCCGCTGGGAAATGCGCACCCGCCTGTTTTTGCGCACCGCCGAATTCCTATGGCAGGAAGGCCACACGGCCCACGCCAGCAAGGAGGAAGGCGAAGAAGAAACAAAGCGAATGCTCGAGGTCTACCGCACGTTCGCTGAAGAGTGGATGGCCATGCCTGTGCTGTGTGGCCCCAAGAGCGACGGGCAGAAGTTCCCGGGCGCGGAGTACACCCTCTGCATCGAAGCCATGATGCAGGATAAAAAAGCCCTTCAGGCAGGTACCAGCCACTATTTGGGCCAAAACTTCTCGAAGGCTTTCGATGTGAAGTTCCAGAACCAGCAAGGGCAGCAGGAGCACCCCTATGCCACATCGTGGGGAGTTTCCACGCGCCTTATTGGCGGCTTGATCATGACCCACTCCGATGATCAGGGGCTGGTGGTTCCACCGCGTCTGGCACCTATTCATGTGGTTATATGCCCCATGGGCAAAGAACTGCCAGAACGCGAAGCATCAACCAAGTGCGCCCGGGAATTGGCACAGCAACTGAAAAACCTCACTCGTGAAGAGTTTTTTGGTTACGAACCCATCACGGTGAAAGTGGATGAAGATTTTCACAATTCGCCCGGCTTCCGCTTCAATGAATGGGAATTGAAAGGCGTGCCCGTACGGGTAGAGATCGGGCCAAAAGACGTGGCTCAAAACGCCTGTGTACTGGCTCGACGCGATATTCCCGGCAAGGAAGGCAAGCAGATGGGTGTGCCGCTCAGCACGGCTGCAGACACCATTGTGGCATTGCTGAAAACCATTCAGGCCAACCTGTTTTCCAAAGCCAAGGCATTTCGCGATGCCAACACCCACGAAGTGAATTCATGGGACGAATTCACCAAAACGCTCGAAGCACCGGGTGGATTCCTGCTGGCTCACTGGGACGGCACGCGGGAAACAGAAGACAAAATCAGCGAATTGACCAAGGCAACCATCCGCTGCATCCCTTATGGCGGCGATACCACGCCGGGCGTGTGCGTGCTAACCGGCAAGCCATCGGCCCGCCGGGTGGTATTTGCAAAATCGTACTGATTAGCCCCAACGTATTGCTGCATCATTCAGAGGCATCTGCCAGTTCTGGATGGTGCCGCAGCAGCTTGGCCACTTTCGGCGCAACAACCACCTGACAGTAGGGCTGGTACGGATTGGCTCGAAAATAGTCTTGGTGGTAATCTTCAGCTGGGAAAAACCGCACCAGTGGCGCCACTTGGGTGACCACTGAGCTAGCCAGCTTCCCCGAGGCATTCAGGGCCTCGATAACCGACCGCGTGACAGTTTCTTGGACCGAATCGTGCCAAAAAACCACCGATCGGTACTGGGTGCCCACATCGGCACCTTGGCGGTTGAGTGTTGTCGGATCGTGGCTGAGGAAAAACACCTCCAGCAGTGTGGCGAAACTCACCACCTCCGGGTCGAACTCGATCTGAATCACTTCCGCGTGCCCTGTTCGGCCGCCGCAGACTTTTTCGTAGGTGGGCTTGGGGTCTTCACCACCGGCATAGCCAGAGGTCACAGCACTTACGCCCCTCAGGCGTTCAAATACCGCTTCCAAACACCAGAAACACCCGCCCCCGACGGTAGCCAATGCAGTTGCCATGAACTCTTCTCCCACATCCCCGTGACACAGCTTGCTACAACAGTCTAGGTTGACGGATAAGATTCCATGCCCGGCCTCGGCGAACCAGGACGTGACCATGACACGCGATGTTGAAACAAGCCGCCCATTTACCTTGACAGATTTCGCGCGGGCCCGTTCGGGCAATCGCAAGATCGTCATGGTTACGGCATACGATCACCCCACGGCACGGTGCCTCGATGCAGCAGGCATCGACTGTCTTCTGGTAGGCGATTCGCTGGGAATGGTTGTGCACGGAAAGCCCGACAGCCTCGCAGTGACCGTGGAGGACATGATTTACCACGGTAAGATGGTTCGCGCCGCAGCCCAACGGGCCATGGTTGTGGTGGACATGCCTTTTATGAGTTACCAGATTTCCGAAGAGGAGGCGCTGCGCAATGCTGGGCGCATCCTCCGCGAAACGGGCGCCCATGCCATCAAGCTTGAAGGCGGTGTTACTCGCGCGCCAACCGTGGCGCGGATGGTTGATGCTGGCATCCCAGTCATGGGGCATGTTGGGCTCACACCGCAATCGGTAAGGCGGTTGGGTGGTTTCAAGGTTCAACGCGATGCCGAAGCCATACTGGCCGATGCCAAGGCGCTGGAAGAGGCGGGGGCATTCGCCATCGTCATAGAATGCGTGCCCGAGGAGTTGGGCCACAGGGTAACCAGCGCGGTGGGGATCCCCACCATTGGCATAGGCGCAGGCCCCAGATGCGATGGCCAGGTACTGGTGCTGCACGACCTGCTTGGACTCGATGAAACTGTGAAACCCCGGTTCTCGCGGCGTTATGCCGAACTGGCGGGAACCATTCGGGAGGCAGCCAAAAATTTTGCAAGTGATGTGAGGTCCGGTTCATTTCCCGGCCCGGAACACGGTTTTCAATGACTTTGCCTTGTAAAGCCCTACACTTTCATGGAGATCTGAACAAAGGGGGGATTGATGATGGCAGAAAATCGTGACCTCGGACACTTCATCCCTGTGGCGTGTGAAGATCTCAAGCGGTGGTTGTCACGCAAAGCGTCCACACCATCTCTTGGCAAGGAATTGACGCAGGTTTTTGAATTGATGGCCGCGACCATTCATTTCGAATATCACAAACTGCTGAATGAATTGAAAAGCCATTACTCCCCTACAGATCCGGATTCAGATGTCCAAACTCTGGGTCCTGTACGCGAAATGGACCATGATGGATTTTTCAGGTCTTTTCGCAGCTTGATGGAGCGCAGCAACTTCCAACCCCTCGACACCGATTCCATCCTTTCGGCAGCAGACAAGGAAACCACCCGCCGTGGCCTGCACATGCGCGTCAACCCGGAAGTGTTCGAACACCTGGAAGGGTACATCCGTGGAGATGGCACGGTTAACGTGACCCACACGCCTTGGTGGAAACCGTGGGGGAAAGTGGTGGAAACCGTGCCTGTGCATCAGCGAATGGTATTGGCGTTCCGCTTGCGACCGCACAAGAGCCTTCCCCAAGACATGGATCTGCGCGCCATTCACCTGAAGCTGTTTCGCCGAGTTCCCAAGGCCGACGTGGAAATGCTTCTGCCCGGCGCAGCGGTCAAACTTTCGACATTCGATAAGGGAATGATTGGTTTGCCCATTATTTCAGGCCTTTTAATGCTGGTGCTGAATCTGGTTCTGGGCATCATGTTCGCTGGTGTGGCTGCAGTGGCCAAGCTTGTTTCATGGGGCATGGCGCTTGCTTTTGGCGGGTATGGGTACAGGAGTTATCAAAACCTTCAGGTCAAGCGGCAAGCGCACAACCTCGCTCTGACCCAAAACCTGTACTACCAGAAATTAGATAGCAATGCGGGCGTGATCATGCGATTGGTGGACGAAGCCGAGGAGCAGGAATGCCGCGAAGCGTTTCTGGCATACTACGCCTTGGTGACAGCGGCACCTAGCGAGGGCTGGACCCGCGAGATGCTCGATGACTGGGTGGAACTGTTCCTCGAAGGCGAAGCCAAGTTACGCGTCGATTTCGAAGTGGAAGATGCTCTGGCCAAACTGGAGCGTTTTGGAGTATTGACCCGAACAGGCGACCGCCTTCGCGCCCTGCCTCCGCAACAAGCGCTGGCCAAACTCGATGAAGCATGGGACAACTTTTTCAATTACAGCAATGCGGCAACCTGAAAGGTGCCGGATGCGGTTGAGGGGATACGAATGAGTGGTGGTAACGACCCTGAGCGCTGGATCGCTTCGAGGATGCGCCGGATTGAATCTTCCGGCATCCGCAAAGTCTTCGACTTAGCCAGAAAGCTAAAAGACCCCATCAACCTGAGCATCGGGCAACCCGATTTTCCAGTACCCGAAGTCTGTCGCGCTGCCGCCACCCGCGCCATTGAATCGGGCCACAACAGCTACACCGTCACCCAAGGTTTGGCCTCACTCCGAGACCGTTTGGGGCAGCAAATTGCTGAAAGATACCCAACGCATACCGATCGTCGGCTTCTTATCACGTCGGGTACTTCCGGGGCATTGGTTCTGGCGCTGGCCTGCATTCTGGATCCGGGCGATGAAATCCTTGCCTGTGATCCATGGTTTGTTATGTATCCCAATCTGGCGGAACTGGCGGGGGGCACCATGAAAGCCCTGCCTACAGGGCCCGATTTTTTGCCTGATCCCGAACAGGTAGCTGCTGCCATTGGCCCACGCACCAAGGCGCTGATTGTGAACAGCCCGGCCAATCCCACCGGTACGGTGATGCCGGCAAGCCTTATGAAAACCTTGGCACAGATCTGCGCCGAAAAAGGTGTGCTGCTGATCAGCGACGAGATCTATAGCTT
Organism: Candidatus Kuenenia stuttgartensis; assembly: GCA_945875585.1. Taxonomy (GTDB): domain Bacteria; phylum Planctomycetota; class Planctomycetia; order Gemmatales; family Gemmataceae; genus REEB421. The sequence continues at coordinate 33,909 of CAMCLK010000023.1, read as the reverse complement.
GTTCAGTTACGATGGCCCGCATCGTAGCCCCGCCGAATTCAATGAGCATGTTCTGGTGATCGATGGGTTTAGCAAGACATATGCCATGACAGGTTGGCGGGTGGGCTACGTGCACGGCCCAGCTAGGCTGATCGAAGAAATGACCAAACTTCAGCAGTTCACCTTTGTGTGCGCTCCCAGCATGGCGCAACACGGTGCCTTGGCGGCACTGGACCTTGATATGACACCGGTGGTAAATGCCTACCGCGCCAAACGCGACTTTATGCGTGCTGCACTTGCGGATCTTTACGACATTGGTCCACCGGGCGGCGCGTTTTATCTCTACCCACGCGCACCGGGCGGCCAGTTGGGAACGGAGTTTGTGAACAAAGCCATTGCCAACAATTTGTTGATCATTCCCGGCCAGGTTTTCAGTGCCGCAGATACCCATTTCCGCATCAGCTACGCCGTGGCAGACCGCGAACTGGAACGTGGCGCCGAACTCCTGAGGCAATTGGCACGGTCCTGATACGCCTACTAATAGGGTCAGGGTTGCTTCATGAACAACACCCCGGCAACAATCGTAAACTAGGGACGGAACCGGTATCGGTTGAACCAAACTCACCGAGGAGCCACATGAACGGATTCTTTAAGCTCGGGCTGCTGGCCGCGTTGGTAACTGGATCTCTTGGACTGGCCTATGGTCAGGATCAAGACATGGAAATAGCTCCCACAACGGGCCGGACTCTGGTGCTGGTAATTGGTGCAGGGAAAACCCCTGCCGACCAATCGATTGTCCCCCGCCCCTTTGCTGAGAAGGATGCGCGTGAGCTGTTCAATCTGCTTAACGATGGCAAACATGCGAAAATTGCACCCGGCGATGCCAAGTTATTGCTGGCCGGTGGTGGCGAAGGTGCAGAAAATGCCACCCGCGAAAACACTCTGAAGGCCTTGAACTGGCTGGCAAACGAAGCCAAGCCGGGTGATACCGCGATTCTTGCCCTGTTTTGCCAAGGTGGTCCACTGGGAGATACCGGCGACAGGCGTTGCTACTTCCTTGCAGACTCAACCTTTGCTGGCCGCGACAAAAACGCTTTGGGTGAATCCGAAATCACCGATGCACTCAAGAACCTGAAAGCCGACAGGTTTGCCGTGTTTCTTGATGTGAATTTCAAAGGCTACAAAACCACCGCCAAGGGAATTGCCGAGCCATCCTTGGGGCAGACACCTTACCGAGAATTCTTGGGTGATGACGGCACAGACGATCATGGTGCTTCACCCGGCCATGTGGTCTTCTTGGCCACCAACGGGCTTTCGGCTTCTTTGAACCTTCCTGAACAGGGACTATTCGCCAAAACCTTGGTTGATGGTTTGTCTGGTAAGGCCGATACGGAAGGCGGCGAGGCCGATGGTCAGGTGACCGTTGATGAAATGGTTGAGTACCTCGAAAAGAAAATGACCGATAAAGCCCGTGAAATCGGCCAAACCAAGCAGGAAAAGGAACTGATTTCCTTTGTTCTTGGTGGACGCGGCAACCACTACAGACTGTCAATCAATCCAGAAGCTGCTCAAAAGTCTGCCGCTAAGGTTGCGGCGTTCCGCGCCAGGGTCGCGTCAACACCAGCCCTCAAGTCGATGGAAGCAGAAGGACTTAACCTTCTGGAATCCATGCCTCGGCTGAAAGCGCTACGCAACCTCCGCAAGTCTTATGAGACCCTCGCGGCAGGTGGGCCAGTCGATGCTTTTGAAAAGAATCGCTTGGAAATCTTCGAAGGAATGAAGCTCCCCCGTGATGCCGCTGACGCGTACGCCAGAACTGTTGTGAAAGCGACCCGGCTGCTGATTTCCGACTACGTCAAGGAACTGAAACAGCCTGAATTAGTTGCTAACGCTATCAAGGGGCTTTACGCTCGACTCGAAGAAAAGCTTCCTCCAGATCTGCTCAAGCGCGTGGACAACGTCAAGGAATTGCGTGAAGCAGACCTTTCTGCCCTTTTGGCGGATGCCCGCCAGAAGCTTGGCAAGCGCGAAGACCTCGACAAGAACAAAGATATCGATATTTCGCTGCAACGGATGATGGCGAAACTCGACCCCTACACCACTTACATCGATGCTGAAACGAAGGCCGCGTTCGACAAGGACGTTCAAGGCAACTTTACAGGTATTGGCGTTCAGATCCGCCGCGACAGTGTTTCGGATATGCTCCTCGTGGTAACCCCCATCAAGGGTAGCCCTGCTTACAAAGCAGGCCTTCAGGCAGGAGATATCATCACTCGGATTGTCCGCACGGTTGACAGCAACGGTACCGCGCTTTCAGAACCGGAAATCATTTCAACCAAAGGTATGGCAACCACGGAAGCCGTGAAGAAAATCCTCGGCAAGCCCGGCACTCCCGTCACCATTTCAATTCAACGCGAAGGTGTTGAAGGACAGAAAGACATCAAGCTCACGCGTGCCCGGATCGAAGTGGAAAGCGTGCTGGGATTCAAGAGAAAGCCCAATGCCGAATGGGATTTCCTGATCGACCCAGCCAGCAAGATTGCCTACATCCGCTTGACAAATTTCGCGCGCAATTCAGCTCGCGACATGAGCAGGGCCTTGGATGAAGTGCGCAAGCAGGCAAGCGCCGATAAGCAGGGTATCCGTGGTCTGATCTTCGACATGCGGTTCAACCCGGGTGGTCTGCTCGACAGCGCCGTGCTGATCTCCGACATGTTCATTGATGACGGCCTCATTGTGAGCATTCGCCCCCGTGGGCGTCAGGAGACGCGTTTCAATGGCAGCGCCGAAGGCAGCCTGCTTGATTTCCCGATGGTTGTACTGGTGAATTCTGGCAGCGCCTCGGGCAGTGAAATTGTTTCCGCTGCCTTGCAAGACCATCACCGCGCTTTTGTGATTGGCGAGCGCAGCTTTGGTAAGGGCTCGGTCCAGAACATCAAAGAATTTGGTGAAGGTGAGATCAAGCTCACCACCGCCACATTCTGGCGCCCCAGTGGCAAGAATCTCAACAAGTCGTCGACAGCCGGCAAGGAAGAAGACACCTGGGGCGTGAAGCCCAATCTGGAAGTCAAGCTTCCCCGGAAAGAACGCGATGACCTGTTCGACCACATGCGCGATACGGAAATCATTGAACCAGAAGGCGGACGGCCGAACAAGGAAGCCAAGGCACCGTTTGTTGACCGCCAGTTGGAAGACGCCCTGAAATATATCCGGGCCCAAATCGGCAGGGCTTCACGCTAACGATCCTGCCAGTCGCAACAATCATAACGACCTTACGCCCCTGGATTTTTCCGGGGGCGTTTTTTTGGCTCAAGTTTTCCGTCTTCGCTTTCAACCATGGGTCATATTTGACCGGCAGCGCTATTCGTCTGGAACGTATTCGGCCTGCCATGGGGACCTGACAACCATGACGAGCTTCACGATCAAAGCTATTTTACTTGGATTCGGGGCCTTCGGTGCCGCCGGTTGCCAAGGGCTTGGTGGCAAAAATCACGCTCAGGCTAATGCGCCAGCGGATCCTTGCGCGCCCGCCCCTCAGCACGAGGAGCACCAAGGGTTCCTCGCACGGTTCTTTGGCAAACATCACAAAAACAATGACAGTAACGGCGTGACTGCTGCCATGCCTCGCCGCGGAGCACCCAACGTGCCTCTCGCCCCGGGCGAAACACTGGTCTCTTATGGTGAAACCACCATGCCCGTGGTTGAGGCTACAAGCCCTAGCATCTGCCCATCGGTTCTGCCATCGGCTCCATGTGCCATTCAGCCATCGGTCTCGATGCCATCCATGGCGCCGGGCGCACCACCCACGGTAGCGCCACCACCAGCATTGATGCCTACGCCACCGCGAACCGAACCGCAGGCTCAGCCAGTTCCCGCACGCCCGACATCGCGTCAGATGCCACAGGTGAACTGATCTCATAAACGATAAAAGCTGGGTGTTTCAAACACCCAGCTTCAGATAGGCTATAGCGTCAAATCAAACCAGCCCCAACTCGGCAAGTGACTGCGCCTTGCCGAAGTCTCGAGCCAACTGCAAAATGCGCAGGTCAGAAAGTTGTTCAATTTTTGAAAGCGCTTCTTCAGACAACGGGCCGAATCGCCCTTCTAAAACGGCAATTACCAATTCACGATGCCCCTGATTGCGGCCACGTTCCATTCCTCTTGCCATACCGCGTTCAATTCCGCGTTCCATACCGGTCTCATGACCCAGCTCGAAACTTGTCTTGTTCATGGCGCGCGCTCCCTCATACTCCGGTCTTAACAGTATATGCTCAAACTCTACAGATTGCGCCTCATCCAGAGGCAAGTAGGCCTGCACGCAATCTCCCAACAACAGACGTTGATTGATTGTAAGGGGAGCTTCTGTTAACCGCTGCAGAGCTTCAGCACCAAGCTCTGCAGGATGAATGATGGGTGAATTCAAACAACCAGCTTGAACTCTAGCATGTATCAGGTCACGCGAGTCCCAACTCGGCAAGTGACTGGGCCTTGCCGATGTCTCGAGCCAACTGCAAAATGCGCAGGTCAGAAAGCTGTTCAATTTTTGAAAGCGCTTCTTCAGACAACGGGCCAAATCGCCCTTCTAAAACAGCAATTACCAATTCACGATGCCCCTGATTGCGGCCTCGTTCCATTCCCTGTTCCATTCCTCTTTCCATGCCTCTTGCCATGCCGCGTTCAATTCCGCGTTCCATACCGGTCTCATGACCCAGCTCGAAACTTGTCTTGTTCATGGCGCGCGCTCCCTCATACTCCGGTCTTAATAGTATACGCTCAAACTCTATCGATTGCGCCTCATCCAGAGGCAAGTAGGCCTGCACGCAATCTCCCAACAACAGACGTTGATTGATTGTAAGGGGAGCTTCTGTTAATCGCTGCAGAGCTTCAGCCCCAAGCTCTGCAGCGCGATTGGCAGGCATCCGCATCAGAGCAGACAACGCCACGCCCAGCCAGTTTTTTCCATGCACATAATCCCGAGCATTCAACCCGGGCAGACCAACATACAGATACTTCAACGTCAGGATATCAGTTTCCCAGAAACGCTCGGTCACCACCTGAGTTCCAACCCCATCCAACCCAACTTTCAGATAAATAACAATGGGTAATACGGGCAACTGATGCCGCTCGCGTAGGTGAACATAATAACCGGGCAAGCGCGGTTCCAGGCGGGTTGTTCGGTCTGGTGCCTCAATTTCGATGTGGATGATCGCCAACCACGAATCAGCCTGCTTGCCGTCAGGCATGGCCACCGGTTCCAGAACCCGAAGCCTAGCCACAAGATCCGCCACGAGACGAACCCCATCAGGAGGCGCGGGCAGCAGTTCCTGATCGAGCCAGTCAATTTCCCTGAAATCAAAGCGACTGGCCCAAGTGGCAAAAAACAAGCGCATGAAGTCCGCAAAAAATTCGCGGATCAGAACCTTGAAGCGTTGGTCATGATCCTGCCCAACAAAGCTGTTTTGTTCTGCCATAAGGCACCATCATCATGGCAACTGGACCAACTCGCCTCCGCCCCTCGTAATAATCCCTTTCCACTCGGTGGGAGAAAGGTTTTTGGGAACACGTTTCACGGCACCGTCAGCAAAGAGGACATTCACAGTCGTCTGACCAGCTTGCCCCAACTGGGGAAGAGATGAAACATTGAATTCCAACTCATCCGGCTTGGTCCACTCCACACCACTGGCAGCATCAGCAAGAAGTGCCGTATTACTGGTTCCATCGGAGATTTCAGTCAGACCAACCTTCCGGTTCCATTCAAATGCTGCGCCACCACCCACAAAAACCCGTACGGCTGTCATGCCGGTACTGCTATCACCGCCAAACTGCCTAGGCATGCTTTTCAGCAACTGGATGTTGTGCGGACTGTCCCACGCTTCGTTCAAATGGAACTGCTTGTGAAGGTTGCCCTGTTCCAAGTATGGCAACAACGCCACGCGCCAACTAAGCAATCGCTTACCATCTGGCCCCACAATAGCGGCAGGCGGCAATCCATTGTTTTCGCTGGTGTAAGCCAGCAGCGCCAAACCAATCTGCTTCATTTCGGCCTGACCGGCGGCACGCGCCACAGCACCGCGAACTGCCTGCACAGCACCGCCACCCCCGGATCCTCCACTAAAAAGTCCCGTGTTCGAGGATGAACCGCCACTGGGTGGAGTCGCTCCCGACATAGATGCCGATCCAGAAGGGGTTCCACTCGAAGCTTTGGGTAAAGTCGTATTAGGAGGTATCAACGCTTTCAGCTTGGCCCCCTTCAAAGAAGCTGCAAGCTTAACCTGATTTCCTTCCTGAACGGGTTTGAATTGGCTCATAGCGTCTGTCAACAGGCTGATAGCCTTGCCGCCCTGAGGGCCGGCTACCGCCGAAAATGCCATAAGGCCCAAGCGGGTTTGCAGCGTATTGTTTTCCTTGTTCAATCGGGTGGCTGCATCCAGCGCCAATTTCGCCTTGGCGTCATCCGGATACTGACCAGACAGTTCAAAATTCACATCCTCGGTGGCGCTACCCACAAGAGACCATGTTTTGGCTTCGATCAGTGGTCCCGCGTAATTGAATTTGGGCCCCAGCGATGCCACTGCTGCCGTGCGATCTGCATCTGACATTTCAGCCGATGCCACCATTACCATGTGGTTTTCAGGTTTCGATAACAGATCGCGCAACTTATTGACCGCAGCTCCAGCACTCGATGATTTTGATTTCAGCAACAGCTCGACATATTTCTGTTGACCGTAAACAAGTGTCTGGTTTCCCGGACATGCATGGAGAATAAACCCTTGGGCCAGATAAGTCTTACCCGGCGCGTTAGCAACAGGAGATGCGACAACAGTAATGATAGATGGCAATGGCTCAAGAACCACTGGTGCAGCCAATGAAATGATCACCACGAATGGAGCTTCCTGTGCTGGGGGGCCACCGCCCGGTGCGCCCATTCCGGCGCCACTTATTCCTGGCATCGCGCCGGGTGGCGTCATGGATGGCGGTGTTGAGCTCCCTTGCATGCCCGGCTGCATCTGCGCGGGATACAACGGCATGACCTGCGTAACCTGAATGCCATCGTTCCCTGTGTCTTCGGCCAATGTTGATGTGTATTGAGTACCATCTTGTCGAACTGGAAGGGCCCCCGTACCCGGCCGAATCGGTTGCGCATTTCCCGGAGGTTTCTGGCCATTTCCTTGGCGCGCAGCAGCAGCCTCGGCCGCCATGCGGGTGATTTCATTCGTATTCAAAACCATATGCATCTTGCGAATATCACTGGGCTTGATCTTCAGCGAAGCCTGCAATTCCTTGACAGCCTCATCGAAACCGATCGATTCCAACATGGTTTTGAACAAAGGGGCCTGCAGCATCGGCCCTACTTGAAATGAAATCACTGCTTTCGAATCGCCAGGAATCAGCTTGGTTTCATCTGTTTCCTTTTCGGCGTTGATTGCCGCAGCCAGCGTTCCGGGCTCAGGTGCAACAACGGCCCCACCTTGGGCTGATGCGCCGCCGCCCGGTCCTGTAGCAGTACCGCCCGACATCATCCACCAGGCCACGCCCCCACCTACCAAAAGCAAAGCCACCACACCCACAGCTATTCCGATAATGGCTCCGGAATTGTCTGACTTGCGCGAACGCTTCGGTTTTGCTGCCTTCACAGAACCAGAATTCTCACGGTTTTTCTTGAGAAGGATGACGGGAATATCGTCTTCCGCAGCACTACCTCCGGGGATCTTCAATGGCGCCTTGCACTGAGGGCATTTAACGGTTTTACCCGCCATAGCGTCGGGCGCATTGACTTCGCGGCCACAACTACATTTCGCATTGATCGGCATGGCGATACTCCGGAAGGGTCATACAGTCTCATGATATTCGCCAACATTAGTCCAGTCGAAAAAAATCAGGCCAACATGTTACCCAAGTCGCAACCATTTGATGCGTGACACGTCCAAAACTGAGCGATAAGATAAGAGTACTTGATCGCTCTCGCCCAACGAGGTTTGTCATTGTGACCTTCACCTTGTTCATAGTCTGCCTCGGCTTAGCCTCCCCGCCAGATTTCAATCGCGAGGTGCTGCCCACCCTGCGAGAGCACTGTTTTCAGTGCCACAGCCACGAAACCGGCAAAAACAAGGGCGGCTTGGTCGTTGACAGTTCAAACGGCCTCAGACTAGGTGGCGACGGTGGCCCCGCTGTGAACGCCCAAAAACCCGATCAAAGCCCTTTGCTTCTGGCCATCCGCCGGCAAGAGGGCGTTTCTGCCATGCCACCAGCCAAGGCACTGCCTGAACCAGCACGCATCGTTCTCGAGCGATGGGTTTTGGCGGGAGCACCTTGGCCAGCAGAATCTGGTGTGTCGCCAAAACCTGTCAAAGCTGCACGAAATGGCGTGATTACCCCGGCTGACCGCACTTGGTGGGCCTTCCAGCCATTGGCACCAACAGCCGTCAGCGTTCGTGATGCTCAATCGATCGACCTTCACATCGACTCCTCACTAAAAGCGCGTGGCTGGAACCGCGCCTCGCCAGCGGATTCCGCCGATTGGCTACGCCGTGTCACATACGACCTGACCGGCCTGCCCCCCGCAACCGCGGAGGCCAAGGCATTTGCAGCCAACCCCGATAAATCCGCCGCAATCGACCGTCTGCTAGCCTCTCCTCACTTCGGCGAAAAATGGGGGCGTTTTTGGCTCGATCTTGTACGCTATGCTGAATCCGATGGTTACCGCGCGGACGAATTCCGCCCCACCGCGTGGCGCTACCGAGACTGGGTTGTTGCTGCATGGAACAGCGACATGCCTTACGATCGCTTTCTGCGGCTGCAACTGGCGGGAGATGAACTGGAGCCAAACAATCCGGAATCTTTGATAGCTTTAGGATATCTGCGTCTGGGCACCTATGAATACAACCAACGCGACTCAACAGCGCAGTGGAACGCCATCCTCGAAGACATCACTGATGTGACAGCAGATGTGGCACTGGGCCTTGGACTAGCTTGTGCCCGTTGCCATGACCATAAATACGACCCCCTGCTGCAACGCGACTACCACGCCCTGAAGTCTTTTTTCTCCGGACTGGTCTGGCGCGACGATGTCCCTGTTTCCAAGGCAGAAGCCGAGCGCATGCTTGCATGGGAAAAACAGACCGCGCAACGCCGGGAACAACTGGCAAAATTAGAGGCTCCCCACCGCCGCATCGCCTTTCAAGATGCCCGGGCGCTGTTTCCACCCGAACTGCAAAAGCTGCTCGATACGCCGCGCGAACAACTGTCTCCCGCCGAAAAGCAGGTTTACGACATCGCCTACCGTCAGGTGCAGTACGAGTACGACCATCTGGAAACGCGTATGAAAGATGCGAAAGCGCGAGAGGAAATCAAAAAGCTCCGCCTCGAGCTGAAAGCCGAAACACCCACATTCGCGACAGCACAAACAGTGAGCGAAGTTGGTGCAACGGTAGATAATCCCACAGTTGCCAAGCGTGGCAAAAAACCAGAGCCAATCGCACCCGGAGTTCCCACCGTTCTCGACCGCTTGGGGTTGCCAGCTATTCAGGTCCGCGCCAACTCTTCTGGTAGGCGCGCCGCCTTGGCGCAATGGCTTACCGGACCTGAGAATCCTCTGGTACCCCGGGTTATGGTTAACCGCGTCTGGCAACGAGTGTTTGGCAAAGGGTTGGTTGCCACCACATCCGACTGGGGCACCTTGGGAGAAAAACCATCGCACCCAGAGTTGCTCGACGGACTAACGCGCGGGTTTATTAATGGCGGCTGGAAGCTGAAACCTCTCATCCGCGCCATGGTTCTTTCGGAAACTTACGGGCAGTCATCGGTTCGGCTGGATAATCCTGCCATGCGAGATTCTGATTCAGATAACAGGTATCTGTGGCGGGGCCCGTCAAGGCGGCTTGATGCAGAGGAAGTACGCGACTCTCTGTTCGCCTCCGCCAACACACTTGATCGAACCGTGGGCGGACCGGGCGTGGGTGATGATGCGCCACGCCGCTCTATTTACCTGAAAGTCCGGCGCAACACGCGCGACCCGTTGCTGGCTGCTTTCGATGCCGCTGATGGCTTGCAAACCACACCCCAGCGATTGCCCACGGTAACTGTTACCCAGACATTGCTGCTGCGCAATGGGCCATTAGCAGAAAGCCAGTCTGCCGCGCTGGGGAAATTGATAGTGTCTAGTGGTGAAGGCGACCGCATAAAAGCCTTGTTCCTGCGCGCTCTAGGTCGATTACCTCGGCCAGAAGAAGCCTCCGCCGTTGAGAATGCAGTTGCTAGCCATGCCAACGATGCGGCCTGCTGGACCGATACAGCGCATGCCGTTCTCGAATCCAACGCCTTCCTCTATCTGGAATAACCAACATGTCCGATGCCTCCGCTCGCGACATTCTTTCCCGCCGTGAATGGCTCTGGACCGCTGGCGGCGGTTTCGGCGCGCTCGCTATGGGTGCCATGGCAGCGCAGGCAGGAACAAATCCATCAGCTCCGCACGGCGGTCACCTGAAAGCCCGCGCCAAGCGGGTGATTTTTCTGTTCATGGAAGGCGGCCCCAGCCACCTTGATACTTTCGATCCCAAGCCATTGCTTAACCGCCTAGCCGGGCAGAAATTGCCCAGCAGCTTTGGTTCGGTAGTTACCTCCATGGGCACTGCCGATGCCCCGCTTTTGGCCTCGCAACGCGCTTGGAAGCAGCATGGCAAGGGTGGCCTCTGGGTTTCCGATTGGTTGCCCAATATCGCGCAACGCGCCGACGATCTTGTCGTTGTGCGCTCTGTTTGGTGCGACGCCATCAACCATTCTGCCGGTGTCTGCCAGATGAACACGGGCACCACCATGGGAGGAAGGCCTTCGCTTGGTTCGTGGGTGCTTTATGGTCTGGGCAGCGAAAACGAAAATTTGCCCGGTTTTGTGGTCCTTACCGATGGCAGCGCGTCCGTGACCAACGGCGCGCGCAACTGGGGCGCCGGGTTCATGCCAGCCGCCTATCAAGGAACCAAAATTGAAACCACAGGCCCCACACTTCCCGGTTTAGTGGCCAAGGAAATAGTCGCTTCAGATCGACAAAAGCGACGCGGAGCGCTTTTGGGTGAATTGAACCGTGCCCATGCCGCACGAACTCCTGCCGACACCGAATTGGCTGCCCGCATTGCCTCTCAGGAACTAGCGTTCCGCATGCAGGCCGCTGCACCCGAGGCAGTGGATCTCACCCACGAAACGCCAGCCACACGGGCGCTCTATGGCATCGACCGCAAGGAAACCGCCAATTTCGGCAAAATGTGCCTGATGGCACGGCGCCTCGCCGAACGCGACGTCCGTTTCATTCAACTCTATTCGGGTGCGGGCAGCCGTTGGGATGCGCATGCGAATATTGAAAAGAACCATGCCTTACTGTGCGGTGGCACCGATCAACCTGTCGCGGGCCTCCTGACCGACCTCAAGCAACGCGGGCTGCTCGACGATACCTTGGTAATCTGGGGTGGTGAATTTGGGCGTACGCCGATGTCTGAAAAAGGCGATGGCCGCGACCACAACCCATGGGGTTTCACCATGTGGATGGCTGGTGCTGGCCTGAAGGGCGGTCGCACCGTGGGCACCACCGACGAATTGGGACTGCGCGCCGTTGATGAGCGGATGCACGTTCATGATTTTCATGCCACTATTCTGGCATTGCTGGGACTCGACCACACGCGGGTTCTTTGGCGACATAAGGGGCGGCCCGAAAGGCCAACCATCAACGAAGGCGAACCGAGCCTCGCAATTCTGGCATAATGTATTCGCGCGAAATATTAGGAGATAATTCCATGTTTAAAATGATGCTGTTGGCTCTGACAGTTTCCGGCGCAGATCCGTGGTGGTCAACCAGACCACTGGAAAAAGTGCAACCCCCGAAAAACGCACCGCACCCTGTGGATGCTTTTTTGATGGCCCGCTTGGCGCGGGAAGGAATTGTTCCTACTGCCGAAGTCGACCGCGCAACCCTATACCGCCGCTTATGCTTCGACCTGACCGGCCTTCCACCTGCTCCGCAGGATTCGCAACGTTTTATTTCTGATAGCAGTCCTGATGCCATTGCCAAAGCCATCGACACGCTGTTGCGCAACCCGGCGCATGGCGAACGTATGGCGCGTCTTTGGCTCGACGTGGCGCACTATGGCGACACCCACGGTTACGACAAAGACAAGCAACGGCCCAACGCCTGGCCTTACCGCGACTGGCTTATCCGGGCTTTCAATGCCAACATGCCATACAAGGAGTTCACCACACTTCAAATTGCCGGGGACATGGTTCCCCAATCTGGACCGGGTGGCATTGAAGCCCTCGGGTTTCTGGCCGCTGGCCCATGGGACTTCATCGGCCATGCCGAAGTTCCCGAATCAAAGATCGATGGCAAAATTGCCCGCCATCTGGACCGCGACGACATGGTGGCCACAGTCACCAATACGTTCATGGGCACAACGGTGCAGTGTGCTCAATGCCACGATCACAAATTCGATCCGGTGACTCAGGCCGACTATTACCGGCTTCAAGCAGTATTCGCGGCCATCGACCGCGCCGACAGGCCTTATTATCGTGATCCTGCCATGCACGAGCGGGTAAAGCAAGCGGACGCAATCGTAGCGCGGCTGGTTTCAGCCCGCGGGGAACTGGCTGCGGTCGAAAAGAAACTTCTTGGCCCTGAAGGCGAGAAGCTTACAGCCGAATTGGCTCGGCTGCAGCAACCCGCCCCGGGAAAAGACCCTCGGTTTGGCTGGCACTCGCAAATTCGCCCCTCCGCCAACACAACCGAATGGGTTCAGGTAGATCTGGGTGAAAGCCGCCCCATTAATTCCGTTGTTCTTCACGGTTGCCACGACGATTTTGCCGGTATTGGCGCTGGATTTGGTTTTCCCTCACGCTACCGCATCACCTGTTCAGACGACCCTGAAATGGTCAAATCAACGGTCATTATTGACCATACCAGTACCGATGTTCCTAATCCCGGACTTAAACCTCTGGCTTATCCTGCTCCGGCGATGGCGCAAGGGCGTTACGTGAGACTCACCGTTACCCGACTTGCAACCCGGCAGAACGACTTCATTGCAGCCGTTGCCGAAATGCGCGTTCTCGACGCAGCCGGCAAGAACTACGCGGCGGGCAAAACAGCACGCGCATCGAGCAGCATCGAAGCGGGCCCGCGCTGGGCTGTCGCCAATATCACCGATGGAGCTTGGTACGGCGGCGACCCCGCTACTCGCGATGTTCAGGATGCGGTAGCTGCTAAGCTCGCAAGCCTGCGCGCCACCAAAATACCCGCCGAACTACGCAATCGTATTTCAGTACTGGAAAACGAGCTGGCTGCGGCAGAACGCGATCGCAAAGCGCTGCCAGCTCCTTCTGTGGTCTATGCCGGTACTGTTCATAGCGGGTCAGGCGCGTTTATGGGAACAGGCCCCAGTGGCAAACCCCGCCCCATACACCTCCTCAAACGAGGCAATATTCAGCAACCACAAGAAGAAGTCCAGCCCGCCGGTATTGCCGCGTTCAACCATGCTCCTGACCTGTTCAATTTGAAGCCCGGGCATGCAGAAGGTGAAAGGCGCTTGGCTCTGGCCCGGTGGATTGCCCACGATGATAACCCGCTGTATTGGCGTGTCATGGCCAACAGGGTTTGGCGCTGGCATTTCGGACGAGGTCTGGTGGAAACTCCCAACGATCTCGGCCGCATGGGCGATATGCCAGAACACCGCGAACTGCTCGATTACCTCGCTGGCTGGTTGCGCGACCAAGGTGGTTCACTGCATGCCCTGCACAAGCTGTTACTTACAAGTACCGCATATCGCCGAGCTGCCACGAACAATCCGGAGGCTTTCAAAAAAGACCCGGATAACCGCCTATGGTGGCACGGCAACCGTCGCAAACTCGATGCCGAGGCGTTGCGAGATGCCATGCTGGCGACCTCCGGGACACTCGATACCACCATGTTCGGACCACCGTTTCAAGATTTTGTGATCACGCATCCGGAACACTCTCCGCACTACGAGTACGATAAATTCGACCCTGCCAGCATGAAGGCAAGGCGTCGCAGTGTTTACCGGTTCATTGTCCGTTCGCAACAACAGCCATTCATGACCGTGCTCGACTGCGCCGACCCCTCGCTTTTGGTCGATCGCCGCAACGAAACCAACTCCCCGCTTCAGGCGCTGGCCCTGCTTAATAACGATTTTGTTCTGGTGATGGCTCGCGATTTCGCGACACGCGTCGATAAGGAAGGCGGAAGCACCGAGGCCCGTATTCAGCGGGCACTTCTCTTGGCCTTAGGCCGACCTGGCTCACCAGACGAAACACGGGAGCTATCTGCTTATGCAACCCGCCATGGGATGCCTGCGGCCTGCCGTGTGATCTTTAACACCAATGCCTTTGCCTTCGTCGATTAATCAAAGGAAACGCAACCATGACATTTACACGACGGGACATGCTGGAACGGTCCGGGCAAGGTTTTGGCGCCATGGCCTTGGCTGCTCTGCTGGCAGACGATGCGCGTGCCGATAAGGCGCTACTGCCTCATCACGCGCCCAAGGCCACACGGGTGGTTCAACTGTTCATGGCGGGTGGAGCCAGTCAGGTTGATCTGTTCGATTACAAGCCCGAGTTGATCAAGCGCGATGGCCAACCATCGGACTTTGGCGAAAAAGTCGAAGCCTTTCAGAACGGTCTCGGGCCATGGCTGCGCCCTCAATGGGAATTCAAGCCCTATGGCCAATGTGGCAAAATGCTTGGCGAACCGGTCGCGCCCCTTGGTGCCGTTGCTGATGATATTGCCTTCATCCACAATATGGCGGGCAAAACAGGTGTTCATAGTCAGGCAACCTACCTTCAGGCAACGGGGTTTCAAAACCCCGGATTTCCCGGCATGGGCGCTTGGATCAGTTACGGCCTTGGATCAATCAACCGCAACCTGCCTGCTTTCGTAGTGCTGCCCGATCACCGTGGTTTTGCCAGCAATGGCCCCAAGAACTGGGACAGCGCGTTTCTACCCGGGCAACATCAAGGCACCATTCTCAAACCAGGAGCGCCACGGCCCATTGAGGATCTTTTTCCCGGAAACCATGGTTCCTACCTCACAGGTACCGCAGACCCCGATGGCCGCGACACACTGGCACGCCTCAACCGGATGCATTCCTCAGGCAGATCGGGCGATGACCGGCTTGAAGCGCGCATTGCCAGTTATGAGTTGGCGGCGCGCATGCAACTAGCAGCACCCGAAGCTCTCGATCTTTCCCGTGAAACCAAAGAGGTTTTGCGCCTCTACGGACTTGATCATGGCAAAAGTTCCTTCGACCGCGACATCAATCCGCTCGAAGAAACCGATGCCATGGGGCGCAAATGCCTGGTGGCGCGCAGACTCCTCGAACGCGGAGTCCGATTTGTGCAAATTTGGTCCGGCAACGATAACGGCTTCCCGCGCCGCAACTGGGACAGCCACGAAGACATCCGCCGCGATCACGGCCCACTGGCGCGTGGCATGGCGAATGCCATTGCCGGGTTACTGATTGATCTGAAGCGGACCGGATTACTTGACGAAACCATTGTGATGTGGACCACGGAATTTGGTCGCATGCCCAGCAGTCAAGGTGGCAAAGGCCGCGATCATAACCCACACGGCTTCACAACGTGGCTGGCCGGTGGCGGTATCAAGGGCGGCATCACGCACGGCCCATCCGATGCTTTCGGTTTCCGCTCGGCGGACAAAGGCCGACCAACACTGGTGTACGACGTTCACGCCACCATCCTGCACCTGTTGGGAATCGACCACACGCGCCTGACCGTTCGCGCAGGCGGCGCCGACAGGCGCCTAACCGATGTTCATGGGCATGTGATTGAAGACATTCTGGCTTAATCAATATCAAAATCGGTTCCATCACCGTTTATTGATAATTGGGTTTGCCCTGATCAATCATTGTTGTCAGTTCGACTAGGATTTGGAATAGAAACCGATACCCATTGCGACCATGCGGTTACGAAGACCCATGCATAACTAAGTAAAGGGCCACAGCTTCCCTAACAGAAACTCGCAAGGTAATATCATGGTTTCAGAGTCAGAAGCTTGGCATGTGGCCCTTACTCAGCCGTGCGGGGCTCATCGATTTTCGTGGTGGAACGATGCAGTATTGAGCAACATTTCAAAATTCAAACGCGAACCTACTCAACAAGTTAAACACCCTAAATTTTTACATAAAAATTCCAGATTAACTCAGTGCAATGCGAAAGCCTAAGTAGATGCGGCGATACGATGGGATGATTCCGCGGCGTCCCGCAGACCGGCAGCCAACGGCACTGAAGCTCCAACCTCCACCACGGACCACGCGGAACAAGCCCGTTTCAGGGCCACTAGGGTCAACAACAGTTTCAATTGGGTAGTCTCCGTACCAATCCAAACACCACTCACACACATTTCCATGCATGCCGTGCAAGCCCCATGCATTGGGCGGGTATTTTCCAACGGGCGATGTTTTTTTAAGATATGGCCCTTCGATATCAGTTCCGTAAGGCACTGTACCGTCACAGTTAGCCTGCCTTCCATTCAACTGGTTACCAAAATGATACGGTGTGGTGGTGCCAGCCCGACAGGCGTATTCCCACTGGGCTTCTGAGGGAATGTGAAAAGGTGATTGGGTAACCTCTTTTAGTTTTAAACAAAACGTTTGAACAACGTCCCATGAAATATTTTCAACGGGTAGAAGCTTATCTCCTTTGGAATGACTAGGGTTAGTCACCATCACCTGCTGCCACTGGGCCTGCGTTATCGGGTACTTGCCCAGATAAAACGGCTTGCTGATTGTCACTTGATGCTGTGTTTCATCCCTACTTCGTTCCGCTTCAGAAGCCGGACTTCCCATCATAAATGTTCCGGCAGGTATCAGCACCATTTCCAGAATCACCCCGTTGCCCAATTCAAAAGTCCGGGTTTGGGGATAATCTGCAGCCATAGTACCATCTCCTGCGTTCATGGATTCGTGATGAACAGCATATCAAGTGGGCAGCTACGTTGAAGAAGAATGCGCACAAATCAAAGGCCACAGTATTTAGGGGTTTGGGCTCGGCACAGAACGGCTCACAGGACAAGATCCAGCAACTCATTCACCATCTGCTGTTCTTCTTGAGCAGGCACCACTAGCACGTTATCTGCCATTATGCCAAGAAACCGTGTCCCCTGCAAAATCATCAGCCTTAACGACTCCACATTTTCACCTATCCCTCCCGTGAACACCAACACGTCGATCCCCCCCATGGTGGCAGCCAACGAGGCCACCACTTCGCAGCACCGCGCTGCCAAAAATTCGATGGCAAAGGCTGCATCCGGGTTGCCGGCTTCGGCAGATTTTGAAACAACGCGGAAATCTGAAGAGCAACCAGACAAAGCCAACCACCCAGATTTTCGCCACAGCCCATGAGACAACGACTCTATTGTCATTCCTGATTGCATCAGTAAATGCAGCAAGGCACCCGGGTCGATAGCACCGGAGCGTGTTCCCATGGGCAGGCCATCGAGAGGAGTGAAACCCATGGTGGTGGCATGGGACTTGCCGCTGAGAATGGCTGTTGCGGAGCACCCCTGCCCTAGATGCAGCACCACCAACCGACGCGAGCGTACTTCGCCCAAAATGGCGCGCGCCCTAGATGCGGACCATGCATGACTGAATCCATGAAACCCAAACCGGCGAATACCTTCCCCCTCGCTCCATTCCGCTGGAATGGCATAGCGATAATTAACAGGCGGTATGGTCGCATGGAACGCGGTATCGAACATGGCCACATGCCTGGCAGCAGGCATAGCCACTCTGGCAGCATGCAAAACTGCAAGTGAGGACGGATTGTGAAGCGGTGCCAGCGAGGCGAGCTTATCCAATTCAGCCAGCACATGATCATCCACTACGGTGGGTTTGACGAACCGGGTACCTCCATGAACCACACGGTGGCCCACCTGCACAGGCACAAGATCGTGTTGATGTAAAATGGCCAGCAGACTGTTTAAAACCCCGCATGGGTTCTGGTCAGCAATAAGCACCGAGTCCGTTGCGGAAGTCCAACATGGAGAAAGTGCCTGCATATCGGCATGCCAATGGCCCAAACTGCTACCGTCAATTGAAAAAGCAGCAGCCTTGTGGCTGGAAGACCCGGCATTGAACATCAACAGACAGGGAGGCATGGGGGATTTCCTTGCGAGTGGACCTGTGCAGCAGCGCCAACTTTCTTAAGATACGTCTAAGCACTTGGACCGTCGGTTCAGGCAATGCGGCCGGCCATATCCCTCCCTTGCCGGAACCTCAGCTACAGTATGGTGTTGGAACAACGGGGTGCTATCCCCCAATTCAATGGGAACTCCTGACATGAGCACACACCAGCCGTCACAGCACAGTCGCAATCTTGTCCCTAGGCCTGCGGCATTGGCGGAGTCGATTGAGCGGCATGCCCGCTACACGCTCGGCCTGCCGTGGGGCAGTTTGACCAGCCACGAGAAGTTAGTCGCTGTGAGTTTGGCTGTTCGCGAACATCTCATCGATGGTTCCATTGAAACGGAATCGCGGTACCGCAGGGAAGGCGCCAAGCGGGCCTACTACCTGTCTGCGGAATTCCTCATCGGCCGTTCGTTGATGAACAATCTGGCCAACCTGAATATGGTGGAGGAGTGTCGAAAGGTTCTCGAGGCCAAAGGCACCAGTCTGGAAGAGATCTGCGAAACCGAGGAAGACGCGGCACTTGGAAACGGCGGTCTCGGTCGCTTAGCTGCGTGCTTCCTCGACTCGGCGGCCACGCTGGGCCTTCCCCTTTTCGGGTACGGTATCAACTACGAATATGGCCTGTTCAAGCAGGAAATCCACAATTTCCAGCAAGTGGAACGCCCCGACGCATGGCAACGCTTGGGCCGTTCGCCTTGGCAGATCGAGCGGATTGAACGCACCTGCCAGGTGCCCGTGTACGGCCGGGTGGTTACCGAAACAGATTCCAAAGGCGTCGAGCGGCAGCGATGGGTCGACTTCCAGACCATTATCGGAGTGCCGTTCGACATGCTGGTTGCCGGTTACGGTGGCACCACCGTGAATGTGCTGCGTTTGTACGCGGCGCGCGCCTCCGACGATTTTGAAATGAAGGTGTTCAATAGCGGCGACTACATCAAAGCCGTTGAGCAGAAGGTGCTGTCTGAAACCCTATCAAAAGTGCTCTATCCCTCCGATCAGGTCAGACAGGGGCAGATGCTGAGGCTTCTGCAGGAGTATTTCATGGTTGCGTGCGCCATGCGCGATATTCTGCGCAGGCACAGTGGCGACCTTGAGGGCGATTACAGCCGGCTGCCAGACCGCATTGCCGTGCAGCTTAACGACACGCACCCAGCCATCACGGTGGCTGAACTGATGCGTATTCTGATCGACGAAATTGGCATGGAGTGGGAACAGGCGTGGAAGGTCACCACCCGCTGCGTGGCCTACACCAACCACACGCTGCTTCCCGAGGCGCTCGAACGATGGCCTTTGCACCTGTTCGAGCAGGCCCTGCCCCGCCATCTCCAGATTATTTTTGAAATCAATCGGCGCTTCCTTGAAGAAGTGAAACTTCGCTGGCCGGGCGACGAGGACCGCATTCGCCGGATGTCGCTGATCGAGGAAGGCCCCGAACAAAAGATCCGGATGGCGAATCTCGCCATTGTGGGCAGCAAGTCCGTCAACGGCGTGGCAGCCATCCACTCCGAGTTGGTCAAGAAAGAGCTGGTTCCAGACTTCTACGAGATGATGCCGCGGAAGTTCAATAACAAAACCAATGGCGTGACACCGCGCCGCTGGTACATGGTCGCGAATCCGGCACTGACAGCCCTGTTGACTGAAACTCTGGGAACGGGCTGGATTCCGGATTTGACACGATTGAAGGCGCTGGAGCCCCTGGCGGACGACAAATCGTTCCTGAAGAAAATCCGCGCCGTGAAGAAGCACAACAAGGAACGGTTGGCGCGTCACGCGCATTCCACCACGGGTATTGTGCTAGACCCCTCGGCACTGACGAATATCCAGATCAAGCGTCTCCACCTGTACAAGCGGCAGTTGTTGATGCTGCTGCGCGTGGCATGGCAGTATTTAAGGATTATTGAAGATGGATTTGTGCCCAGCGCGCCGCGCGTCTGCCTTTTGGCAGGCAAGGCGGCACCTGGGTATATTATGGCGAAAAAGGTCATCCATTTGGCTTGCCAATTGGCCGACCTGATCAATCGCGACCCCCGCGCCAACAAGCATCTGAAAATGGCATTCCTGCCCGACTACCGCGTCAGCCTTGCCGAGGTCATGATTCCTGCGGCGGATCTAAGCGAACAGATTTCCACAGCCGGGTTCGAGGCTTCCGGTACTGGCAACATGAAGTTCGCCATGAATGGCGCGCTGACAGTGGGAACCCTCGATGGGGCCAACATTGAGATCCGCGAAGAGGTTGGCGCTGAAAACTTCTACCTGTTTGGCAAAACCGTAGAGGAAATCCGCGAATTGCGCGGCCATAAAGTGCTCAGCGGGCGTTCCTCTTACGATTCCGATAGCCAAGTCCGGCGGTTGATGGACGCGTTCCGTTCTGGTCGTTTCAACGGCGCAGGCGACGACACTTCGTGGGTATTCTCGATGCTTGTGGAGGAAACAGACCCTTACTACTACCTTGCCGACCTTCCTTCCTATTTGGCCATTCAGGACCGTATCGACGCCGATTGGAAAGACGAGGAAGCCTGGGACCGAAAGTGCCTGCTCAATATCGCCCGAATGGGCAAGTTTTCCTCCGACCGGACTATTAGCGAATATGCTCGGGAGATCTGGGGCATCTTGCCTGTGATTTGATGATCCACAGTTCTGGGCCGCCTGAAGGCCAGTTGCGTTGTAGAATATCCGCGTGAACTCTTGTGGGGCGCGGATGAACGAACACGTTACGACGTCAGATGGAGCAGTAGCAGCAGAGTCCGCCTCGACGTGGCGCTTGCGTCGCGAGGGGATCGTGGCTCTGCTGTATGTTGCCGCGTTTGTAGTTTGGGAAGCCACGGCGATGCCGGCTTTGGTGGCTTTGGTCATTTGCGCCAAACTGGCGGTGCCCGAAATCATAACCGGTTGGTGGTTGAGGCGTTTCGACCCAGACTGGCGCCGTGGTCGCGTCTGCTTCTGGTTCCATCTATCGTATGGCTTGTGGAAAATGGCGGTAGCAGCCACTGCGCTGGTACTCACCGGCATTATTGTCGCAATCGTGCTTGCCAAGGTGGGAAGGGCGCCGTTTTTGGGCGTTCTTGGCCCCATGCTGCGCGGCGCCGTTCTAACAGCAGGGGCGGGTTATGGCCTTTCTTTCTTGGCAACCTATGTCGCCATGATGCTGGCATGGCGGCATGGCGTAAGAGTGTGGCTTGGCAAGGCGCAGCATCTCAGCCGCCGGCAAGGGTTCTGGCCTCCCCGAGGTGGCGGTTGGAACAAGGCGCCACTGGTGGGTTTGACGACTCTGATACTTACTCTTTATTTCGTGGGAACTTTCGGAGCTGTTGTTATTGGTATGACACTGGCTCCACGCGTGGGGCGCGCAGGAGTAGGGCCCATGGTGGCATTCACCACAGCTGGTTTACTGGTCCTGCTGTTTGTAGTCATTCATCTGTTCCAGTCGGTCCACCGGCATTTCTTCGCCGAAAAGATTGAAGACTGCTGGCCTGAAGTGCCAGAAGAAGTCGTATTGTCGACACAGTCCTCATAATCTCGCTCGAGGGGTGGCAGCACGTGATTCACGCCTATCTGTTGTTCCTGTCTGGCATGGCAGCGGTGCCCATTGTCCTGCATATGCTGAAACGCGGAAAAC
The DNA here is from genome assembly GCA_945875585.1 of Candidatus Kuenenia stuttgartensis. Taxonomy (GTDB): domain Bacteria; phylum Planctomycetota; class Planctomycetia; order Gemmatales; family Gemmataceae; genus REEB421. Next base: position 12,117 of record CAMCLK010000023.1, on the reverse strand, counting down.
CGCGGCAAATCACGTTCCCAGCCATACGTTTTCTTCTAGAGCGGCAGACACAGTCCAAACGCCGAATGAACCTGCAGAATATTCTCCTTCTCCTGTTGCGAATCCTCCTTATTGTTATCGCGTGCTTGGCACTGTCGCGTATTCAGATTGCCAATCCGGGTATTGATCTGGGTCAGGGAACAAGCCTCGACGTTGCCGTGGTTGTTGACCTCAGTTCCAGTATGGGAATGCGCGAAGGCCGCTCAAGCCCTTTAGACGAGGCCAAGCGGCTGGGTGGAGATATCTTGGGCCGACTTGCCGAAGATAGCAGGGCGGTGCTTTTGGCAGGCGGTGGTACCGACCTATGCGCGGGCGAAGGAAACGAGGGTGAACCCATGTGGGTCGCGCCTTCAAGGGCCCTTCAGCAATTCGAAACGGTGGAGGTGCGCCCCCGTGATGGATCTTTGCTGCCCGGCTTAAGACGGGCAATCACCGCGCTAACCACCAAAGGCGAAGGCGCGAAAGCCCGAAGGCGCCTCCTTCTGGTTATTTCCGACACAACACAGCGCGCCATGGCTGGCAGTGATGGCGGCATACCCGAGAAACCAGAGGGGGTAGATGTCTTGTGGCTGGATGTTGGATTCATCAAAGGCACAGACTTTCAGGTCACCGGACTCACTGCCGACCCTCCCTTGGCCGCACCCGATGCCACCATCACTCTGCGAGGCCTTGTCGCGGCACGGGGAGATGGAACCAGCGGCACAAGGATTCAAGCACAGGCGACAATGACTCTTGAAAATGATCCGGATCCAGCGCGCGGTCCCGACCGGCGGGGAATCGAGCTGGTTCACGACGAGGCTCCAACCGCGCTGGAATTCACACGCAAAGTACCCCCTTTATCCCCCGGTCAAAAAACCGGAAGCTGGCAATACAGCCTGAAAATTCAGCCAGACGACGGTGCAGCAGGCAACAACCAACGATTCGTTACCGTGCCTGTCCGCCGCGAAGTGCTGATTCTGGTAGACAACACGTCGGATGCGGATTTTCTTCTTTCTGCGTTTGACGCCCTGAAAAAACATCCCGCCGAAGTTCAGGTTCTGGCTCGGACCGAAGCTTGGAGCGAGGCGGCATTGGCTGGGTACCGCGCGGTTTGGTTGGTTGAACCGCGTGATCCACCCGAGGGTCTATGGAAGGCATTGCGTGGCTGGGTGGAACGGGGAGGCGGGTTGATAGTGGTACCCGGCGGAGCAGGCACCCGTGTTGCCTCGTATCAGAGTGCCGACGCGACAGCACTACTCCCGGCACTGCCCGGGGAACTGAAAATACTCGACAAAAATATCCGTGGCAGACGCTGGGTTTTTGGAGAAGCCAGCCACCCTGTCGCAAGAGACCTGCTTGCGCTGGGTAAGGCTGGGCAAGTGGATTTTACCCAAGCCGAGTACGAGCCACTGGCGTACCGTTACTGGACTCTTGGTAAAGTTCCAGACGACAGATCTATCATTGCGCGCATGGCCCCATCAAAGGCAAGCGACACTTCAGATCCCCTGCTTGTGGAAAGGCAGGTCGGTCAGGGGCGATCCCTTTTGCTGGCAACAGGACTCGATGGACGCATGTACGACGACCTGCGCAGTTGGAACAATTACTGGACGGATTCATCGTTCGGATTAATACTCACCGACCGCTTGTCCGATCACCTCGCAACTGCCGATGGCGGCACGACCACCGTCAATTTCGACTTAGGCCGTGATATCGAAATCGATGTCAGCGGAGGCCCATGGCGGCTACCACTGAAACTCCGCGGCGCCGGACAGACGCGTGAAGGAGTGGAGTTGACTCTACCAGAAGGCAAAACAGTGGTTGAATGCCCCACAGCAAGGGAACCAGGGCAGTACCAGATCCGCGACTCTGGCGGTGCCACCGTGCGGCAATTCAGTGTCAATATTGCCGCTGACGAATTTGACCGCTCCAAACTCGATGCCGAAGTCGTTACGGCATTTACCGGAGCCGACAGGGTACGGGTCGTCAACCCGGGCGAGACTGTTGAAGCGGTTCTCAGCGATTCATGGCGTGGCACATTGGAACTGATGCCACCACTGCTAATTCTGGTACTCCTTCTCCTGGCTGTTGAAGGCTGGTATGCCAACCGCCTGCAGCGACGGGGCGAAACACCCGCGGGGAGGGCTGCCTAATGTTTGAAATCCAGCCACTATGGCCGCTCACACATATCACCCGCCCATCGTTCTGGGTGGCTTTGGTTCTCGCCATTGCTGTGGTGACAATAACACTGGCCAGTTATCGAGGCGTACGGGGCGCCTCATGGCCCAAAATTTTACTGCTGGCATTCCTGCGACTTTTAGCATTGGCATTAGCATTTTTAGCGTTTGTCAGGCCATCGTGGGTGCGAACCGACACGGAATCACCACCCGGACAACTCACCATATTGCTGGATGCTTCCCGCAGCATGGCCACCGCCGATGAAGTCGATAGCACGAAACGTTTCGACCGCGCTGTGGGTCACCTCAAATCGATCAAGCCGCTGCTCGACCGCCTCAAGAAAGAATTCAATGTGGAAACACGCCTGTACCGATTTGCAGACAACCCTGAAATACTCGACTTAGACAACCCCGGAACCGCGGATGGCAAGCTTACAGATTTGGGCGCCTCGATGCGGGCTATTCTCGACCGGGCCGACAACCTAACCGATCCACGCGGATTACTGGTTCTGGGCGATGGTATTGAAACCGGTGCCCGACGTTTTCCGGCGCGGGCACAAGCTTCTGCTTGGAGAAGGGCGCGCTGCCCTGTTTCAACATTTGCCTACGGTGGACCAGCAGCCGACACAGGCCGCCGCGATATCGCATTGACCGATATCAAGATCGAACCAGTACCCCGGGTTCCCCATGGCGGGGAGATGCGCGTACTGGTCGATATCGAATATCCAGGATTTTCCGGTTCCCGGGTTCGGCTCAAGATGAAGCTTAATGGCGAGGAAGTGGAAGCCAGCGCGGGTAATATCACAGGGGGCAGGCAAGGAAATCCGCGTGGCGAAGTGGTGCTGGCACAGGGAGAAACTTCGGCGCGGGTGCTGCTGCGGCATAGGCCTGTTCAACCCCTGGGTGAAGTGAAAGTGGAAGTCAGCATCGGCCATCCGGACAATGGCGCGCCTCTTCCCGGCGAGCAGACCGCTGCCAATAATGAAATCACTTCATTCGCTCATGTCGCCAAGGAAGGTGTGAGCGTGCTGGTGCTCGACAAACCACGGGCGTTCGAGCCGCAGTCGATCATCGATACCATGGCCAGAGACCCGGCTATCAGCGTTTACCCTGTATGGTTGCGCGGTAAAGGCCCCGCGGGACGCGACTTATTGGAACTGGACCAGCGTTCATACGATGTGGTTGTCATTGGCGATATCACGCCTGAGCAGCTTGAAGCCGCATCGCCCGGTGCCGCTAAAAAAATCGAGGAAATGGTGGCGCTGCGTGGTGCTGGGCTACTTCTTTTGGGTGGTTATTCTGCTTTTGGCAATGGCGGGTGGAATACCACCGAGCTTCTTCCCGCCTTGCCTTTAGAAATGATCCCTGCCGCACCGGTGGATAAATTTGTTCGCATGCGGCCCACGGCCGCGGGCCTGCGGCTGTGCGCGTACTTCATGGCGCTGGGGGCCGGAGATGAAGAAAGCCGTAAAGCTTGGGAAAGCCTGAAGGAGCTGGAAGGGTACAGCCGTTTGGGCAGGCCGACTGACAAAGCCACGGTGCTTGCCACTGCTGACAATGAAGACCCACTTTTGGTGGCGAAGCTGTCGCATGGAAAAGGACGTGTACTGGCATTTGGTGGCGATACCACGCACCGCTGGATCCGCGATCGCGATTCAAGGCGCCTGCACGAACGGTTCTGGCAACGCCTTGTCCGCTGGCTGGCGCATCAAGACACCGTGGCAGGCAGCGCCTACCTCACCCTGCAAACGCGCCGGGTTCCCTTGTTACCCGAGCGCGGGCCGTCTTTTGTGGCAGGCATGCGCACCAATCAGGGCCTTAATATCCCTAAAGCCGACCTCAAAATCACACTTTTAGGCCCCGATGGAAAACCGGTTGGGGCCGGAGGGAAGCCTACTGAAGGCCCGGCGCCGGCCTTGGCGACACAACGCAAAGATGACGAGGCTATCGGAACTGTGGACCCATTGCTGCTCACGCGCCCCGGCCTGTACACCATGGTGCTGGAAGCCTCGGGACAACTGCCCAGTGGCGAAAAAGTACAGGACAAAGTCGACGCCCGATTTCAAGTTTATGAGGACGACCGGGAGCTGCTTCGACTAGGATCCGATCTCAAATTTATGGAAGCCTTGGCCCGTGAAGGCGGCGGTGTCGCCCGCCGAGGCGACGACCTCGCCGAATTCCTGCGCGGCTTACTGACTAAAACTTCCGACCGCACGCGAAAGATCGTTGAACGCCTGCCCGATTGGTCGAAAGAAGAGTTCTCGCCTTTTCTAATTCTATTTTTAGCGGTATTCATTGGTGTATTGCTGGCTGAATGGTCGCTTCGGCGATGGTGGGGGATGCTGTAAGCATGACCGGTCCGCAATTGATGCCCATAATGGTCTCGTTCCAATTCTTCCTTCTCGCCCTCGGTTTGCTGCTGGCCAGATTGGTAGGTATTGCCCCCATTAATGACTGTCACTGGGATATCAGCAGCATCTGCATGGGGCTGGTTGCCGGTGTAAGCCTTGCCGCCTTGGCCATTCGCGTGAGCGCACTACCATGGTTGCGCGACCTAGAACGGCTTTTGGACCAACAAGTAGCCCCTATTTTTCAGGGGCTACCCTGGCAAAGCCTGATTGCGATAGCTGCCTTGGCTGGTGCTTCTGAAGAGGTCTTGTTCCGCGGGTTCCTACAGCCGTGGCTGGCTGAAGGCTGTGGTTTGGGAACAGCGCTCGCCATTATGGTGGCATCTCTGCTTTTTGGCGCTGTGCACGCCCTGAGCGTGGCTTATTTTGTATTCGCCTTTGTCCTTGGAGCCGTTTTTGGCTGGATCGTCGTTCTCACAGACAACTTGGCGGTTGCTATTGTCATGCACGCCGCCTACGACGCGGTCGTTTTACTGCTGCTGTCGAGGCATCCACAAGACGTTGCAGATTGAACTATCTTCTGAAGAACGATTGAAGTAAGTGCCTCCCACGGTTTGTTGTTTACCCGGTGGAGAGCCTAAGATGGCGCGTTGGAATGGATTGATGTCGTTGTCTGCCGCTTGCCTCGCAGGAGCGGTCATTCAAAACAGTGGCTCGGCCCAGACGCCACGAGCCAGCACAGCGCCTGCCGGAGCAACAGCCGCGCACGCAGTTGCCATTATCAATGGCGAAGTCATAACCTCTGCCGACCTTGAACAGGCTCAAAGGTGGATCGGGCCGTCACCAGTAGCCCTTCCGGCCAATCGCAAACGCCAGCAAGACCTGGAAGCCTTAAGCTTGCTGATTGACGATCTTCTCATGCAGCAATTCCTGCGCGCCAACGGCCCACAGGTATCCCAAACCGACCTGAACCAAAAACTTGCTGAACTGCAGGCAGAGCTTAAAAAGCAAAATAAAACCGTCGCGGAACTTTGCCGCGATGCCGGAGTGAGTCAGGATCAACTATTACGTAACATGCGCACCAAGCTGGCTTGGAGCGGTTTTGCCACACCCCGTGTTACCGATGAAATGCTTCGCAAGTATTACGAAGGCTACAAAGATTTCTTTGACGGAACCATGGTGCATGTGAGCCATATTGTTTTCCGTCTATCACCAACAATGACACCCGTTGAACGGCAGGGCATTGTTCAGCGCCTCAAGACGCTGCGCGAGGCAATTGTGGCCAAGAAACTCGATTTTGCCTCAGCAGCCAAGCAGGTCTCACAAGAGGCCAACGCTCCACAGGGAGGAGTGATCGGCTTCATCCCGCGCAAATTTGCCGTGGAAGAAGCCTTTGCGCAAACGGCGTTCGCGCTCAAGCCGGGCGAAATCAGCGAGCCTGTCGTGACCGATTTTGGAGTTCATTTGGTAGTTGTCAATGAACGCCGACAAGGTCCTGGTTCGACCTTTGAAAAAGCCAAACCAGAGGCCAAGGAGTTTTACTTGGAAGAAATGTTCCAAGGAGTATTGGCCCAGCAACGGAAGATCGCGCGCATTGAAGTTTTGCTGAAATAATCGGTCTGCCTCGCGTCAACCCGCGGGCAGGCGACGCTCGCGGATTTCAACTTCCAAACGGGCCATGAACGCTTCCAGCGAAATGGCCCCAAGATCGCCCGTGAGACGGTCACGAACCGACACCTGGCCAGACTGGGCTTCCTTCTCGCCAACAACCGCCATGTAAGGCACTTTATCGAGAGTTGCTGTGCGGATACGGGCTCCAATTTTGTCAGAACCAATATCGGCAGTCACCCGAATGCCGGCCTCGCGCAACTTCAATTCAATTTGCTTCGCGTAATCGGCAGCTTTCTCGCTGACGGGCAGCACACGTACTTGCTCTGGTGCCAACCACACCGGGAATGCGCCGGCAAAATGCTCGATCAGAATGCCCATGAACCGTTCCATGGAACCGAACGGGGCACGGTGGATCATGACGGGGCGGTGGACCCGGTTGTCGGCGCCGATGTACTCGAGATCAAAACGCTTAGGCAGGTTGTAGTCGAGCTGAACCGTACCCAGTTGCCATTCGCGGCCAATGCAATCGCGCACCACGAAATCGATTTTCGGGCCGTAAAATGCCGCTTCGCCTTCTTCGGCACTGTGTGGCATTTCCAGATTTTTCACAATGCGCAGCAGCGCTGCCTCGGCATTGTCCCAATCGTCGTTGCTGCCCACGTATTTGTCTGAACCTTTGGCGCGCAATCCAATACGCACACGGTAATCGCCAAGCCCAAGGGTCTTGAGCACGAATCGCACCAATTCGATATTGGCAAGCAACTCTTCTTCAACCTGTTCAGATGTGACAAACAGGTGACCATCGTCCTGAGTGAAACCGCGCACCCGGGTCATGCCCGAAAGTTCGCCGGTTTGCTCGTAACGATAAACCGTGCCAAACTCGGCAAGCCGCACCGGAAGGTCGCGGTAACTGCGTTGCACGGCCTTGTAAATCTGAATGTGGTGCGGGCAGTTCATAGGCTTGAGCAGGTAACCTTCCTGCTTTTCCAGCCATACCAGCAAGGACCGGGCCTGCTCCTCGGCACCCACGGCGCGGACAAAATCGGGCAATTGAATGCCATGCAGATCCAAGACTTCGCCCGCGAATTTCGCGGTGGCTGCAAGGCGGTCCGCCGGGGTTGTTGCTTCGGCATAGCCGGGAATCACAATAGATGCCTGCGTTAGGAATAGGCTCATTTCCCGTTCGCGGGCTTCATCCAAAGCACCCGCTGCAAGCCTGTACTGAAGCAAGTCGATGGGCGGAGCGGCAGGGTGGTGGTACAAGGGCGGGAACTGGGCGTCGCGGTAATACGGGAAGTGACCGCTCATGCGGTACATTTCAAGTTTGCCCACGTGTGGCGTGTAAACCGGGTGGTAACCGCGGCGCATGAGTTCATCGCGCAGGAACTGCTCGAGAATGCCACGGATCATGGCGCCCTTGGGCATCCAAAGAATAAGCCCGGGGCCAGCAAGCGGACTGATAGTGAACAGGTGAAGCTGCTTACCCAAAATCCTGTGGTCGCGTTTTTTCGCTTCCTCGATTTGGCGCAGATAAGCGTCAAGATCCTTCTGTGAAAAGAACGCCGTGGCATACAGCCGTTGCAGCTGCTGACGTGAAGCGTCGCCTTTCCAATAAGCCCCAGCCAACGACATCAGCTTGAAAGCACCCACCTTGCCAGCGTGGGGGATGTGTGGACCACGGCATAAATCGACGAATTCGCCCTGTCTGTAAAAACTCAGAGACGGGAATCGGCACAGGTCTTCATCGATATGCTCGACTTTGAGCTTCTGGCCCATGTCACGAACAAGATCGCGCCCTTGGTCCACTGGGCGTTCGAATCGCTCAAACGGCTCACCCAAGGCAATAAGTGCCCGCATTTCTTCCTCAATGCGCGGGAAATCTTCCTCGCGAATCGGGGTGGGCGACTCAATGTCGTAGTAAAACCCGTTTTCCAGAGCTGGGCCAAACGCAAGCTGACAACCGGGAAACAAACGAACCACTGCACGCGCCATGATGTGGGCGCACGAGTGGCGAAGGACTTCTAGTGCTTCTGGATCACGGTCTGTCAGCAGGCGAACCTTCGTACCTTCAGCATCTGGAAGGGTGGACGAAAGGTCACAAACAGTTCCGTCAACAACCACTGCAATGGCTGCTTGGGCCAGCTTTTTGCCAATGGATTCAGCCAAATCGCGGGCTGTGGAGCCCGGGGTTATGGCACGACTGGAACCGTCTGGCAAACAAACGGAGGACATGGGCGTGACCCCGGCTGTGGCATCGCTGGAATAGTGATCAGGCTAGCAATGGACGATTATTCGCCAACGTATGGCAGCAATGCAAGGAAGCGCGCGCGCTTGACCGCATCTTTAACGGCGCGCTGAAACGCTGCGCAGTTGCCGCTACGCTTGCGGCTGAACATCTTTCCCTGGCCAGTGCACATCTTGCGCAGGGTGCCGACATCCTTATAGTCCACGAATGCGGGGCGGGGGCACCCTTCTTTCGTGCAGAAACGGCAACGATTTTTGCGGACCTTACCCTGCTTCTTCTGAACCATCGGTGCGCCATGCTCCCGTCGTAATGTTCTCTCGATCGACAAGCTTCTATGGTAAATCGATGTGCATGGGGTGTCAACCAACCCATTGGCACCATCGGCCACCGAGAGGGGATATTTCCATGCGATTGAGCATCGTTTGTGTCTTTGCAATGGCATACGCCACAACCATCTGGGCCGGTCCACCCGTTGTGGTGCTGATTGTTGGCGACGACCTAGGTTACGCCGAACTCGGATGCTACGGGCAAGCCATTATCAAGACGCCCGGCATCGATCGTATGGCGCGCGAAGGGATGCGGTTCACCGCCTATCGAAGTGGTGCGCCTGTCTGCGCCCCCTCACGGTGTTGCCTTCTGACAGGCAAGCACTCAGGGCATACTGCCATCCGCGACAATCGAGAGCAAAAACCGCACGGTCAGGAACCTTTGACAGCGGGAATCCCCACTCTGGGCAACTTATTTCAAAGCAAAGGGTTCGCTACCGCAGCAGCAGGCAAGTGGGGTTTGGGAACTCACGAAGACGGTGGCGATCCACTCAAGCGTGGCTTCGATCACTTTGTCGGTTACTACTGCCAAAGGCATGCTCACAATCACTTTCCATCATTTCTTTACAACGACGGCGCCAAAGTACCCCAAGCCGGAAATACTGATAGCGATACGGGTGCAACATGGTCGCAGGATGTTTTTGAGAAACAGGCACTCGACTGGCTCGACTTAAACAAAGACAAACCACTCTTTTTGTTCTTGCCTGTGATTGTTCCCCATGTGGCACTTCAGGCCCCGGAAGACGCCATCGCACCCTATCTGGGCCAGTTTAATGATCCTCCCTATGTGGGTGGAAAAGGCTACCGCAAGCATGCGCACCCCCGTGCCGCCTATGCCGCAATGGTCAGCCGCATGGATCGCATGGCCGAACGCATTGTTGAACGGTTGCGGCAGCAAGGCCGGGAACGCGACGCCTGGGTAGCCGTGACGTCTGACAATGGGCCAACTCATGGCGGTGTCGGCGGTTCAGACAGCACCTTTTTTAAATCCACCGGAGGACTGCGCGGATTGAAAGGATCCGTTTACGAAGGGGGTATTCGTGTCCCGCTGGTGGTTTGGGCACCGGGCCGGGTAGCCGCCGGTTCAACGTCCGCTCTGGATTGCTACGCGCCAGATCTGTTCGCCACGCTTGCAGAAATAGCCCAATCTCCACCAAAAGCCTCTGATGGTATCAGCTTCTTGCCAACTTTGATCGGAAATGACGGTCAGAAAAAACATGAATACATGTACTGGGAATTTCCCGGATATGGTGGGCAACAAGCCGTTTTAGCCGGCAACCTGAAGTTGGTGCGGACACAATTAAACAGCAAGAAACCGAAAACCGAGCTATTCAACCTTGCCACAGATCGTCAGGAATTGACCGACCTTTCGGCAGCCCAGCCTGCCGATGTGGAAAGGTTGCTGAAAATAAGCAGGTCGGCGCGCATACCATCAAAACTGTTTCCCTTTCCAGCGCTTGATGAGAAAAACTAATGAGTGAGCCTGTACCGAACGTTGTTTAAGGAATTCCACCCACAACAACGGAATTCACAACATCCTCACGTACGCATCGCTTTCATTTCCACACAATGATTATGTGAAATCACCCCTCCGGAGATTTGCTATGATTTTTGCGATTTTTGCAGCGTCGCAGCTGCTGTGTGGTCAGGCTACACCAGAAGCAGGAAAGCCGCGCTATCCCGGCCCTGTTCCTGGTGGTTATTTGTTGCCCAATGGCTGGACCATCACTCCAACAGGTCGACAGGTCGAACTTTCCGACCTGCCCCTCAACATCATTGTTGAAGGCGACAAGGCGTTTGTTGCTACCAGCGGCTTCAACCGCCACTCCTTGTCCATTATCGATTTGAACGCCGCCAAGGTACTTGACGAGGCAACAGTTCGTCAAAGCTGGTTTGGATTGGCACGCGACGCCGCCACGGACCGCATTTGGTGGGCGGGTGGCGGCCATGGCCAGATTCATGCCTTCGGCATGAAGGAAGGAAAACTCAACCAGACTTCCGCCAAGGAAGGCGTTGGCATCACCGAAGGTGTTCGCCCTCCCACCATCGATCCCACCGCTGGGTTCCGCAGTGGTATCCTTCTGGAAAAGGGCGGCAAATCACTGGTGTCTCTCGATATCAATAAAGGACTGATTTTAAGAGTGGATGCGGAAACCTGCAAAACGGTGCGTACCAGCACCATTGGTGGCAGACCTTACGACGTTGTGCTGGCACCCAACGGCAAACTTCTGCTGGTAAGCGACTGGGCAGGCAAGCGCGTTGTACTGCTCGACACTGAAAACTTCGCAATGGCTGGTAGCATCGCTGTAGGCGACCACCCCAACCAAATGGTGGCTCACCCCAAAGACAATCGGGTTTTTGTTGCTTGCGCTAGTTCCAACAAGATTTCAGTAATCGATACCCTGCGCGGTATTGTTATTGAGGAAATCCACACCGCGCTGTTCCCGCGCGCTCCCGAAGGTTCCACTCCGTGCGCCTTGGCTCTCGATCCTGCCGGAAAAACTCTCTACGTGGCATGTGCCGATAACAATGCGGTTGCTGTTATTGATGTGGAACTCCGGGAAGACGGTAAACCTGCCAGCGCCGTGAAAGGCTTCATTCCAACAGGTTGGTACCCAACTGCCGTCACGGTTTCCCCCAACGGAAAGCAACTTTTGGTGGGTGTGGGTAAAGGTAACCAGAGCAAACCAAACCCTGTGTTCACAGAACAACAGAAAAAAGCCGTCGAAAAAGACGAGGTTCGATCGGCAGCGCGCCGGTTGATGCCTTACCCATACATTGGAACAACCATGTCTGGTAGCCTTTCCATTGTGGAAATTCCGGACGAGGCCAAACTGAAGGAGCACACGGCTCAGGTTTACCGGAACTGCCCCTATTCCGATAGCCAGCTAACCACGGCGCCAAGCGCGCGCAAAACCGCCATTCCGACACGTGTTGGCGATAAATCACCTATTGAACACGTCATTTACATCATTAAGGAAAACCGCACCTACGACCAAGTATTTGGCGACATTCCCGGTGGAAATGCCGACAAGTCACTGGTCATGTTCGGTGAAAAGATCACCCCTAATCACCACAAGTTGGCGAAAGAATATGTGCTGCTCGACAACTTGTACTGCAACGGTCAGGTCAGCCGCGACGGCCACCCTTGGAGCACTGCCGCCTACCACACCGATTACATCGCCCGCGATTGGCATTTGACCTATTCGCGACGCAAAGGTGTTGAAGACGACGATGAAGGCCATCTTTCAAATCCTCCATCCGGCTACCTGTGGGACGCCTGCAAACGTGCCGGCCTGAGCTATCGCAGCTATGGCGAGTACGGCAAACGCGTGAGCGAACCAGATGGTTCATCCCGCATGGAAGGTCGCGTTCCCGGCTTGGTCGGTCATTTC